>NZ_JBFBLU010000003.1:0-440848 GCF_040686795.1 Specibacter sp. NPDC078709
TGCGTGGGTGGTGTGCGTGTTGGAACAGCTACGTGCGAGCCTGGGCCGTCTAATGCCGTCTTTTCCCGCAAGCGCCGTCCCTTTTGCGATAGTCGTGCCGATCCGGGCGGGCACCCGTGCGTTCCCGGCCGTCCAACCTCTCAAGTCCATACGCAACGTCGAAATGCCTGTCCAAACTATGACGTGCAGACCAGGGTCCACTAAATGGATAGCCACCTTGCACAAACAGCACCGCCGCCACACCATTTGCGGAATCACGATCCACGGCTCGGATTCAGACCTCTCGAGCAGTGGATTCAGTCCTATAGGTTCCAATCCAAGGAAGCCGTTGGTCTTGAAGCTGTTGAACGGACTGTGTTGAAAGGGCGCTGAAGTCCGGACGGGGTGGCCGGCAGAATTGGTAGCTGATAGAAACGGTGGTGTGCGGCCTACTTGAAGTAGTCGGCGCCGCCCACGTATTCGGTGTGACCCGAGGGAACATCGGCCGTTGCCATCTTGGCGATCTCGGCGGCGAACTCAGCAACTGTGTACAGCTTGCCTGCCTCGGCGCGGCGAGCTTCAATGGCCCCGGGGTTGGCGCGGTCCAGCAGGGTGGCTGTCACGGTACCTTCAATCATGTCGCCCGAGACAACCACCAAAGAGACATCCTCGGCGGCAAGGTTCGGGATCAAGGCGCGCAGTGCGTCTTCACCGGCACGCTTGCTCTTGGCTACCGGCTCGTACTCGGGCATGGTGGGCACGGTCTCAATGAAGTGTGCCTGGTGGCTGGTGACAAACACAACGCGTGAACCGGCAGGCAGCACCGGCATAGCGGCGTTGAGCAGGTTAACCTGGGCGTCACGGTTGAGCTGTAGGGCGTAGTCCTCAGCCATGCCGCTTTCCATACCGCCGGAAGCGTTGAGGACAACCAGATCCAGTGAGCCGAAGTTCTCCAGGGCGGCGCTGACCAGAGCCTGCACACCTTCTTGAGTGGTCAAGTCTGCGCCCACAGCCACAGCGCGGCCGCCTGCTTCCACAATCTGAGCCACAACCTTGTTGGCACGAGGCGCCTTCTGGCGGTAGTTGACTACCACCGCAGCGCCTTCGGCAGCCAAGAACTTGGCCACATCTGCGCCAACTCCTCGTGAGGAGCCGGTAACAATGGCTGTCTTTCCGTCAAGCTTTCCCATAAAAAATCCTTCACATCTTATTGAATCTTGCTGATTTCCCACGCGGAGGGACGACAATTGCGTCACCCCGCGCGGGCAGTCCTACATCGAATCCTAGCGGCGCCCGGACATACCGCCGAGTAGGGCGGTGTCCCAGCGCAAGCCGAGTGCGGCCGCCGGGCACACAAGCCGGGCACGCCGGCGTCGAACGTTAGTGGCCCATGCCCAATCCGCCGTCAACGGGGATGACCGCACCGGAGATGTAGGCGGCCTCGTCGCTGGAAACCCAGCGAACCACGTTGGCCACTTCCTCGGCAGAGGCAAAGCGCCCGGCCGGGATGGTGGAGAGGTACTGCTTCTGAGTGTCCTCGGGAAGGGCTGCGGTCATGTCGGTGCTGATGAAGCCCGGTGCCACAACGTTGGCGGTGATGCCCCGTGAGCCTAGTTCGCGGGTCAGCGAGCGGGCGATGCCCACCAGACCAGCCTTGGAGGCGGCGTAGTTGATCTGGCCGGGAGAACCGTAGAGGCCCACCACAGAGGAAATCAGCACGACGCGGCCCTTGCGCATACGGATCATGCCCTTGGAGGCGCGCTTGATAACCCGGAACGCGCCGGTGAGGTTGGTGTCCACGACGGAGGTGAAATCGTCCTCGCTCATGCGCAGAAGCAGGGTGTCCTTGGTGATGCCAGCGTTGGCCACCAGCACCTCAACGGGGCCGTGCGCAGCCTCAACTTCGGTGAACGCGGCGTCGATCGAGGCCGCATTCGTCACATCAGCTTGAACGCCCAGGATCCCTTCGGGCAGTTCGGCGGTGCTTCGAAAAGTGACGGCGACCTTATCGCCATTGGCCAAAAATGCCTTGGCGATGGCCAGGCCAATGCCCCTGTTGCCACCTGTGACCAAAACACTGCGGGCCTGCTTTTCGGCGCCGACCGATGCACTCATGTATTCCTCCTGGAAGTTTTTTCGTGAAGCAACTTACGTACCCGGGCGGGAAAAATTGGCGGGCCAATGCCCATACCGCACCGGGACTGTCACTTTAGTTAACGAATCCTACGTGAAAGCCGCCGCGGCTCCCAGTTGGCTTTTGGTTGTGCAGTGCTGCGGTGAGAGAATGAATGCGTCCCTTGGAGTGTGATGAAAGAGCAATCAGCTACGCCCATGCCCGGTGCAAACCGGCGCAGCAAGTACCTAACCGGCACGCCGGAACCCACCGTTCAAGCCATAACCAACGCCGCAATCCCCCATAGCGAGGACATGCGCCACAGAATGCGGCAGTACGCCTTGACCATGGGCATCCGGATGGTCTGTTTGGCACTGATCTTTGTGGTCGACGGCTGGTTCAAGGTCATTCCCGTAGTGGGCGCCGTTGTACTGCCGTGGGTCGCCGTCATGATCGCCAATGGCGGCGCGGACACCATTCATCAAGAAACCGTCGAGCTACTCGATGAAGCCCCCCTCTATGCGGTGACCGGCGGGCAGTACCCCACGGACGACGACGTCTCCCCCACCGATGAAATCCTCACCGGGGAGATCGTCCCCGACGAAGATGAGGACGACCTCTCTCCTCAGGATGATGCCTCTCAGGACGCCGCCTCTCAAGAAACCGTTGAGCAGAGTAACCAGCAGGAGCCGCACCATGAACATCTTTGATCTTTTGGGCGCGGACGGGCCCGAGCAATCACCCGTTCCGGAGACTCCGATCTGTTCCCGAAAGGGCTGCCGCGAACACGCCACCACACAGCTGCTCTGGAACAATCCCAAGATCCACACCCCCGAACGACGCAAAATCTGGTTGGCCTGCACCGAGCACACAGCCTGGCTTGAGGATTACCTCCAGAGCCGTTCACTGTGGAAAGAGACTCTGCCTCTTTCCACCAGCCCGTTGAGCCCGAAGGATTCCGTCTAGTTCATGAAGACGTACAAATTTCTGTTTTCAAGCAGGTGGCTGGGCTATTTCGCCATGGCCTTGGTCTTTGCCCTCGCCTGTGTGGCGCTGGGCAATTGGCAGATGAACCGTCGCAATGCCGTGGTGGAAAATATCCATAAGATTCAGCAGAACTATGCCGGCACCATTGTGGATTACGCCGACGCAGCAGCCAACTTTGACGCGTTGGACCCGGCCAAGGAGTGGACTCAGGTCAGGCTCAAGGGCACCTATCAAACCGAGGATCAGCGGGTTGTTCGCAACCGCCCCTTGAATGGCGGCCCGGGCTATGAGGTACTGGTTCCGCTAACACTTGAAAATGGTGACACCGTCATCATCGACCGAGGCTGGCTACCTATTGGCAACCGCGAAGCCGGACACCCGGACGTCATCCCCCAGCCGCAGGAAGGCGTTGTTGAGGTCATTGCTCGGCTGAAACCGGCTGAACCCACCCTGAATCGCGGCGCCCCAGAGGGCCAACTGGCATCCATTGACCTTAACGAATATGCCGGGCAACTTGACTACCCCATCAAGACCGGGTCCTACGGTCAGCTGGCCTCTGAAACACCTGCCGCCGCCAACAACCCGGTTCCCTTCCCGGCCCCGTCCATTGATGAGGGCTCACATCTGAGCTATTCACTGCAGTGGATTGCCTTTGGCATCCTGGCCTTTGTGGGCTTCGCTTATGCCGCACGAATGCAACGCCGCAACGATGACTTTGACGCCATGGAAGCCGAAGAGTCAGGCATTCCTGTAGAAGAACTGCACGGCCGCGGCTCCGCATTCCACCCACGCCGTCACACCAAGGTGCGCAAGCCTGGTGCCAAGCCAACAGCCGAGGAAGCCGAAGACGCCCTCCTCGACGCCCAAGGCTTCTGATGGGGAACCCCACCGGAGACGCCACTGGCGATCCCGTCGGAGATCCCACCCTCGACCCCATCGTGGAGAACGTGCGTGAGGCACTGCTGGCAGCGGGCTTGGCCGACACAGTGATCGTAGTCCCCGACTCGGTCGCTACGGCTGCCACAGCTGCGGCAGCTCTGGGTTGTGACGTTGGCGCCATCGCGAACAGCCTGATTTTTGAGTGCGGCGGCGAACCGCTCCTCATCCTTGCCAGCGGGGGCGCCAAAGTCGACACGAAAAAGGTGGCGCGTGAGAACGGTCTGCCCAAGATCACCCGTGCCACCCCAGATTTTGTGCTCGAACATGCCGGCCAACCGGTAGGCGGTGTGGCTCCCCTGGGGCACCCCCAGCGGCTGCGCGCCTTCCTGGATACCGAACTGCAGCAGCACCCCGTGTTGTGGGCAGGGGCCGGCAGTCACCAGGCCATGCTGTCCATCAGCTACCAGGAACTGCTCAAAGCCACCGGGGCCAGCGAAACAACTGTGCGCTAGTCCCCTAATCTCCCTACAACTCCGCCCAACTAACGACGGCGGGTGGTTCCCTCGAATATCAAGGAAACCACCCGCCGTCGTACTTTTTGGAGCGGTGAAACTAGGCCAGGGTGATCAGGTCCAGGTAGTCCGGGTTCCAGAGGTCCTCGTCGCCATCGGGCAGCAGCACCACGCGCTCGGGATCCAGGGCCTCCACGGCGCCTTCATCGTGGCTGACCAGCACTACGGCGCCGGTGTAGTTCTTCAGGGCGCCAAGAATTTCGGCGCGGCTGGCGGGGTCCAAGTTGTTCGTGGGCTCATCAAGGAGCAACACGTTGGCGCTGGAAGCCACAATCGTCGCCAAGGCGAGGCGGGTCTTCTCACCACCGGAGAGCACCCCGGCAGGCTTATTGACATCGTCACCGGAGAACAGGAAGGAGCCGAGGATGCCACGAACCTCGGCGTCGTTCATGTCTCCAGCTGCCGAGCGCATGTTTTCCAGAACGGTACGGGTGACGTCCAGGGTGTCATGCTCCTGAGCGTAGTAGCCCACCTTCAGGCCGTGACCGGCAATGATCTCGCCCGTGTCAGGCTTGGCCACGCCCGCAAGCATACGCAGCAGCGTGGTCTTTCCGGCACCGTTGAGACCCAGGATGACCACCTTGGAACCGCGGTCAATGGCCAGGCTGACATCGGTGAAGATTTCCAGCGAGCCATAGGACTTGCTCAAGCCCTCAGCCATCAGCGGGGTCTTGCCACATGGCGAAGGATCGGGGAAGCGCAGCGCTGCAACCTTGTCCTGGGCGCGCACCTCTTCCAAACCGGCCAGCAGACGCTCGGCACGCTTGGCCATGTTTTGCGCTGCCACAGCCTTGGTGGCCTTGGCACGCATCTTGTTGGCCTGGTCCATCAGGACGCCAGCCTTCTTTTCCGCGTTGGCGCGTTCCCGGCGTCGGGCGCGTTCATCGGTTTCACGCTGGGCCAGGTATTTCTTCCAGCCCAGGTTGTACTGGTCGATCGTGGCGCGGTTCGCGTCAAGGTGGTAGACCTTGTTGACGGTAGCTTCGAGCAGTTCGGTATCGTGACTGATCACAATCAACCCGCCCTGGTGGCTCTTGAGGAAGTCACGCAACCAAGAGATGGAATCGGCATCCAAGTGGTTGGTGGGCTCATCGAGCAGCATGGTCTGGGCACCGGAAAAGAGGATTCGAGCCAGCTCCACGCGGCGGCGCTGACCACCGGAAAGAGTCTTCAACGGCTGGTTCAGGATGCGTTCGGGCAGTGCAAGGTTGGAGGAGATCGCGGCAGCCTCGGCCTCGGCAGCGTAACCGCCGCCTGCCAGGAACTCCTGCTCCAAGCGATCGTAGCGGCGCATGGCCTTGTCACGGATGTTGGTGTCTTCGCTGGCCATGTCGGACTCGGCCTTGCGCAGCTTGGTGATGACCTTGTCCAGGTCACGGGCCGAGAGGATCCGGTCCTTGGCCAACTGTTCCATGTCAGGGGTGCGGGGGTCCTGCGGGAGGTAGCCAATTTCACCGGAACGGGTGACCTTGCCACCGGCTGGCAGACCTTCGCCGGCGAGGACACGAGTCAACGTGGTCTTGCCGGCACCGTTGCGCCCCACCAGCCCAACCTTGTCACCTTTGTCGATGCGGAATGACACTTCGTCCATGAGCAACCGCGCTCCTGCGCGTAACTCAAGGTCTTGGACCGTAATCAACGTAGTAACCTTTCAAAGAATGGGTAGGTGCCGAACACGCCAGCCACAAGCAACAATTGCTTGCCAAGGGCGTTGGACAACCTCCTTAGTCTAACGACGTTCCGGCACAACGAGAATCCCCCCACGAAGAAAGTACTGAGAATGAATCGAACATCACGCCAGACACAGAAGTCTGAGGGCGCTTCAGCACTTGGGCACACAGCTATTCCGGTGCGCGGCCGGCAGCGCTGGGGCGCCATGGACCTTTCACTCATTGCTGTTTTTGCCGCGCTCATGGCCGCCTCAATCGCCGTTCCCGGCATCAATGTGGGCCCCTTCGGTGTGGCCATCACCTTGCAAACCCTGGTCGTAGCGATGTGCGGTCTCGTCCTCGGTTTTGCCCGCGGCACAGCCGCAGTTGGGCTTTACGTGCTGTTGGGGCTCATTGGCCTACCGATCTTTAGCGGCTTCCGTGCTGGGCCGGCCGTGCTGGCAAGCCCGTCCGCGGGCTACATTGTGGGCTTCATTTTCGGTGCGGCGGTTATTGGCTTGCTGGCAACGTGGGCTGTTCGCAGCCGGTGGCGTGCCGCGGCTTTGTTCGCAGCGGCCATGGCCGGAACGGTAGTGATCCACGCCTTTGGCATTGTGGGCTTTGTCATGAAGGGCATGAGCTGGCAGACAGCGATGCTGGCCGATGTCATCTACCTCCCGGGTGACGTCATCAAGAACGTTCTTGCCGTGATCATCGCATTGAGCCTGCACCGGGCATTCCCTGACCTTCTGGTGCGCCGCCAGCGGTGATTGATTCCTCAAACCGCGGCATTGTGCTCGCCCAGGCTGGCGTCACTGTGCCGCCAGCAGATCCCCGCACACAGCAAGCAAAGCAAATCTTGGCCCCCGTTTCCCTGACCTTGACTGAGCAGCGAATCGCCATCATTGGCGCCAACGGCTCCGGCAAATCCACCCTGTTGCGGCTCCTGAACGGACTGCTCCTGCCCACCACTGGCACGGTCACCGTCAATGGCCGCAGCACTCACGGTGACGTTGCAGCCGTTCGCCGCAGCGTAGGCTTTGTCTTCACCGATCCCCTCTCGCAGCTGGTCATGCCCACTCCGCAGGAGGACCTCGAGTTGTCCTTGCGCCGGCAGAAGCTGGGTAAAAAGGAGCGTCGAAATAAGGCACTTGCCATTTTGGCCAGTTACGGGCTGGAGCATCTGGCCCAGAGCAGTATCTATGAGCTGTCCGGTGGCGAACGTCAGTTAACAGCGCTTGCCACCGTCTTGGCCGTAGACCCCGAGATTCTGGTGCTCGATGAGCCATCCACGCTGCTGGATCTGCGTAACACCCGCCAGCTCATGCAACGCCTCAGGAGCCTGCCCCAGCAAGTCATCATGTCCACCCATGACCTCTCCTTAGCTGCCACTTTTGACCGTGCCTTGGTGATCGAGCAAGGCCAGGTAGCGTTCGACGGCGATCCGCACCAGGCCATTGCGGCTTACCAGGAGCTGGCGGGCTAGTGCGCGGTCATGCTTTCATGGTGGCCGGGTACGTCCCCGGCGCCTCGCTCATCCATCGGGCGCCGCTTGCGCTGAAGGCCGCGCTCTTGTTCGCTGTTGCCGTGCTGTGCTTGGCCTCGCCGTTGATTTCGGTCGTGGTGGGTGCTGTCACCACCACGGCTACCCTAGTGCTGGTCATAGCCTTACACTTTGTTGCGGGCTTGTCCTGGCAGCGGATGTGGCGTGCTGTGCGGATGATGCTGATCTTCTTGGTACTCATTGCCGCTTATCAATGGTGGCAGCATGGTCCCTTGACGGCGTGGCAAGTCATAGCCGCCATCGTGGCCACGGTGCTGGCTTCGAATGTTCTGACCGCCACCACTCCTGTGGATGAACTCTTGGATGGGCTGGCCGCACTGGTCCGGCCGCTGGAGCGCTTTGGCGCGGACCCGGAACGATTCTCCCTCACAGTTGCCCTGATGCTGCGCAGCATCCCGTTTGTGATCGGCGCCTTTGCCGACGTTCGGGATGCCGCCCGTGCCCGCGGCCTGGAGCGTAATTTGCTGGCCCGGTCGCTACCCGTGGTCATCGCCACAGTTGGGTACGCCCGTGCCACCGGTGAGGCCCTGGCCGCACGCGGTCTGGGTGATCCCAGTCCCGAGAGTACAGAGGACGACGGCGACTCCCCCACCTGACGCTGGCCACCTTGCTTTGGGAGTGAAGGACCTTGTTCCGCGACTGATGATACAAATCCTCATTCGCGAATGCCTGATCCCTGAACGGGCAACCGCCACAAGTCCCTTGGGGCAGGGTTCTGCAGGTAGATTCCCACCCTGTCCCCGTAGATCAAGCCGTGACCATGCCACGAGCACAGGCTTGCCCCGCCTTTGGGCTCCTGCAAGAGCCCAAACTAGTGCCCTGTATAAAAAGCCCGCGGCCCAGGATTTTTTCGCGGGCAGGGTCTCCAATAATGTGTCGCCTGCAGAAACACGCAATTTCGAAATCCTCCGAAGTCCTCTACACTCCCTCCGGTGGTGGACCGGCTAAAGTTCCAGCTAGAAATCACCACAGGATCGACACGCTTTGACCCAGCCTGGTCCCACGACACGGACACGACTCGTTTGAAGTCAGCCAGTGCCGTCGGGTCGCTTGCCTCCCTTCGATCCGGTCACCTCCGCGAGCGGCAGACCGTGCGTATCGATATCGTGTTGCTGGTTACCACACTTGTGGGAACACCAGCTGGCGTACTGCTCAACTCGGAGGACATAATCGCGTATCGCATATTGCTAGCTCGAAAATATTTTCGATAATCTAGTGAGATGATATCTTCATCAACCGAACGCCCGCCTTTGACACCCGAACTTACGGGGACAGAGCTGCTGCGCTGGTATTGGCTCAAAGATGAGCTTGCGGAGTTTGCCCGACTCCTTCATATTCGCGCAACGGGAGAAAAAGCGTTATTGGCTCAGCGGATTGCTTCGCATCTGGATGGCTGCGAGTTCCCTGAACCCACAGCCATCAAGCGGCCCAACAGACGCCAGCTATCTGAACCACTCACCTCTAGCACGCCCATCCCGGCGGGACAGAGATGTAGCCAAGTTCTGCGCGCGTGGTTCAGTGAAGAGATCGGGGCGTCTTTCCATTTTGACGCTGAAATGCGCGAGTTTTTTCTCGCCACCGATGGCACCCAAACTCTCGCTGACGCGGTAAACCACTGGTACCAAACGAGGGGCCAAGAGCAAAAACCCATTGATGCCCAGTATGAATACAATCGTTTCACTCGAGCGTGGCATAGCAAATACCCCACGGGCTCAAAGAGCGAATTACTCACCGCATGGCGTGTCTACCGAACCCAGCCCATCGACGCCCGTGGCAAAGCCTAGGGCCATTCGTCCACAGAACTAACAGTTGACCTTCCACTACAAAAACTAACCTAGACTTTCCTTACAGGAAAGACTAATGTTTCCTCCATGGAAAGAATCCCTGTTCGTCCCACCGCCACAGAAGCACAAGAGGCGCTAGTGTCCATAAATGAAGCCCGCTCACGCCTAGCCAATTACGTACGATCTCCATGGTGGCTCTATCCCATCCAAGGAATCGGAGTAGCCGCTTTCATCATCGGGATCGGTTTTTCCAAGGTCGATACTGTACTGGGAACAACCGCTTTGGCCGTTGCCATAGTCCTGTTCTGTACATTGCCGTTGCTACAACAAACACCGAGTCGGGCTGTTTTCGACGTCTACACCCACAAAGGGAGCCGTGGGCTCGCAGCGATCTATGCTTGCCTCTTGTTGATCCTGACGGTCACAGCAGTATGGTTCCTGTCCACTGCTGGTCCGTCGTTCGCTTGGGTTGTCTATGTGGCGGCCGCGGCTGGCCTAATACTAACCGTGGCCATGGGGCCGCTCATGGATAACCGCCTTGAGCGGGCGATCCGGGTCGGACAATGATGACCGACGGCTTCAATGACATCATTCACGTGCCAGCCCGGTTGCGAGTGTGCTCCATATTGGCTGAAGTCGCTGAAATCGAATTTGGCGTCATCCGTGATTCACTCGCACTGAGTGACTCTGCCCTTAGTAAGCATCTGCGAGTACTCGAAAACGCTGGGTATATTGCTCTACGCAAGGGCATCGTCGACACCCGTACACGAACATGGGTGAACTTGACGAAGGCAGGCCGGGCCGCCTTTCGTGCCCATGTCAGAGCTCTAAGGTCTCTTGCGGCTAGCGCCGACATCCCAGACTTCACTGAATAAGCCGCCCCTGCCTCTCGCTGCGAGTTGATCATCCCGCAGAAGGTCCGCGCCACCGACTGCACCACAGCTCGCAAATCGCTGTAACGTTGGCCAATCCATCTGCCCCACAGCGGACCGGCTTAGGGGCGGTTCAACGTGTCAGTGGCAAGGCGCGGTTGACCTGCGTGCGAGTATGAACACTATGCATGTCAGTAGAGTCGGCCCCGAAGTCGGCGCACCAGTGCTTCTTTTGCACGGCGGCGGAGTAGCCGGATGGATGTGGAACTCCCTTCGAAGAAGCCTCGAGTCCAAGTACAGCGTGCTCGTGCCCGATCTTCCTGGACATGGCCAGAGCGCTGATGAACCTTACCGATCACACGCCGAAACGGTGGAGGCGCTCAGCTTAGTGCTGTCGCAAGGTAACTCGGCTCCCGCGGCAGTAATTGGCTTTTCCTTGGGCGCACAACTCACCATCGAACTTGCATCGAAGTACCCCGAACTTGTGACTAGGGCGATGGTTGTCAGTGCCCAAGCAAAAGTGATGCCGTTCACCGAACTTACCCTTTGCGCACTCGGGGCTGCCGCGCCCCTGGCAAGAAATCGCAGCTTTGCCCGGATACAGGCTAGGGAGTTGTTTGTCCCCCCGGAGTTGATGGATGACTACCTCAACACAAGTGCTGGCATTACGAAAGCTACGCTGCTCGCTGTGGTTGGGGACAACATGCGGTTCGTGTTACCGGAATCGTGGTCGGATTTTCACGGCCAAACACTCGTGATGGTCGGACTGCAGGAACGCCACTTGATGCGAGAATCCGCCGCCTCTATTCACTCGGCCCTGCCGGGAAGTGTGCTCGAAATTGTCGATGGCTGCGGCCACGGAATTCCGCTACAACACCCAGGCCGGTTCAATGCTCGCGTTGCCGCCTGGTTATCACAGCATTAGCAAAAATCGGCCCCAAGTTGGTGAGCCTCGAAAGCTATTTCCCGTTCTGGTAACGATGGCACGGAACGCAACCTTGACCGGCTGGAAATATCAGCACTGATCCAATTTAGGGACCCGCGCCTGTCTCATAAACTGACTCTTTTCTGGTGCTATCTTGCGTATCCGATCATTGCATTAGCGCCGGCCAGGACGACTGCAAGTACCGCCAATCTATTCAGCTGGTGGATCGGATCAATGCTACCGATGGTGTGGTGCGCGTCGGATCAACTGTGCGTAAACCGTGGACGGTAGTAACGCCAAGTGTGCTTGCATATAAGAAGGCCCTGCGGGATGCCGGTGTTGATGTGCCTGTCAGTTATGGGCAGGACACTCGGGGAAGGCATATTACGGATTTTGTCCCGGGTTCTCGGGCTATGGATTCATTCAGACTCTCCCTCTCTGAACTGTCCAAGATCGGCCGTCTCGTGCGAGCCATTCACGACGCCAGTGCCTCCTATGAGCCCACCGCCAAATCAAGCTGGATCCCACTCATTCTGACTCCCAACGCCGACCTGATCTGTCACAATGACCTGGCCCCTTGGAATCTCATCATTGGGGAACGATGGGTGTTCATCGACTGGGACGCAGCAGCACCGAGCACTCGCCTCTGGGATCTCGCCTACGCCGCACAAACATTCACACTGAACGACGCCTCAGCGGTTCCAAACGAGGCGGCGCGGGCGCTAGCAGCCTTCATTGACGGCTACGATGCCGACAAGGAACTCCGTGCATTGCTCCCCGCAGCCATTGGGACAGAGCGACCACCTACGTGGTGAAGCACGAGTCAATATGGCTCCAAGCTCTCCGACCTGCCCCGTAGAGGTTCCCACTGCGGAGACGAGTTGCCCCGCACGCGAGAATGAAAGGTTCGTGGCTGGCCTGATTCAAAGCCTTTGCCGGAATCTCTAAGTCCTGCCTCAAGCACAATGAATTGACAGTCCTCAAGGGAGAAGTGTTACAGATTGAAAGTGCGCCGCAAGACCAATACCCCCGGCCACACTGATCATGGCGAACGCATCTCGCCCAGCCGTCCCGCGCGCGCGACCTTCTGACGCCTCTCGCTGCACTTGGGCGAGCAGCCTCGTCACCAACACAGCCCCGGAGGCACCGTACGGGTGCCCCAAAGCCAGCGCCCCGCCGTCGTGGTTGAAGCGGGTGGGATCGAGGTCCAGAATGTCGGCCACAGCCAGCACTTGGGAGGCAAAGGCCTCATTGAACTCGATGAGAGAATTCCTGACCTGGCCGATCTGCATTCCGCTTCGGGTCAGCAATAATTCCATGGCATGCGCTGCTCCTACTCCCAGAAGATTGGGATCATTGCCCGCAACTGCACTTGCGCGAAACGCCAAGACAGTTCCGGCATCACCCCCCAGAGACTTTGCCATTGCCCGAGCCCGCGTCAGCGAGGTGACAACTGCCATCGCCGCGCCATCGCTGAACGGACAAGAATTACCGGCTGTCACCGTGCCACCGGGAACAAACGCTGGAGGAAATCGTGCCATGAGACTCGGGTTCAGCTTGGGCCGCGGCCCCTGGTCATCAGTGAGGCCGGCGAAGGGAACCAGCTCCGCGGTGAAGGCGCCATTGCGCTGGGCGTTCACCGCCTTGGTATGACTGGCCAGGGCGTAATCGTCCTGCCGCTCGCGCGTGATGCCGTAGTGGCGTGCCACATTTTCGGCGGCGACTCCAGCGTCGGGATCGCCCGTTTCCAGGGGAGCAAATTGCGCCCTATCGAAGAACTCCAGGGATCCGTCAGCTGCCTTGTACGCCCGTGCGGGAGCTGTGCTGATGCTCTCCACTCCCCCGGCCAAATAGAGTTCCCCGGCTCCAGCCTGCACCATTCGGGCGGCCAAAATGATGGCTTCGAGCCCCGATCCGCACTGCCGATCGACCGAAAGTCCTGGGATCAGATCCGGCAATCCTGCAGTGAGGGCAGCGAGGCGGGCAACGTTGCCGCCGCCCCCGGTGGCATTGCCCACGATGACGTCATCGATGTCTGCCGGGTTGATGCCTGAGGCCTCGACGAGGTGCTCGATGACGGCGGCAGCGAGCTCATGCGCCCTGAAATTCTTATAAGCTCCGCCGGCCTTAGCCGTGGGCAGCCGTCTGGCCATGAGCACTACCGCGGTAGTGTCAGGGTTACGGGCCTCAGTTTCAGTTCCTGCTGCTTCAGTACTTGCATAGTTAGGAACGGCGTTGGACACGGGGGTCTCCTTCCACGATCCACTGAGTCAGGAGTGCTCTGCTGATTTTTCCGCTCCCCGTCAAAGGAAGTTCGGCCAGCTCATAGTACTGCGAAGGGCGGTGGCTGGCTGGCAACTCTGCAGCTCCGGCGCGCAGGAGTGCGAGAGCATCAGGACTAGTGCTGCTACGGTGCGCGTCAGAATATGGAGCGGCAGGACGAAACGCTGCAATAACTCGATGGCCCCGCACCGGATCCGGTAGTCCTGCAACAATGACGTCCATCTCCGTGCCGCTGCTGCTATCACCGCTACTTCCACCGTTGCTGTTCCTGCGAAGAGCCTGTTCGACGGCGTGTGGGTAGACGTTGGCGCCGGAGATTAGGATCATGTCGCTGGCACGGCCCGCCAGGCGAAGCTTGCCATGCTCATCGAGGCGGCCTTGGTCATGCACCGTGTACCAGCCGTCGATACCGTGAGTAGAGAAGGCCAGTCCGTCGTCACCCCAGGCGTAACCGCTGCACACATAGGGACTCTTCACGCAGACACTTCCCAGTTTTCCGGTGTCCACTCCCCTGCCTTGCCCGTTGCGGATACTGAGCTGCACACCGGGAAAGGCGCGCCCTACGCCGTCAGACTCTTCTAGGACAGCTCCCGGCTCCAGAGTTGTGGCGGCGACAAAACCCAGCTCAGCCGCACCATAATACTGGTGGATCACGGCGTTCGGCGCCCACTGCTGGGCCAAGGCTGCCGTTGCACTACTAAGCGCCGAACCAGCACAGACGATGCTGCTGATTACCGGAGCTAGCTGGCCGGTGGCCACTCCTCGACGAGCCAACAGCTCCAACACCGTGGGTACCAGCACGAGCCGATTCACATGGTTGGCCGACACTGCCGCCAGCGCTGCATCCGGGCTGAAATCTGGGAGCGCAACAAAGGAGCCGCCAGCAAAAATGGATTCACCTAGCGCGTAGAGATTCATGCTCGCGGCCATCGGCCCCGGTGCAAAGGTAACCGTTTCGGCAGTGAGCCCAAAATAGTCAGTACTGCGAATAAAGGATT
Source organism: Specibacter sp. NPDC078709 (assembly GCF_040686795.1). NCBI lineage: Bacteria > Bacillati > Actinomycetota > Actinomycetes > Micrococcales > Micrococcaceae > Specibacter > Specibacter sp. NPDC078709. The sequence goes on from NZ_JBFBLU010000003.1 coordinate 14,606, forward strand.
CATGCCACGTAGCCGTGCTGCGCGTGAAGGCCTTGGGCAGTCCACTGGTGCCGGAAGAAAGCCCTAGCAGGAACGGAGGATCAATGGCGTCCTGCGTCGTGGCCCAACTCTGGGCGGTTTCAGCCAGTTGTTTGCGGAGCTCCTGCGGCCAGCTGGTATCCACCACCATGGCTGTTTTGTGCTGGCGTAGGGCGGCACAAAACTGCACTGCCACGTCCACGCTAGCGGGTACGTCAATGACAGCTACCGGGCCGCAGCTGGGCCCGGGGGCGCTAACCGTCACCGACGTACCGGCACCGGGTTCGGCACTGACCAAGGTTTCGGGCGCCTCGGCGGCCGCCAGCAGGCTGGCGTAGTCAAGGCGCTGGGCGCCAACAGTCACGGCGGGACGTGCCCCGGCAGTTTTGGCCCAGTGCTGGAGTTTCTCTATGAACGGCATTGCCTTCATCGTAGAGGAGAATCGCACGCACAGAAATGTGGCCGTTATCTAGTGTCTTACCCTCGATAGCCAGCTGTGGGGATACCCTGTAGCCATGACTTTTAATGAAGGCGCGCGACTTGACCCCTCGCAAGCGGAAGACCGTAGAGGCCGTGGCAGTATGGGCCGGGGCGGCAAGATGGGACTAGGACTCGGCGGCGGCATTGTGGTGCTCATCGGTGCCCTATTGGGGATCAACCCCGATCTCCTGGGCTCCATCTTGGGTGATACCGGCGAACAACCGGCCATCGAACAGACCGGTGGATCGGCCATCGAGAGCTGCCAGACCGGGGCCGACGCCAATGCACGGCTGGATTGCCGCATCCTCGGCACCGCCAACTCGCTCAATAGTTTCTGGCCTGGCTACCTCAACCAATATGGAGTGAAGTACTCAGTCCCCAAAACCGTGATCTTCACCGGCAGTGTTGACACTGCCTGTGGTGCGGCCACCTCAGCCGTTGGCCCGTTCTACTGCCCGGGTGATAACAAGGCCTACTTTGATCCAGATTTCTTTGCCCAATTGGAAACCCAGTTTGGTTCCTCTGGCGGTCCGTTAGCCCAGGAATATGTGGTGGCCCACGAGTTCGGTCACCACGTGCAAAACCTCACCGGAACCATCGGCAAAGCACAGCAGGACCCCAAAGGTGCACAATCGGCAGCCGTCCGCACGGAGCTCCAGGCAGACTGCTATGCAGGAGTTTGGATGGGGTACGCCTCCACTACACCAGCCCCTGGAAGTGACCAGCCCTTCCTGAAGCAGCTGCAGCAAAAGGACCTCAATGATGCGCTGTCCGCGGCGTCGTCTGTGGGTGATGACAGGATTCAAAAGGCCGCCACCGGCAGGACTAACCCCGAATCGTGGAGCCACGGTTCGAGCGAACAGCGTCAAAACTGGCTGTACAAGGGCTATCAGAGTGCCGATCTGGCCGCGTGCGACACGTTCTCCGTCCCGAACGTCTAGCTCGGAACGAAAAGAACCGCCGCCGTCCCCGAACAATTTCGGGAACGGCGGCGGTTCTTCTAATTCGTGGGTGGCGGTGGTGACTAGATGTTGAAGCCGAGGGCACGCATCTGGTCGCGACCGTCGTCCGTGATCCGCTCGGGACCCCACGGCGGCATCCACACCCAGTTGATGCGCCATTCGTCAACGATCGGGCCCAGTGAGTTTTCCACCTGCTCTTCGATGACGTCCTGCAGAGGGCAGGCGGCCGTGGTCAGCGTCATGTCCAACAGCAGGGCACCGTCCTCGCCGTAGCGCATGCCGTACAGCAGACCCAGATCGACGATGTTGACGCCGAGTTCCGGGTCAATGACGTCCTTGAGAGCTTCCTCAACGTCTTCGAGATCAGTTTGGCCGGCCACAAGGGCTGCGCTTGATTCGCTGATGTCAGTCATGATTCCTTCCTAGTGTTGTTTAGGCCGTGGCCGACTCTGCTACCAGGTAGCGGTCGTAGCCTTCTTCTTCCAAACGGTCGGCCAGTTCGGCGCCGCCCTGTTCGGCGATGGCACCGTCAACGAACACGTGCACGAACTGCGGCTTGATGTAGCGCAGGATGCGAGTGTAGTGGGTGATGAGCACTGTGCCCAGACCACCGGCTTCGATGGACCGGTTCACACCTTCCGAGACAACCTTCAACGCGTCAACGTCAAGGCCGGAGTCGGTCTCATCCAAGATGGCGAACTTGGGCTTGAGCAGCTCGAGCTGGAGGATCTCGTGGCGCTTCTTCTCGCCACCGGAGAAGCCTTCGTTGACGTTACGCTCGGCGAACTCCGGCTCGATACGCAGTTCAGCCATGGCGGCCTTGACGTCCTTGGTCCAGGTACGCAGCTTGGGGGCTTCGCCGTCGATCGCGGTCTTGGCGGTGCGCAGGAAGTTGGTCATGGTGACACCGGGGATTTCTACCGGGTACTGCATGGCCAGGAACAGGCCTGCGCGGGCGCGCTGGTCAACTGTCATCGCCAGAACGTCTTCGCCGTCGAGGGTGATGGAGCCGCTGTCAACCGTGTAGCGGGGGTGACCGGCAATGGTGGCAGCCAAGGTGGACTTGCCGGAACCGTTGGGGCCCATGATGGCGTGGGTTTCGCCGGTGTTGATGGTCAGGCTGACACCCTTGAGGATCGGCTTGATGCCCTGTTCCGTCTCGATGCTGACGTGCAGGTCCTTGATTTCCAGAGTAGACATACTCTATTTTCTCCTAAAAAAGTTTGTGTGCGGGCCGTGGCGCTACTGCGCGCTGACGCCGTTAAGAATGTTGGTGACGTCCACATAGACGTCGCTGCCGTGAACGCTCAGGGCAAAGACGGGTACCGGTTCGAATGCGGGCAATGTCAGCGGTTGTCCTGTTGTCAGGTCAAAGGAGCTGCCATGGGCCCAGCATTCGATGGTGCCATCCTCCACGTCGCCTTCGCTGAGGGAGATTTCTGCGTGTGAGCAGGTGTCTCCAATTGCGTGAAGCTCCCCGTAGGAATCCCTGACAATGGCGATGGGGTAATCATCAACCTCAACGAGTAAGGATGATTTCACCTGTACGTCGTCGGCTTGGCAGACAACGACTCCGGCGGGCGTGGAGGAATCGGTCACTGTGGGGTCGCCGCCAATTCGCGTTCCACGGACTCGCGCAGACGCTCTTCGAGGGCAGGTACCTGGATGTGCTGGATGACTTCGTTCAAGAAGCCGCGCACTACCAGACGGCGTGCAACACTTTCTTCAATGCCGCGAGCCTGCAGGTAGAACAGTTGCTCATCATCGAAACGGCCGGTGGCGCTTGCGTGCCCTGCCCCCTCGATCATGCCTGTCTCAATTTCCAGGTTGGGAACCGAATCGGCGCGCGCACCCTGGGTCAGGATGAGGTTGCGGTTCATCTCGTAGGTGTCGGTGCCTTCAGCCTGCTTGCGGATCAGCACATCGCCAATCCAGACAGCGTGAGCGTTATCGCCCTGCAGTGCACCCTTGTAGGTGACGCGGGACTTGCAGTTCTTCGTGGAGTGATCCACGAACAAGCGCTGCTCGAGGTGCTGACCAGCGTCCGCAAAGTACAGCCCGTACATCTCAACTTCGGCGCCCGTGCCGCTGTAACGCGCGGCCGGGGTGGTGCGAAGCAAATCGCCACCGAGGTTGATGACAACGTGCTTGATTTTGGCGTCGCGGCCAACCTTGATGTGCTGGGCACTGGCGTGTACAGCATCATCGTTCCAGTCCTGGATACTGACAACGGTCAGGTTGGCACCGTCCTCGACGAGGATTTCTACGTTCTCGCTCAGCACAGCGGTGCCGCGGTGATCCAAGACGACAACGCCGGTGGCGAACTTCTTGGCAATAACGACCACGTGCGAGGCTGTGGGCGCATCCCCCTGACCGGTGAGGGTCAAGGTGGTGAGGTTCTCAGCGTTGCCAGCGAATTCCTCGGGCAGGGTGACCACGGTGGCTTCAGTGAAACTAGCCCATGCCCCGGCGGCCACACGGTCTTCGGGGATGCCAGCGGAGCCGATGCGTGCGTCGTCGCGACCCACGGTCTCAACGGTGACGCCGTCGGGCTTGGTAACCTCAACCAACGGTGCGGGACCGTTGAGCTCTACACCCTTGATACCAACGCGGTCAAGGCCGCGCAGACGCTTCAGGGGGGTGAAGCGCCATTCTTCTTCGCGGCCCGTGATGGTCGGGAAGTCGGCGAGGTTGTAGGAGGTCAAGCGGCCGGCGCGTGAGCTGTCCGGGACGCCAATGCCGCCACCGTGGCTGTCGCCGCCGTGGCTATGAGCCTTTGCTGCGCTGCCGCCGAGGGGACCTGACTCCGGGTTGATCTCGGACAGGCTTTCGCCCTCCTCGGTCATACCCTTGATGAAGCCCTGTGTCCAAACCTTTGAATCTGTTTCGTGTTCTTGCGTGAGCTCGGTCATTTAGCCGACGGCCCCTTCCATCTGCAGTTCGATCAGGCGGTTCAATTCGAGCGCGTATTCCATGGGCAATTCCTTGGCGATCGGCTCGATGAAGCCGCGCACAATCATGGCCATGGCCTCGTCCTCGGGCATGCCGCGGGACTGCAGGTAGAACAGCTGCTCTTCGCTGACCTTGGACACGGTGGCCTCGTGACCCATGGAGACATCGTCTTCACGAACGTCCACGTAGGGGTAGGTGTCCGAGCGGGAGATGTTGTCCACCAGCAGGGCGTCACAACGCACCGTGTTGGCCGAGTGGTTTGCACCCTCACGGATCTGAACCAGACCACGGTAAGCTGCACGTCCACCACCGCGAGCAACAGACTTCGAGATGATCGAGGACTGCGTGTTCGGGGCAATGTGGACCATCTTGGATCCGGTGTCCTGGTGCTGACCTTCACCGGCGAAAGCCACCGAAAGGGTCTCGCCCTTGGCGTGCTCGCCGACCAGGTAAACGGCCGGGTACTTCATGGTGACCTTGGAACCAATGTTGCCATCAACCCATTCCATGGTGGCGCCTTCGTGTGCAATGGCGCGCTTGGTCACCAGGTTGTACACGTTGTTGGACCAGTTCTGGATGGTGGTGTAGCGAACACGGGCGTTCTTCTTGACCACGATTTCGACAACGGCAGAGTGCAGCGAGTCCGAGGTGTAGATCGGGGCGGTGCAACCTTCGATGTAGTGCACGTAGCTGTCTTCATCGGCGATGATCAGGGTGCGCTCAAACTGGCCCATGTTCTCGGTGTTGATGCGGAAGTAGGCCTGCAGCGGGATTTCTACGTGAACGCCTTTGGGGACGTAGACGAAGGAGCCACCGGACCAGACGGCCGTGTTCAGTGACGCGAACTTGTTATCGCCCACCGGAATCATGGTGCCGAAGTACTCCTGGAAGATCTCCGGGTATTCCCGCAAGGCAGTGTCGGTGTCGGTGAAGATGACGCCCTGTGCTTCCAGGTCCTCGCGGATCTGGTGGTACACAACCTCGGACTCGTACTGGGCGGTGACGCCACCAACCAGACGGTTACGCTCAGCTTCGGGGATGCCCAGCTTCTCGTAGGTATTACGGATGTCCTCGGGGAGTTCTTCCCACGAACCGGCTTGCTTCTCCGTGGAGCGCACAAAGTACTTGATGTTATCGAAGTCGATGCCGGAGAGGTCTGCACCCCAGGTGGGCATGGGCTTGCGGTCAAAGTACTTCAGGCCCTTCAGGCGCATGTCCAGCATCCACTGGGGCTCGCCCTTCTTGGCGGAGATGTCCCGAACAACTTCTTCGCTCAGACCGCGGCGGGCGTTATCGCTGGCCGCGTTTTTATCTGACCAGCCGAAGGCATAGTTGCCTAGGCCCTCCAGTTCGGGGTTCCTCTCGAGGATGTCGTGGTTAGTGGCATCTGCCACGTCACCATTGGCGCTAACATCCTGCGCTAATTGATCCGTCATCACGGCCTTTCTTGCTGATGGTTGGAAATCGAGTCCACGGGGCTTGCTGTGTTGGTCTGAGCTGTTGCCAGCTTGCGGACCACCGCGCGCCCCGTTGGTACATGTGTGGTGCACACATGCCCGCCACTTGCCATAGTGGAGAGCCTGCGCACGTCGACGCCAATCAACCGGGAAAAAACTTCGGTTTCGGCGTCGCAGAATTGGGGAAAGGAACTGGCAAGTTCCTGGATAGGACAGTGCCCTTGGCATAACTGTTCGGCAGCCATGGATGTTCCGCTATTGAGCGAATTAGATGTAGCTACGAACCTGTCGGCATTCAGCGCCTGAGCCAAAGCCTTAGAGCGGGCCGCTACATCTTCGCCGGCGGCGTCGACGAGAGGCTGGTATTTAGCCTCCATGAGGGCAAAACGGCGCTGCGCGAATTCCACAACACCGGATTCTCCGCGGATATCGGAAATTTCATTCAGCGCCTGTGTTGCAATCTGCAGGTAATCGTCACCGATTTCAGTCTGGCCGCGTCTGGAGACCACATATCTGCGGGCAGGACGCCCGGCGCCACTCTTGGCGTTGCTGACTAGCTTGACTTCAATAAGCCCCTCTTTGGTCAAGGTGTCCAAATGTCGACGTACAGCTGCCGGCGTCAGACCGAGCAGCACACCCAGCTGCGCGGCACTGATAGGACCCTGCTCCAGCACGGCCGTCAATACTCGGTCTCGGGTACGTTCATCAGGCTCGACACCGGCCACGGGAACGGACGCTATTTGCTGACTCAACTAACACCTCCACACTGTCAAAAAAAACGCACAACATTAGACAACACAATTATGCCGTAATTGGGGGTGCCCCGCCACTAAGGCGAGCCTACCCACAGACCGGAGCAGCTAGTGGCCGGCAGGCGAGCCGATAGCATGGCGCGCACTTCAGTTCCGCAGTCCCACCCACGGGTCAGCTTGGAGCCCACGGAATAGCCGCACTCGGCAGAACTCCCAATTGCTTCGCGTACAATGGCCGCGTGACAAAGACACTTTCCCCTGCTCTGGAAATCTCCGGGCTCATCAAGGACGTGGGGCCCCTTCCGGCATTGGATGGCCGGATGAAACGCGTTATTTCCAATATTAGTCTCACGGCCCATTTTGGTCAGGTTACGGCACTCTTGGGTGCCAATGGCGCCGGTAAAACCACCACTATTGAATGTGCCCAGGGCCTACAAAACCGTACCGGAGGCAGCATCTCCCTCCTAGGTCAAGACCCAGAAACGGCCGACGCCGAACTGCGCTCCCGGGTGGGTGTCATGTTGCAGGACGGCGGGCTACCCCCGGCGGCCCGCCCCATAGCGCTGCTGCGCCACGTGGCGGGCTTGTACCAAAACCCGCTTTCCGTGGACGCCCTGGTAGAGCGGCTCGGCATCAACGAGTTCTCCGACACAAATATTCGGCGTCTCTCCGGTGGTCAGAAGCAGCGTGTGGCACTGGCCGCGAGTTTGTTGGGCAACCCTGAAGTGTTGTTTCTCGATGAACCCAGCGCCGGCCTGGATCCACAGTCACGCATCATGGTTTTTGAGCTGATCCGGGAACTGCGCGACGCCGGCAAGGCCATCATCCTCACCACCCACCTCCTCGATGACGCCCAGCGCCTTGCCGACTACGTCTACATTGTGGACAAGGGTGAATCGGTGGCTTCCGGCACGGTTCAGGAACTCCTTGAAACGTCCACGGCGGCCATGGAGCACCGCGCCATGACGTTCGAGGCCACACCAGCTTTGGATGTGTCTGCTCTGCTGCGGCCCGGGCTTGAATGCTCCGAGACCCGTGCCGGTAGCTACGTCTTGACCGGCCCCCTGGAGCCGGCCGATCTTGCCCGCTTTGGCGCCTGGTGTGAACGAGCCCGCGTCATGCCGACGTCCGTGCATCTGGCATCCAAGTCCCTCGAGGATGTGTTCCTTGCCATTTCCGACGGCGCCGCAACCGTTGCCTCTGTTTCCGCCGATCGCAACTCTCATAGCCCTAACCCTCACAGCCGCAACTCCCACAGCACGGTGATTTCATGAGCACCCTTTTCCATAACGCCCCGCCAGCACACGCCGCGAGTCTGAGCCGACGAATTGTGAACCAGGGCAAGTATGAGGCATCCACCATGCTGCGCAACGGCGAACAGCTGGTGCTCATGGTCGTCATGCCGCTGCTGGGCCTCATTGCCCTAGTAGCCACTCCCCTGCTCGATGACATGGGACATTCCCGTGTGGCCATTGCAACCCCGGGCATTCTTGCCCTCTGTGCACTTTCGACGGCGTTCACCGGACAGGGCATTGCCACCGGATTCGACCGGCGCTATGGAGTGCTGCGCTTCATGTCCACCACACCGCTGGGCAGGGGCGGATTGATAGCTGGCAAGGTCATTGCCGTGTTGGCCGCCTTGGCCCTGCAGGTGGTGCTGATTTCCACCGTGGCCGCGTTCATGGGCTGGCACCCACCGTTAGCGGGAGTGCTGCTGGGCATCCCGCTGCTTATTTTGGGTGCTGCCGCGTTCACGGCCATTGGCCTGCTGATTGCCGGCACAGTGCGCCCTGAAGCGACCTTGGCTATCACCAACCTGGGTTGGATCCTGTTCGCCGCCGTGGGCGGGATCGTACTGCCAGCCGGTAAGTTCTCCAGCACCCTCGAGGCCTACGTCCAGTGGCTGCCCTCGGGCGCCCTCGGCAACCTGATGCGCGCTGCACTGATTGACAGCCGCCTCGATGTGTGGGGGCTCATTATTTTGCTCGCGTGGGGTGTGGCTGCCGCCGTCGCCGCACTCAAGTGGTTCAAATGGAATTGAAAGGCGTCACCGAAGTGAGTCAAAGCAGCACCGCAACAGCCCTGCGTAACTTTGCCGAAAAGTTGCCCACCTCCATCACCCCAGCCATCAAGCGCCTAAGCGTGGCTTCCTTGATCGGCCAAGGCGTCTTGATCATCTCCGGTGGCGTGGTGCGAGTTACTGGCTCGGGACTGGGCTGCCCCACCTGGCCCAAGTGCACGCCGGAGTCCTTGACTAACACCCCCGCGATGGGTATTCACGGTGTCATCGAATTCGTCAACCGCACGCTCACCTTCGGACTTGCCGCCATCGCCCTGGTCCTGCTGATCCTGCTCTGGAACCTGCGTAAGGAACGTAAGGACCTATTCTGGCTGGCGTTTGGCCTGCTCGCCGTCATCCCCGCCCAAGCCATTATTGGCGGCATTACAGTGCTTTCAGGTCTGAACCCCTATGTTGTCAGCCTGCACTTCCTGGTCTCCGCCGCTCTGGTGGTGGTCTCCATGCTGATGGTGAATAGAACCTACGGCCGCACGGGCGCTTCGGCGCCTAACGACGTTCCTCGCGCCAAACCCATCATCCGCAAGCTCAGTGTCATCGCAGCCGTGGCCAGTTACTTGGCAGTGGTGCTGGGAACTCTGGTCACGGGATCCGGGCCGCACTCGGGCGATGCCACCTCGCCACGCATGGAACTGGACGGCTACCTGGTTACGCGTATTCACGTCGTCCCTGTCTACGTGCTGGTGGCGACGGCCTTGCTGCTGGTCATCTTGCTGTGGCGCAACGGCAAGGGCGATATTCTCCGTAACGCATCCCTGATCCTGTTCGTCTCCGTACTGTTCCAGGGCGTTATTGGCTATTGGCAGTACTTCACCGGCATCCCGATTCTGCTGGTAGTGATCCACATGCTCGGGTCCTCTCTCATGCTTTCCGTTGCCACCAACATGATTGATGTCGCGCTTCGCCGCGGCAAGGACCAAGTTCAACTCAAGTAGGACTCTCCCGTCATAGCGCCAAGGCATAACAAAGCCCGGTCCACCGCCACAGCTGGCGGCGGACCGGGCTTTGTCATGGCTATTTCATGCCGAGGCTTGGTGACGGGTCTTGGCGAACGTGATCGCGGTGATGGCCAGGAGTACCAGCATGAAGCCACCGAACATCATGACCGAGGGAACCGGGGCAACTGCCTGCAGCAGCAGACCCATGGTGGCCTTGAAGGTAACGCCAACTCCCGCTCCCGCCACCATGCCACCTGCAACGGGCATCGGGCATCGGCATGGAGACTAGGACCCTGCTGGCGGTCACGAGCACCAACCCTACGGCGAGGATTATGAGCCCGACGGGAATCTGTGTGGTGCGTGCCCAGCGCGAGGAGATCATTTGGAAGATCGCGGCGGCAGCAAAGACCGAGAATGCCACCGAACCGGCCACGACGTGTGAGGTGATGCCCAACTTCCCGGAGATCAACACGGGGGCCAATGACGTGAAGAAACCAAACATGGCAAATCCCACGAAGGCCATCATGGTTGCGGCACGGTGACCAGCAACAGCAATCCGCCCAGCAACAAGAAGGCAAAGACTACATACGGGGTGAACCATGCTGCCGGGACGTGCGGAGCCGAACAACTCGGTCATGTGCGCCGTCGCTGTGGCCGTCAACATACCCACGCCAAGTCCGGTAATAAACCGCTCCAGCAGCAGCCCCGGAAGATCCGGCCAGGAAGAGGCTGACGACAACACCTGCGGCATAGACAGCAAAGATCACCGTGATGGTGAAGGCACTGAACCCTGAACGCTGCTGATACAGCACGTACAAAGGAGCTGGTGCGGCGGCGAACGCCATGGAAGTCATGAAGACAAAGGCAACAATCCAAAAACCGATGCCATGGCGACGGCGATGGGAGCTTGTGGCGTCGGAGGGTTTCGCGAATGCACGAGAAGTGCAGGAGAAATGGTCATGGTGCAAGTTTCTGACGGAAAATCAATCGCGTCCAACACTTATATTCGATGATTCCGATCGCCGTTGACGATAATGGCAGGAGGCAGATCTTCCAGATTGACTACTTCCTCGGGGTCGCCGAGGAGATGAGCTTCACTCGGGGCACCCAACGCGCCAATATTGTTCAGTCCGCGGTGTCGGCCGGCATCAAGCAACTCGAACATGACCTTGGCTCCGCGCTGTTTTTACGTCAAGGGCGCTCCATAGCACTGACACAGGCCGGCGAAGCGCTCCTCCCCCACACTAGGAGGATCCTGGCCGATATCCAAGGCGCCCGCGATGCCGTGGACGCCAGCCAGGGCACGGTTCGAGGCACCGTCAAGCTCCGGCAGACGGTACAGGGCACGCGAAGCAGTCTTGCCGAGCTTCGCTCAGGCACGCTGGACTTGGCCCTCGTCTCTGTCCACAACTCTTCCGACACCACTATTGAGCTCATCCCTATGCACTCCGAAGGCATCTCGTTTTTGTGTGTTCCAGCGACCATCCCCTGTGTGGACGCCAGCAGATAAGCCTGAGCGAAATAGCGGACGAATCCTTCATCGATTTCCCCGAAGGCTGGGGCAATCGAACCCTCGTTGATGCCGCATTCTCAGCCAGTGGCCTGTCCCGTGTGGTGCGAGCGGAGGTCATCTCCTTCGACATCGCTCTCGCAATGATGAGGCAAAATCTGGGCGTCGCTTTTCTGCCCGCATCGGCATTGGCACCAGACGGCGAGACGGGCCTCTGGGCGATACCGACCAGCTTGCAGTGGAAGATCCAGCTGGCCCCATTCACGGGCCGATTGCCCACGGCAGCCGGACGAGCTCTGCTGCACGGATTCAGCACCCTAAGCGCATCACGCTCACCCAAGTAACTCTCACCGCACCGACGGAAGTAGGGACAACCAACGGCACCAGCTAAGGCAATTGTTAGCTGCTCGGCGGCATGCCCGCTGGCGGGGTACCTCCCGGGCCACCATCAGGTGGGGTGCCACCACCCATGCCACCAGCCGGAGCAGCTCCCGCTGTGGGAGCAGTCGCGGTGTCGACGCCAACTGTGAGCTCCACCTGGAAGCCCTTTGTCACATCGCCGGTTACGGTAGCAAGTTGCAAAGCACCCCCGTCATCCCCGAAGACATTGTCCGAATCAAGGCTCACCCGGGAGAGGTTTGCGGCGGAGCCTTCGTACTCGGCCAGGGCATACACGGACTCGCTAATGTCTTTTGGCAGGGCAACCTGGGAGGTTGAAATCGCCTTGGATGAATCTGCAATATCCGCTGCGGTGGAGTACACCTCGAAGTGAATATGTGGCCATCGGCCCGTGTAACAGGCAGGGAAGATGGAGGAAAATGTCACTTTTCCGTCCTTGTCGGCAAGCTGCACTCCACGAAGGTACGTTTCGTTTTCAATCCCCGATGAGTACATCGAATACGCTCCACTGGCGTCACAGTGCCAAACGTAGACGGCGGTGTTGGCGAAGGCCGCATTCCCCTTGGCCATGTCCTTGATATTCAACGTCAAGGTCATGGGCACCCCTTTCGCCGTGGTGCCACCTCCGATGCTGGATCTGATATCGCTCCGAACGATGCCCGCGTCTGCCAAAATGTCGGGACCGTTGGAGCCATCGCCCGGGTAAGGTCCCGCGGTCTCATCCGGCACCTCCTCAAGAGCTCCTGCCGCAGCAGCGGCACTTGCCGTTGGCGTGGCGCTGGCACTTGATGCAGCGCTGGCGCTCTGCGTGGTAGTGGTTCCGGGAGCACCGGCTGAGCAGGCTGCCAGAGCAAATGCGCCTACACCCGCACCCAGCAAGCCCATCACCGAGCGGCGGCTCACAAGCGTCCCAATATCAAAGGAAATGCCTTGATCAACCACCTCCTCGTCGTCCCGGTCAAGCAATCGACCTTCGTACACCGGACCGTCCGGGCTGCTCTGGGGTTCAGGAATTTTGCTCATGTGGCCTCACTTGACGCGTCGTTTGGAATACCTCCAGTCTCCATGCCGTCAATAGGTGCGCGCTTTACCAACGCTGTGCGCCAGCTGTGAGTGCGGAGCACAAGAGCCGCTGACACAAGAACGGCGGCCGGCGAGCTCTCCAAGAGAGCCAGCCGGCCGCCGTCGTCCACCCTGAGGAAGATCAGCCCATCAAGGCAGAGCCAACAAAGGGATCCACGGCCAGTGAAAGGAATACCAGCGTCAGGTAGCTGATGGAAACATGGAACACCTTCATGGCGTTCTTCTTCGTGACCAGATCCTTCTTCGAGTTGTTGTAGAGGACGTGGGCCTCGTACAAGAACCAGGCGCCCGCAGCGAGGGCCACCACGGTGTAGACAATGCCAGCGCCGCCGAGCGGGATCATGAGCAGTGAGCACGCCACCATGGCCCAGGTGTAAAGGACAACCTGGACGGCAACTGTGCGCGAACCGGCTACGGCACCGAGCATGGGAACGTTGACGGCGTTGTAGTCGTCGCTGTAGCGCATGGACAGCGGCCAGTAATGTGGCGGCGTCCAGAGGAAGATAACCATGAACAAGATGATGGCTGGCCACTGCACGGTGTTGGTGACGGCTGCCCAGGCGATCAGGACCGGGAAGCAGCCAGCGGCTCCACCCCAGACAATGTTCTGCGAGGTGCGGCGTTTGAGAATGATGGAATACACCACCACGTAGACAAAGATGGCGCCAATACCCAGCATGCCTGTGAGCGGATTCACACTCCAGAGCAGGGCCACGGCGAGGACTGTCAGGACCCAGGAGAAAGTTAGGGCCTCACGTGGCGTGAGGACGCCGGTCACCAGCGGACGCTTCGAGGTGCGGTTCATGACCTTGTCAATGTCGCGGTCAATGTAGCAGTTGAAGGAACCCGCAGCGCCAGCAGCCAGTGCCCCACCAACCATGGTGGCGAACATCAGCCACAAGCTCGGCACACCCCCCAGACCAGAAAACCCTTGTGCGTAAAACATGGTGGGCAAGGTGGTGACCAAGAGCAGCTCTACAACCCGGGGCTTTGTCAGTGCCAGGTACCCTTTGGCTTTGTCCGAAAAACTCACCGGAACTTTGGCCGAAGCCCCAGTTATCGGGGTATGTGTCGCACTCACTTGTAATGTCACCATGTTTTCATTGTTGTAGCTGTGCCGGTTGCATTCGGGCTGGCAATTATTGCCCCGGATGTCTGCCTTACGCCAGCGCTGTCCCTCGTGCGGGCGCGTCACAGGCGCGTTAAGCCTCTGAATATCATAGCCGCTTTCAGCATGGAAGGGCGAAAACCGACATTGTCAAGATTGGCTCCAACTCTTCGCAACATGTGAAAACTAATCACGTTCCGGGTGCTGCATCGTGTAACTTTAGAAGCACCCAACGGCGTGGAATTTAGCTGGTCTCCAGCACCCGTGGGACTAAGCTTGCAATTGCTGAAAGTAACACCGCAGGGCGTACCGGCCAGCGTGTGCCGGCAAGAACTTCGAATTCTCGGCTGCACCGGCGTTGTTCGCACCTGCATTATTTATGCACATAAACGAGAGGGACCTGTCAGTGTCACATCAGGATTTGCCAACGTTCACCTGGACCGCCAACGACCAGCGAGCCGTCGATACAGCCCGCATTTTGGCCGCTGACGCCGTAGAGAAGGTCGGCAACGGCCACCCCGGAACAGCCATGTCACTGGCTCCGGCTGCCTACTTGCTGTTCCAGAAGGTCATGCGCATTGACCCGAAGAACCCGGATTGGATTGGCCGCGACCGTTTTATCCTCTCCCCCGGCCACACCTCGCTGACACTGTACGTGCAGCTGTTCCTCTCCGGCTACGGCCTGGAGCTCTCCGACTTGGAGGCCCTGCGCACCTGGGGATCATTGACCCCCGGCCACCCCGAATACAAGCACACCGCCGGAGTCGAGATCACCACCGGCCCGCTGGGCCAGGGCTTGGCCTCGGCCGTTGGTTTCGCCTACTCGCAGCGCCGTATGCGCGGCATGCTCGATCCCGACGCTGCCCCTGGCACCAGCCCGTTCGATCACACTGTCTGGGTTATTGCCTCCGACGGCGATCTCCAGGAAGGCGTCACCAGCGAGGCTTCCAGCCTGGCCGGCCACCAGGAACTGGGCAACATGGTTGTGGTCTACGACTCCAACCACATCTCCATTGAAGATGACACCAACATCGCCTACTCCGAAGACGTGCTCAAGCGTTATGAAGCTTATGGCTGGCATGTGCAGCGCGTTGACTGGACCAAGACGGGCGAGTACGTCGAAGACGTGGCAGAACTGCACGCCGCCTTGGCTGCGGCAAAGGCTGAGACGTCCAAGCCCTCCATCATTTCCCTGCGTACCATCATTGGCTACCCGGCTCCCAAGAAGCAGAACACCGGTGGCATCCACGGTTCCGCCCTGGGTGCTGCTGAAGTTGCTGCTGTCAAGGAAGTTCTGGGCTTCGATCCCGAGAAGAGCTTCGTGGTAGAGCCTGCAGTTCTGGATCATGCCCGCCAACTGGTGGAACGTGGTGCCGCTGCTCACGAAGAGTGGAACACCAACTTCAACGCCTGGTCCGCTGCGAATCCGGAAAACGCCGCTTTGCTTGAGCGTATCCAGAAGAAGGAACTGCCGGCTGGCTGGGAAGAGAACCTCCCCGTCTTCGAAGGCGGCAAGGCTGTCTCCACCCGTGCAGCATCGGGCAAGGTGTTGAACTCCATTGGCGCCGTACTGCCTGAACTCTGGGGCGGTTCCTGCGACTTGGCCGGTTCCAACAACACCACCATTGAAGGTGCCGGCTCGTTCGTGCCTGCTTCCAAGCAGACCGACACCTGGTCAGGTGGCCCCTACGGCCGCGTCCTGCACTTCGGTATCCGCGAGCACGCCGCCGCCTCCATTGTGAACGGCATCCACCTCAGTGGTCCCACCCGCGCCTTCGCCGGCACGTTCTTGATCTTCTCCGATTACCAGCGCCCGGCCATCCGTCTCTCGGCATTGATGGGCGTGCCGTCCATCTACGTGTGGACGCACGATTCCATCGGTTTGGGCGAAGATGGTCCCACGCACCAGCCTGTCGAGCAGCTCTCTAGCCTGCGAGCCATTCCGGGCTTGGACGTTGTCCGCCCCGGTGATTCCAACGAGGTCTCGGCTTCGTGGAAGAAGATCCTGGAAACCACTGACAACCCGGCCGGCATTGTGCTGACCCGCCAGAACATCCCCACCTACGCACGTGGCGAGGGTGCGGCCACGGCCACCGAGTTCGGTTCCGCAGACCTGGTTGCCAACGGCGGCTACGTTTTGGCAGAGGCCGTGTCCGACGGCGCAGTGGTCACCCCCGCTGTCATCCTGATCGCCACCGGTTCCGAGGTTCAGCTGGCCGTCGAGGCTCGCGAAGCTCTCGCAGCTGAGGGTATCGCTGCCCGCGTTGTCTCCATGCCGTGTGTTGAGTGGTTCAACGCGCAGAGCCCGGAATACCGCGAATCCGTATTGCCTGCAGGCGTCAAGGCGCGTGTCTCGGTCGAGGCCGGTTTGGCTCTGGGCTGGCGCGAGTTCGTCGGCGATGCAGGCCGTTCCATCTCACTGGAGCACTTCGGCGCCTCCGCTGACTACAAGGTCTTGTTCGAGAAGTTCGGCATCACCACGGAAGCAGTTACAGCCGCAGCCAAGGACTCCATCGCAACGGTGAACTCCTAAGCGTTCTTTGTCACATAAGTAGTCCCAAGGCCGGCACCCCACAACAGGTGGCGCCGGCCTTGGGAATACAACACCTCGCCTGCAACGCTGTTCAGTGCAGGGCCTTAAAACACAAGGAAGTAGCATCATGACTAACTCAACACCCACTGCCGCACTCTCAGCCGCTGGCGTTTCCATCTGGCTTGACGATCTTTCTCGCAGCCGGATCAGCAGCGGCAACCTCTCCGCACTGATCGCCGAGAAGAACGTTGTTGGCGTCACCACCAACCCCAGCATTTTCGAAGCAGCCATCACCAAGAGCGATGACTACAAAGCTGAACTGAAGAAGTTCTCAGCCGCTGGCATCAACGCAGAAGATGCTGTTTTTGAACTCACCACAGCAGATGTTGCCGACGGTTGCGATATCTTCGCCCCGATCTACGACGCAACCGCCGGCGTTGACGGCCGAGTCTCCATTGAAGTTGACCCGCGCAAGGCTTGGGACACTGCGGGCACCATCGAAGAAGCCAAGCGCCTCTACGCCAAGGTCAACAAGAAGAACGTTCTGATCAAGATCCCCGCAACACTTGAAGGCATCGAAGCCATCACGGCAACCCTGGGTGAAGGCATCAGCGTCAACGTCACCCTGATCTTCTCGCTGGAGCGCTACCGCGCCGTCATGAACGCCTTCCTCAGCGGCCTGGAGCTCGCCAAGGCCAACGGCCACAACCTGGCCGAAATCCACTCCGTTGCCTCCTTCTTCGTTTCCCGCGTGGACCTGGAAATTGACAACCGCTTGGATGCCATCGGCACCGAAGAAGCCGCTGCCCTGAAGGGCAAGGCCGGACTGGCCAATGCCCGCCTGGCATACCAGGCCTTCGAAGAGGTCTTCTCCTCTGAGCGTTGGGCCGTATTGGCTGAAGCCGGCGCGCTCCCCCAGCGTCCGCTGTGGGCCTCCACGGGTGTCAAGAACCCGGCTTACCCGGACACCCTGTACGTGACCGAGCTGGTCGCTGCCAACGTGGTGAACACCATGCCGGAGAAGACCCTGGATGCAACCTTCGATCACGGCGTTGTCACCGGCGACACCATCACCGGCGGTTACGCAGAAGCCAACGAACTCTTGAACAAGCTCGAGGGCTTGGGCATCTCCTACAACGACGTTGTAGGCGTACTGGAAACTGAAGGACTGGATAAGTTTGTCGCCAGCTGGAAGGACCTCCTGAACCACGTTCAGGTTGCCCTTGACGCTGCAGGCGCGGAAGGCTGATCCCCATGACTTCACTGGCATTTGCCGCAACCGGGGCCGCCAAGGCCGCCGGGGAGGCTCAGTTGTTGACGCTGGTGGCCGATCAGGTCGCCTCGCGCATCTTTGCCAAGGACGCCACCCTGTGGGGCGCCGAGGCAGAGTCCGAATCGGCGATCCGGCTCGGCTGGGTTGAGGCCGCCGAAGTTTCGGCTCCCTTGGTTGCAGAGATCACCGCCTTGCGCGATGAACTCCGTGCCGAAGGCATCAACCACATTGTGCTGTGCGGCATGGGCGGCTCTTCACTGGCCCCCGAGGTCATCACGGCAACTGCCGGTGTTGAGCTCAGTGTCTTGGACAGCACCGATCCCGATCAGGTACGGGCAGCTGTCAGCGACCGCCTGTCCACCACCGCCATTGTGGTCTCCTCCAAGTCCGGTTCCACCTTGGAAACCGACTCCCAGCGCCGCATCTTCGAACACGAATTCACGGCCGCGGGCATTGACGCCAAGTCACGCATCATCATCGTCACCGACCCGGGCTCACCCCTGGACGGTTCTGCTCGTGAAGCCGGCTACCGCAAGGTCTTCAACGCAGACCCCAACGTGGGCGGCCGCTACTCGGGCCTGACCGCTTTCGGTTTGGTTCCTTCGGGTCTGGCCGGTGCGGATATTGCCGCACTGCTGGATTCCGCCGAGGAAGCCGGTGAGATGCTGCGCGATGACGATGTTGACAACGTTGGCCTGCGCCTCGCCGCAGCTCTGGGCGGTACGTCACCGCTGCGCAACAAGATCGTTATTGTTGATGAGGGCTCGGGCATTGTGGGCTTCGCCGATTGGGCCGAACAGCTCATCGCCGAATCCACCGGCAAGCTGGGCACCGGTGTGTTGCCGGTCGTTGCCGATCCCAAATCTCCCGAGGTCACTGGCGGTGCTGCTGACGTCCTGGTGGTGCGGCTGGTAGCCGGGGACGCCGACGTCGAACTTCGTGAGAACGAGTTCAGCATTGCTGGTGACTTGGGTGCGCAGATGATGGTGTGGGAATTTGCCACCGCCGTTGCCGGGCGCCTCCTGGGCATCAACCCCTTTGACCAGCCTGATGTTGAGGCTGCCAAGGAAGCTGCCCGCGGCCTGCTGGATGCCACCCCGGAGCACACGGCTGCACTGTTCACCGACGGTGCCGTGGAAGTGCGCACTGCCAACAACGACGCCGGATGGCTGGCCGGGGCGTCTACGCTCCCCGAGGCGCTGGCTGCTTTGGCAGGGACCTTGGATGCCGATGGCTACCTGAGCGTTCAGGTCTATTTGGACCGCTTGGCTCACACCCCGCTGGAATCGGTACGCAACGAACTTGCCGCGTACACCTCCCGTCCCGTCACCTTTGGTTGGGGCCCGCGCTTCCTGCACTCCACCGGCCAGTTCCACAAGGGCGGCCCCGCCGTCGGCGTGTTCTTGCAGGTGACAGGTGAGGCATCAGCCGATGTGGCGATTCCGGACCGTCCCTTCAGCTTCGGCGAGCTCATTGCAGCTCAGGCCGCGGGCGATGCTGCTGTGTTGGCAGATCACGGACGCCCCGTGTTGCGCTTGCACCTGACTGATGTGGCTGCCGGTGTGACTCAACTAAAAACTGCGGTTGCCGAACTCGCCGGCCGCCAACTCGACGCATAGGGCTACCTCTTTCAAGATGCCATTCTCTGCCAATTCCCATAATGAAAACCCGCTCCGGGACAGTCGCGATCGCAGACTGTCCCGGGTTGCGGGCCCGTCATCGCTGGTACTCTTCGGAGTCACCGGCGATTTGTCTCGTAAAAAGCTCATGCCAGCTGTCTATGACCTGGCAAACCGCGGTTTGTTGCCGCCAAGCTTTGCCCTGGTTGGTTTTGGCCGCCGGGACTGGTCAGACGCCGAGTTTGCGGCCCAGGTCAGGGAGTCTGTTGAGGCTCACTGCCGTACGCCGTTTGATGAGACCGTCTGGAATCAGCTCAGCGAAGGAATCCGCTTTGTTCAAGGTGAGTTTGATGAAGACGCAGCCTTTGAACGCCTCAAGGCCACCCTCTCTGAGCTAGATGACACCCGCGGCACCCGCGGTAACCACGCCTTCTACCTCTCCATCCCGCCGAAGGCCTTTGAGCTGGTGTGCCGCCAGCTTTCCCAGCACGGTCTGGCGCAGGGTCCCTCGGACACGTGGCGCAGGGTGGTCATTGAGAAGCCGTTTGGGCACAACCTCAAGTCAGCCCGTGCGCTGAACGACATCGTGGAATCCGTCTTTCCGGCTGATGCCGTGTTCCGGATTGACCACTACCTGGGCAAGGAAACCGTTCAGAACATCCTTGCCTTGCGTTTCGCTAACCAGCTCTTTGAGCCGTTGTGGAACGCCAACTTTGTTGACCATGTGCAAATCACTATGGCTGAAGACATTGGCACCGGCGGCCGCGCCGGCTACTACGACGGCGTGGGCGCAGCCCGCGATGTCATCCAGAACCACTTGTTGCAGCTCCTCGCTTTGACGGCCATGGAGGAGCCCATTTCCTTTAACGCAGACCACCTGCGGGCCGAGAAGGAAAAGGTGCTGGCTGCTGTGAAGTTGCCCGAGGATCTCTCGCGCCACTCAGCCCGCGGCCAGTTCGCTGGTGGCTGGCAGGGCGGAGAGCAGGTCTTGGGCTACCTGGAGGAAGAGGGTATTCCTGCCGATTCCACAACGGAAACTTTTGCCGCGATACGTCTAGACATCAATACCCGCCGTTGGGCGGGTGCACCTTTCTACCTGCGCGCCGGCAAGCGACTAGGGCGTCGTGTGACAGAAATTGCGGTTGTGTTCAAGCGGTCGCCGAATCTGTTGTTCACCGACCATGCCGAAGATGATTTCGGCCAAAATGCCGTGGTCATCCGGGTTCAGCCTGATGAGGGTGTGACCATTCGTTTCGGCTCCAAGGTCCCTGGTACACAGATGGAAGTTCGGGACGTCACGATGGACTTTGGCTATGGCCATGCGTTCACCGAATCCAGCCCGGAAGCTTATGAGCGTCTGATTCTTGATGTGTTGTTGGGCGAACCGCCGTTGTTCCCCCGTCACGAAGAAGTTGAACTTTCCTGGAAGATCCTGGATCCCTTCGAGGAATACTGGGCCGCTGAAGGCATCCAGCCCGAAGCCTATGAACCAGGCAGCTGGGGCCCGTCCTCCGCTGATGAACTCTTGAAGCGCGATGGAAGGACGTGGCGCCGACCATGATCGTAGAACTCCCGGATACAAACACGTCCAAGATCACCAAGATGATCGTGAAGATGCGTGAACAAGGCGGCGTGGTTGCCTTGGGTCGCGTGCTGACGCTCGTGGTGATCACCAAGGAAGGCCGTCAAGAAGAGGCCATTGAGGCTGCAAACTTGGCCAGCCGTGAGCACCCTTGCCGCATTATTGTTCTTGCTGCGGGGTCACCTGCGGATCCGACCTGCCTGGATGCGGAAATTCGTGTGGGCGGTGACGCCGGCGCTTCCGAGGTGATCGTGCTTCGCGGTTCCGGTGAACTTGCCGCGGAAAGCGAATCGATCCTCTCTGCATTGCTGTTGCCAGACGCTCCTATTGTGGCTTGGTGGCATACGGATGCCCCGGATTCACCGAGCCAATCAGCTGTGGGTCGTATTGCCCACCGCCGCATCACGGACTCTGCCAACACAGCAGATCCGCGCGAGGCACTTGCGCATATCGCCAAGACGTATGCCGACGGTGATACGGATCTGGCCTGGACCCGTTTGACCAACTGGCGTGTGCAGTTGGCGGCGGCTCTGGATCAGTCCGACAGCTCGGATCCCATCACGGGCCTGCAGGTTGAAGGTGCCAGCGATTCCCCCAGCACTCTCCTGCTGGCAGCATGGTTGCACCGCGCCTTGGACGTGCCCATCACAGTGACCGAGGACCCCCGTGGCACCGGTATCCGCACCGTTGTCATTGAACGCAAAAATGGCAATGTGCAATTGACTCGTCCGGGCGCCTTGGAGGCAACTCTGAGCCAGCCAGGACAACCTGAGCAAAAGATTTCCTTGCCGCGCCGTTCGTTGCAGGACTGCCTGGCCGAAGAATTGCGACGACTGGATCCCGACTTAGTCTTTGGGGAAGTTGTCACCTTGGGTCTGAGCAAGCTTTTGGCTGAAGAGAAGGTAGTGAAACTATGAGTAGGAATTTCCGCGTCACCGAACATCCGTCCTTTGATGTGTTGGCAGCCACCACGGCAGCACGGCTCATCACCCGGTTGTTGGATGTTCAAAGCGAACGTGGTGAGGCTACCGTTGTGCTCACAGGCGGCAGTGTTGGCATCGCCACGCTGCGTGAAATTGCCCAGTCACCGGCGCATTTGGCGGTTGATTGGAGCAAGGTGAACTTCTGGTTTGGTGATGACAGGTTCGTTGAAACTGATTCTCCCGACCGTAACTATGGTCAGGCTGCTGAGGCACTGTTGAACCAGATCCCCGTGGATCCGGCTCGTGTTCACATCATGCCCGCCTCCGACACCGTAGCCGATCTTGATGAGGCTGTAGCGCAGTATGCTGCCGAACTGGCTGCTGCGGCTGAGGCTGAATGGCACAACGACGAATCTCGTGAAGCCGAAGCCGCCGAGGTGGCGCCTGTTGTGCCCCGTTTTGACGTCCTGCTGTTGGGTCTGGGACCGGATGCCCACATCGCATCCCTGTTCCCGGACATGGCTGGCATCCGCACCAAGGGTGTGTCGGTGGTGGGAGTCCGTAACTCCCCTAAGCCCCCACCCACTCGGGTATCGCTGACGCTCGAAACTATTAACTCTGCCCAGGAGATTTGGATTGTGGCAGCAGGCGCGGACAAGGCTGCTGCTGTGGGGCTCGGCTTGGCCGGCGCCAATGCAGTTCAGGTACCTGCGTCCGGTGCCCGCGGCATGCAGAAGACTCTGTGGCTCCTGGATCAGGCGGCAGCTGCCAAGGTTCCCGGAGTGCTCACGCACCGCAATTCCTAGCAGCCAAAGACTGCTACGACTGACAGTACTAAAAATGTCCCCTCCAGCACGCAGCCGGAGGGGACCTTCTTAGTTGGAACTAGTGTTGGTGCAAAGTTTTATGCGCCGATGTTTCCGTAGGACATGATCAGGCCGAGGCCAATGATGACAACGCCCCAGATGATGCCCAGGACCACGGTGAAGCGGTTCAGGTTACGCTCTGCCACGCCGGAGGAGCCCAAGTTTGAGCTCATGCCACCGCCGAACATATCGGACAGACCGCCGCCACGGCCCTTATGAAGCAAGATCAGCAGGGTCAGCAGCAAACTGGTGACACCCAAGATGATCTGCAGGGCAATTTGTAGAGCTTCCACGTGTGGCCTTTCGAACATGGTGATGGTGAATCAAGTAGTTGGTGGAGCAGGATTTCCGCGCATCAATGCGCAGCAGTGCCTTGGTCCGCACCCAAGTCTAACCGTGTCCACCCACACAAGGCGAATGGACACGGTAAGCAACTACTTGGTGACGAGGTGGTTTTCAAAGCGTGCGATGTTGGCGAACTCGCCGGCATCCAAGCTGGCACCGCCTACCAGCACACCGTCAACGTCGCGTTCGGCCATGATGGCGCCCACGTTGTTAGCCTTGACCGAGCCGCCGTAGAGCAGACGGGTCTTGGCGGCTGTTTCGGCGTCGAAGAGTTCCACGAGCTCGGCACGGATGGCGGCACACATTTCCTGTGCGTCCTCAGGTCCAGCAACCTCGCCTGTGCCAATGGCCCACACGGGCTCATAAGCAATCACGAGCTGTGCGGCCTGCTCGGCGGTGAGTCCGCTGACTCCGCCGCGCACTTGTGCCAGCGTGTGTTCTACGTGAGTTCCGGCCTTCCGGATTTCAAGGCCTTCGCCTGCGCACAGCACGGGCGTCACTTCGTTGCGGAACGCGGCCTTGACCTTTGCGTTGAGCAGTTCATCGCTCTCAGCATGAATCTCGCGGCGTTCGCTGTGGCCGACCAAGACGTAGGCGCAGCCCAGCTTGTTCAGGAAGGCACCCGAAATGTCACCGGTGTAGGCGCCTGAATCCTTATCAGAGAGGTCCTGCCCACCGTAGGCAAGTTTGAGCTTGTCGCCCTGAACGAGGGTCTGGACACCGCGCAGGTCGGTGAAGGGTGGGAAGACGGCAACTTCCACCCGGTCAAAATCGTGGCGGGCGTCGGACAAGGTCCAAGCCAGTTTCTGCAGGAGGGTGATGCCCTGGACGTGGTCCATGTTCATCTTCCAGTTGCCTGCAATCAGCGGCGTCCGGTCAAAATTGCCGTTTGTTGAAGTAGTCATCGCGTCTCTCGTTTCTTGCGTTACTTAGAGTAAAACTTTTGTCACAACAGTGCAGAAGGGCATCCTGCAAAAGTGGTGGCGGGACTCCCCGCCACCACCATATTGCTCTTAGCGGTCTAGTGCGTTCAGCCCGGGGAGTTCCTTACCTTCAAGGAATTCTAGGCTGGCGCCACCACCGGTGGAGATATGACCAAATGCGTCATCGGCAAAGCCCAAGGTACGTACGGCTGCGGCTGAATCACCGCCACCTACAACGTTGAATCCACCGTTGCTGGTGTTGGCTGCGAGGGCCTGCGCAACGGCCTTGGTTCCTGCGGCGAAGGCCGGGAATTCAAAGACGCCCATCGGTCCGTTCCAGAACACGGTCTTGGCGCCGGAAATTGCTGCGGCGAAAGCCGCAGCTGAATCCGGACCAATGTCCAGGCCCAGTCCAGATGCGCCGAAGGCACTGCTTTCAATGGCATCAGCCGCAACAACTTCGTGGGCTGCGTCAGCAGCAAAGCCGGCAGCAACAACCACATCGGTGGGCAGCACAAAGCTGGTGCCTGCTGCGGCAGCGCGTTCCAGGTAATCCTGAACCACGGGGATCTGGTCAACTTCCAGCAATGAAGAGCCAACCTTGTGGCCCTGAGCTGCGAGGAAGGTGAACAGCATGCCGCCGCCAACCAGGATGGAATCGGCCTTGCCAATCAGGTTGTCAATGACTGCCAACTTGTCCGAAACCTTGGAACCACCGAGCACCACCACGTAGGGGCGTTCAGAATCTGAGGTCAGCTTGCGCAGCACCTCCAATTCTGTGCGCACCAGATCGCCCTGGTAGGACGGCAGTACCTTGGCAATGTCATAGACACTGGCGTGCTTGCGGTGAACAGCACCAAAAGCATCATCGACGTAGGCACCATTGCTGCCGGTCAGGGCGGCGAGCTCAGCAGCGAAAGCCGCCCGTTCGCCGTCGTCCTTGGACGTTTCGCGAGCATCGAAGCGCACGTTCTCCAAGACCAGAACCGAGCCATCAGCCAAATCAGCCGCTGCCGCCTGGGCAGCCGGACCGGTGGTGTCGGCGGCCAAGACCGCGTTCAACTCCGGAGCGAGTTCTGACAAGCGGGCAACGGCTGGAGCCAAAGAGTACTTGGCTTCCGGCGCGCCCTTGGGGCGGCCCAGGTGGGCACTGACCAGAACACGAGCGCCAGCATCCGCCAGCGCCTTGATGACGGGCAGTGAAGCTTTGATGCGTCCATCATCAGTGACGTTAGAGCCGTCGAGCGGCACATTCAAATCGCTACGGATAAGAATGTGCCGCCCGCGGACACCTTCATCGATGAGTTCGCTGAGGGTGTGAAGAGTCATTTATTATGCCTTAGAGCTTGGAAGCGACGAGCTTGGTCAGATCGACCAGGCGGTTGGAGTAGCCCCACTCGTTGTCGTACCAGGAAACAACCTTGACCTGGTTGCCCATGACCTTGGTCAGGCCCGAGTCGAAGATCGAGGAGGAGGGGTCGCCGACGATGTCCGAGGAAACGATCGGATCTTCGGTGTACGTCAGGTAACCGGCCAGCTTGCCTTCGGCTGCGGCAGCCTTGTAGGCAGCGTTGACTTCTTCAACGGTAACCTCACGGCTCACAGTTGCTGTCAAATCCGTTGCGGAGCCTGTGGGGACGGGTACACGGATGGCGTAACCATCGAGCTTGCCCTTGAGCTCGGGCAGAACCAGGCCAATAGCCTTGGCAGCACCCGTGGAGGTCGGAACCATGTTGATGGCTGCGGCGCGTGCGCGGCGCAGATCGCCGTGGGGGCCGTCCTGCAGGTTCTGATCGGCAGTGTAGGCGTGGATGGTGGTCATGAGGCCACGCTCCAAACCGAAGGTGTCGTTCAGGACCTTGGCCAGCGGGCCCAGGCAGTTGGTGGTGCATGATGCGTTGGAAATGATGTTGTGCGCAGCCGGGTCGTACAGCTCGTCGTTGACACCCATGACAATGGTGATGTCTTCATCCGAGGCCGGTGCGGAGATGAGGACCTTCTTGGCGCCTGCATCAATGTGCTTCTGTGCGCCAGCAGCCTTGGTGAAGAAGCCGGTGGACTCGATGACAATGTCAACACCCAGCTTGCCCCAGGGGAGGTTTGCGGGATCGCGCTCAGCGAAGACCTGGATGGTCTTGCCGTCAACAACCAGGTGGCCGTCTTCAACTGCAACGCTGACGGACAAACGGCCGGCAACGGAGTCGTACTTGAGCAGGTGCGCCAGGGTTTCGGGGCTGGTCAAATCATTGATGGCAACGATTTCAATGTCTGCACCCTGAGCCAAAGCCGCGCGGAAGTAGTTGCGACCAATGCGGCCGAACCCGTTAATACCAATACGAGTAGTCACTGTTATTTCTCTCCTTCGGTGCTCTATTGAACACACGTAGCTAGGCTGAAGGTCACCTTCAGCCATTGTTTCCCGCACGCCGTTGGGCAGAGATTTTTTACTGATGCACACGTCAAAGTGCGCACCGTGATCTATATTACGTTCTATAGTGCCCGCCCCGTTAATCTTACGGGACGGGCGTCCATATATTGGGCATGTCCGCGGTCCGCTGAACCGGCTGACACTAACCCGGGTGAAGCAGCTTACGGCAGGATCAAGCCTGTCGCGTTCTTGCGGGCAGCCTCAAAGCGCTTGGCCACATCGGCCCAGTTCACAATGTTCCAGAAAGCCTTGACGTAGTCAGCCTTAACGTTGACGTAGTCCAGGTAGAAGGCGTGCTCCCACATGTCCAACATCAGCAGCGGAGTGGTGGCAACAGGGACGTTACCCTGCTGATCGAAGAGCTGCTCGATGATGATGTTGCCACCGAGGCCTTCGAAGGACAGCAGCGCCCAGCCGGAACCCTGGATACCCATGGCGGCTGCGGTGAAGTGTGCGCGGAACGCATCGAAGGAGCCGAAGGCGTCGTCGATGGCTGCTGCCAACTCCCCTTCGGGCTTGTCGCCACCCTCGGGTGAGAGGTTGTTCCAGAAGATCGAGTGGTTGGTGTGACCACCGAGGTTGAACGCCAAGTCCTTGGAGTATTTGGCTACGTTGGCGAAGTTGTTGCTTTCGCGTGCTTCGGCGAGCTGCTCGAGGGCGGTGTTCGCACCGGCCACGTAGGCTGCGTGGTGCTTGCTGTGGTGCAGTTCCATGATGCGGGCGGAAATATTGGGTTCCAGAGCAGCGTAGTCATAGCTGAGTTCCGGAAGTGTGTACTTAGTCACGGTTCCTCCATTGCGATTCTTCTGATTTTTTGCCGTTGAAAAACTATCGGCAAGGCAAAGCCGCCCACATTGGGCCGCACTTCACCTCTACTCTTCCATACTAAAGCTTTTAGCCATCGAGCATGTCGAAGGTGACGTTGGACTCAGTGCCGGGGATACCTAAATCCTTCGCCTTTTTATCCGCCATGGCCAGCAAACGGCGGATGCGTCCGGCGATCGCGTCCTTGGTCAGCGGCGGATCGGCCAGGCGTCCCAGCTCATCCAAGCTGGCCTGTTTGTGGGCCACACGCAGTTCACCGGCATACTTCAGGTGATCGGGGACGTCGTCGCCCAAGATTTCCAAGGCACGCTCGACCCGGGCTCCTGCGGCAACGGCAGCCTGAGCCGAACGGCGAAGGTTGGCGTCATCAAAGTTGGCCAGTCGGTTTGCCGTGGCACGCACTTCTTTGCGCATGCGCCGTTCCTCCCATACGAGGAAGGTGTCATGGGCGCCCATGCGCACCAGCAAAGCACCGATGGTGTCGCCGTCGCGAATGACGACGCGATCAATGCCGCGGACGTCGCGCGCCTTAGCCGCAATGTCCAGTCTGCGGGCGGCACCCACGAGAGCCAAGGCTGCTTCCGGGCCGGGGCAGGTGATCTCCAAAGACGAGGACCGGCCAGGCTCCGTCAGCGAACCGTGGGCTAGGAAGGCGCCTCGCCAAACAGCCTCGGCATCGGCTGTGGAGCCATTGACGACGGCGGACGGCAGCCCGCGTACGGGCCGTCCCCTACCGTCGAGGAGACCACTTTGACGAGCCAGCGCCTCGCCGTCGCGCACCACGCGCACCACATAACGGCTACCGCGGCGCAATCCCCCACCGGAGACGACGACAATCTCGCTTTGGTGCCCGTACATTTCGGCAATGGCCTGACGCAGGCGCCGAGCGGTTGCTGCCGTGTCCACTTCAGCCTCAATGACGATCTTGCCGGCGATGATGTGCAGGCCTCCGGCAAATCGGAGCAACGCCGAGACTTCAGCCTTACGTACCGATGACTTTTTTACGTCAAGCCGTGACAATTCCTCTTTGACCGCAGCGGTTAGCGCCATGGTTCACCTCCACTGTTCACGTTCATTTTTGACCACCAAAGACATCCCGGTAGGCCGCTGCCAATCGCAACGGGTCATGGACCGCATCGCCTGCCGAGCTTCCCACCTTACCGAACACAACCTCCGCACCAATCATTGCCGCCGCTTCCTTGAACTCGGCAGCATCGCCAATAGAGTTTGGATCAGCGAGCACCACATCTACGGTGAATTCTGGGGCATAACGGGAGATGACGCGCAGATGATCAGCCGCATTCATCCCGGTTGCTTCCAGGTCGTTGATGTCAAGGTTCATCGTGATCAGCCGTCTAGCCTTGGTAGTACAGAGGGCCTCACGCATTTCGGGCAGGAGCAGGTGCGGCAGCACGGAGGTGTACCAGGACCCTGGGCCCAGGACCACCCAGTCGGCGCTGTGAATCGCGTCGACGGCTTCACGGCAGGCCGGAGCGTTCTCCGGCAGTAGCCGTACGTTCTCCACCTCACCGGCTTTGGCGAGGTGAGACTGCCCGCGGATGATGGTCCCGGGCGTGCCATTCATCCGCACTTGGCCTTCAATGGTGAGCGGGACACTGGCCATGGGTAGCACTTCACCGCGCGCACCCAGCAGTGCTCCGGCCCAGCGCAGTCCGGCCACGGGGTCGCCCAGTAATTCCCACAGGGTGACAATGAGCAGGTTTCCCAGCGCATGATTATCGAGGGAGCCCTTTGCCCCATCACGGGAAGTGAAACGGTGCTGCATGACATCACGCCACGTGCGCCCCCAGTCGGTGTCATCGCACAGGGCAGACAGAGCCATGCGTAGATCACCCGGCGGAAGGACACCCAACTCTTCGCGCAGACGGCCGGAGGAGCCGCCGTCGTCCGCTACAGTCACCACAGCCGTGACATTTCCGGTCACCAAACGCAGGGCGGAGAGCGATGCAGCCAGGCCATGACCGCCGCCCAAGGCAGCGACCTTGACGCCAGAATCTGGTGCGGGCAGCTTGTTGGCGGATGGAATGATCGGCAAGATCCCCGTGTACACCACTATTCCCGGCCCAGATCGCGGTGACGGATGCTGGTGGTGACGCGTGGCAGCTGGCTGAGGCGTTTGGCGAGCTCAATCGCGACGGCCACCGAGCGGTGTTTGCCGCCGGTGCAACCCACGGCAATGGTGGCGTAGTGCTTGTTCTCGCGGCGGTAACCGTCAAAAACCGGCTCCAGCATGTGCACATACCTGTCCACGAAATCGTTGGCCCCATTGTCATTGAGGACAAAGTTACTCACGACCTCGTCCTCGCCGGTGAAGGGACGTAGCTGCGGAATCCAGTGCGGGTTGGGGATGAACCGGACGTCGGCAACATAGTTCGCATCGACAGGCAGACCGTATTTGAAACCGAAGCTCATGATGGTCAGGCTCAGGACCACGGGGCCAGATTCGGAGAACAGCTCCGTCACGGCGGTGCCCAGCTGGTGCACGTTCATGACGGAGGTGTCCAGGATCATCTCAGCCTGATCCTTCATCTCGGCCAGCAGCACGCGTTCGGCGGCAATGCCGTCGGTGATGCGGCCGTCTTTCTGCAAGGGATGCGGGCGCCGGCCCTGCTCGAAGCGCCGCACCAGGGTGTCGTCGCTGGCGTCAAGGAAGAGGACCCGGTAGGAGACTCCCGCTGCGGACAGCGCGTTGAGCGATTCACGGATGTCGGCAAAGAGTGCCTTGCCGCGCACATCGACCACAACGGCCAGCTTGGGCAGTGCCGCGGGCATGCGGGATACAAGTTCAGCCAGTGCGGCAAGCATTTGCGGAGGTAAGTTTTCAATGACGAACCAGCCGTGGTCTTCGAGAGCATTGGCGGCGGTACTGCGCCCGGCACCGGACATGCCAGTGACCACGAGAAGCTCGGATTCAACGGGCTTGACTGAAGTCAGCTCACCGTCAAGGGCGGCAGTCGGTTCTTGCTGTTGGGTCATTGATCTTCCCTGTCGGTAGTTGTCGTGCACATAAATCATGCAGCAGCTGCTGAGCTAAGCCTACTGGGCGCGGGGCCCGAATTTTGGCGGAGCCACATTTGGGAGCCCAGGAGGCTCTACTGGGCGCGGGACCCGAATTTTGGCGGAGCCACATTTGGGAGCCCAGGAGGCGCTACTGGGCGCGGTTATCAATTCGTGAGGATGATTGGCCCGTCCTCGGTGATGGCGATGGTGTGCTCACTGTGCGCGGAGCGGGCGCCCGTTGCGCTACGAAGTGTCCAGCCATCTGCATCGGTGATCAGCTCAGCGGTATCCGCCATAACCCACGGTTCAATGGCCAACAGTAAGCCGGGGCGGAGCTTGTAGCCGCGTCCGGGCTGGCCGACGTTGGAGATGTGCGGTTCTTGATGCATCGTTGTGCCGATGCCATGCCCGCCGAAGTCGGTGTTGATGGGGAATCCGCCGGCGGAAAGTACAGATCCAATGGCATGAGAGATATCGCCAATCTGTGAGCCTGGGTTGGCGGCCGCGATCCCAGCCTCAAGGGCACGTTGAGTTGTCTCGATCATTAGAGAGTCCGCCAGCGAGGCAGCTGCTCCAACAATGAAACTCACGGCGGCATCGGCTGCAATCCCCCCGAGAATCGCAGCGAGGTCGAGGGTGAGCAGATCCCCGTCTTTGAGAGCGTAATCGTGAGGCATACCGTGCAGCACAGCATCGTTGACCGATGTGCAAATGTAGTGACCGAAAGGCCCGTCGCCAAACGATGGATCATAATCTACGTAGCAAGAGATGGCACCGGCATCAGCAATCATGTCGGCTGCCCATTGATCGATTTCAAGTAGATTTGTGCCAACTTTGACCCGGTCCTGCAGAGTCCTCAGGACCGAGCCGATGAATTTTCCGCTCTCCTTGGCTCGCGACAAGTCAGCTGGCCCGAATATTTCAATCATGCGCTTATCCTCCCAGAAACCAATAACAATACCGGTAAGACTATACCGGCACTATCAACTATCATTGGAACTATGGTCAGACTCCCACTCACTCCTGCCGAGATCGAACGAGGGCAAAACCTAGGCGTCCTGCTGCGTCGAGCGCGAACAGATCGTTCCATGCTTGATGTGGCCCTAGCCGCGGGTATCTCACCGGAGACCCTGCGGAAAATTGAAACTGGGCGGGTAGCCACTCCCGCCTTCTCGACGATTGCGGCGATTGCGACGGTCTTGGGACTTTCGCTCGATGACGTTTGGGCCACTATCAACCCTCAAGCCTCAGCGGCTACCTATCAGGACACAGCAGATCAGCTGACTGAGCGCTTGGCGTCCTAAGGCTCCTGGCTGACACCCTTAGGAGTTGTCCTGCGCATGATGAGTCCATCAGGCTGGTGGCCAGCACTAACCATGTTGCCCAGCCGGATGCAAAAAACTTGTCGGCGAGGCCTACGGTTGGCGAATTCGCCTTGGCGACTACCGAGTTCTGTACGAAATTTTTGACGACGTTCTCGTCGTGACTGTGGTCCGCGTTGGACACCGGCGCGATTCCTACAGGTAGTCCTACAGATAACGGTCCGCTTCGAGGACTCCACACCATAGAGTCCCCGGGCTAAGTTCCCTATAACGGGCCCAGCCGGGTACTAGTCCAGAATTTCACCCGTGGTCATATTGACCGCTGGCGTCTGGGGCTGTTTTTGCTCCTGGGTATTCAAGGTGTCGTAGATGGCTTGGGCGAGGACGGGTCCAATGCCCTTGGCCTCCCCCAACTCTTCCAGAGTCGCAGCCCGGACCTTCTTCAGGGAACCAAAATGGGCCAGCAAGGATTTCTGCTTGGCAGCGCCCATCCCCGGAACCGTGTCCAGCACCGAAGCGGTCATGGCCTTGCCGCGCTTGGCACGGTGGAAGGTGATGGCGAAACGGTGGGCCTCGTCGCGGATGCGCTGGAGCAGGTACAGCCCTTCCGAGGACCGCGGGAGGATCACCGGGAAATCACTATCTGGGACCCAGACTTCTTCGAGCCTCTTTGCCAGCCCGACGACGGCCACATCCGTAATACCCAAATCTGCCAATGCGCGTGAGGCTGCGTTGACCTGCGGAATGCCTCCATCCACCACCACCAAGTTGGGCGGGTAGGCGAACTTGGACTTTGGCGTCTCAACCAGCACCTCTCCACCCTCTGCAGTCAGAGCTGGAACCGGTTCAGAGCCAAGTTCACCGCTGGCGCCAACACTCTGGGCACGCAGCTCCTTCTCGGCCAGGTAGTTGCGGAAGCGGCGCGTGATCACGTCATACATGGAAGCGGTGTCATCGATGGCGGCGTCGCCCGTGATGGCAAATTTACGGTACTCGCTCTTCTTGGCCAGCCCGTCTTCAACCACCACCATGGAGGCCACCACATTGGTGCCCTGGACGTGGGAGATGTCGTAACACTCGATGCGCAGCAACGGCATCGGCAAATCGAGCGCTTCCTGCAGCTCCTGCAGAGCCAGCGAACGGGTGGTCAGATCGCCCGCACGGCGTGACTTGTGCAGAATCATGGCCTGCCGCGCATTGGCCTGGACGGTGTCCATCAGGGCGGCCTTTTCACCGCGTTGGGGCACCTTGATGGAAACCTTGCCCTCACGCAACGTCCCCAACCACACTGACAATTCTTCATGGTTGGTGGGCAGCTCAGGCACCAGGATATTGCGCGGGATGGAGTCCTGCTCGGAGTCTTCACTGCCGTACACCTGCTGCATGAGGTGTTCCCAAAGCTCGGCGTCGGTGGCATCTTCGACCTTCTCCACAATCCAGCCACGCTGTCCGCGGATGCGCCCACCACGGACGTAGAAGACCTGCACCGCGGCTTCGAGGTCATCCTGTTCGACGGCGAAGATGTCCGCGTTGGTGTCTTCGGTCAGCACCACGGCATTGCGCTCAAAGACCTTTTTCAGGGCAATGATGTCATCACGCAACCGGGCAGCCTGCTCGTAGTCGAGTTCAGCCACGGCGGCGGCCATCTTCTTCTCCAGCGTGCTGATGAAGCGTTTGGCCTCTCCGCCCATGAAGTCGCAGAAATCCTGCGCTAGCTCCTTGTGGTCCTCGACGCTGATGCGGCCCACACAGGGAGCGGCACACTTGTCGATGTAACCGAGCAGGCAGGGGCGCCCGCTGCGTTCCGCGCGGCGCAGTACGCCTACGCTGCAACTGCGCACAGGGAACACGCGCAGCAGGGTGTCCATGGTTTCGCGAATGGCACCGGCGGTGTACGGCCCAAAATATCGGGTGCCCTTGCGCCGCTCACCGCGCATGACCTGCACCCTCGGGAACTTCTCACTCATGGAGACAGCCAGATACGGATACGTTTTATCGTCCCTGAACGCCAGGTTGTAGCGCGGCGTGAATTCCTTGATCCACGTATATTCCAGTTGCAGGGCTTCAAGCTCACTGCCCACGATGGTCCACTGCACGCTCGCGGCGTGGTGGACCATGGCGTGGGTTTTGGGCAGCAGGGTGGCCGGATTGGCGAAGTAGGAATTCAGGCGTGAGCGGAGGTTCTTGGCCTTGCCCACATAGATGATGCGCCCGTGCTCATCACGGAACCGGTAGACGCCTGGATCTGTAGGAATTTCGCCCGGCTTCGGCCGGTAAGTTGAGGGATCTGCCATGGCTATTCGATGACGGGGCTCTGGTTGTATTTGCTGCTGCGTTCCTGACCGCTGAGCTCGCCGATGGCGTCCATGATGGTGTCCGTGACCAGACGGCGCGCTGGCAGCGAATGGTCCGGCCCGGTCTTGTCGAAGTACAACGGTTTGCCAAAGCGCAGAGTGAACCGGGCAGGGCGGAAGCCTTTGCTCCCTGCTGGCTGCAGCTTTTCGGTGCCGATGATACCCACGGGAACCACGGGAGCGCCGGTTGTCAGCGCCAGCCAACCCACACCTGTGCGGCCACGGTACAAAATGCCGTCGCGGGAACGGGTGCCTTCGGGGTAAATACCTACGCCTTCATTGCGGCCCAGAATCTCCAGCAGCGTCTTGAGTGCCTGCACGCTAGCTGCCTGTTCGCCACGTTCCACGGGAATGGAATTCACGGACTCGAAGAACGTTTTCATGAGCTTGCCTTTCACACCCTTCCCCGTGAAATATTCCGCCTTCGCGAAGAAGGACACGGGGCGCGGCGTGAGCGCCTGAACAATCACCGAATCGAAGAACGACAGGTGGTTGGGCGCCACAATGAACGGCCCGTCAGTGGGCACATTCTCCAGCCCCTCCACGGTAGGACGACACACGGCCGCAATGGTGCCGCGCGTCAGCACCCTCGTTGCGTCATACAGCGCCATGCCCAGCCTCCCCTGTTGCTGTGTCGGCTCCCATGCCAGCTGCGGTTCCCGCAAGTACGGCAGCTAATTCGTGTGTTGAATGGACGACGGCGGTAGCTCCTGCCGCTGCCAGTTCACCGTCCCCAGCAAATCCCCAGGCGACCCCGATGCACTCAAGTCCGTTGCTCTGGGCACCGTTCACATCCTGGTACCGGTCCCCCACCATGACGGCGGTGAGCTCGGTGCCGGGCGTGGCGTCCAACGCCGCAATGGCGCAGGTGTGGGCCAGCGCGGCAGCAATAATTTCGGTCTTGCCCGGGCGGTATTCCGGATCACCCGGCTTGAGTGTTTCATCGGCGTGTGAGCCGCAAATGGTGTGGAACAAGGTATCGATGCCGTGGTGCGCCAGCAGCTTCTTGGCCAGTGGCTCGGGCTTTTGCGTTGCAACGGCGAGGTAAACGCCACTGTCCTTCAGCTCCGTCAACAACTCACGGACGCCAGGATAGACCTCAGACATTGCCATGCCCTGTTCGCCGTACCAGCCTCGGTACGCTGCGATGACGCCATCTACCTGAGCCTCGGGAACTCCGGCGATGTTGACCAGTGCGTCGGCCAATTTGGGGCCGATCATCTTGTTAAGCTCGCTTGCTTCCGGCACTGGCAGGCCCTTGACGCGCAGTGCGTATTCCACGCCGCCGGTGATGCCACCGGCTGGGTCAACGAGCGTCCCGTCGAGGTCGAAAAGAACCACCCAAGGCAGGTTGTCACGTTTTTTGCCCGCGGTCATGGCAGGAATCACTGTAGTCACGTCCACCAGTTTCTCACGAGCCAGCCCCGACCATGCCCATCCATGCACCAAGTGGCATACATGACTCGCCACAACGGAGGTCCCTAGGCAGCGTGGGTGGGCCCACGCTGCCTAGGGTCCCGAAGCGAGGTACGAGCTTTGGGAGGGCGTGGAGACTAGAGAACCTCGCGCAGGAACGTTGCCGTATGGCTCTCCTTGCTCTTGGCGAGCTTTTCCGGGGTACCGGTCGCCACCACGCGGCCACCGCCAGTACCGCCGTCGGGCCCCAGATCCACGATCCAGTCAGCACTCTTGATGACATCGAGGTTGTGCTCAATGACAATGACCGTATTGCCCTTGTCAACGAGCCCCTGCAGCACCAGCAGCAGTTTGCGAATGTCCTCGAAGTGCAGGCCCGTGGTGGGTTCATCGAGCACATAGATGCTGCGGCCATTGGAGCGCTTCTGCAGTTCTGCAGCGAGCTTGACGCGCTGCGCCTCGCCGCCGGAGAGCGTGGTGGAGGCTTGCCCCAAGCGCACGTAACCAAGTCCGACGTCGACCAGCGTGCGCAGGTGCCGGGCAATGGGGGTGAAGGCGGCGAAGAAATCGGCGCCTTCTTCGATGGGCATGTTCAGGACGTCGGCAATGGACTTGCCCTTGTAGTGCACCTCGAGGGTTTCGCGGTTGTAGCGGGCACCGTGGCAGACCTCGCAGGGCACGTAGACGTCTGGCAGGAAGTTCATTTCGATCTTCAGCGTGCCGTCACCGGTGCAAGCTTCGCAGCGTCCGCCCTTGACGTTGAAGGAGAAGCGGCCCGGCTGGTAGCCGCGCATCTTGGATTCGTTGGTCTCGGCGAAGAGCTTGCGAATGTTGTCAAAAACGCCGGTGTAGGTGGCCGGGTTGGAGCGCGGGGTGCGGCCGATGGGGCTCTGGTCGACGTGCACCACCTTGTCCAGATGTTCCAGACCGTCGATGCGCAGGTGGCGCCCGGCAACCTGCTTGGCGCCGTTGAGCTTGTTGGCCAACACCTTGTACAGGATCTCGTTGACCAGCGTTGACTTACCGGAACCACTGACGCCGGTGACGGCGGTCAGCACGCCCAAGGGGAACTTCACGTCGATGTTGAGCAAGTTGTTTTCGCGCGCACCAACCACGGCCAGTTCGCGTGCTTTGTCATACTTGCGGCGTTTGGCTGGCAGTGCGATGGACTTGCGCCCGGACAGGTAATCGCCGGTCAGGGAGCTGGTGTTCGCCAAAAGCTCCGGCAAGGAACCGGAGTGCACTACTTCGCCACCGTGCTCACCGGCACCGGGGCCAATGTCAACGATCCAGTCGGCTTCCTTGATGGTGTCCTCGTCATGTTCCACCACAATGAGTGTGTTGCCGAGGTCCCGCAGGCGGGTCAGGGTGCCAATGAGGCGGCGGTTATCGCGCTGGTGCAAACCAATGGAGGGCTCATCGAGGACGTACAGCACGCCCACCAGGCCGGAGCCGATCTGGGTGGCCAGACGGATGCGCTGTGCCTCGCCGCCGGAGAGGGTGGCTGAGGCGCGTTCCAGGTTCAGGTATTCCAAGCCAACATCGAGCAGGAACTTCAGGCGCGCCTGGATTTCCTTCAGCACTTGGCTGGCAATCTGTGCTTCGCGGCCCGTCAGCACCAGATTGGAGAGGAAGTCAAAGCAGTCGCGCATGGACAGGGCGCAGACCTCGGCAATGGACTTACCGTTGATTAGCACCGAGAGGGAGGCCGGGTTCAGCCGTGCACCACCACAGGCAGGGCACGGAATCTGTCGCATGTACTCTTCGTAGCGGTCACGGGCGGTATCGGATTCCGTCTCGCCATGCTTGCGATGAATGTACTGGATGGCACCTTCAAAACCGGTGCTGTATTTACGTTCGCGGCCAAAGCGGTTCTTGTACTGCACCACCACCTTGTGATCCTTGCCGTACAGGACAGCGGTGCGCGAATCCGTGTCCAACTTATTCCACGGGGTGTCCATCTTGAAGTCCAGCTCCGTGGCCAGACCCTCAAGCAGCCGGTTCCAGTATTCGGTGGTGGCGGTGCCCAGCGACCATGGCGCAATGGCGCCTTCACGCAGCGACAGGAACGGGTTGGGAACTACCAGCTCCTCATCCACTTCCAGCTTGGTACCAATACCGCTACACGCACTGCAGGCGCCGAAGGGGTTGTTGAAGGAGAACGAGCGCGGCTCAATCTCATCAATGGCGAGTGGGTGTTCGTTGGGGCAGGCCAAGTTCTCGGAGAAGGAACGGATGCGCCCATCATCGCCGGGCTCAAGGTCCACGAGTTCTGCCAGCACGCGGCCATCGGCCAGGCCCAGCGCGGTTTCCACGGAGTCGGTGAGACGCTGTTGGATGCCGTCCTTGACCACCAACCTGTCCACCACCACCTCGATGGTGTGTTTAAACGTCTTTTTCAGCTTGGGCGGATCACTGAGCTGAACTTGCTCACCATCCACCTTGGCACGGGAGTAGCCCTTGGCCGTGAGCTCCTTGAACAACTCAACGAACTCACCCTTGCGGTCACGCACCACGGGAGCCAGGACCTGGAAACGGGTGCCTTCAGGCATTTCCAGCAGCTGGTCCACAATTTGCTGTGGCGTCTGCTTGGCGATGGGCTCACCACAGACGGGGCAATGCGCCGTACCCACACGAGCCCAGAGCAGACGCATGTAATCGTAAATCTCGGTGATGGTGCCCACCGTGGAACGCGGGTTCTTCGACGTCGACTTTTGATCGATGGAGACAGCCGGGGACAGGCCCTCAATGAAGTCAACATCCGGCTTATCCACTTGCCCCAGGAACTGCCGGGCATAGGCGGAGAGAGATTCCACGTAGCGGCGCTGACCTTCGGCAAAAATGGTGTCGAAGGCGAGGGAGGACTTGCCTGAGCCGGATAGTCCTGTGAAGACGATCATGGAGTCGCGGGGCAGGTCAAGGTCAACGTTGCGCAGATTATTTTCCCGGGCACCCTTGACAATCAGGCGCGACAGATCCGGGCGGGTGTCATTCACAGGTGTTGCTGGCTGGGCCATTATTTCCTTCGCATAGCAGTCCGCGGCAAAGCCGCTCCACGTGGCGAGTGTCCGCCACGCAAGGGTGTTTCTACATCAGTATAATCGAAAGTTCGTTCGAATGAAGGCTTGAATGAGTGCTTTCCAAGGCACTGGAATCAGCTGCCCACATTAGCCGCTGGTGCGTTCCAGAGCGGCGGAGACTATGCGCAGGGCCTGAGCCCGTGGCATCCCCAATTCACGCACGACGGCGGCATAGGAGTCCGCGGCCTCGGCCACCTGGGCGGCAATTTTGTCCCCGCCGGAGGCAATCGCTGTGCCGCTGCGTCCGGCCGTGATCACAATGCCTGCCTGCTCCAATTCCCGGTAGGCCCGGGCTACAGTGTTGGCCGCGACCCCTAAATCTGTGGCTAGGGCACGAACCGAGGGCAGTTTGGTGCCCACGGCCAGTTCGCCCGAAGAAGCCAAATCCAGAATCCGCAGCCGGACCTGTTCAAACGGGGGCACCGTCGATTCCAAGTCCAATCGCCACCGGCGCATCAATACATCCATGGAGTTCATGCCTGGCTCACCTCTTCCACCATTGGATCGCCAAATTGGCTCATATAGAGATGGTAATAGAAACCTCTGTGAGCGAGCAGCACGTCATGACTGCCCTGTTCAATAATGCGACCACTGTCCATCACCAGTATGAGGTCAGCATCGCGAATAGTGGAGAGTCTGTGAGCAATAACAAAGCTGGTCCGGTTCGCTCGGAGCTTATTCATGGCCTGGCGGATCATCACCTCGGTGCGGGTATCCACACTGCTGGTTGCCTCATCCAAGATCAGAATGCCCGGGTTGGCGATCCAGGCCCTGGCAATCGTCATGAGCTGACGCTGCCCCTCACTCAGCCCGCCGCCGTCGTCCGTAAGGACGGTGTCATAACCATCCGGGAGCGAACGGACAAAGTGATCCACATGTGTGGCCACGGCGGCTTCGACAATCTCCTCCTCGGTGGCGCCCAGCTTGCCGTAAGCCAGGTTCTCCCTGATCGTGCCGCCAAAAAGCCACGCATCCTGAAGCACCATGCCGAACTGGCTGCGGAGGTCATCGCGGCTGAGGTGGGCGGTGTTGACGCCATCCACCGTGATCGTCCCGGAATTAATCTCATAGAAGCGCATGAGGAGGTTGACCAAGGTGGTCTTGCCAGCACCGGTGGGGCCCACAATAGCCACGGTCTCCCCCGGCTCGGCCACGAGGGAAAGGTCCTTGATGAGCGGCTCCCCCGGCGTGTAGCCGAAGTTCACGTGGTCGAACCCCACGCGGCCCTTCGGCTGAGCGAGCCTTGCGGCCGGGATGTGATCGGGCGTCTGTTCTGTGGCATCGAGCAGTTCAAAGACTCGTTCGGCAGAGGCGACACCTGATTGGAGCAAGTTGATCATGCTGGCAATCTGAGCCATGGGCTGGCTGAATTGGCGCGAGTACTGGATGAACGCCTGGACGCTACCAATCGTTAGAACACCCTGGGCCACCTGAATACCGCCGAGCACCGCCACCACCACGTAGTTGAGGTTGGAGATGAAGTTGGTACTGGGCATGATGATGCCTGAAATGAACTGAGCCTTGGCACTTGATTCATAGAGGGAATCGTTCGAAACCCGGAACTTCTCAATAGCTTGCTTCTGCTGCCCAAAGGCCTTGACGATCTCATGGCCCGTGAACATTTCCTCCACATGGCCGTTGAGGTCTCCGGTGCTCTTCCACTGAGCTGCGAACTGCACCTGCGAGCGCTTGGCGATCATGATGGTGATGACGGCGATGATGGGTACCGTCACGAGCGAGATGCCTGCCAGTAGGGGCGAGATGGAGAACATCATTCCGAGCACGCCGCATACCGTCAGGACGGCGATGAGGATCTGTGTGAGTGTCTGGTTCAGGGTTTGGGAGAAGTTGTCAATGTCATTGGTGACGCGTGAGAGAACATCGCCGCGGGATTCCTGTTGGAAGTGCGCCATGGGCAGGCGGTCCAGCTTTGCCTCAATGTCGCGGCGCAGTCTGTACATGGCTCGCTGGACTATGCCCGTGGTGACAAAGCCCTGACCCCAGTTGAAGAAGAAGGCAGCTATGTACAGGCTCAAGACAATCATGAGCACCTGGCCCAGGGCGCCTAGATCCATGCCTTGGCCGGGCACCACGTTCATGGCGTTGAGCATGTCCGCCAGCTGGCCCTGCCCCTTGGCGTGCAGCTCGGCCACGGCTTGGGCTTTGGTGGTACCGGCCGGGAACTGGCCGAGCATCTTGCCCACCACGCCGTCGAAGATGATGTCGGTGGCGTTGCCGAGGATCTTGGGCGCTACTACGGACAGGCCAACCGAGATAGCTGCCATGATCACCACGAGAGTGATGCGGATCTTGTCCGGGGCCATAAGACCCAGGATTCGTTTCAGACTGGGACCAAAGGCCATGGCCTTTTGGGGTGGACCGCCGCCGCGGCCGCCGCGCATCATGCTCATGAGAGGCCTCCGTCACGGGTGGTGGTGGGGTTGGTTTCCGTGCTGCTGGTGCTGTCCATGGCCGGAGCCTCTAAGTCATCGTCTGCTCCTAGCTGCGAGTTGACGATTTCCTGATACGTGGGGCAGCTGTCGAGCAACTGCTCATGGGTGCCTTGGCCTACTAACACCCCTTCGTCTAGGACCAGGATGTTATCTGCGTCCCTGATGGTGCCTACCCGTTGGGCTACAACCAGAACTGCCGCGTCGCGGGTGACCAGTTTCAGTGCTGCCCGGAGTTTGGCATCCGTTGCATAGTCCAGAGCCGAGAAGCTGTCATCAAAAAGGTACACAGAGGGTCCGGCGGCAATGGCTCGGGCAATACAGAGCCGTTGGCGCTGTCCACCGGAGACGTTGGAGCCTCCCTGCTCTATAGGGGCCTCTAAGCCTTCAGGCATGTCCCGGACAAAGTTCGCAGCCTGTGCTGTCTCCAATGCTTGCCACAGTTGATCATCCGTAGCGTCTGGGTTTCCCATGCGAATATTGCTCGCTACCGTACCCGTGAACAAGTAAGCCTTCTGCGGTACGAGCCCAATAGAGCTGCGCAGCGCTTGCAAGGTCACGTCCTTGATGTTGTGTCCGCCCAACTGGATGCCACCCTCGGTGGCATCCAAGAGTCTTGGTATGAGGTTCACCAATGTGGACTTGCCGCTACCGGTGGAGCCAATGATCGCCGTCGTGCTTCCCGGGGAGGCGGTGAAGCTGACTCCGGAGAGGACTGGGGCCTGGGCTCCGGGGTAGGTGAAGGTGGCGTTCGTGACGTTGAGGCGGCCATCGAGGCGGGTGACATGCACGGCGTCGGGGCCATCGACCACGCTGGCTTCGGTGTTCAGGACTTCGGTGATGCGTTCTGCGCTGACGGCCGCGCGCGGGATCATCATGAACATGAACATGGCCATCATGACGGACATGAGGATTTGCATGATGTAACTCAGGAATGCGGTGAGGGCGCCAATCTGCATGTCACCAGCGTCAATGCGTTGCCCGCCAAACCACAGCACACCCACACTGGTTACGTTGACCACGAAGAAGATGGTGGGGAACATGAGCGACATCAGCCGCCCTGCCCGTAACTGGGAGGCGGTGAGTGCGCCGTTGGCCGTGGCGAATCTTTCCGCTTCGTAGTCGCGGCGGCCAA
Organism: Specibacter sp. NPDC078709; assembly: GCF_040686795.1. NCBI lineage: Bacteria > Bacillati > Actinomycetota > Actinomycetes > Micrococcales > Micrococcaceae > Specibacter > Specibacter sp. NPDC078709. The sequence continues at coordinate 56,437 of NZ_JBFBLU010000003.1, forward strand.
ACGCGCGGATGACGCTGATACCGGTGATCTGTTCGCGCAGCACCCCGTTGATGTCATCGAGTTGGCGCTGGACTTTACGGAAGGTGGGGACCAGCACGCGAACGATCAAGCCGATGGCGATGAGCAGCACAGGCAGGATCACCAGTAACAGGCCCGAGAGGGGAACATCCTGGGCCATGGCCAGCACAATCCCGCCAATGCACATGATGGGTGCCATGACCATCATGGTGAAGGACATCAGTGTCAGCATCTGCACCTGCTGGACGTCATTGGTGGTGCGGGTGATCAGGGACGGTGCGCCAATGATGCCCACCTCTTGGGAGGAAAACGTCTCCACTTTGTCAAAAAGGTCGCGGCGGATTTGCCGTCCTACGCCCATGGCAAGCCTGGCGCTCAGATACGTGGCCGCGATGGCACACATCACCTGACCCGCAGTAATGAGCAGCATCCACAGACCCAGATTCAAGATGACGTCGATCTGACCCTTGACCACACCGTCGTCAATGATGTCGGCATTGAGGGTGGGCAAATACAAGGTGGCGAGGGTAGAGAGGAATTGCAGCACCACAATCGCGATCAATGACGCCTTATGCGGCGCCAGATTGCGGGCAATCAGTTGAAACAGCACCTATCCTCCTGATGATGGTCTCGGCGAGCGTGTTCTTGGTCCAGCTATCAAGCTACTCCTAGCGGCTTGCGAATGTCAGTCATCTATCCCGTGAGTTTGCCGTGGCCTGGGGCGTCTTGTGGGCGGGGTGCCCGGGCACGGGCGCAAGCGAGTGCCAGCGGGTGCCAGAACGCTCGCCGGACAGTTTTGGGCGCTCGCCACCCATCGAGCCGTCACATCACGCCGCTTTGAGGTGATCTAAGCGGCATTATGTGACTGTTCGATGGTCCGTGGTGCGGGGATCGGTCTAACTCGACGCACTACCGGGCTTCGTTGCCCGCAATGTGGCGCCGCTACCGGCCTGTGGGTGCTGTTGCCGTACACTTCTGACCCCTTCCGGCCCGAAAACGTACAGGAGGTGCACACTCGAAAGTGGATCGGGGCTGTTTCTCCCGAACTGGACCGGCTAGGGAGGCTCCAGACGCAAAAGGGACGGCGCTCGCGGGATCGGACGGCCCTATAAGACCATCCCATCCCGCAAGCGCCGTCCTTTTTCGCGCCAACATTCCACTGATCGGTAGCCCGGCAGCCGGACACCGAAAGGGCGTAATACCTTAGGCGACGACCTGCCGCTTCGAGGAAATCACGCCGGTGTCGAATCCTGCCAGGTGCAAACCACCGTGGAAGCGGGCGTGTTCAATCTTCACGCAGCGGTCCATGACCACTTCCATTCCAGCAGCCTCAGCCTTGGCCGCAACTTCCTCATGCCAGGAGCCCAACTGAAGCCACAGGCTCTTTGCCCCAACGGCAATGGCTTCATCCAGAACGGTGGGCAGATCATCATGGCGGCGGAATACATCCACCATGTCCGGGACTTCCGGCAGATCAGCCAATGACTTGTACACCGGCTGGCCCAGGATTTCCGTAGCTACCGGGTTCACGAAGTAGACGCGGTAGCTGCTGGAAGAGAGCAGATACGTCGCCACGAAGTAGCTGGCCCGTGACGGCTTATCCGAGGCTCCCACAATGGCGATCGACCGAGTCTTGCGCAGAATGGCCAGGCGTTCGGGAGCTGAGGGGCCAACCCATGAACGTTCGGGAGTACTCGTGGTGCTCATGCGTTTGCTCCGATCGTGCAGGACGCCGCGGCTTCGTCAGTGGCAGCAGCGGCATCTGTGGCAGCAGCACGACTGGCAATGAACTCCTGCGCTATGGACAGCGCCTGATCAAGGTCCCACAGGATATCTGCGAGATCTTCCAGACCAACGGAAATGCGGATCAAGTCCTCGGGGACTCCGGCTGCCTCAAGCTGATCTGCCGTGAGCTGCTGGTGAGTGGTGGAACCCGGGTGCAACACCAAGGTGCGTGAGTCACCAATGTTGGCCAAGTGGCTGGCCAGCTGGAGGGAGTCGATGAACTTCTTCCCGGCGGCACGTCCTCCGCGCACACCGAAAGCGAACACGGAGCCAACACCCTTGGGCAGGTAATGCTGTCCACGCTCAAAGTGCGGGTGACTGGGCAGTCCGGCGAACTGAACCCAAGAGACCCGCTCATCGGCTTCAAGCCAGGCTGCCACAGCGGCAGCGTTGCGCAGGTGCTCATCCATGCGCTGCGGCAGCGTCTCCACTCCCTGCAGCAATTGGAAGGCTGACTGTGCCGAGAGCGCCGGACCAATGTCGCGCAACTGCTCGGAGCGCAGCTTCGTCAAGAAGCCGTACTCGCCAAAGTTGCCCCACCAAGACACGTTGCCGTAGGAGGCTACGGGCTCGGTCATGGAAGGGAACTTGCCGTTGCCCCAGTTGAAACGACCGGACTCGACCACAACGCCGCCCAAGGTGGTGCCGTGTCCGCCCAGGAACTTGGTGGCCGAGTGGATCACGATGTCGGCGCCGAATTCAATGGGCCGGATCAGGTACGGGGTGCTCAAGGTGGCATCAACCACCAGCGGTACCCCGGCCGCGTGAGCCACCGCAGCCAGTCCCTGCAGATCGGCAATGTCACCGGAGGGGTTGGCGACGATCTCCGTGTACACAGCCTTCGTGTTTTCCTTGATCGCGGCAGCAAAATCGGCCGGATCATTGGAATCGATGAAGGTGGTGTCCACTCCGAAGCGGCGCAACGTCACATCGAGCTGGGTGATGGTTCCGCCATAGAGCTTTGAGGAGGCCACAATGTGATCCCCCGCCCCTGCCAGCGCCGCAAAGGTGACAAATTCCGCTGCCATGCCCGACGACGTCGCAACAGCACCGATGCCACCTTCCAGAGAAGCAAGGCGCTCCTCAAAGGCTGCCACGGTGGGGTTACCAATACGTGAGTAAATGTTGCCGTACTTTTGCAGCGCAAAGAGGTTGGCGGCGTCGTCGGTGTCCTTGAACACGAACGAGGTGGTCTGGTAGATGGGCACCGCACGGGCGCCGTGCTCAGAATCGGGCGTGCCGCCGGCGTGCAGGGCGCGGGTGCGGAAGCCGAAGGAATGCTCGGTCATTAGACGCTCACCTTGTCAAAGTTGGTGATGGGCAGCAGGGAGGTGTCCAGCTCGGTGCCGTGCTTGCGGGCCAGATCGGCTTCCAGTTCGCGCACAATGGGCATGACGTCCCGGCCGAACGCTGCCGTTTCTTCCTGGAAGTGCAGGTAGGCAGTCAGCATCAAGTTCACGCCGCGCTTCTTGTATTCCACGATGCGGGTGGCGATCTGCTCGGGGGTGCCGATCAGTTCGGTCTTGAAACCGTCGTTGTACTGGATCAGATCCTCGTAGGAGGAATCTGCCCACATGCCCTTGCCGTCCTTGGTGGAGGCGCCGGCCTCCTTCACAGCGGCCGCGAAACCTTCGACGGCGGGGCGGTGCGCCTTGGCGACGATCTCGCGCAGGGTCTCGCGGGCTTCCTTCTCGGTGTCGCGGGCAATGACGAAGCCGTTGAGGCCAAAGCGCGGCTTACGTCCCGCCTGCGCAGCTGCGGCCAAAACGCCGTTCACGTTTTCGCTGTAGCCCTCCAGGGTGCGGCCGTTGGAGAAGTACCAGTCAGCAGTGCGGCCAGCCGCGGCCTGGGCGGCGGTGGAGTTGCCGCCGAAGAAGATCTCCGGGTGGGGGCGGCCGGGCACGTCAACAGGTGCCGGGTTGAGCGTGAAGTTATTGATGTTGTAGTACTTGCCGGCCTGGGAGTATTCCCTCTCCGTCCAGAGTCCACGCAGCACTCGGATGAACTCTTCGGTGCGGACGTAACGTTCGTCGTGCTCCAGCCAATCGAGACCAAAGTTCACGAACTCGTCCTTGAGCCAGCCGGAGACAATGTTCACGGCAGCGCGACCGTTGGAGAGGTGATCGGCGGTGATGATGAACTTGGCCAACACACCGGGGTGCCACATGCCCGGATGGACGGCGGCGATGACCTTCAGGCGCTCCGTCGCACCGAGCAAAGCGAGCGAGAAGCTCGTGGCCTCGTGCTGCTGATCGGCGCCGTAGGAGGCCGCGTAACGGGTCTGCGTCAGAGCATATTCGAAGCCGCTATTCTCGGCGATTTGGGCCAGCTTCTTGTTGTACTCGAAGCTCCAATCCGTGCGCTGTTCGATGGTGCTCACCACGAGGCCACCGGAAACGTTGGGGACCCAATAGGCAAATTTGAGCGGGGTGGCGAGGTCTGCAATGTTAACTGGTGCAATGCTCATGAGTGATCCTTCTTTTTGTACTGGGTAACGGACGCAATAATTCCGGCCATTGATTCTTCGTTTTGCAGCGAGGTGGTATCGCCCAGAGGCGACCCCTCAAACATTTGGGTTAGCAACCGTCGCATGATTTTTCCTGAACGAGTCTTAGGAACATCGGGAACAACGACGACGGCGCTTGGCTTGGCGATGGGCCCAATCTTGTGTGCCACGTGGGCACGCAGCTGGTCCTGGACTTCCGCGGCGGAGTGCATTTCGCTGTCTGCTAGGACGACGAAAGCCACCACCGCGTGGCCGGTCAGCGCATCAGCCACCGGGGTGACACCGGCCTCGATGACGTTGGGGTGGGTGACCAGTGCCGATTCAATTTCGATCGTGGAGAGTCTGTGCCCGGAGATGTTGATGACGTCATCGATGCGGCCAAGGATCCAGATATGACCGTCGGCGTCATACCGGGCGCCATCGCCTGCCAGGAAGTAGCCCTGCTTGGCGAACTTGCGCCAGTAGGAATCCAGGTAGCGCTGCGGGTTTCCCCACACGGTCCGGGCCATGGCCGGGCCAATTCCGTCAACCACAATCAGACCTTGGACATCGCGCTCAACGTCAGTTCCGGCGTCGTCCACAATACGTACGCTCACACCCGGCATGGCACGGGAGGCGCAGCCTGGCTTGAACTCGGTATCACCAGGACGCGGCGAAAGGATCGTGGCGCCAGTTTCGGACTGCCACCAGGTGTCCACCATGGGCAGAGTGCCGCCGCCAAGTTCATCGCGGAGCCAGTTCCAGGCCTGCGGATTGACGGCTTCACCGACGGTTCCGAGCAGGCGCAGGGAAGAGAGATCGTGGTGGGCCGGGACGCCGTCGGGGAACCAGCCCATGAGCGAACGGACCAGCGTGGGTGCGGTGTAGTAGCTGGTGACACCGTAGCGTTCGATGATGTCAAAGTGGCGGCCCGGGTGCGGGGTATTCGGGGTGCCTTCGAAAATGACCTGTGTGACGCCATTGGCGAGCGGGCCGTAAATTTCGTAGGTGTGTGCCGTGACCCAGGCAAGATCTGCGGTGCACCAGTGCACATCCGCTTCACGCAAGGCAGGATCAGGGTTGCTGAAGAGCAGTTCGTGGCTGTACGCGGCCTGGGCCAGGTAGCCGCCGGTGGTATGAACCAAGCCCTTGGGCTGGCCCGTGGTGCCGGAGGTGTACATGATGAACAGCGGTGTTTCGGCGTCAAAGTATTCGGCCGTGTGTTCCGTGCTGGCTTGTCCAACTGCGTCATGCCACCAAATGTCTCTGCCTTCGGTCCACTCAATCTCGGACCCTGTGCGGCGAACCACCAGGACGTGTTCGATCGAGTTCTCCCCGGCCACTGCGGCATCCGCGTTGGCTTTGACGGGAACAGCCTTGCCTCGACGGAACTGACCGTCGGTAGTGACGAGCAGCTTGGCTCCGGTGTCTTCAACACGGAACTGCAGTGCTTCGGCGGAGAAGCCACCAAAGACGAGCGAGTGAACGGCGCCGATTCGCGCCACGGCCAAGGTGATGATGACAGTTTCGGCGATGACGGGAAGGTAGATGACTACGCGGTCACCCTTGCCAATGCCGAGGGCCTCCAGCACATTAGCTGCCTGGCATACCTGATCTTGGAGCTCCTTGTACGTAATGGCCCGCCGGTCCCCCGGTTCACCCTCGCAAAATAGCGCCACTTTGTTGCCGTTGCCAGCATCCACGTGCCTGTCCACGCAGTTGACGGCTGCGTTGAGTTTGCCACCGGAAAACCACTCGATGCGCGGAACCTGCAGCTCCCCGCTCATAGCGTTCATGGCGGGCTCAAAACTGTGGTCGGTGTGCCAAGGCTCGGCCCAATCAAGCCGCTTGGCTTGCTCAACCCAGAAGTCCACCCTGCCGGCTTCTTCGGCCGTACGCGAGGTCACGGTGGTGGGGGCAAAACTAGTGGTACTCATCAAACCTCCATCAAGGCCGCCGTGTACAGGCGCATAGTGCGGCATCCTTGGCCCAGATCTCTTGGCCGCAAGAAATATTTCTTCATAACTAGACCCCACAAATGCGTTACATGCCAAATTTTCATGTCATAAAGGGTCACTATGTGGAACTTATGAAGTATTGGGAAACATTTGTCCTTGACGAATCGTCCAATAGTTCACGACAGTGATACTTTTTCACTTATGACAGCAGCCGCAGTCCACGCCGACTTTGGCCGCACTAAAGGAGAGTCCATGTCGCAGTCAACCGTTTTCGCCGAGCCCAAACAGGTCACCCATCCCGGTTTCCCTGAAATGCTCAGCGCCGACGATTTCAAAGCTGCGTTCCGGAACCATCCCGCAGGCGTTGCCGTAATTACGGCGGACATCGGCGAGGGGCCTGTTGGGCTGACGGCAACCTCAGTCATCTCGGTTTCAGCCAACCCGCCGCTTGTGGTCTTTTCCTTATCCTCAGCGTCGTCCTCGACGCCCACGGTCAAGCAGGCCGAGACGGTAGTCATTCACCTATTGGGTGCGGATCAGATCTCTCTGGCCAAGAATTTTGCAACGAGCGGCATCGACCGCTTCGCTGACACCTCGATTTGGTCGCGCCTGATCACCGGGGAACCTGTACTACCCTCGGCTAATGCGTGGATGCGTGGACGGATTGTCAACCAGATGGACGCCGGCGATTCCACGGTTGTGGCCGTACAGATTCTGCAGGTGAACCTGCCTGGTGAATCCGGCCGCACAGCAGAACAGGCACGTCCGCTGGTCTACCACGATCGCACCTGGCACTCCCTGAGCGAAACCTCAGTAGTCAAGTAGCTCCGGCCCTAATGTTGGCCGCAGCCTTAACAGAATTCCCGAAGAGTTCACAGTAGAGATCATGAGTATTAAGACTGACGTGGTTGTTATTGGTGCTGGCGCCATGGGCTCAGCAGCAGCATTGGCCGTTGCCCGCAGCGGAAAATCCGTCGCCGTGTTGGAGCAGTTCCCGGAGGGGCACAGCCTCGGGGCTTCCCATGGGACCACCCGCAACTTCAACACTGCTTACCAGCAGCCGGAGTATCTTCGGCTGGTCAGCGAAGCGCGCCTGCTGTGGGATGAGCTCGCTGAAGAAACCGGCGTGCAGCTACTGGACCTGGTGGGACTTGTCAACCATGGCCATGAAGTAGCACTAGAAAACACCCGGCAAGCACAGCAGGAAGCTGGCATCAGCAGCTCATTCCTGTCACCGCAAGCGGCCATGGAGCGTTGGGCAGGCATGCGCTTTCGTAGCAGAGTCCTCTACGTACCGGAGGCTGGCAGGATCCGGGCAGCGAATGCTCTCACCGCCCTGAAATCTGCCGCTCAAAACCGAGAAGCGCAGTTCCTGTACAAAACCACCGTGCGGAATCTCGCAGTGCTCGGCGACGACCTCGTAGCGGTGTCTACCGACAGCGCTGAATACCGAACCACCCGCGTCATTGTGACCGCTGGCGCATGGACCCAAAAGTTAATCGGCGGAATAGTCCAACTCCCGCGGCTTGTGGTGACGCAGGAGCAACCAGCGCATTTCCAGACTGTCAGCGACGGGCTCGAATGGCCCAGTTTCAACCACAACCCCGAGCCCGGAGTCCCGGAAGATGACTTTTGGTACAGCCCTATTTACGGGATGCTAACTCCGGGCGAAGGTATCAAGGTCGGTTGGCACGGCGTGGGTCCCGTGGTTGATCCGGACGCCCGGGACTTCACCGCCGAGACGCGCCAAATGGATGCTCTCCTACGCTATGTGCGGGAGTGGTTCCCCGGTTTGGATGCCGAACGATTCGACCCCATCAGCTGCACTTACACCTCTACCGAATCAGGCGACTTTATTCTTGACCGGTTCGGCCCCGTTGTGGTCGGCGCGGGATTCTCCGGTCACGGTTTCAAGTTCACGCCTGCCATCGGCCGCATTCTGGCCGATCTTGCTGACGGCATCGCCGCCCCAAAGTTGTTCCAGGCCCCGCACAGAAGTTGAGCGCGAAGACGCCGAGGTTGGTGCAGCCACCTAACGCCGCCGCCGGCTGGCCCGCCCGAACTCAGCCGTAAAGCTCAAACGCTACGACGCCGCCCGCCGTCACCATCTGCGTTTGCTCCCGGGCCTGCTCCTCCACGGGCGCATCGCTAAGGGCGCGGAGGTATTCACCGTGTTCAGCCAAGGAAGCCACGGCTTTCTCGACACTGGCTTCCGACACTTTTTGAGCGTGGGTAGGCTGCGGGGAACTGATCGCCACCCAACGCACCTTGTGACGCGCTAAGCCTTCCGCCAAGAGTTCGGGAAAGATCCAATCGTTGTCCGCATCGCCCACAGCGTCAAGGACGGCTCGGCCAACAGCCCTGTGATCGGCCGAGTTCCATCGCCCCGGGCCCCACTCATCCCGGTGATTCAAGGTCAGCACCAGATCGGGCCGTGCACGGCGAATCTCCCGCGCGAAGTCTCTACGTAACGCCAACCCTTCCTCAATCCTCCCGTCCGGATGATCGAGAAAGACCAAGTCCGAGACACCCACCCGAGCACACGCATTCTGCTGCTCCATGGACCTCAGCGGACCCGATTCCTCGGCCGCCATGCCAGCAATTCCGGCCTCACCACGGGTGGCCAGCACATAGCTGACCTCTTTACCCTCGGCCGTCCATTGCGCCACGGCCGCACCCATCCCGTACTCGGGGTCATCCGGATGCGCCACGATCACTAGCGCCCGCTGCCAGTCCTGCGGAAATTGCTCAAGGTCAGTCATTGTTTCTCTCCCACCATGAAAATACGTCGGAACGGATAGATCGTGCCATGTGCCCCTGCTGGATAGGCCGCGGCCAGCAGCGCTGTATACCCGCCTTCGAATTCCTCAGCCTCACTGGCCGATAGCGCAGACAAAATGGGTCGCAACGCCGTCCCTCGAACCCACTCCAGAACCGCATTTTCGCCCTGTAACAGTTGGTTATAGGTGGTCTCCCACACGTCCACCCTAGCCCCGCCACTGAGGAACAGTTCCTGATAGACGGCAGGTTCGGCCACCACGTCGTCGTGCTGCAGCACCCGGCCAAGTTGCTTTCGCCACCGGGAACTCTCAGCCAGTTCTCGCATCAAAACGTGCGACGGCCCTCCAAAGTTTCCGGGTACCTGCACTCCCAGCCACGCACCAGGGTGCATGGTCGCCAACCAGCCAGACATCAATTCGCGATGCCCCGGCACCCACTGCAGGGCAGCGTTGGAGACTATGACATCAGGAGGAGCGCCGGGGGCGGAAGCACCGGCCAAGGGTGACCATGCGGCAATATCGCCCTGCACAAATGACAGCCCCGGAACAGTCAAACCCTGCGCCTTCTCCACCATGGCTGCCGAACTATCCAATCCCACCACTGACGCCTGCGGCCAACGCCGCGCCAAGGTAGCCGTCAGATTGCCCGGCCCACAGCCAAGGTCAACTGCACTCGCGGGCGCCACTGCTCCAATGCGGGAGGTGAGATCAAAGAAGGGCCTGTCACGGAAATCGCCGAACTTACGGTACTGAGCTGGTTCCCACACAAATGGTTGATCCGTCATGGCGTTATCCTGCCACATGCCATTCCGCACGGGCAGGGGTTCCGCAGTGGCAGCTGCGACCGCCTAAGCTGGGATGACCATGAATCTTCTTGAACAGCTTGCCACCCTGAATCCGCAGACCTCCACCGACGACGACGTATTGGACGCGTTTTTGGAGTGGACCTTAGACCGGGGGCTGGAGCTGTACCCAGCTCAGGAAGAGGCCGCACTGGAGCTGGTGAGCGGCAACAACGTGATTTTGTCGACCCCCACAGGTTCAGGCAAATCGATGGTGGCCATCGCGGCGCACTTCAACGCCATGGCCCGCGGCGCAGCCAGCTACTACACGGCCCCCATCAAGGCGCTGGTCTCGGAGAAGTTCTTCGCCCTGTGCGAGATTTTCGGTGCCGAGAACGTTGGCATGATCACCGGCGATTCCTCCGTAAACCAGGACGCACCGATCATTTGCTGCACCGCGGAGATTCTGGCAAACATCGCATTGCGCGAGGGCGAAGATGCCGACGTTGGCGTAGTCATCATGGATGAGTTCCACTACTACTCCGATCCGCAGCGTGGCTGGGCGTGGCAGTTGCCCTTGCTGGAACTGCCGCAGTCGCAATTCCTGCTCATGAGCGCCACTCTGGGCGATGTCAGCCGTTTCGAGAAGGAGCTCACCGAGCTGACCAACCGCGAGACCACCACCGTTTCTTCCGGTGAGCGCCCCATCCCGCTGCACTACTACTACGTGCAGACCGGCGTACATGAATCCCTCGAGGAACTGCTCGCCACCAAACAGGTCCCGGTCTATGTGGTGCACTTTAGCCAGGCCGAGGCCATTGACCGCGCCCAGACCCTCATGAGCATTAACGTGTGCACGCGTGAGGAGAAGGACAAGATTGCCGAGCTCATTGCCGGTTTCCGCTTCTCCGCAGGTTTCGGCAAGACTCTGAACCGTTTGGTCCGCCACGGCATTGGCGTCCACCACGCCGGAATGCTGCCCAAGTACCGCCGCCTTGTGGAGCAGCTGGCCCAGGCCGGCCTGATGAAGGTCATCTGCGGCACCGACACCCTCGGCGTGGGCATCAACGTGCCCATCCGCACCGTGTTGCTGACTGCTTTGAGCAAGTATGACGGCGTCCGCACTCGCGTTTTGCAGGTGCGTGAGTTCCAACAAATCGCTGGCCGAGCAGGCCGCGCAGGCTATGACACCGCTGGCACCGTCATTGTGCAGGCACCCGAGCACGTTATTGAGAACACCAAGGCCATGGCGAAGGCCGTGGCCAAGTTTGGCGACGATCAGAAGAAGCTCCGCCAGGTGGTCAAGAAGAAGCCGCAGCAGGGTTTTGTCAGCTGGGGTGAGCCCACATTCACGCGCCTGGCCGAATCCGTGCCGGAACCGCTGACCTCCAGCTTCACCATCACGCACGCCATGCTGCTGAACTTGCTGGAACGCCCCGGCGATCCCTTCCAAGCAGCGAAGGCCTTGCTGACCGAGAACCACGAATCACCGGCCAAGCAGCGCGTGCTGATGCGCAAGGCCATCGGCATGTACCGCGAACTCCTGGGCGCCGGCGTTGTAGAACGCATCCCCGAGGACGAGCTCGAGAATGATGGCCGCACTGTGCGCCTCACCGTGCACCTGCAGATGAACTTCGCGCTGAACCAGCCGCTCTCCCCCTTCGCCCTGGCTGCCCTAGACTTGCTGGATCAGGAATCGCCCAGCTACGCCCTGGATGTCATTTCCGTCATTGAGTCCACGTTGGAAAAGCCACGCCAGATCCTCTCGGCCCAGCTCAAGCGTGAGCGCACCGAAAAGGTTGCGGCCATGAAGAGTGAGGGCATCGAGTACGACGAGCGCATGGCCATCCTCGACGAAGTCACCTACCCTATGCCTCTCTCGGAGCTGCTATTCGAGGCCTTTGAGGTCTACCGCAAGGCCTCCCCGTGGATGGGTGACTTTGAGCTTTCCCCGAAATCGATCATTCGCGATATGTATGAGCGCGCCATGAACTTCGGTGAATACGTCCAGTATTACCAGCTGGCTCGCTCCGAGGGAATCGTGCTGCGGTACCTGACGGACGCCTACAAGGCCCTCCGCCAGACCGTCCCCCAGGATGCACTCCGCGAAGACCTCGAGGACATCATTTCCTGGCTGGGCGAGCTGGTCCGCCAGGTAGACTCCAGCCTGCTCGATGAGTGGGAGAAGATGACCAACGGGGACTCCACCGATGGCGCTGGCCTGCTGGAGGAAACCGCACTGCCGCCTGCCCCGCCTCGTCTGACGGACAACGCCCGAGCCTTTAGGGTCATGGTCCGCAATGAGATGTTCCGCCGCGTGGAGCTCGCTGCCGATGATGACTATGAGGCGCTGGGGAAGCTCGACGGCGAACACGGCTGGGATGCGGACCGCTGGGCCGATGCGCTGGATGAGTACTGGGACGAACACGAATACATTGAGTCCGGCCCGGCCGCCCGTGGCCCCGCGCTGTTGCACATCGCCCCGTCGGATGACAACTGGACCGTGCGCCAAACCATCGTTGACCCGGCAGGCAACCACGATTGGTTTATGCACGCCACAGTGGATCTTGACGCATCGAATGAGGCGGGTGCCGCCGTCGTACTTTTCAAGGAATTCAGCCGAATGTAGAGGTGCGCGATAAGCTCAGTGCATGAATTTGCTTCGCACTGCCGTGCCCGCCGATGTCCCCGCAATCCTTGGCATGATCCACGATCTGGCTATTTATGAAAAAGAGCCGGACGCGGTGAAAAACACGCCTGAGACGCTCCATGCCAGCCTGTTTGGCGAGAATCCGCAGGTGTTCGCGCACGTGGTGGACTCCCCCGCTGCCGGCGAACCCATTGTGGGGTTTGCCCTGTGGTTCCTGAACTACTCGACGTGGGAGGGCACGCACGGGATCCATCTCGAGGACCTGTATGTGCGGCCCGAGGCGCGTGGGGGCGGCTACGGCAAAATGCTGCTCCAGCACCTGGCGCAGATCACGGTGGAGCGCGGCTACGCCCGCATGGAGTGGAGCGTGCTGGACTGGAATGAGCCATCCATCAACTTCTACAAGTCGTTCGGGGCGGCGCCGATGGATGGGTGGTCGGTGTTCCGTTTGGATGGCGAGGCGCTGGCAAAATTCGGCGCTTCGGCTGCCACCGAGACCGCAGGGGCCCAGTCATGAGCGATTCCTACACCGTCCTTTCTGAGATGGCCAGCTCCGAGGCGTACACCGCCCGCGGCGTGCGCATGCGCGATCATTTCTTCACCGTCCCGCTGGATCATGCACATCCAGAGGGTCCCACCATCGAGGTATTTGCGCGCGCGCTGAGCGATGCCCGCGTCGACGCCGATGAGCTGCCCTGGTTGCTGTTCCTGCAGGGCGGCCCGGGCGGACGCGGCAACCGCCCCGCCGGGCTTAGCGGCTGGCTCGCCGAGGCCGCCAAACACTTCCGCGTGCTGATGCTTGATCAGCGCGGCACGGGACTTTCGACGCCGGCCACTCGCCAAACCCTGCCCCTCGCCGGGGACGTGGCTGCTCAGGCGGACTACCTGTCTCATTTCCGGGCTACCGACATTGTGGCCGACGCCGAGCTCATCCGCGCCACGTTGGGCTCTGAGCCGTGGAGCATCTTTGGCCAAAGCTATGGCGGCTTCTGCGCGCTGACGTACCTATCCTTCGCACCGGAGGGTGTCCGCGAGGCACTCATCACGGGCGGCCTGGGCCCGCTGACCGGGCCCGCAGACCAGGTGTATCAGGCTACGTTTGACCGCCTGCGAACCCGCAATGCCGAGTACTTTGCGAAGTACCCTGAGGACCGCGAACTGCTCACGCACATCATGCGGCACACGTCCGAGGTCGAAGAACTGCTGCCTACGGGTGAGCGGCTCACGCCCGAACGCGTGCAGATGTTGGGCAGCTTTTTGGGCGGTAATACCCGTTTCGATGCCTTGCACTTTGTCCTCGAGGATGCGTTCACGCCAACGCTCGACGGCGTCCGCCTGTCCGACACGTTCTTAAGCACCGTTTCGGCCTATGTGAGCCGTGCGGCCAATCCGCTCTACGCGTTGATGCACGAATCCATCTATGTGCAGGACTCCCCGAGCGACTGGGCAGCCGCCCGCGTGCTGGCGCTGAACCCGGATTTCTTGCCGGATGCGCCGGAGCCGCTACTCACCGGTGAAGCCATCTACCCGTGGTACTTCGAACAGGATCCTGCCCTTGTTCCTTTGAAGGGACTGGCTGATGTGCTGGCTGCTCGCACCGAGGGCTGGGGCCCGCTGTATGACGTTGCTCAGTTGGCCAAAAACACCGTGCCCGTGGCCGCCGCCGTCTACAGCGATGACATCTTCGTGGACCGCGAGATCTCCATGGCCACGGCCGCAGCCGTCAAGGGACTCCAAGTATGGGAAACCGCCGACTTCCACCACGACGGCATTGCCGACGACGGTGAAGGTATCTTCGCCCGGCTCCTTGGCATGGTTCGGGCGTAATGTGCGAGGGCTGAGGTCCTCTCGCGGGCAGTAAGATTTCGTCGGTCGCTGAGCGACCTTCAAAATCCATCCCCGCTCCGAGAACCTCGGCCCTCACACTTTGCTCGATTGTTAGTCGTGGCCGGCTTCTCGCATCTGGCGTAGTTCCTTCTTCAGATCGCCCACTTCGTCGCGGAGCCGGGCTGCAAGTTCGAAGTGGAGGTCTGCGGCGGCGCCGTGCATTTGCGCCGTAAGCTCTTCAATGAGTTCCACCAGTTCCTTGGCCGGGCGTGAGGTGGCACCGGCGGCGCCCTTCTTCTTACCTGCCTTGCCAGCAGGTTCACGCTTGAGCCGCGCTTCCTCCAACAGCGCGGCCGTGTCCGCGTCTTCACGAGCCAACTGGTCGGTGATGTCTGCAATCTTCTTGCGAAGCGGCTGGGGGTCAATGCCGTGCTTCTTGTTGTAACTGACCTGGATCTCCCGGCGTCGATTGGTTTCATCAATGGCGAACTGCATGGAGGCCGTGATCCGGTCCGCATACATGTGCACCTCACCCGAAACGTTTCGAGCGGCACGACCAATGGTCTGAATCAATGACGTCGAGGACCGCAGGAACCCTTCTTTGTCGGCGTCGAGAATGCTGACCAAGGAAACTTCGGGGAGGTCGAGTCCTTCACGGAGCAGGTTAATGCCCACCAGCACATCAAAGACGCCCATACGCAGTTCGCGCAACAACTCAACACGTCGCAGGGTGTCCACATCGGAGTGCAGGTACTGGACCTTGATGCCATTTCCCAGCAGATAGTCGGTGAGGTCCTCGGACATGCGCTTGGTTAGCGTCGTGACCAGAACACGCTCATTCTTGGCCGTGCGCTTCCGGATCTCGCCGAGGAGATCGTTGATCTGGTCTTGGGAGGGCTTGACAATAATCTCGGGGTCGATCAAGCCTGTGGGGCGGATGATCTGCTGAACGTAGCCGTCTGACATGCCCAGCTCGTATTTGCCTGGAGTTGCGGAAAGGTACACAGTCTGACCGATGCGTTCCAAGAACTCATCCCATTTAAGAGGACGGTTGTCCATGGCTGAAGGAAGCCGGAAACCGTGGTCCACGAGGGTGCGCTTGCGGGACATATCGCCCTCATACATGGCACCAATCTGTGGAACTGTCACATGGGATTCGTCAATGACCAGCAGGAAATCGTCAGGGAAGTAGTCCAGCAAGCAATGTGGGGCGCTGCCCTTGTCGCGACCATCGATGTGCCTGGAGTAGTTTTCGATGCCGTTGCAAAAGCCCATCTGCTCCATCATCTCTAGGTCATAGGTGGTGCGCATACGCAGTCGCTGAGCCTCGAGGAGCTTGTTCTGGCTTTCAAGTTCCTTGGTTCGGGTGGCAAGTTCGTCTTCAATTTGTTTGACGGCACGGGACATCCGATCTGGGCCGGCAACATAGTGCGATGCCGGGAAGACGTACATCTCATTCTCTTCGCGGATGATCTCCCCCGTTAGTGGGTGGAGCGTGTAGATATTTTCGACCTCATCGCCAAAGAACTCAACCCTGATGGCTTGTTCCTCGTACATGGGGATGATCTCAACGGTGTCACCACGGACGCGGAAGGTACCGCGGTGGAAATCAATATCGTTGCGAGTGTACTGCATACTGACGAACTTGCGCAACAAGTCATCGCGGTTCATCTGCTCCCCGCGCTTCAAGGTCACCATTCCGGCAACATACTCTTCGGGCGTGCCTAAGCCGTAGATGCACGAGACCGTGGCTACCACGATCACGTCGCGCCTGGTCAACAGGGCGTTGGTTGCTGAGTGACGAAGCCGCTCCACTTCCTCATTGACGGAGGAGTCTTTTTCAATGAAGGTGTCCGACTGAGGAACGTAAGCCTCGGGCTGGTAGTAATCGTAGTAGGACACGAAATACTCGACGGCGTTATTGGGCAATAGTTCCCGGAACTCGTTGGCGAGCTGGGCGGCAAGGGTCTTGTTCTGAACCAGCACCAGGGTGGGCCTTTGCACCTGCTCAATCAGCCACGCCGTGGTGGCTGACTTACCCGTTCCCGTTGCGCCAAGAAGCACCACGTCCTTCTCGCCATTATTGATGCGCTCGGTAAGTTCCTTAATAGCTGCCGGCTGATCGCCAGCAGGTTTGAACTCACTGATCACTTCGAAAGGGGCCACAACACGGTTGATCTCTTGGGCAAGACTCATGATGTTAAAACTACCCCTCCTAGGCACCACCGGCACAATAACTAAGTTCCACCATGGGCACAACTCACCACGCAACATTCGGTGGACTAAGGATCATCCATGCAAAAATGAGATGGGAAATCATCACTTTTACGCGCAAATATTCCTTTGAGAGGAAAACAATGTCTTCCAACACACCCGAAAACCCGTACGGCCAGCAGCCGTCCGCACCTTACGCTTCACAGGCGCCGACCGCCTACGGTCAGCAGCCCGGTCAGTACGGCGCCCCGGCTGCCGACCCGGGCAAGACCATGTCGATCATCGCCATCATCCTGCCGTTTGTCGGTTTCAGCTTGGTTGGTTTGATCTTGGGTCTCGTTGCCAAGTCAAAATCCAAGAAGGCCGGTTACAAGAACACTCTGGCCCTCGTGGCCATCATCATCAGCGCCGTGGTCCTTCTCATATCCATCATCGTTGGCATTTGGGCGATTAGCTACTTTGCAGACGTCGCCGCACAGGTTCAGGCTTGCGCTGACGGTGCGGACACCGTAACCATCAGCGGCCAGGTTGTGGACTGCTCCAGCTTCACCACTCCCTAAGACCTCCCGGCGATGGCCCGCACCTTTTGGTGCGGGCCATGTTTTTTCCCACAGCACTCTCTGCATCAGTTACGGTGCTCACCTCAGCTTCGGATGGAGCCTCTGCTCCGGAACCAGCCGATCCCGGCCGTAGCAACAAAGAGGATTATGCCAATGACTGCCAACCAGAATAGGCCCTTGATGGCGAATCCCAGCACCGACAAAATAAGCCAGATGACCAACAAACCAATAATGAGTCCCATAGCGGCACCTTCCTATCGTCCATAGCAAGTCACGCAGCCAACTGCCCAGCCATTTCTCGCAGCTGTGGCTGCCGTATGTTTTCAGGCTAGGCCCGTGCCGTGCCAATAACAAGGGCACCGCATGTCATTGATGGATCCAGCCTCGGCGCCGCTAGGTGACACTCGATTCCACCAACTGGCCCACCTCGTCGGTGACTGAGATGCTCTGACAGATGAGCCGCCTAGGCGCCGTCGACAAGATCCGGTCGCGCCTCGTGATGCTCCAGGCCATGTGTTCTGCGGTCCTCTTTCATCTCCGCCTCATACACGTGCCGTTTGCCACCGTCCAGCTCATCTCTAGCTCGTTTTTCGGCATCCTTGAATGCGGCGTAATACCCGTCGTCGTATTCCTCAACAATCTGGAATGTCCACCGACCGTCGATGACGTTACGCCCCACTATTTGACGCTCAATGTCATCACCAAGTACTCCGTGGCCCGCCGCTCGCAACAATTGCACAGCCTCACCCAGCGCCAGATCGGCCTTTCCTGTAAGCCGGTGAAAACCATAAAGAAGTCCTCTGGCGTGCTCAACTACTTCGAGTGCTTCAGAGAGTTTCCCGAGTGCCTTCACCGTGCCGTCGGATACCCCAGGACCGCGTTGATGGGCGTCGTTGGGCCCATCAGCTGGCGTTGCCGATGATGATGTCATCTGAAACACCCATCATTCTGATTGGGATGATCGTCTACTTTCCATGCCACCGTAGTTGCTCCTTCGCAAGCTGGTTTTCCTTGGTACCTAGGAACCCGCGGCCGGGGGTTCGTCAACGGCTGAGCGTTCGGCATCACCGAATACGGCGCCGAGGCCCTTTGAGTCTTCGGTTGCTTCACCACGGGGAATCGACTCCCCGTGACCTCGTGAAATATTCTCCTCCTCAACTGACGTCTGGCCGAGATCGGGGAACGTCTGCTGCCCCTCATGGCGCCAACTGACGTTTACGTGGGCTGAACCATCCGCAGGGGTCTCCACGGAAGTCTCAATTGCTTCGGGCGGTGCACCCATGTCCCGAATCTTTTGCTGGTAGGAAGCCACCAGCTGGTCCAACGATTCCGGCGTCCATTCCCCAGGGCGCATTCGGGTGGAAATTTCAACAGGTTGGTCGGTGCTTTCAGTCATGTGATTCTCCTAACGGATGAATTAGCTGTCGGCGGCTCGCCGGATTTCAGGGCTGAGCTTTGTTTTCATAAACATCGCATGGACGTATGCAGTTCGTTGGGAACTAAGAATTGCGCAATGCCTCGATAAGTTCCGACTTACGTTTTTTTGAGTAACCGGTCAGTCCGATTTCTTTGGCCTTGCCTCTGAGTTCGGGCACCGTCCAGGCTTCATAATCTTTTGATTTTCCACCCTTCCGTCCCACCGTAGACCGACCGTTCTTGGCCGCAGCATTGGATATTCTGGCTGCCTTCTGGGCAGAGGCTCCGTCATCGCGCAGTGCCTCATACATTTCCGGATCCTTGATGCTGGGATTCTTTTTCTCTGGCATGATTCCTCTCCTTAGTGCGTGGGTTGAGCTACTTTGAGGGCCAAGGCCGTTAGATGCTTCCCGTTGGAAGGAAGGACGGCACCTGGATTACGGGCTCAGGCTCGCGAATAACTTCAGCCTGAATCTGTTCATGCGCCCGCGTGACCAGTTCGGCGGCGCCTTCGTGATGCGCCGCCTCCAAAGCTCCCGCCAAAAGAACAGCGTCCACAAGTGTGCTGTCCGTCTTGGCGATGAGGGCGTTGGTCTCCCTATTCAAACCTTTGGCCGCCGCGCTGGGAGCATCGTTGGTGTTTTGATCCGGCAGGCTAAAACACCCTTGCAGATTTTGAAGATGGTGTCGGGTCGCGTGGGCGGAATCCCGAAAGAGATCCTCGAGATCGCTGCGCATGGCGGTCTCCTCGAGGGTATCCAGCGCGTCGATCGATCCCTGCAACATGGTCAGGGCCAAAGCAAGTTTGTAGCAATAAATTTCTTCGAGAGTTGTGAAGTGTTCAAACATTGTTTTTCCTTCGCGTTGGCGTTGGTAAACGACGTAAATCTTCCTCCGGCGACTTCTGCTGTGGCATAGCCAAGCGCGTTACATGAGTCATTTCTTGGGCCGATGAATGCTCATCCCCCTCTTCGACTCTAACGAGGTCAGCCATAAAAATCCATGCCCCGGTATGAAGATTCAACAGGCGATGACATTGCCCTGAAGTTCAATTCACAATTGATAAGATATCAATCAGTGCAGTCTAGGTTCTGCGGCTAGTGGCAGCAGCCAGGCTTTCGTCAGTACCCAGACAACCCTGACCTTTGAGCAGCCCTAGGATTCATAAGAGATCAGGAGAGGCTGCCCCGGATCGGCCGAGGCCAAGACCTGGTGGCCCTCGATAGCATCAGCCACGGGAAAGAATCCAGCCTTGGCCATGGCATGAAGGAGCGTTTCAGCGGAATTTCCAGCCGTTGGCTCCACGCGAAACGCCGGTCCATAACCCTCCGGATGTAAGGCGAGGACGGCGGCGGACTCCCCCACCGCATGCTGCAATCGAGCCACAAGCCGCGCTTCTCCTGCATCGTCAGAAGCGGGCGCATGCGCGCTTTGATCCACATCTGCATGTTCTGCATGAGCCCGCCCGGCGGCCACATTCGTTGCAAACGGCACTAGCCGTTCATGCCAGAGCACATCCAGGGCGGCAATTGCCTCGTCCCGGGTGCCATCATTGACGATCACCACATCAGCCACGGCTGCCCGCTGTTCGTCGGTAGCTTGAGCGGCAATGCGGGCCAGCGCATCCTCCCTAGACATCCCGCGGTCCCGAATCAGGCGCTCTAGCCGAAGCTCCTGAGGCGCCTGCGCAACGACTACCAGGTGAAAGTTGGGGCCTTGCCCCGACTCCACCAGCAGTGGAATGTCTTGGACTACAATGGCGTCCGGGCTGGCGTCGGCTTTCAACGCAGCAGCCGCCGCACGCACTAACGGGTGGGTGATGGCGTTCAGCGCCGCGAGCTCCGCCTTATCGGCGAAGACCCGGGACCCGAGAGAAGGACGGTTCAACGAACCATCCGGCAGCAGCATCTCAGGACCAAAATGAGCTACGACGGCGGCCAGGCCCTGCGTTCCGGGAGCCACCACCTCGCGGGCCAGCTGGTCGGCGTCAATGACAACGGCTCCCAGCTCGCGGAACCGGGTAGAGAGCAAGGATTTTCCGGCAGCGATGCCGCCGGTGAGACCAAGTGAAAGCATGCACCCATACTATCGAGCGTGCCGCAACGCGGTTGTTCCTGACACAGCACAGCGACCAAGCAATGAGCCGGTACTCCCCCGTTAGATAGGATCAGTGGGTGACACTTCCCCTCGCCTCAGCCGGCCCCAACAGCTACACGACGTTAGCGTCCGGACCCGACTTCCGGCACGAAATTTCCATCAAGCGCTCCCGCTTCATCACCGTGCTGCGGCGAGTGGAACAGGAATCCTCCGCCCGCGAGCTGGTGAGTGAACTGCGCAAAGAATTCTACGACGCCAGGCACCACTGCTCCGCGTTTGTCATCGGCTCCGACCGCAGCATCCAGCGCTCCAATGACGACGGCGAACCCTCCGGCACCGCAGGCATCCCCATGTTAGACGCCCTCATCAGACGGGAGGTTCACGCTCCGTCTAGCAACGGAAGCGACACCTCGGCCGCCGCCGACCTCAGTGACGTGTGCGCCGTCGTCGTCCGCTATTTTGGTGGCATCCTCCTTGGCGCCGGCGGACTGGTGCGCGCCTACTCGGAGTCCGTGAGCACGGCGTTGGAGTTGGTCCCGCTGGTGCGCAGGGAGCGGCTGCAGCTGTTCACGGTCGCGGTGCCGCATGCGCAGGCCGGGCGGTTGGAGAATGATCTGCGCAGCGCCGGCTATGTGATGACCGGGAACACGTACGACGGCGCCGAAACTCAGCTTGGGCTGGCCATGTACGACGACGAGCAGGTCATCACCGCCGCGGTGGAAAGGCTTGCCGCGCTGACGGCTGGACGCTGCGCGTTGACGGCCGCCGGAAACGATTGGGTTGACACGCCGCTGACCTAGTACGCCCTACAAATCCAGGCTGAGCCGACCTTCCAGATCCGGCCATGGAACGTTGACACGTGGACCGGCCACCAGGGCCTTCACCAACTGTGCGTCAGCTACTAATATGCCGTCCGGGGATACCTCAACAATGGCTACACCACCTCGGAGCGCGGGCTCTGCATCTCGCAGCTGCCAGCCCTCGGCGAGTTCACCGATTCCCCGATCCGCAAGACGTTCCTCAGCAGTAAGAAAATCCGTTGCTCGGCCCACTGGGTGTCCCAGCAGGTTCCGGGGTTGGACGTGCGAGTAGTCGGCCGTTAACGGCTCCAGATACCCCACCGTTTCACCATCATCGGGGCGGGTCACTTTCAGCCATGAAGTTGCTGACACAACGGTTCCTTACGGAGGATTTTAAGACAGGGTCTGCTAACGGTCTTGGTACGGGTGGTTGCCCTGCTGGTAGTTGCCTTGCGGCTGGGTGGGTGGCAGCAGATAAGGCATCTTATCGAATCTGGCACCTTGGGGGTTGCTGGGCAGGCAGGCGAGGATCCAGACCACCAATGCTCCCGCATAGGGAATCAGGCCTAGGGCCAGGAATCCACCACTCATGTTGGCGTCGTGCAGCCGCCGAACGAACAAGGCCAGTGACGGCACGATGATGGCCAGCATGTACAGTCCGTAGAGCACGATGATGAGGCCGGCCAAGGCGGAAGCCCCTGAACCGTCAATTGCCCCAAACAGGACGCTAACCACCATCAGCACGACGAAGTGGAACAACTGGACCCACCAAAATTCGCTTCGTGTGGATCGTCCACTGAAGACGGCGTACTGCTTGAAAAAGCTCTTGATGGCTGCAACAGGTCCCGCAATGTTCCCACGCTGAGGCGCCACGAGTCCCTGTGGAAATGATGGCGCGGCAGCTTCCTGTACCGGGACCACGTCAAAGGTGGGTGGCGGGGTGGCCTGACTGAAATAACCAGGGGTGATGTGAGCCGTGGAGGGCGGCGTGTAGGGCACCGGGTTGTCTTGGTGCCCGCCTGGATAATTCGTTGTCATGCGTTGTCTCCCCCATATGTGATCGTGTGTTCTGTTTATCTTATCTATTGGGCACTGACATTGTCGCCACAGCTCCGAGCGCGCACCAGAGCAATCGACCAAGGACGCACCTCATCACGAGGACAACGAGCGTTAAGTATGTGAGGGCCCCCGCCAATGGCGGGGACCCTCACTCAAGTCAGCAAAACCTCATTTTCATGGGGCGGTGCTTGCTGGCGTCGAAATTAGTTTCCGGTCAGCTTTTCGCGGAGAGCAGCAAGTGCCTCATCCGATGCCAAGGTACCGGCACCGGCGTCAGCTGCAGCAGGCTCGGAGGAGTAGGAAGTCCCTGCGGACTCGCCACCTTCACCGGCGTTGTCAGCAGCTGCATCTTCTGCGGCGTGCTCGGCAACCTGCTTCTTGTGGGCTTCCCAGCGAGCCTGAGCGTCAGCGTACTGCTGCTCCCAGACGGAACGCTGAGTCTCGTAGCCTTCAAGCCACTCGTTGGACTCGGAATCGAATCCCTCCGGGTACTTGTAGTTGCCCTCTTCGTCGTACTCGGCAACCATGCCGTAGAGTGCGGGATCGAACTCGGTGGAGTCGACGTCGACACCTTCGTTGGCCTGCTTGAGGGACAGCGAGATGCGGCGGCGTTCCAGGTCGATGTCGATGACCTTGACGAACAGTTCGTCACCAACGGAGACAACCTGCTCGGCCAGCTCAACGTGGCGCACGGCCAGCTCGGAGATGTGAACCAGGCCTTCGATGCCGTCTTCAACGCGAACGAACGCACCGAACGGAACCAGCTTAGTGACCTTACCCGGTACAACCTGCCCGAGGGCGTGGGTGCGGGCGAAGGTCTGCCACGGGTCTTCCTGCGTAGCCTTGAGCGAGAGCGATACACGCTCGCGGTCCAGATCCACTTCGAGAACCTCGACGGTGACTTCCTGGCCAACTTCGACAACCTCGGACGGGTGGTCGATGTGCTTCCAGGACAGCTCGGAAACGTGAACCAGACCGTCTACGCCGCCAAGGTCCACGAATGCACCGAAGTTGACGATGGAGGAAACAACGCCGGGACGAACCTGGCCCTTTTCCAGCTTGTTGAGGAACGTGGAACGAACCTCGGACTGGGTCTGCTCGAGCCAGGCACGGCGGGACAGAACAACGTTGTTGCGGTTCTTGTCCAGCTCGATGATCTTGGCTTCGATCTGCTGACCGATGTAGGGAGCCAGGTCGCGCACACGGCGCATCTCGACCAGCGATGCGGGCAAGAAGCCGCGCAGGCCGATGTCGAGGATAAGACCACCCTTGACCACCTCGATGACGGTACCGGTAACGACACCGTCTTCTTCCTTGACCTTCTCGATGTCGCCCCAGGCACGCTCGTACTGAGCGCGCTTCTTGGAGAGAATCAGGCGGCCTTCTTTATCTTCCTTCGTGAGGACCAAGGCTTCGACCTGATCGCCAACGGCGACAACGTCACCGGGATCAACGTCGTGCTTGATGGACAGCTCGCGGGAGGGGATGACACCTTCGGTCTTGTAACCGATGTCGAGCAGAACTTCGTCGCGGTCAACCTTGACAACAACACCTTCGACGAGGTCTCCGTCGTTGAAGTACTTGATGGTTGCATCTACTGCGGCGAGGAATTCTTCAGCAGTACCAATGTCGTTGATTGCAACAACAGGAGTACTAGTCTTCTCGGGGGTCGTGATGGTCATGTAGTAGGGGCTCCGATGTGGATAGTTGGTTTCGACGAACCCGGGGCTAGGCCGCGAGGTATCGCGTCCATGCCGGATCGGGTCCGAAAATTATTATGGTTGCAGGGGTTCCTGCTGATCGTGATTGCACGACTTGTACGAAATCTGCCGGGTTCTCCGGCCCACTTCACGCATGACATGCCTATTTAGTCTAGTTGTTTGGGGCAAGGAGCGCAAAAGTTCGCCGACGGCTTACCATAATGTCAAAGGTGGTGGACTCGACGCTTCTAATTCTCGGACCGAACGCGTGGATTCTGCTTGCCATCATGCTGATTTTGGCCGCTGCACTGTGGCGGATTGCGCTTGGAAGATCCCCGTGGGACATGCTCTTTGCGGGGCTGCGTGCGCTGGTTCAGCTGGCAGCTGTGGTGCTTGTCATAGCGTGGCTTTCCGGCCGCGGCCCGTGGGCCTTTGCCTTTGTCACCGTGATGTTCGTGGTGGCCGCCTGGACGTCCGGTCGGCGGGTGGCGCCAGATGGCCGCTGGTGGCTTGCCGCAATTCCCATCGCGGCGGGAGTCATCCCCGTGGCGGCCATGATGTTTGCCCTCGGCGTGGTCCCGTTCAATGCACTGGCCATCATCGCCATCCTCGGCCAGCAGATCGGCGGGGCAATGTCTGCCGTGACGTTATCTGGGCGGCGTATTCGCGATGAACTTTCGCTTCGCCATAATGAAGTGGAAGCAGCCGTGGCGCTGGGCTTCCAGTGGCCGGCCGCACGCCTCATGGTTGCCCGCCCCGTGGCTGGGGAGGCGATCATTCCCACGCTCGATCAGACCCGTACCGCAGGCTTGGTGACATTGCCGGGTGCCTTTGTAGGAATGATCCTGGGCGGTGCCGCCCCCATCGACGCCGGACTCATTCAGCTGTTGGTACTTATTTCACTCTTGCTGGTCAATGCCCTCGCCGCAGCTGTCTCCCTCTGGTTGGGCTCTCGCGACGCGTGGCGCCACCCCAGCCAGAGGGCCTAACTCGCAGGAGTGAAAGCCCAAGTTCCAGCCTGCAGAAGCTAACCCGCAGCGCGCCCAGTTAGAAGGCGCGGGCAGTTAGAAGTTGGTCAAGCAATGCGGTGGCGCCGGTGCGGCGAAAAGGGTGTCAAAGACGGCCACCGCGGCGGGGTCTGTGGCACGTACCCGGCCAGCAGCCTGCAACGTTCGCGCTGAGACGGTGCCCAGGTACAGGCTGGAAAGTTCGCTGACACCCATGTTCAGTTCCGGCTCCACCGAACCGTCTTCCGCGCAGCGTGTCACGGTGGCTTTACCGTGCACTACCTCGATCCGGAAAATTCCCGACGCATGGCCTAGCGGGTCACCCACGTGGATCGTGATGGTTCCGTCGGCCGTGTACTGCCGGGCAGCAAGCGCTCCTGGGGTATCCAGAATCCGCAGCCACAGGTGATCTTCGGTGGCTGTGCGCTTGTAAAGGCGTTTGGCCGCCATGGCCCATTCCAGCGGATCCACCACCGGTGCCATGTCCCAGAGGATCACATCGATCAAATCCAGGGACCCCAAATAGTTCCATAACGCCAGATACGCAGCATCGCTCACGGCCAGAAAATCAATGATCTCAACAGAGGATCGGTGCTTCTCATCTGTGGGCTTATAGGTGACATAGCCGTCCACCACCCCGGCCGCGTTATAGTGCAGCGCCGCCCGAATATTCTTGATCGGATCTATGGACCCGTATTTTCCTTGCCCTGAAGCCAGCTGGCGATACATGTCTTGGCGCCCAATGGAGCCGTAGCTGAGGGCATGAACCTGCGCAAAAATCTCATGATGAATCTCCCGCACCACCAGGACATCGGCAATCTCCACCATTCCCTGGGCTGCAGCCGCCGGGAGAATGAGCTCAAGTCCACCCTTGACCGTGACTTCCACAGTGTTGGAATGAGTTGCCACCCCGAAGCCGAAGCGTCCGTAAATGGTGGCCTCGGAGGCTGTCAGCGCCGCAATGGACAGGCCCGCGGCCTTGGCCTGAGACAGGTCCGAGTCCATCATGGCCCTGAGCAACCCACGACGGCGGTGGCTTGGGCGCACTGTCACAGCAGTGATCTGGTGGACAGGAAGTAAGGTGCCCGCACCTACGTTCAGACTCTTGCGGTGGTAGGCGTAGGTGGCCACCGGATAGTTCTCACCCCAAGCCCTGGCCGGGGCGCCGGTTCCGCTGAGGTACGCACCGGTGACCATCCGGCCATCAGCTTCCTCAGCAGCCCCGTAGAAGGCCAGCAACTCCTCGGTCAAGGTGTCACCGTGGAACCCCAGCGAGACGGCCTGCATCCAAGCAACCACCTCGGCGGGCACCTTTCCATCCACCAACCGCGATGGAAAGGTGCGCAGTTCGTAGGGAAACGACCGTGGGTTTCGGCTGCCCGCCGGATCATGGCTCTGCGTCATTGCGGTTCCTCATCCTTCATGCCCAGTAAGGCGTTGTGACTATCAGCGTCTAACTATCAGCGTCTAACTATTAGTGCCCGGCGTCGTTCCAGCTGGCGCCCACGCCCACCTGGACTTCAAGAGGCACCTTCAGTTCCGCCGCGGCACCCATCTGCTCGATGACCAGAGCCTTGACGGCGTCAAGCTCCCCCGGCCAGATTTCAAGGATCAATTCATCATGGACCTGCAACAGCATCCGCGACTTCAGCTCCTGCTTCCGCAACGCCGCATCGACCCCAAGCATGGCGGCCTTGATAATGTCGGCCGCAGAACCCTGGATGGGTGAGTTCAACGCCACCCGCTCGGCCAGCTCACGCAGCTGACGGTCTGTGCTGGCCAGATCGGGCAGGTAACGGCGGCGGCCCTCAATGGTGGAGGTGTAGCCGTCAACGCGAGCCTGTTCCACCACACCGCGCAGGTAGTCGCGGACGCCACCGAATCGGTCAAAGTAGTCCTTGACCAGAGTGCGAGCTTCATCCACCGAGATTTCCAGCTGCTTGGACAGGCCAAAGCTGGTCAAGCCGTACGCCAAGCCATAGGACATGGCCTTGACCTTGGAACGCATAGCGGAGGTGACCTCTTCCGGAGCCACACCGAACACATGGGAACCCACATAACGGTGCAGGTCCTCACCGAGTGCGTAGGCCTCAATCAGGCCGGCATCCTCGGAAAGATGCGCCATGATGCGCATTTCAATTTGCGAGTAGTCAGCTGCCAGCAGGCATTCGTAGCCTTCGCTGACCACGAAAATGTCCCGCACCCGGCGACCCTCTTCGGTGCGGATCGGAATGTTTTGCAGGTTGGGGTTGATGGAGGACAAGCGGCCCGTGGCGGCTACATTCTGCGCGTAGGTGGTGTGGATACGACCATCCTCGGCCACAGACTTCTTCAGGGTTTCCACCATTTGCTTCAGCTTCGAGGCCTCACGGTGGGCCATCAGCTGGGCCAAGAACTCATGCCCGGTCTTCTCCAACAGCATCTTCAAGGAAGCGGCATCGGTGGTGTAGCCGGTCTTGATCTTCTTGGTCTTGGGCAGACCCAACTCTTCAAAGAGGACCTGCTGCAATTGCTTGGGCGAGCCCAGATTGACCTCATGTCCAATCGCAGCGAAGGCGGCCTCCTGAGCGGCGTTCATGGCCGCAGTGAAGTCGGCGAGCAACGTGGCCAGGCGCTCCTGCGAGATGTCAATGCCCGTCAATTCCATCGTCGCCAGAATTCCCGCCAGAGGCAGTTCCAGCTCGTGCAATAAACGCTCGGCCCCACGCTCAACCAGAATCGGCGCAAAATGCTCACTTAGCAACAGTGCAACGTAGCCGCGTTGGACGGCATCGGCAAACTTAGAATCGCCTTCCAGCCCCAGATCCAGTTGCCCGGACTCAGTGGCAGCTGCCTCAAAAGACACTTTCAGGTGAACCTGGCTAAGCTCAGCCAGCTCGTAGCTGCGGCGGTCCGGCTGAATTAGGTAGCCAGAGAGGGAGGTGTCATCGACCACGCCCGCCACAGCAAGGCCTCGCAGCGACAGGGCCTTGAATGCTTCCTTGTACTCGTGGATTACCTTCGGCGCATCGGAGGCCAGCCAAACAGCCAGCTCAGATTCCAGCGCCGCATCAGCGGCACCCAGATCAACCACGACGGCGGAATCGGCACGTACCAGCGCCACCGCAACAGCTTCATGGGCCAGGCCAGCCTTTTCACTGAGCACCTCCACAGCGACGGCTGCGCCCGCAGCACCTGCAGCAGGCCCCGCAGCAAGCCATGTCGCTAGGGCAGCCGCCTCGGTGACCACCTGGTGGGCAGGCACCTGGTGAGCCTCGCCGGCGTCGACCGCTTCCTCTTCGCCAAACAAATCAAAGAGGCGCTTGCGCAGGGTGTTGAACTGCAGGGCGTCAAAGAGTTCCTCGACGGCTTCACGGTCCGGGGCCTGCAGCACGGTGTCGGTGATGGCGACCGGCAGCTCCATGTCACGCAGCAGGTGGTTCAGGCGACGGTTGCGCTTGACGTCCTCAACGTGCGTGCGCAGCGACTCCCCCACCTTGCCGCCAATGGCGTCCAGGTTTTCAAGGATGCCATCGAGGCTGCCGTAGAGCTTGAGCCACTTGGCCGCCGTCTTGGGGCCCACCCCGGGCACACCGGGCAAGTTGTCGGCAGTTTCGCCCACGAGTGCGGCCAGATCCGAATAGCGGTTCGGCGGCACCAGGTACTTGGCCTCAACGGCGTCGGCGTCCATGGGCGGAATGTCGGAGATACCCTTCTTGGGGTAGAGCACCAGCACCTTGTCGGTGATGAGCTGGAAGGCGTCACGGTCACCGGAGACCACCAGCACGTCCCAGCCGGCTTCCTCGCCCTGTGTGGACAAGGTGGCGATGATGTCATCGGCTTCGAAGCCGTCCACGGAAATGGTGGGGATCCGCATGGCCGCCATGACCTTGATGATCAAATCGATCTGCCCGTAGAACTCCTCGGGCGTCTTGTTCCGACCACCCTTGTACTCGGTGTATTCCAGCGAACGGAAGGTGGGGGTGTCCAAATCGAAGGCAACCACCACATGGGTGGGCTTTTGCTGACGAATCATGGTCAGCAACATGGAGGTGAATCCGTGCACGGCGTTGGTGTGCTGGCCCGTGTCGGTGGCAAAGTTTTCCGGCGGCAAGGCATAAAAAGCACGGAAGGCCATGGAGTGGCCATCAATGACCAGCAGGCGCGGCGTTTCACCGCCAGGCAGGCCGGCGACAGGGGCTGAGGCCGGGCTCGGTGCAACAGTGGACAGGGGGGCCGTCTTGGCAGATTCACTCACAAGTGCAAGCCTAGTCATCATGAGCAATAAATCCACACCGCACCCTATGACCGAAGAACTCCTCGCCGCAGGAATCCCACCAGAATTTCACGCCTCGTTAGGACAACATGGAGTAGGCGCGCTGGTCACAAAAATGGGGATCGTCTTCACCCACATGAGCGCCGATTCCATGGTCGCCACCATGCCAGTGGAAGGAAACACTCAAGTGACGGGCCTGCTCCACGGCGGCGCGCACGTGGTTTTAGCCGAAACGCTGGGCTCCTTTGCCGCATTTTTCCATGCCGGACCAAACTCCCGCGTGGTGGGCATTGAGATCAACGCCACACACCACCGTGGCGCCTCCAGCGGCCTAGTGACCGGCACGGCCACGCCTGTCCATCTGGGCCGCACCCTCACAACGCACGAGGTAGTCATGACCAATGCGACCGGCCAGCGCCTCTCCACCTGCCGCATCACGAACATGATTCTGGCCTCCTAAACCTCCCGTTAACGTTCGACGCCGGGCACTCACCTTCCGCTGTAGCGAAAAGGTGAGTGCCCGGCGTCGAACGTTGACGAACAAAAGGGACTAGAAAATGTTGCCGATGATGGTTTCTGCTGCCTTGCTCAGAGCTGGCACGATCAAGACGATGCCAGCCAGAACAGCCAGCACGCAGAAGCCAAAGCAAATGTAGGAGCCCCATTTGGCTGCAAGGTTGTGGCGGCCGTCGTCATCGCCGCTGACGGCCGTGAACCGGACACCCAATGAGTACATGGTCACCACAAAACCGGCGCCAACAAGGGTTGTCAGGCCCACTGTGACAAATCCAAACCAGTCAATCACTTGTTGTCCTCCGTAGCCTTAGCAGGCACTCCGTTGTCTAGCGTGGCACTCTCCTGCTGTTCGTCTAGCTGCGCGGCCTTCGCCTGCGGCGCCTTCGCTTTTGCAGGCTTGGGCTGTGCCGCCTGCTTCGGGGAAGCCACGGGTTTGGGTGCCTTTGCATCCAGAGCCGCCTGGGTCATGGCCTTGAGTACGGCCGTGTCGGCGCGGTCCAGGGCAGACTGGGCAACGGTGCGGGCAGCATCAGTTTCCGCGGCACGCCTGGCAGCCTTGTCGGCGACCTTCTGGGCCGCACGAGCCTTAGCGGCCAAGCGGTCACGTTCCTTCTTGCTGGGAATGTGCATGGCCTCGCCCACGGCATCAACATCGCTGATGGCGTTACTATGGTCCACCACCTCACGCTGGGAGATGACGAACATGGCGAGGATGGCCCCAAGTCCCAGAACAGCAACGATGATCAGCCCGACGGTTCCGGTGCGGATCAGCAAGGCCGCCAAGCCACCGATGAGGCCAGCGGCTGGCAGCGTCAAGAGCCAGGCAATACCGATCTTGCCGATCGCGCCCCACCGCACGGTGGAGCCCTTACGGCCCAGACCCGAACCAATCACGGAACCGGAAGCAACGTGCGTGGTGGACAGTGCGAAGCCAAGGTGGCTGGAGGCCAGGATGGCAGCGGCGGTGCTGGTTTCAGCGGCGAAGCCCTGTGCGGGCTTGACATCTGTCAGTCCGGAACCGAGGGTCCGGATGATCCGCCACCCACCGGCGTAGGTGCCTGCTGCAATGGCGATCGCACAGGTGGTAATAACCCAAATGTGCGGGCCGGTGCCAGCCTGTTGCATACCGGAAGCCACCAAGACCAAGGTGATGACACCCATGGTCTTCTGGGCGTCGTTGGTGCCGTGTGCCAACGCCACGAGAGATGAACTGAAGATTTGTCCGCGACGGAAGCCACCACGCTTCTGCGTGAGCTTGTCACCGGAGTCCGGGTCGTGGCGACGTGTGATGCCGTAGGCCAGTTTGGTACACAGGAACGCCACCAGCCCGGCAATGGTCGGGGCGAGAATGGCCGGCAGCAGCACCTTGGAAACCACCACCATGAAATTCACTGCTCCCAGTGACCAAGTGCCCACAATGGCTGCACCGATCAGGCCACCGAAGAGGGCATGGGAAGAACTTGATGGCAGGCCCAACAGCCAGGTCAGCAAGTTCCACAACACCGCGCCCATCAATCCGGCAAAAATCATTTCCGGGGTGATGGCGACGCCGTTGGGCCCGCCTTCATTGATGATGCCACCGGAAATGGTCTTGGCCACCTCTGTTGAGAGGAAGGCACCTACCAAGTTCAAGATGGCAGCGAGTGCCACCGCGGTCTTGGGCTTGATGGCGCCTGTGGCAATGGGAGTTGCCATGGCATTGGCTGTGTCGTGAAAGCCATTCGTAAAGTCAAAGAAGAGGGCCAGTGCTATGACTAGCACGACCATGAAGGTGAGATCCACCCGCGATCCAATCTTGAGAGGGCGTAAGCGTGAATTCGAAATTGTGAAGTCGGAAACTCATGCCAACGCCCATGACTTGCGGCAATGATGGCGAACCCAACCGCTACGATCCTACGACGATTTTGGCTCTTAAGTGTCCAGCACCCCCTCATCAGGTTAACGGAAAGTGAACAAGGAGTTAACCCCGGTACCGGATCGGCGAGTTCACCGCACCCGCACAACCGCCATGGCGCGTCAGCACGGCACAGCCGCCAAATCCTTCGACGAATAGTGTTTAGTTGATCACGTTAGGCCCGAACCTGCGATCAACGCTCGATCAAAGATGAATTGAAACGAATTCGAATCCGGATCAACGCCGCATTAACGCCGAAGAGGTGAGTTTCAGCACGCCTCCTGCGCTGAAACTCACCTCTTGACTCATGCTGACTTAACTCAAGCTGACTTAACTTTGGCTGGTTCCGAGCCTAGGCACATCCCCGCCCAGGCCCAGCCCCGCCCGGGATTGAGCACGGACCCTCCCCTGACGTAGGCCTTGGCGAGGACTTAGGCCCTGCTGAGATTTTCGCGAACTCGCGGAGCGACCTCGGTGGCGTACAGCTCAATGCTCTTCATCATGGCCTCGTGCGGGAGCGTGCCATGGCTGTACTTCAAGTCAAAGCGGGACAGCCCAAGAGAGGTGGCCACCGTAGTGATCTTTTTGGCGACGGTCTCGGGCGAGCCCACCATGAGTGCACCGCTGGGGCCGGCCGTGGCGTCAAACTCGGCCCGACTCAGGGGCGGCCAGCCGCGGTCGCGGCCAATACGGCCATGAGCTGCTGCGTAGTGTGGCCACAGCTCATCCATGGCCTGCTGGTCAGTTTCAGCGATATGGCCCGGCGAGTGGACCCCGATGGGCTGTTCGGGCTGGCCAAATTCCTTCAGGGCCCGGTGGTAAAGCTCGGCAAAGGGGGTGAACTGTGCCGGTTCCCCACCAATGATGGCCAGCATCAGCGGCATGCCATAGTGCGCGGCCCGCACCACCGACTGCGGGCTACCGCCAACGGCGACCCAGGTCTTGAGCGCTCCCGATTCGGTGTGCGGATACACCATTTGGCTGTGCATGGCCGGACGCGTGTTCCCGCTCCAACTCACGGGCCCTTCCTTGCGCAGCTCGTTGAAGAGTTCCAGTTTCTCCTCAAAGAGTTCCTCGTAGTTGGCCAGGTCAAAGCCAAACAGAGGGAAGGATTCGGTGAAGGACCCCCTGCCCAAGGTGACTTCGGCGCGGCCTGAAGAAACGGCGTCGAGCGTTGAAAAACGCTGGAAGACGCGGATCGGATCATCGGAGCTGAGCACCGTCACGGCCGAACCCAACCGGATTTGCTGGGTCTGACCTGCGATGGCAGAAAGCACCATGTCCGGGGATGAAATGGCGTAGTCATCGCGGTGATGTTCGCCCACACCAAAGTAGTCAAGGCCCAACTTGTCGGCCAGCACGGCTTGTTCGACGACGTCACGAATCACCTGCGCGGCATGCTTGGGCGTGCCGGTGGCATCGAGGGTGATGTCACCAAAAGTGTCCAAGCCCAGTTCAATCTGCCGGGGTTGAGAAGTGCTGGGGGCCATGAGAACCATCCAATCCAAATAAATATACGTTTGTATCTACTTGAAGAACCGGACGGACTTAGAAACTATTCCCGCACGGCCGCTGCCCCACCCATACGGCCGTTGCTTAGCTAACGAGTTCCGCTTTGACTAACGAGCGCCGCTTTGCTGCGGTAGACGGCCAGGAAGGAGCTGATGCGTCGGATGGCCTCTTCGATATCAGTGATCGAGGGCAGGAGCACGAACCGGAAGTGGTCCGGGGTGGGCCAGTGGAATGCGGTGCCGTGGCTGACCAGGATTTTTTGGTCCTGCAGCAGGTCAATCACAAACTTCTCATCCGATTCGATGGGGTACATGTGGGAATCGAGCTTGACGAATAGGTACATGGCCCCGGCCGCCGGCACACAGGAGACGCCGGGCAGCGCATTGAGTAATTCCGAAGCGCGGTCGCGCTGCTCACGCAGGCGACCGCCGGGCTTGGTCAGATCGTTGATGCTTTGGTAACCGCCCAAGGATGTCTGGATGGCGTGCTGAGCCGGCACGTTGGAGCACAGGCGCAGGGAAGCGATGAGCTCCAAGGACTCCTTGAAGCCGGCCATCGCGGCACGCGGACCCGAAAGCGCCACCCAACCGGCACGGTAACCGGGCATCCGGTATGCCTTGGACAGGCCGCTGAAGGTCAGCATGCAAATGTCATCGGCGAGCGAGGCCATGTGGATGTGGCTGCGGCCGTCATAGAGGATTTTCTCGTAAATTTCATCGGAGAAGATCACCAGATCGTGCTTGCGGGCCAGCTCCACGAACTTTTCCAGAATGTGCCGCGGATAGACAGCCCCGGTGGGGTTGTTCGGGTTGATGATGACGATGGCTCGGGTCGCCGGCGTGATCTTCGCTTCGACGTCGGCCATGTCCGGCCACCATTCATTGTCCTCATCACACAAGTAGTGCACGGGCACACCGCCGGTCAAGGTGACAGTAGCGGTCCACAGAGGATAGTCGGGGGCCGGGATGAGCACCTCGTCGCCGTTTTCCAAGAATGCCTGCAGGGTCATCGAGATGAGTTCGCTAACCCCGTTGCCGACAAAGATGTCATCGACGCCGATACTCATCAACCCCTGGGTTTGGTAGTACTGGGAGATGGCCGTGCGGGCGGAGAAGATACCCTTGGAGTCGCTGTAGCCTTGGGCTCCGCGCAGGTGATGGATCATATCCACCACAATGGATTCCGGCGCCTCCAGCCCGAATGGGGCGGTGTCACCTAGATTCATGCGCAGGATCCGGTGCCCCTCCGCCTCCATTTTTTGGGCCGCATGCAAGATGGGACCGCGGAGTTCGTACCGGACGTTGGCTAACTTGGAAGAGTGTTGCATGGGGCGCATGCTTTCCATTTTCACACATGCACCCCCGCAAGCCGCGTATCCTCCCCTAGCGTGGCCGGTCCCTCGCGGCGGCGCCAGTTACTTTCTGGGCTACTTTTTGGCGAGCAGCCGCTCCACCCGGGGCTTGACCTCGGTGGCCAGCAGCGTGATGGATTCCAGGAAGTATTCGTGCGGCAGGCCCCCAAAGTCCGATTGCAAAAAGTGCCGCATGTGACCCATGTAGCCGTGCAAGTGAACAATGCGTTGCGCCACCTCGTCAGGGTCACCCACGTAGTAGGCACCCGGCGCCTGTGCTTGGGCAAGGTAGGCGTTCTTATCCGGTGCCGGCCACCCTCGCAGGCGCCCCATCTCCACGTTGAGGTTGTGCCAGCTGGGATATAGGCGGTCTAGGGCCTCCTGCTTGGTGGGTGCCACCAACCCTAAGGCGGCCACCGAGACCTTGATATCGGAGCCCGTGTGCCCGGCCTGCGCCGCCGATTGACGGTAGAGATCGGCCAGCGAAGAAAATCTGTGCGGCGCACCGCCAATGATCCCGTAAGAGATGGGTAGTCCCAGTTTTCCTGCCCTGGCGGACGACGCCGGGCTGCCGCCAGTTGCGATCCACAGCGGCAGTTTCCCTTGGACGGGCCGTGGGACGACGGCCAAGTTCTCGATGGCTGTCCGGACGCTGCCGTGCCACGTTACGTTTTCAGACTCGGCGCTGTTGATGGCCATGAGGAGCTCCAGCTTTTCGGAGTACAACTGGTCATAGTCACGCAGATCGAAGCCAAAGAGTGGGAATGTCTCCACGGAGGAGCCGCGGCCGGCGGTAATTTCAATGCGGCCACCACCGGAGATGGCATCAGCCGTGGCCATCTGCTGGAAGACTCTCACAGGATCATCGGTGCTGATGATGCTCGCGGCGCTGCCGAGTTTGATGTTCTTGGTGGCACCGGCCGCGGCAGCCAGCATGGCACCGGGCGAAGACGCGGGCATGGAGACGGTGTGGTGCTCCCCCACGCCGAAGTAGTCCAGGCCTTGCGTATCGGCATGAACAATTGCCTCAAAGAGGTTTTTGATGCCCTCGGCGGTGGAACCGGTGGTGCCGTCCGCATTCAGGGGTGTGTCGCCAAAGCTGTACGCGCCGATTTCCATGGTGCCTTCCACAAATCATCCTTTTGCAGGCACGAAAGTGCCGAACCACGAAACTACGTGGTTCTACAGATCATATTGATAGCAGATTAATTCGGCAAGTCTTGAGCCAGCTGGTTTACAGCAGGACCATAATCCCAGCAGTGCGCATCCGGGGTGTCACAGCTTTGGCAGCGACTGCTCTTTAACTTGCTTGCGGAGAATCTTGCCCAGCATGGAGCGTGGCATCTCATCGATTTCAATGATGCGGACGGGCACCTTGTACCTGACCAGCAATTCCTTGCAATGGTTCCTGAGGGCTGTCTCATCCAAGGCAACACCGGGTTCCAGCTGGACGGCGGCCACCACCATTTCCCCGCCGCGATCAGCAACTTTTCCAAAAACGGCAGCATCTGTGACATCGGCGTGCTGACGCAGCACCGCTTCTACTTCCGACGGCGAGACATTGAATCCACCCGTGATGACCAGTTCTTTGGCCCGATCCACAATGGTGGTGAAACCCTCTGGGTCAACCGTGACGACGTCGCCGGTACGCAACCAGCCGTCAGCGGTCAGGGTCTTGGAGGTTTCCTCCGGATTGTTCCAATAGCCTTGGAACACCTGCGGACCCTGCAGCAACAGTTCTCCCGGTTCGCCCTGCGACACCTCGCGAGACGGGTTGTCAACGTCGACAACTTTCATCAAGGTAGAAGGGAAGGGCACCCCGATGGTGCCCGTCTGCCGGCTCGGATGAAAGGGATTTCCCAAGGCCACGGGAGAGGATTCGGTCATGCCGTAGCCCTCCACCAAGAGGCCGCCGGAGACCGACTCCCACAGCTCGACCACATGGTCGGGCAGGTTCATGGCACCGGAAATGCAGAACTTACACGAGCGCAGTGACACCCCTTTTTCCTTCGCAGCAATGGCTGTGCGTTCGTAGATGGGCGGCACGGCGCAGTAGACCGTTGCCGGAGACTTTTTCATTGCAGAGAGCACCAGATCGGCGTCGAACTTGGGGAACAGAACCAGCAGACCTTGCTTCCGGATACCGAACGTCAGGTACAAGGTCATGCCGAAGGCGTGGAACATGGGTAGCACGGCATACAGGATTTCCTTCTGTTGCTGCGCCCCATGCATCCACGCTTCACCTTGGAGGGCGTTCGCGTAAAGGTTTCGATGCGTCAACATGGCGCCCTTGGGGTGGCCGGTAGTGCCGGAGGTGTAACCGATCACGGCCAGATCGGTGACCGCCGGACGGGGGTGCGTCTCCTCCAACGCCCCTCCCGAGAGAAGTTTCTGCCACGGCAGTGTGCCCGGTGCCGGCGCGCTCAAAGACGCCCGCGTTTCACGTAGTTTCTTCACCGGCAGTTTCAAAGCCAAACGCTTGACGAGCGGGAATTCTGAGAGCAGGTCCACGGAAATGATCCGGTCAATGGCAATATCGGCCGGGAACTCCTGCACGGCGGGAACCACCTTGTTCCACGCGATCACTACCCGGGCCTGATGGTCCTCGAATTGGTGGCGCAGTTCCCGAGAGGTGTACAGCGGGTTGTGTTCGACCACCACTGCGCCCAGGCGCAGCACAGCATAGAAGGCCACCACATGCTGCGGGCAGTTCGGCAGAATCAGGGCAACACGGTCGCCGGCACGAACGCCGAGCTTACGCAAACCCTCCGCTGCCCGAGCCACCTGCTCCCCCAGTTCCCGGTAGCTGGTGCGGCGAGCAAAGAACTCCATAGCCGGGAGTTCTCCTGCCTCCTGAACGGAACGCTCAAACATTTCCACCAGCGATTCAGTGGGCATCACAATCTGCGCAGGAACGCCCGGCTGGTAGTTCCGCACCCAAGGCTGCTCGGTGGGAGAAAAAGTAGATTTCGGGGTGGGCACAGCGGCGGATTCTGGCGTGGCTTCGGAGGATGCGGCAGGGCTGGGGGTGTCGTTATGTGGCATGGTTCCATCTTGCCGTCTGTTTTGTGAATTTTGAAACTTTTACCCCAAGTTGCTGGACTCAGGGCACAAGGATCGCTACCGTGGGGATTCCGGAGCACCTAGGAAACTAGAAAACTAGATGCACCGGATGCCATGCGAACAGCACGACTTTCACTACTAGTTCACTATTAGGAGACTGTTATGGGTTTCATCGGATGGATTATTTTGGGCCTCGTGGTTGGAGCCATTGTCAAGGCCATCATGCCCGGCAGGGTAGGTGGCGGCTGGGTCACTAGCCTGATTCTCGGTGTGGTGGGGGCCATCGTGGGCGGTTGGATCGGTGACGCCCTCTTCAACAAGGGAGAGATGGGCTTCTTCAGCATCGGATCGTGGCTGCTCGCAATCGTCGGCGGCCTGGTGGTTGCCGGGGTTTACGGTGCCATTACCGGACGCAACAAGACCGCCGCCTAGGAGCGGCGAATCGTGAGAGTAAGTCAACGAGGCCCGGCCACTGCGCCGGGCCTCGTCACGTCCGGAGCAGTCACGCCCGGAGCAGCCGTGGACAAGGCCGACGCCCCAGCCCCTGATGATGAGCGCAAGCCGGATTCCCCGATACAACTGCCAGCAAAGTCATGGAAGTATGCAGGTCGACGCGCCATTGCGAAGTTCAGTGCTGATGGCTGCACAGATTTAGCCGCGTCCCTGACCTACTATGGCGTGCTCTCCTTATTCCCTGCCCTTCTCGCCCTGATCTCCATCATGGGACTGGTGGGTCAGGCAGAGCAGACCTCGACCCTGCTGCTAG
This sequence comes from Specibacter sp. NPDC078709, assembly GCF_040686795.1. Classification (NCBI taxonomy): domain Bacteria; kingdom Bacillati; phylum Actinomycetota; class Actinomycetes; order Micrococcales; family Micrococcaceae; genus Specibacter; species Specibacter sp. NPDC078709. The sequence goes on from NZ_JBFBLU010000003.1 coordinate 94,932, forward strand.
ATCTGGTCAGCCGGGCGGCCGGCCCGGAGACTGTTGAGGCCATCCGCCAACCCGTTGAGCAACTGACAAGTTCGCGGGCAGCAGGCTTGACGTTGGTCATCGGTATTGTGACAGCCCTGTGGTCGGCGTCGGGATATGTTGGCGCCTTCAGCCGGGCCATGAACAGGATCTACGGCATTGACGAAGGCCGGCCTGCCTGGAAACTACGCCCGGCCTTACTGTTGGTGACACTTGCTGTGGTGCTACTGGTAGCCACCATGGCACTGCTGCTGATCCTCTCCGGTCCCGTGGCCCGGGCGGTGGGTGAGGTGCTCGGCGTCGGATCTGCCACACTCACTGTGTGGTCCATCGCCAAATGGCCCGTGGTGGGCATCTTGGCAGTGATTCTGATCGCCATCCTTTACTACTTCACACCCAATGTCCGCCAGCCAAAATTCCGCTGGATCAGCATTGGCGCCGCGGTGGCACTCGTGGCGCTCGTTGTGGCGTCGGCAGGATTTGGCCTGTACGTGGCAAATTTCTCCAACTACAACAAAACCTACGGAACCATTGCCGGCATGATCGTACTGCTGCTGTGGATGTGGATCATGAACCTGATGCTGCTCTTCGGCGCCGAGGTCGACGCCGAACTCGAGCGGGTGCGTCAACTCCAGGCGGGCATTAAGGCCGAAGCGCAACTGCAACTGCCTCCGCGCGACATTGCCGCCAGCGCTAAAAAGGAAATCAAGGAGCAGCAGCTACTGACCGAAGGCCGGGCGCTTCGAGCGGAACTAGACGCCGAGGCCGAGCCACCGGTCAGAGAATCCGCTGAGGCCCGCGCGCTGATGGGCATCATTCTCCTCGGGGCAGGCGCTGCCGCACTGAGCTCCTTCCTCAAGCGCCGCCGTCGTATCTGAGAAAGAGCCACCCAAAAAAGAAGGCTCCCCAAAGCTGTCCGCTAGCAGCTTTGGGGAGCCTTCTTTGCCTGTTGGATTTCTCACAATTTAAGGATTTGGACGTCCCCTAGCACAGACCCCCGATGCCCGGTCACCGGGAAATAATTGATAGGCTGGGAAGTCGGCCCTCCTCCCTTAAGGGAAGCTGCCGCAACAACTCCCATTCCCTCTAAGGAGAACTAAGCCTCAATGACATCCGTGGCCACTGAATCACTGCGTGAACAGCTCTGGAATCGCCGATACGACGAGAACATTGCCCCCATCACCGAACTCTGCGACACCCTGGCCGAAGCCCGGCCGGAGCAGCAGGTGGCTTACGTGGACCCCGTACACGATGTTGACGAGTGCAAGATCATCAGCTTGTTTTCCAATGTTGGCGAAATGGATCCTTCCGGCTTCGTGACTGCAGGAGATGAGCAGGCAGCTACCCGCCTGCTGGGTATTCACTGGCAGATTGGCCTGCGCCCAAGCTACGTCATGCCGTGGAACGTCCACCCCTGGTTCACCCCGGGCCAGCCCAACGGCCGTTTGACTGCTCCCCAAATTGAGCAGGGTCTGCGTCCTTTGGTGAAGTTCCTGACGCTGGTTCCTCGCGCGTCTGCGCTGGTTGCTCACGGCACCGAAGCGCACCGCTTGGCTGATCAACTGCTGAAGGCTCAGGGCCCCATGCTGTACAAGCGTGGCTTCGGTATCTACAAGGTTCGTTCACTGTCCGGCCGCAGCTTTGCCGGGTCGGCCGAGCGCCAGGAGCAGTGGCTGTTGGAGTCCGCCAAGGCCTACGCCGAGTCAATGACCCGCAACGGCATCCCGGTCAAGGGCCGCTAAGCCTCACCAACACTTAGCTAACAGTTGGCAGCCGCGGGGCGGGTGCTTGGATTCTTTAGGACTAAACTCCCTTACGTGAAACACACAGAATCCAAGCCCCGCCCCGCGCTCGTTGTACTGACCCTTGTTATTGACATCGTGCTGGTACTGGCCTTTGCCCTATCCGGCCGCCGCAACCACGATGAAACCCTAGGCGTCATCGGCGTCCTTGAGACGGCCTGGCCGTTCCTGACAGCGTTGGCCGCAGGCTGGCTCATCTGCCGACTCTGGCGGCAGCCGTTGAGAATTTTCCCGCACGGCATCTGCCTGTGGCTCATCACCGTGGCCGGCGGAATGGCGCTGCGCATACTCTCCGGAGCCACGGCCGCACTCCCCTTCGTGGTGGTAGCCACGTTGGTTCTGGCACTGTTCCTACTGGGTCAACGCATCATCACAACACTGCTGCTGCGGCGCACTGCGAAAGCGTAGTTCCGGGGCCGCTTTGGGTTAGGATCTAAGCGGGTGAATCGTTGTTTTACAGCAGCGTTTTCCCCTGCTTCCCCCTGCCCCGCCACACGATAAGGAACCACTACTGTGATCACCGCATTCGTCCTGATCAAGACCGACGCTTCACGGATCCCCGAGGCGGCCCAAGAAATTTCGGAGCTGGCGGGGATCAGCGAGGTTTACTCCGTCACAGGCGAGTGGGATTTGATCGCCATCGCTCGCGTGCCCAAGCATGAGGACCTGGCCGAGGTCATTGCGGACAAGCTCTCGAAGGTCACGTCCGTGGTCTCAACCACTACACAGATCTCCTTCCGTGCCTACTCACAACATGATCTGGACGCGGCATTCGCCCTAGGCTTCGACCACTAACACGGGCTGATGCGCCTTGAAATAGCAGTTCAGGATGTTCCCGGCGCTCACCTTGCAGCCGCCCATGGCGCAGACCGCATTGAGCTGTGCTGTGCACTCCAGCTAGGTGGCCTCACACCGTCGCAGGGCTTGCTGCGCAGCGTTCGCTCCGCCGAGCCCGCCCTGCCCATCCATGCGTTGATCCGAGCCCGCCCCGGCGATTACGTCTATGACGCTCCAGCCCTTGCGCTCATGCTGGCTGAGATCAAAGAAATACGCGACGCCGGCGCCACCGGTGTGGTCATCGGCGCCCTAACGCCTGCTGACACCATTGACTACGCCGCAGTACAGGCCATGGTTGCGGCCGCTGATGGCCTGCACATCACCTTTCACCGGGCCGTGGATCACTTGTCCATGAACGACGCCGTTGCTGCCGTTGCCCGCTTGGCAAGCCTTGGTGTGCAGCGTATCTTGAGCTCCGGCGGGGCGCTCAAAGCCGGCGCCGGGTTGGCTCAGTTGCGGGCCATGCACGCGGCAGCCTCCGGGACCCTGACCATCATGGCTGGCGGCGGTGTGGACGTGGCGGACTTCGCGGCCTTTCATGACGCCGGTCTGCGCGACGTGCACCTCTCCGCCAAGCGAACCATCCATAAATCTACGCCCGGCCCGCTTACCGGGGCCGCACAGGCTGAAGACAATAGCTATTTTGTCACCGATGCACACATGGTGGAACAAGCTGGGATTGCGGCAAGGGCTCTGGCACTGGCCTGAGCCAGCCCCGGAGGCACTCGCACAAAACCTTGTTTAGCTACCAGACCAACGGCCCATGCCAGTTCAGCTAGTGGTGCAGACTCTATTTATTGCTTCTGTTTGGCTTCGCTGCTCAGTGCCACCCAGCTGGTGAGGACCTTAGCTGCTGCACCGCTATCAATGGAGGCCTCGGCCCTGACGACTGCGGCCGCCATCCGCTCTAGGAGAGTTCCTTCGTGAGAGCTGTCGTAAGCCACCAGGCCTGCTGCTGCATTCAGGACAACTGCGTCGCGCACTGGTGAACGTTCGCCATCAAGGATGCGGCGCACTACACCGGCATTGAATTCGGCGTTCTGTCCGCGCAGGTCCTCAATGGTGGCCCGAGGGATACCAAGATCCAAAGGATCAAAATGACTTTCGGTGATGGAATTGCCCCGGACCTCCCAGATGGAGGAGGTGCCCGTCGTCGTCAATTCATCAAGTCCGTCGCTGCCCCGGAACACCAAAGCCCGGATATTCCTGGCGGCCAGCACACCCGCCATCAGCGGAGCCATGCGAACATCGGCCACACCAATGGCCGACGCCACCACGCGGGCAGGATTGGTCAGCGGGCCTAGGAAGTTAAAGGCGGTGGGGACAGCAAGTTCTCTCCGCGCAACTGCGGCGTAGCGCATCGAGGGGTGGAAGAAGTTTGCGAAACAGAAGGTAATACCCACCTCCGTTGCAGCACGTTCGACCATTTCCAACGGCAGATCCAGGCGCACGCCCAGGCTCTCAAGAACATCGGCTGAACCTGCAGCCGAGGAAGAGGCCCGGTTACCGTGCTTAACCACGGTGGCACCCGCTCCAGCACACACCAAGGCCGCCATGGTGGAAATATTTACGGTGTTGAGACGATCTCCGCCCGTGCCAACAATGTCCAGAGCCTCACTGGAGACCCGTAACGGCCTGGCGTTGGAGAGCATTGCCTCCACGAGACCTGTCACCTCGGCCACGGTTTCACCCTTGGCCCGAAGCGCTACGAGGAATCCGGATATCTGCGCATCACTGGCATTGCCAGCCATGATCGTGTTCATTGCCCACGCAGTCGCGTCCTGTTCCAGATCATTTCCTGCAATCAATGCAGCAATGAGATTTGGCCACGTGTGCGTGCTTGACGGAGTGTCTAGGAGAGGATTCACCTTTCAAATATTAGACGAACTCGCAGCGTTCCCGGTCTTTGTGACCATTGACACGTGAAGCGTGTTGTGCATAGCCAACTGGGTTTAAGCTGTGAATACACCGGAATTTCGCAGGTTTGTAGAAAAAGATCGTTCATTCGGAGTTTTGCATTGGGAACTCTGGGGTTTTATAGACATAATGTCTATGTGACAACTGCGACCCATGCCCCCAGTACCCCGGCGCATCCGACGCTGAACCGCCCGAACTTGGTTTCTGTAGGAACCGTAGTTTGGCTGTCCAGTGAGCTGATGTTCTTTGCCGGCCTTTTTGCCATGTACTTCACACTGCGTTCCACCACTGGTGGGATGTGGGCTGAAGAAACGGCCAAGCTGAACTTCCCGTTCGCCTTGGTTAACACCCTCATCCTGGTTTCGAGCTCTTTTGCTTGCCAGATGGGTGTGTTCACCGCGGAGAACCTTCGGCCTCGCCGCACGGGAAGCCTCTTCCAGTTCTCCAAGTGGGGAATGACGGAGTGGTTCCTGTTGACCTTCGTTCTTGGTGCAATATTCGTTGCCGGTCAGACGACCGAATACGCAATGCTGACTTCCGAGCACGTGACCCTGAACTCCAACGCCTATGGCTCTGCCTTCTACATAACTACCGGGTTCCACGGCCTGCACGTTATTGGTGGCCTCATAGCATTCCTCCTCATCATTGGCCGCGCCTATGCAGCCAAGAACTTTGGACACTTTGAAGCTACGAGTGCGATCGTGACTTCTTACTACTGGCACTTCGTGGATGTCGTGTGGATCGGCCTGTTCTTGGTCATCTACGTCCTGAAGTAAGCTGCCCGCAGCTTACTTCTGCACAAGATACGAATTAGCATTTGCGGCTCTCACTAGGGGCTGCTGGATATAGATCAAAGGAACCACCAAGTGAAGGCACTCTCGCAGAAGCGACGTCATCCGCTGGCCGCACTAGCGTTGCTAGTGTTGGGGCTCATGCTGACAGGTGGGCTATACGCCGTTGTCACAACCGTGAATGAGGCCAAGGCCGATACCACCACCTACACTGCCCAGGAAGTGCAAGAGGGCGAGAAGCTCTTTGTCGCCAACTGCGCAACCTGCCACGGCCTCGGCGCCAGTGGTACCAACGCTGGCCCATCGTTGGCCGGCGTTGGCGCCGCTGCTGTCGACTTCCAGGTCGGCACAGGCCGCATGCCCATGCAGATGCAGGGACCCCAGGCACAGCAGAAGCCCCAGCAGTTCACCACCGCCCAGACCCGCGAAATGGCCGCCTATGTAGCCACTTTGGGTGACGGCCCGGCCATTCCCGAAGAGCAGTACCTCGACGGCGGTGGCGACGCAGCCATCGGTGGCGAGCTGTTCCGCGTTAACTGCGCCATGTGCCACAGCGCCGCTGCAGCCGGTGGCGCACTGACCCGCGGCAAGTTCGCACCCCCGCTGGCTGGCGTTGGAAACAGCCACATCTACAGCGCCATGGTTACCGGACCGCAGAACATGCCGGTCTTCAACGATGCCAACATCAGCCCTGATGGCAAGCGCGACATCATCACGTTCTTGAACACCATCGAAAACCAGGGCTCACCCGGTGGCGCCAAGCTTGGCTCACTGGGTCCGGTATCTGAGGGCTTGTTCCTCTGGACTGCCGTTCTGGGCGTCATCATCGGCTTCACCATCTGGCTGACCTCACGGACCTCCTAGGTCCATAAGAAGTCCCAAGATTTTGGCTGCAGCTGCAGCCGCAGAAACATACATTACGACCCCGGGAATGAACCGGGATAAGAGAAGGATGAGGGGATTATGGGCAACCATAGTGACGGCACGCCGACAGGCTCGGACGCCGTAGCTAAGGCTGGTCACAAAGAGGTGGATCAGTTCCAAGACCCGGGACTGCCTCCACACCGTTTGCGACTAGCTGACACGGACCCCAAGGCTGCAAAGCGGGCCGAACGCCAGGTGGCATGGCTATTTATCATTTCCATCGTCGGAACCTTGCTGTTCTTCGTGGGCTACTTCGGCATTCGACTAGATGACACCTTCGGCCAACTGCGACTGCAGAACACCCTTCTGGGCCTGGGCATCGCCTTTGCCATGTTGGGCATTGGAACAGGCATCGTGCACTGGGCTCGCGCCCTCATGCCGGACCACGAAGTCATTGAAGAACGCCACGAGCTGCGTCCCGAAGAGGACCGTCTGGCCGCTGTCGAGATCCTCGAGAACATTGTCGAAGAAACCGGTATCAAGCGTCGCCCGTTGATCCGCAACACCCTCCTTGGTGCTGTAGCTCTGGCTCCGCTGCCGGCTATCGCGATCTTCCGTGACCTGGGCCCGCTGCCGGGTGATTCTCTCCGCCACACACTGTGGAAGGAAGGCGAGCGTCTGGCTCGCGATCCCGACGGAACCCCGATCAAGGCCTCCGATGTCACCATCGGCTCTGCCTTCCACGTGATTCCGGAATCGCTGAACAGCCTCGAGCACGGCAAGTTGAACGAAAAGGCCAAGGCCGTCGTCTTGCTGATGCGCCTGAACCCGGAAGACCTCAACCCTTCCGAAGGTCGCGAAGACTGGGGCTACAACGGGATCGTTGCTTACTCCAAGATCTGCACCCACGTCGGTTGCCCTGTTGCCCTGTACGAGCAGCAGACACACCACCTGCTGTGCCCCTGCCACCAGTCGACCTTCGACCTAACGCAGGAGTGCAAGGTCATCTTTGGCCCGGCCGTCCGTCCTCTGCCGCAGTTGCCCATCTCAGTTGATGCTGATGGCTACTTGGTCGCCCAGAGCGACTTCCACGAACCTGTTGGACCGAGCTTCTGGGAGCGTGGCTAAACATGTCTGCAGTTACTGAAACAACCTTCGAACCCAAAACGTCCACAGGACGCATTACCAACTTTGTTGATGAGCGTGTTGGCGGTTCGGGTATTGTCCGTGAGTTCGCCCGGAAGGTCTTCCCTGACCACTGGTCATTCATGTTCGGCGAGGTGGCACTGTACTCCTTCGTCATTTTGCTCCTCTCGGGTACCTTCCTGACGTTCTTCTTTGATCCGTCCATGGCAGAGACCCACTACAACGGTCCCTACGTCCCGCTCAAGGGTGTGGAGATGTCGGTGGCTTACAACTCCACTCTGCAGCTCTCCTTCGAGGTTCGTGGCGGCTTGTTCATGCGCCAGGTTCACCACTGGTCTGCGCTGCTCTTCGCAGCCGCCGTGGCCGTGCACATGCTCCGCGTATTCTTCACTGGCGCATTCCGCAAGCCCCGCGAACTGAACTGGGTTGTGGGTGGCGTGCTGCTCATCCTCTCCTTGGCTGCAGGCTTCACCGGCTACTCGCTCCCCGATGATCTGCTCTCCGGTAACGGTCTGCGCATCATTGACGGTGTGGTCAAGTCCATCCCCGTGGTCGGTACTTACATCTCCTTCTTCCTCTTCGGTGGAGAGTTCCCGGGCACCATGATTGTTGGCCGCCTCTACATGATGCACATCATGTTAGTTCCGGCACTGATCCTCCTCATGGTTGCCATCCACTTGTTCATGGTTGTCATCCACAAGCACACGCAGTACCCCGGCCCGGGACGCAACGACCGCAACGTCGTCGGCTTCCCCCTCGGCCCGGTATACGCTGCCAAGGCTGGTGGCTTCTTCTTCATCATGTTCGGCATCATTGCCTTCATCTCCGCTACCTTCCAGATCAACCCGGTCTGGAACTACGGCCCGTATGACCCCTCCCCCGTATCGGCAGGCACCCAGCCTGACTGGTACATCGGATGGGTCGATGGCGCCCTGCGTTTGATGCCAGGCTGGCTGTTCAACATCCCGATGGAATGGCACATCCCGCTGCCGTGGGGTACCAACACGCTGTCCTTCAACGTGCTTGGCCCGGCATTGCTGCCAGCTGGTCTGCTGTTCACCGTCCTGTTCCTGTACCCGTGGATTGAGCGCTGGGTAACCCGCGACAACCGCGAGCACCACGTACTCGACCGTCCTCGCAACGTACCGACGCGTACCGCCATCGGTATTGCAGGCTTCATCTTCTACTGCGTCATGTGGGCAGCTGCAAGCTCCGACTTGATCGCAACGCACTTTGAAGTCTCATTGAACGATGTCACGTACTGGCTGCGTGTACTGTTCTTCGTCGGCCCGATTCTTGGCTTCGTCGTCACCAAGCGTGTTTGCTTGGCGCTGCAGCGCAAGGACCGCGAGATCGCACTGCACGGCCGCGAGACCGGCCGCATTGTGCGCCTGCCGCACGGTGAGTTCCAGGAGATCCACGCACAGCTCGATGACTACAAGCGCTACAAGCTGGTTGGTTACGAGTCCCCCGTTGCTGAAGAGGGCATCCCGAATGAAAACGGGATCGTCACGAAGCAGGAGAACCTGCGCTCCAAGCTCAGCGGCTTCTTCTTCGAGGACCGCGTGGCTCCGGCCACACCGTCCGAACTCGAAGCAGGTCATCACCACGAGGCTGTCGCAGCCGGTGAAGACGACAAGGCCATCACCCACTAAGCATCACAGTGGTAGTTAGTCCATAAGCAATTAGGCGGTTCCTCCGGGAGCCGCCTAATTGCTTTAACATCTGCACCGCTGCGCCGAGTTTGCGGGTTTCGGGTCTCCAAACGGCAGATGACGCGATAGCCGTAGTCGAGTCGACACATATGGCCCCGAATGTACCCAAATTAGGGGCCATATGTGTCGACTCGAATCTGTGGACTGACTGGCTGGCTGGCTGGCTGGCTCCATGCGGCCGTGCTTTCCGCCGCATCTGCTGCAGCCTCAAAGGTGGGAACCGCAGCAACTGTTGTTTCAACTATGCCGTCCCCTACTCGTCGAACTGTCCGGCGCTCCTTCTAACAAGCCGTGCGGCGTCCAACGGGCTCGACGCCCACTCTTCGCCAGCGGGCCAACAAGGCGCAGGAGCGACTCCACGGACCCCCTAGAGCGTGCCTAGTACATGCGTCGTGAGCGCACACCAGCGCGTTGCAAGGGCACACGGAGCTTGTAGCGGTCAGCCCGGTAGAAAGACACGGAGTAATCCACGGTTGCGCGCGAAACAAACGCGTGGCGTTCAGTTCTGAGCACCGGCGCACCGATATCCACTTGCAGGAGTCGCGCAATCGAAGGTGTCGCGGCATTGGCCTCGATGGTGTCCTCGCCCCACTCGATGATGAGTCCGTACCGCTCTCCCAGCACGTTGTACAGGGAAGTGGGTGGTCCGGCATCTAGAATCCCTGGGACCCGCCATGCCGGGATGAAGTTCTCATCGACGCTCATGGGCAGATCATCTGCCAGCAGTAGACGCCGCAGACGGATCACGGCGGCACCCTCTTCTATCTGGAGCTCACGGGCCAGCCTGGCCGTCGCGGGAATCTGTTCGAAGGCTAGTGTGCGCGCAGCCGGGCGCAGACCACGACGGGCCATTTCCTCAGAGTAGGAGGTCAATTTGAGAGTGACATCGAGTTTCGCCCTGGCCACAAAGGTGCCAACGCCCACCACTCGTTCGAGCAGTTCTTCCTCAACCAGGGCCTCGACGGCTTGACGCAGGGTCATGCGAGCAACACCAAAACGCTCGGCCATGTCACGTTCGGAGGGCAGCTGCCGGCCTGGCTTGCTGCTCTCTACGATGTACTGGCGCAGCAACTCCCGGAGCTGGATATGGACCGAAATCTTAGCGTCCCTGTCCAACTCCCCCGGGATCTCGCTCGCCGAAGGCACTAAATAGCCCATGAAACTCCTCTGTTCACATGTACCAGCTTAAAACACGACTACTCTCTATACAGAACCACCTACCGTAGGAGTAATCATGTACACCCGGAAAGCCACAGTGGTAGCCGGCGTTGGCTTGCACGCCCGTCCCGCTGCCGTCTTCGTCAGGGCAGTCAATAAAACCGGCTTGCCCATCACGTTGGCGAAGGACGGGCAATCCCCCATCGACGCTAGGTCTTTACTGGCCGTCATGAGCGCTGACTTTGAGCACGGCACCGAAGTAGAGATCGGCGTGGGACCTCATGAAGCCCCCGAGGAGTCCGTTGTAGCCGCCGTAGACGCCCTAGCGGAGCTCTTGCGTACCGATCTCGTCGATCTCTAAACCACAGCCTCCCAGGCGCTGTGGCAGCCTTGAGGCAGTAGCAGCGCAGCCGCGGTACCCGTGCTTGAATCAGCACTCCGCGATTGAACATGAAATTCAGAAGGAAACATTAAAGGGATTGCCCCGCACCAATGGTGCGGGGCAATCCCTTTCATGTTTGCACGTCCCTGTCAGCAGGAACGAACGTGTCCTGCTAGTGTGCGTGGTCTCCGCGGCTGTACTCGTAGACCCAGCCAACCAATGCGATGACGGTCAGGCCGACACCCATGAGGAAGACCCACCAGCCTACGGCAAGGCCCAGGAAACCTGAGGCAGCGCCCAAGCTGAGGACCAGCGGCCACCAGCTCCAGGGGCTGAAGTGACCCTGCTCGCCGGAACCCTCATGAACTTCAGCATCAAGGCGATCCTCGGGACGAGGACCAACCCTTTTGCCGGTGAAGTGAAGGTAGACGCCAATCATGAAGCACAAGCCTGAAAGCAAGTACAAGGCCAAGAAGCCAACGGGTTCATTCCACTCAACCATGAAGCCATAAACAGTGGCGACGGGGATGAAGAACAGACCAACCAAATTGAAGAGACCAGATTCTATCTTCACTTTTTGGCTCCCTTCGATGCTGCAGCCGGTACGGGCTGGTAATGCGGGGCCAGCTCCGGGTGGTGGAGATCAAGTGCCGGACGCTCCGAACGGATACGCGGCAGCGAGGTGAAGTTGTGGCGCGGCGGCGGGCAAGATGTTGCCCACTCCAAGGAAGCACCGAAGCCCCAAGGATCATCGACCTCAACCTTCTTGCCACTGCGCCAGGTGATGTACACGTTCCAGAACCACGGGATCATCGAGGCGCCCAAGACGAAGGATGAAATGGTGGAGAACTGGTTCATCCAGGTGAAGTTGTCTTCAATCATGTAGTCGGCGTAACGACGTGGCATACCCATGACACCCAACCAGTGCTGGATCAAGAAGGTGCCGTGGAAGCCCAGGAACAAGAGCCAGAAGTGGATCTTGCCAAGACGTTCGTTGAGCATCTTGCCAGTGAACTTGGGCCACCAGAAGTAGAAGCCGGCGAACATGGCGAATACCACTGTGCCAAAGACCACGTAGTGGAAGTGAGCAACCACAAAGTAGGTATCCGATACGTGGAAGTCAAGCGGCGGTGAAGCCAAGATGATTCCGGTCAGACCACCGAACAAGAAGGTGACGATGAAGCCAAGGCTCCACAACATCGGTGTTTCGAAGGTCAAGGACCCTCGCCACATGGTGCCGATCCAGTTGAAGAACTTCACGCCTGTTGGAACGGCGATCAGCATCGTCATGAAGGAGAAGAACGGCAGCATGACCTGGCCGGTGACGTACATGTGGTGAGCCCACACAGTCACGGACAGTGCGGCGATGGAAATGGTGGCGAACACCAGACCCTTGTAACCGAAGATTGGCTTGCGGCTAAAGACCGGGAAGATTTCAGAGACGATGCCGAAGAACGGCAGCGCAATAATGTATACCTCAGGGTGGCCGAAGAACCAGAAGAGGTGTTGCCAGAGCATGGCTCCACCGTTTTCGGCGTCGAATATATGGGCCCCAAAGCGGCGGTCTGCACCCAGTGCGAACAGGGCTGCTGCCAGCGGCGGGAAGGCCATCATGACCAAGATACCGGTGATCAGCGTGTTCCACGTGAAGATCGGCATGCGCCACATGGTCATGCCCGGGGCACGCATGCAGATGATCGTGGTGATGAAGTTTACCGAGCCGAGAATGGTACCGAAACCGCTCAGTGCCAGACCGAAGACCCAGAGATCTCCACCGACGCCGGGGCTGTAGGTGGTGTTTGACAGTGGCGCGTAGGCGAACCAGCCGAATGCTGCAGCACCCTGAGGGGTGATGAAGCCGGCGATGGCAATGGTGCTACCGAAGCTGAAGAACCAGAACGCGAGTGCGTTCAGTCGCGGGAACGCAACATCCGGTGCACCAATCTGCAACGGCATGATGACGTTGGCGAAGCCAGCGAACAGCGGTGTTGCGAACATGAGCAGCATGATGGTGCCGTGCATGGTGAACAACTGGTTGTACTGATCCTTGGTCTGCAGGATCTGCATACCGGGCTCAAACAATTCCGCCCTGATGATAAGCGCCATGACGCCACCAAGACAGAAGAATACGAATGATGAAATCAGGTACATGTACCCAATTGTTTTGTGGTCGGTGGAGGTGATCCAGTTGACGACAATGCGTCCCTTGGAAACCGGAACGACTCTAGGTGCAGCTGAATTGACTTCAGTTGCCGAGTACTCGAGCGTAGACACTTTCCTCTCCCCCCTACTTCTTCTGGATCTCAGTGATGGCGGCGTTGGGGTTGCGGTCGTACTTCTCAGTCAACTCGCCAGTCTGGCCCTTGTCCTTCAGCGATGCGAGGTGGGCATCGAACTCTGCCTGCGTAACAACCTTGACGTTGAAAAGCATCTCAGAGTGGTACTCGCCACAAAGCTCAGCACACTTGCCGTCATACGTTCCCAACGCCGTGGGCGTCAGGGTCATGTAGTTGGTCTTGCCGGGAAGCATGTCCTTCTTGTCCAGGAATGCGGGAACCCAGAAGGAGTGAATAACTTCGCGTGAGTTCAACTGAAGCTCAACCGAACGGTTCACGGGCAAATACAGTGTGGGCAGAGTCGACTTATCGAACGGCTTGCCATCCAACTCAGCCTGAACACCGACGGAATACACAGATTCCTTCACGTCGTTGCCAGCCAAGTAGTTGAAGTCGAATGACCACTGCTTGGCCCGGACGTCAATCGTCACATCCGGGTTGTCGTCACGGGCATTGATGGATTCTTGTTCCACGTTCGTGAAGTGGAAGAACACCAGCACCATGAACAACGGCACCAACACATAAAAAACCTCCAACGGGAGGTTGTAACTGGTCTGCCGCGGGAAGCCCGTGGCGCCCTTGCGGCGACGGTAGGCAATGATGCACCAGATAACCAGTCCCCACGTAATAAGGCCGATGATCAAAATGGTGATCCAGGTGTTGACCCACAGATCGATGATTCCCGCCGTGTGATTGGTGGTATCTCGTTCTGATGGCATCCAGCCATTTTTATTCTCTGCCGTGCATCCTGACAAAGCTAACGCTCCGGCAATCGCCAACCCAGCTATGGGGATGACTTTTGCGCGTCGGCTGCCGGTTCGGTCCTGCGAACTCACAGACGGCCCTTCCTCTTGTTACTACGCTCTGCAACGGTTGCATACCGCTGGAGCTAAATGGGTTTTACTACTCGGTGTAGAGCTTACCGCTATGGCACACAAAATGCGTACTAAACCCTCCGTGCGTCGGATGTCCATCAAGAAACTTGATGGACATCCCTACCTCGAGTAGAAGATTTCTTAGTGGAACGAATCGCCGCAGGCGCAAGAGCCTCCGGCATTGGGGTTATCAATAGTGAAACCCTGCTTTGAGATGGTGTCTTCAAAGTCGATGCTGGCACCATCCAGGTAAGGCACGCTCATTTTGTCGATGACAACTTCGACACCGTCAAAATCGCGCACAGCGTCTCCGTCGAGCATGCGCTCATCGAAGTACAGCTGGTAGATCAGACCGGAGCAACCTCCGGGCTGGACTGCCACGCGCAGACGCAGATCGGTGCGGCCTTCCTGTTCAAGGAGGCTGCGCACCTTGCCGGCAGCAACATCGCTGATCAGCACACCATGGGTGGGCAGCTCAGTGGCTTCTGCGACAGTGGCAGAGGAAGTTTCTTCGTGGACATTTGCAGTCATGGCATTTCCTTACGTGGGGGTACAAGTACATGCTACGTCGAGCCCGGCAGGGGCGCTAACTAGTCTCAACCTTTCGTGTCGGCTTTCTGTTCCCCTAGCGCGCCAGCATTGACGGCCGCTAGGAGCAGAGCCTGCGACACAATTGCCTTTTCGAAGTCACCGAGGTGCAGTGATTCGTTGGCACTGTGCGCTCGGGAATCGGGATCTTCGACGCCGGTCACCAAGATCTGCGCCTCCGGAAAGGTCTCCTTCAAATCTGCAATAAACGGAATGGAGCCGCCCATTCCTGTCTCCACAGCCGGGACTCCCCACGACTCCCCCATCGCCCACAGGGCTGTCCGAGCTGCGGCCGCTGTGGTGTCAGTTGCGAAGGCCTGGCCAGCCTCGCCGGGAACGAACGTTGCCTGAGCACCAAACGGTGCGTTGGCTGCCACGTGCGCCGCCAGAGCTTCCATGGCCGCCGCCGGGTCCTGGCCGGGAGCCAAACGCATACTGATTTTGGCCCGCGCCGAAGGTAGCAATGTGTTTGAACTCATATCCACGCTGGGGATGTCCATGCCGATAATCGATAGTGCCGGCTGGGCCCACAACCGTGAGGTGAGGCTGCCACGGCCAGCCAGCTGGACGCCGTCGAGCACGGCAGCATCAGCACGGAACGAGTCCTCTGGATAGTCCAGGGCCACTTCAGGGCCGGTGTGCAATCCGGCGACGGCCACCGAACCCTGCTCGTCATGGAAAGTCGCGATCAATCTGGCCAACAGGGTGGGCGCGTCAAGCAGTGGCCCACCAAACATCCCGGAGTGGACAGCATGGTTGGTGACACGGACCTCAACAGTGCCGTCAACGAGACCTCGCAAGCTGGTGGTCAAGGCGGGAACGCCGACCTGCCAGTTCGCGGAATCAGCCACGACGATCACATCGCCGGCGAGGAGTTCACGGTACTCGTGCAGGAAGTCCTTGAAGGTGGGCGAACCGGCTTCTTCCTCGCCTTCGATGAAGAAGGTAATTCCGACGCCGAACTCGGCACCGAGCGTTTCGGTTACGGCACGGAAAGAGGCAATGTGCGCCATGATGCCAGCCTTGTCATCAGCGGCTCCGCGCCCATAGAGCCGTCCGTCACGTTCCGTGGCAACAAACGGTTCACTGTTCCACAGCGCAGAGTCGCCGGGAGGCTGAACGTCGTGATGGGCATACAGCACAATGGTGGGCATGCCGGGGGCCGGAAGCTTCCTGGCCACGACGGCGGGACCACCTTGGCCGCCGTCGTTCTTGGGAACACGGAGGATCTGCACGTCATCGAGGCCTGTGGAACGGATCAAGGCGGCCACAGCGTCTGCGCTGCGCTCAAGCTGGGCGGCGTCGAAGGCTTCCCAGGCGATGCCGGGAATGGCCACGAGCTCCACCAGCTCCGCGACAGTAGTGGCGAAGTTAGCGGCAACGCTGGCACGCAGTCCAGCAATGGGGAGTTGGGCAGCAAGTTCGGGAGCCAGCATGTGGGCGCCGGTGTTTTCAAGAGTCATAATCCCCAGACTACCGCCGGAAAATCGACTTCGGTCACGGTGGCCGTCCGGTTCAGGGTATCCTTTACGGGTGTTTGGACGTAAGAAAGATCAAGCCCCCGACCCGCAGGTCACGCCTGCCTCCAACGAGCCGATTGACCGGTCTAGGGACCCGCAATCAGCCAAAGGCGTGCCCACGCCGTCGCGTAAAGCGCAGGAGGAGGCGCGCAAGCGACCCCTCGTGCCGAACGACCGCGTCGCAGCCAAAGGCGCCGCCCGTGATGCCCGCCGCGAGGAACAGGCCCGCATGCGCCGAGCTCTTGATACCGGCGAGGAACGTTTCCTTCCCGCCCGTGACAAGGGCCCCCAAAAACGTTATGTGCGCGACTATGTCGATGCCCGTTTCAGCTTGGGCGAGTACGTTATGTTCGCTGCACTGGCGATTGTGCTGCTGACGGTCGTCATCCCGCCCACGAACGACGCCACCTTGGTCTTGTTTGCCGCTTTCTGGGTCATGGTCGCCGGTGTTGCCGTGGATGTCTGGATCATGACCCGCAAGCTCAAGCGCCTGCTGATCGCCAAATTTGGCAGCGTCGATCCCGGTGTCATCTGGTACGCCTCCATGCGCGCCATGCAGTTCCGCCGCTTGCGCCTGCCCAAGCCCCTGGTACGTCGCGGAGAATGGCCTTCCTAACGTTCCGTTACTCAACGCACCCCAGCACAACACGCCGGTCACCTCCTTCGGGAAGTGACCGGCGTCGTACTTTAAACAGTGGCTAAACTCAAAGCATGGAATATAGATACCTTGGCCGTTCGGGCCTGAAGATCACTGAAATCACCTACGGCAACTGGCTCACCCACGGCTCTCAGGTGGAGAACGACGTCGCCACGGCATGCGTCCGCGCCGCGCTCGACGCCGGCATCACCACCTTTGACACGGCCGACGCCTACGCGAATGGCAAGGCAGAAGAGGTTTTGGGCGCCGCCTTGGCCTCCGAGCCCCGCGAATCCTTGGAAGTGTTCACCAAGGTGTACTGGCCGGTGGGGCTCAAGGGACCCAACGACACTGGGCTCTCGCGCAAACACATTATGGAGGGCATCAACAACTCTCTGCGCCGCCTGAACATGGACTACGTGGATCTGTACCAAGCCCACCGCTTCGACTACGAAACACCGTTAGAAGAGACCATTTCCGCATTCGCCGATGTGGTGCGAGCCGGAAAAGCGCTGTATATCGGCGTTTCGGAGTGGAATGCGCAGCAGCTGCGCGAGGGCCAACGCCTGGCCCGCGAGGCCGGATTCTCCTTGGTCTCCAACCAGCCGCAGTACTCGGCGCTGTGGCGCGTCATTGAACCCGAGGTCATCCCGGCGTCGATTGAATTGGGCATGTCCCAAGTGGTGTGGTCACCCATGGCGCAGGGCGTCTTGAGCGGCAAATACCTCCCCGGTGCTCCCTTGCCTGCTGGTTCACGAGCCATGGATGAGCATGGCGGGGCGAACACCATCAAGGCATTCCTTGATGATGAGATTCTCTCCAACGTGCAAAAGCTGCGCCCCGTTGCCGACGAGCTTGGTCTGAGCATGCCTCAGCTGGCCATCGCATGGGTGTTGCAAAACGAGAACGTTGCCACTGCCCTCGTGGGTGCTTCGCGTCCCGAGCAGGTTGCCGAGAACGTCAAGGCCTCCGGCGTAAAGATTCCGACCGAGCTCATGGCCGCCATCGACACCGCCCTGGCCCCGTCGATTGTTAACGACCCCGCCAAGACGGTCAGCCCGGCAACGCGCGTAGCGTAGCAGGCGCGGTTACGCCCAGTTCCAGCGTCGGTAGCCCCTCGCGAGCAAAATCCATCCTCGCTTCAGGGCTTCCGACTGCGGAGTCGGACTTTGTCGTCCCTAAACTAGGCACATGAGAAGCGGGAGCCGTGGTCCTCGGAGCGGGGATGGATTTCCCCGCACTGTCTGAGGAACGAAGAACGGGCGAGAGATCTTACTGCCCGCGAGAAGACCCCGGCTCCCGCTTCCACGGGAGCCATGCTACGTCCCGTCCGGAACTACTTGCGCAGCGCGGCCAGTTCTTTGTTGATGCGGGCTGCCCAGAAGGGGCCCTCATAGAGGAAGGCCGTGTAGCCCTGGACCAGGGTGGCGCCAGCGTCGAGACGCTCCTGGACGTCAGCGCCGGTTTCCACGCCGCCTACTGAGATCAAGGTCAGCTGATCCCCAACAAGGGCTTTTAGCTGGCGCAGCACGGCCAGTGAACGAGCCTTTAGAGGTGCTCCGGAGAGCCCTCCGGCGCCCTTCTCCTGCACCATCGCGTCCGGGCTGGCCAGTCCGTCGCGGCTGATGGTGGTATTGGTGGCAATAATGCCGTCGAGCTTGAGTTCAAGAGCTAGTGCGGCAACGTCGGCCACGTCCTCATCGGCAAGGTCCGGCGCAATCTTGACCAGTAGCGGAACATGACGCCCGGCAGCGGAGTCGGCCGCCTCACGCACACCTGTCAGCAGGGGCCGCAAGGTTGCTACATCCTGGAGCAAGCGCAGGCCCGGAGTGTTGGGTGAACTGACATTGACCACCATGTAGTCGGCCGAGTCCGCCAAAGTGCGCGCACTGATGAGGTAGTCGCCCAGCGCATCCTCCAGCTCAACAATCTTTGTCTTGCCAATGTTCACACCAATGATGGGACGAACAGTAGGGTAAGTCTTGCGTAAGCCAGCCAATGCCTGCTTGAGGCGCGGCGCAACGGCGGAGGCGCCGTCGTTATTGAACCCCATGCGGTTGATGACGGCCCGGTCCGCAACGAGACGGAACAGACGAGGTTGCGGGTTGCCGTCCTGAGCCTGACCGGTGATGGTGCCAACTTCAACGTGACCAAAGCCGAGATTGGCAAGGGCGTTGATGCCCTGGCCTTCCTTGTCAAAACCGGCGGCTAGGCCAAACGGCGTCGGGAAGGTCAAGCCCAGCGCCTGCGTTTGCAGCGAGGTGGGAGGGGTAAACATGCGGCGCAGCACAGCACCAGCTCCCACGGTATGGATGGCCTTGATCATGGTGAACCCGATCTTGTGGGCCTTTTCGGCATCCATCCAAGAAAAGCAGAGCCGGAAAACTGTGGGATAAATTCGCATACCCCTAGTTTTCCGGTTCCGCCGCCCAACTGCAAAACGCTTGAACATGACGTGGACGCGAAGGGCACTACCCACCGGAGACAAAAGAGGCGTTAGCATGGCCCAATGAATACCAATGGCGGTAGCATCTGGCAGCAGTCTGACGTGGTGGTTGTGGGGGCAGGGCTCTCCGGTCTGGTGGCTGCCGCCGAAGCCTATAACGCGGGGCGCAAGGTACTGATCCTGGATCAGGAGCCTGAGGCGTCCTTGGGCGGACAGGCGCATTGGTCCTTTGGTGGGCTATTCCTGGTTGACTCCCCCGAACAGCGGCACCTGGGCGTGAAGGATTCGGTGGAGTTGGCCATGAGCGACTGGATGGGCTCGGCCGCCTTTGACCGCCCCGAGGACACCTGGCCCCGCGCCTGGGCGGAAGCGTATGTGAACTTCGCCGCCGGCGAGAAACGCTCGTGGCTCCACGCCCTGGGCGTGCGCCTCTTCCCTCTGGTCCAGTGGGCCGAACGCGGCGGTTACGACGCACAAGGACACGGCAACTCCGTCCCCCGCTTCCACCTTGTCTGGGGCACCGGCCCCGGCATCGTTGCGCCCTTCCTGAGCAAAGTGCAGGAAGGTATTGCCGCCGGACGCGTGCAAATCGCTTTCCGTCACCGTGCTACAGAGTTAATGTTCGACGCCGGAGCCGTCACCGGAGTGCGTGGCCAACTCCTGGAGCCTTCTGCGGCCGCTCGGGGTGTTGCCAGTGGCCGGACCGTGATGGGCGACTTTGAGGTCTCCGCTGACGCAGTTATTGTCACCACCGGTGGCATTGGCGGAGACCATCCCATGGTCCGTGAGCAGTGGCCCAACGGTAGTGGACCGGACTACATGCTGACAGGGGTTCCAGCCTCGGTGGACGGTGAGTTCCAGCAGTCTGTCGCCAACAGTGGTGGCAGCCTGATCAACACCGACCGCATGTGGCACTACCCCGAGGGCATCCACAATCCTGATCCGGTGTGGCCCAACCACGGAATTCGTATCCTGTCCGGCCCCTCTCCCCTGTGGCTCGACGCCACCGGAAAGCGGCTGCCTGTCCCCTTGTTCCCCGGCTTTGATTCGCTAGGCACCCTGCGCCATCTGGAGTCAACCGGCCACGGGCATTCTTGGTTTGTGCTGAACAAAACCATCATGAGCAAAGAATTTGCGCTCTCCGGTTCCGAACAAAACCCGGATCTGACAGGTAAAGACGTCAAGCTGCTGGCGAAGCGGGCGCTTCCGGGCACGGTTGGTCCCGTGCAGAAGTTTCTTGATGCCGGGATCGACTTCGTTCAGGCCACCACAGCGCAGGAACTGGCCGCCAAAATGAACGCTTTAGTCGGTAGCTCCTTGATCGATCCTGTCGGGCTGCACCATTCCATCGCTGCCCGGGACATGCAAGTGCACAGTGGGCTGGGCAAGGACACCCAACTCAATGCCATCCGAGAAGCACGCCGTTTTACCACCGATAAGTTGATGCGTGTTGTGCCACCGCATCCCATGCTGGCGCCGGAGCACGGCCCGCTCATTGCCGTCCGCTTGACCACCTTGACCCGCAAAAGTCTGGGCGGGCTTGCCACGGATCTATCTGCACGAGTTCTGGGCTCCGACGGCACACCGATCCCTGGCCTCTTTGCTGCCGGTGAAGCGGCCGGTTTTGGCGGTGGCGGTATGCACGGCTACCGCTCGCTAGAGGGCACGTTCTTGGGTGGCTGCCTGTTCTCCGGGCGCACGGCCGGCCGGGAGGCTGCGGGTAGCATCGGTGGATGAGCAACAGCAAAGTAGCGTGGGTGGAAGATATTCTGGGTCCCGATTACCAGGCAACCACCTTGCTGGTGCAGACCCGCGAACATGCGGTTGCCGAGCAAACGGATGTTGAACAGGACACTGCTGAACACAAGTTTGCTGAACAAGGCTCCACTGATCCGCACTTGGTGGAACAAGTTAGTGCCGAACAAGACGCAGTCCAGCAGGATGTTGCCGGCCGTCACTACAGAGCCACCTTGGTGCGGCACCGTCCGCATGAGCCGAAACCTGGGGCCGGGCAGCCCGGCACAGCTATCCCCGTGCTCTTCATTCACGGGTGGAGCGACTACTTCTACAACACTGGGCTGGCCGAGTTCTTTACGGACCGAGGCTACGACTTTTATGCCCTTGACCTCCACAACCATGGACGCAGCTTAGATTCCCTCGAGATGGGCGGCTATGTAGCTGACCTCGCCGATTACGACGCCGAGATTCTCGCCGCACACACAGTTATTTCTGGTGGCAGTCCGCTAATCTTGGTGGGCCACTCCACTGGCGGACTCATCGCGACCTTGTGGGCGCACCACCATCCCGGACTCGTCAGCCATCTGGTGCTCAACAGCCCGTGGTTGGAGATCCAAGGCGGGGCTGCCATCAGGCGTGCTGCAACTCCGTTGGTCCAGCTTGCCGATCTGCGACCGCTGCTGCGTATGCGCGTGCCAGAGCGTTCTTTCTATTGGCGCGGTATCAGCAATCAGGCCTACGGAGAATGGCCGGTCGATACGGCACTGCGTCCGCCGCATGCATTTCCCGTGCGGGCAGGATGGATGAAGGCTATTTTGGCGGCTCAGCAGGAGGTGGCTACCGGATTGAGACTCCCTATGCCGATCCTGGTGCTGCTCTCCTCCAAAAGCATGCTCGGCCCGGTCTGGAATGACCAAATGCTGCACGCCGATGTTGTTTTGGATGTCCGTTCTCTAGCCTTACGAACCCTTTCTCTGGGTAACTCCGTCACGCTGGAAAGGATCGACGGCGCGCTGCACGAGGTGTTCTTATCACGCCGCTCGGTCCGTGAAGACGCCTATGCCAAATTGGCGCGATGGCTACGCGGCTATGTAGCTATGTAGCTATGTAGCTATGTAGCTACTGAGTTAATACATTCGTACTAAATTAGGTGTACTAAATAAGGCTAGACCGTTCAACCTAGGCTTGAGCGGCCGCGTCAACCGCTCCGCCGTAGCGGCGGTCTCGGCGAGCATACTCATCCACGGCAGCCCACAGGGTGCGCCGGTCCACGTCAGGCCACATCGTATTCATGAAGACGAACTCCGCATAGGCCGACTGCCACAGCAAGAAGTTGGAGAGACGCTGTTCTCCGCTGGACCTCAAGAACAAGTCAACATCCGGCACATCCGGCAGGTACAGGTAATTCTGAAGCGTCTTTTCACTCACTTGCTTGGGGCTGAGCCGTCCGGCCGCGACGTCGGCCGCCAAGGCTGCCACGGCATCGGCAATCTCAGCCCGACCGCCGTAGTTAACACACATGGTTAACGTAATCACGTCGTTGTCTTTGGTGTGTTCCTGGGCCGTTTCCAGCTCCTTGATAACCGAGCCCCACAATTTGGGTCGGCGTCCGGCCCAGCGAATCCTTACGCCCCACGCGTCCAGCTGGTCGCGCTGCCGTCTTAATACATCTTTGTTAAAACCCATCAGGAAGCGAATCTCTTCGGGTGAACGCTTCCAATTCTCCGTAGAAAAGGCGTAGACACTGACGTACTTAATGCCCATTTCAATGGCCCCGGCCATCACATCCAACAGCGCCGGCTCTCCCGCTTTGTGACCCTCGATACGGGGCAGTCCCCGCTCGTTGGCCCAACGACCGTTACCGTCCATAACTATGGCCACATGCTCAGGAATGAGCTCACTCGGGATGGAAGGAACTGACACACCCGATGCGTGCGGCCACGGTGCCACAACGGGCGGCTTGGCAGCACTGCGGCCGGCCTTGGATCGGTTGCTCTTTTTTCCGCTAAGCTCCATTGCCATATTCCTATACACGCTCCACGAGTTTCAGAGAACGCACTGTGCGTTCCAAATGCCATTGCACGTATCCAGCCACGAGTCCGGCTGCTTCACGCCGATGAATGGTCAAAGAGCCATCCGCACCAGCCCAATTGCCGCTGAGCAATTGTCCCAGCAACGCCATGGTCTCCGGTGCTGGAGCAGCCGAGCCCGGTGGCCGGCACTCGTGGCAGACGGCCCCGCCCAGAGACACGTTGAAAGCACCATGGGGGCCGGGTTCACCACAGCGGGCACAGTCGGAGAAGCTGGGTGCCCAACCCGCGATCGATACCGCACGCAGCAGATAGGAATCCAGGATCAGTTCAGGCGCATGCGCACCGCGGCTGAGGGCAGCCAGCGCGCCCACCAGCAGTAGGTAGTGGGCCGTTGAGGTCTCTCCATCAATGTCGGTGAGCCGCTCCGCAGTTTCAGCCATAGCGGCGGCGACTACATACCTGTCATAGTTCGCGGCGATCGCATCCCCATAGCTAGCTCGAGCAACAGCCTGGGTGACGATATCAAGTGACCGGCCCTTGACGAGCTGCAAATCTGCCACCATAAACGGTTCAAGCCGGGCACCGAACTTACTACTGGTACGTCGCACGCCCTTGGCTACCGCCCGCAGCTGCCCATGATGGTGGGTCAGGAGGGTGATGATTCGATCTGCCTCACCCAATTTATGGGTACGTAGGATGACGGCGTCATCTCTATAGGTACGGGCAGCAAACGATTGATTGGACACTCCCCCATTGTCCCATCATTGCCCACAGAAGCGGTCCAAACCGCGCCGGGAATAGCAACACCCCGGTACTAACCCTGCGCAGGGCCAGCACCGGGGTGTTGTTTAGAACAGCATCCAGGAATAGGGATTAACCGTTTTTGACGTCCCGGATGGCACGGTTGACAGCCGAGATGACTGCCTTCAGTGAAGAGGTCGAGGTGTTGGCATCAATGCCCACACCCCACAGCACTCGTTCACCCACAGCACATTCCACGAACGCTGCGGCGCGCGCGTCGCCGCCTTCAGAGAGAGCGTGCTCGGAGTAATCCAGAACCCGCACGTCTACGCCGTCCTCGGCCAAGATGGCCAACAGGGCCGCGATGGGGCCGTTGCCGGTTCCTGTACGTGTGTGAATCGTGCCATCGATGCTGACCTTGGCGGTGAGGCTCATTTCGCCGTCGTCGTCGGTCGAAGTTGAGAACGAACCAATGCGGTAGCGACCCCACTGCGCGTCAGTGTCCTCAGCCGGCAGGTACTCATCCTTGAAGATGGTCCAGAGTTCTGCGGCACTCACTTCGCCACCCACTGTGTCGGTGCGCTGCTGGATGACACCAGAGAATTCAATCTGCGCCCGGCGCGGCAGGTCCAGGCTGTGCTCGTTCTTGAGCAGGTAGGCCACACCGCCCTTGCCCGACTGGGAGTTGACGCGGATGACAGCCTCGTAGCTGCGTCCTAGGTCCTTCGGATCGACGGGCAGGTAGGGGACTGCCCAGGTGTGCTGGTCCACGGTTGTGCCAGCCGCAGCAGCGTCCGCTTCCATGGCGTCGAAGCCCTTCTTGATGGCATCCTGGTGCGAGCCAGAGAAAGCGGTGAATACCAGATCTCCACCGTAAGGCGAACGCTCCGGGACAGGCAACTGATTGCAGTACTCCACCGTGCGGCGAATCTCATCGATGTCGGAGAAGTCGAGCATGGGATCGATGCCCTGGGTGAACATGTTCAGTCCCAGTGTCACCAAGTCCACGTTGCCGGTGCGTTCGCCGTTGCCAAACAAGCAACCTTCGATCCGGTCGGCACCTGCCAAATAGCCCAATTCCGCTGCGGCAACGCCTGTTCCACGGTCGTTGTGGGGGTGCAGAGACAGCACGATTCCCTCACGCGGATGCAGATTGCGGCTCATCCATTCAATGGAGTCCGCGTACACGTTGGGAGTGGCCATCTCCACCGTTGCCGGCAAGTTCATGATGACCTCATTGTCAGCTGAAGCCTCGAAAATCTCAGCAATGGCGTTGCAGACACGCAGTGCGTATTCCGGTTCGGTGCCTGTGAAGGACTCCGGTGAGTACTCATACGTGATCTTGGTATCAACGAGTGTCTCTTCATACTTCTTGCACAGGCGAGCCCCCTGCAGGGCAATGTCCAAGATGCCGTCCTCGTCCTGGTTGAACACCACACGGCGCTGCAGCACAGACGTGGAGTTGTACAGGTGAACGATCGCCTGCTTGGCGCCTTGGAGCGACTCATAGGTCCGCTCGATCAAGTGCTCACGGGCCTGGGTCAGTACCTGGATCGTGACGTCGTCGGGGATGTGGCCGCCTTCGATCAGCTGGCGCACAAAGTCAAAGTCGGTTTGTGAAGCAGACGGAAAGCCAACTTCAATCTCTTTGAAACCCATCTTGACGAGCAGCGCAAACATCTTCAATTTGCGGCCTGGGCTCATGGGGTCGATGAGCGCCTGGTTACCGTCCCTCAGGTCAACGGCGCACCAGCGCGGGGCCTTCGTGATGGTTTTGTCCGGCCAGGTGCGGTCAGGCAGGCTGACATTGATCTGGTCTTGGAATGGAATGTAGCGGTGGACTGGCATTCCAGAGGTTTTTTGTGCATTTCGCATTGTGGGGTGACCTTAATGTTATTCAACGAGAGAGAGGCCGGCCGGGCAACACAAACACCGCAGCGAGGGTGGCCATTGTCCGCATTGATCACATCAACGGGTTCGAGGCCTCGCCGCGGCAGCTAAGAAGAAGCATTCCAGTGCGCACATTTTTACCCTAACACGGCACGTAGGATGAAGGTGAACGAACTCACTTAGGGTGTGCACGCACCTTGTAACTGTCAGACGTTTGCCAAGCGCCACCGTTTGAGGGGGCGTTTCCTTAACCGAGGTTGACCAGCTACGACTGGCTGTGACTAGCCTTGAATAAGGTTGACTATCCCTGAATACCCGAATACCCATGAAGAGGAACCGATTCACTTGACCCACTCCGGTATCAATCTCAGCCACATTGACCCGGGCACACGGCCCCAGGATGACCTGTTTCGCCATGTCAACGGTGCTTGGCTGGAGGCGGAAGTGATCCCTGAAGACAGGGCTCTCACCGGTTCTTTCATCACCTTGCGCGATGAATCAGAAGACGCTGTCAAAACCATCATCGAGCACGCCGGCACGGAAGCGGGCAACCCAAACGCCACGAACCCGGCGCTGTCCGCCAAAATCGGAGCCCTCTATACAGACTTCATGGATGAAGCCGCCATCGAGTCCGCCGGGGCCACCCCCTTGGCAGAGAAGTTGCGTGCCATCGCATCAGCTGACTCCATCGAGGCCCTGGTTCGGCTGATGGGTAAGCTTGACCGCACCGGCGGAAGCACATTGTTCGGCGCCTATGTCAACAACGACGCCGGAAATCCGGACCGTGCGCTGCTGCACCTATTTCAGGCAGGTCTGGGCCTGCCGGATGAATCCTATTATCGGGAGGAGAAGTTCGCGGCCATCCGCGCTTCCTATGTGACACATGTTCAGACCATGCTGGAGCTCGCTGGCGTCTCTGACGCTGCATCCAAGGCCCCACTCATCATGGCATTGGAAACTGAAATCGCCGCCACCCATCTCGACAAGGTGACACTTCGAGACCCCCAGAAGACCTACAACCTCAAAAACCGCAGTGAAGCATTGGCTCTGCTTCCAGTTTTGGAGATCTGGTTGGATGAACTGGGCGTCACAGCAGAACAAAGCAGCGACGTGGTCATTGCCACACCAGAATTCTTCAGTGGCCAACAGAGCCTCTTGGTGGAAGAACGCCTCGCCGATTGGCAGGCCTGGTTGGCCATGCGTACCATCTCCAGTCTCGCCGGTTACTTGTCCAAGAACTTTGTGGATGCCAACTTCGCCTTCTACGGCACCACCCTCAGTGGAACCCCGGCCATCCGGGGCCGCTGGAAACGCGCCGTCGCTCTTGTAGAAGGCGTACTGGGCGAGGCCGTGGGCCAGCTGTATGTGGCCAAACACTTCCCCGAGTCTCACAAGGCACGCATGGAAGCCCTGGTAGCCAACCTCATTGAGGCCTACCGCATCAGCATCGCTGACCTCTCCTGGATGAGCAGTGAAACCAAGGAAAAAGCGTTGGAGAAGCTGGCCGCCTTCACTCCCAAAATTGGTTACCCATCCAAGTGGCGCGACTATTCGACGCTGGACATTGTGGAAGGCGATTTGCTGGGCAACATTGAGCGTAGCAACGCGTTCGAACTGGCGCGCCAGCTGGCGAAGATCGGCGCGCCCATTGATCGTGATGAGTGGCTCATGACCCCTCAGACGGTCAACGCCTACTACAACCCCACCATGAATGAGGTGGTCTTTCCGGCTGCCATCTTGCAGCCACCGTTTTTCGATGCAGAGGCCGACGACGCCGCGAACTACGGCGGCATCGGAGCCGTCATCGGCCACGAAATTGGGCACGGCTTCGATGACCAAGGTTCCCAGTTTGACGGCTCCGGCGCCCTGCGAAATTGGTGGACAGATGAGGACCGTGCAGCCTTTAACAGCCTCACCAAGAAGTTGGTGCAGCAGTACAACGCTTTGTCCCCCATGGCCGCCCCAGAGGAGTTTGTCAACGGCGAACTCACCTTGGGCGAGAATATTGGGGACCTTGGTGGTTTGGCCATCGGCTACAAGGCCTATCAGCTCAGCCTGGACGGCAGCAGCTCACCCACCATTGATGGGCTGACAGGGGCTCAGCGTTTCTTCTACTCATGGGCCGAGTGCTGGCGTACCCAGATTCGTTATGAGGAGGCTGTGCGGCGCCTCACCATTGATCCGCACTCCCCCGCGGAACTGCGGTGTAATGCTGTGGTCAGTAACTTGGATGCCTTCCATGAGGCCTTTGGCACCACCGCCGAGGACAAGCTCTGGTTGGAACCAGCAGATCGCGTGAGTATCTGGTAGAAAATTCAGGGTCTCACCGGCCCAACAACATAGAGGGCGGGCACTGTTGCGAAGGAATTCCTTCGCAACAGTGCCCGCCCTCTATGGATTACGGTCCAGCTGGTCCGCCACCCAGCCGGCTAGTACGTGTAGTAGAGCGGGTTGACCTTCATGCATCCAGCATCTTGCTCAGCGGTGCTGGCCACAATATTCTCCGGAACCACGATGGTGCCGTATTGCGTGCCGGAGATCCAGTCAGCACCAACCACGAGGCTGATACCTGCCACTGTGGCATCGAACTGAACTGCGGCCGGCGGAAGATTGAACAGCGTGGCCAAATCTGCCGCCACATCCGCCATCTCGGCACCGTACAGCAGCTTTGTCTCGCTGACGGCGGGGATGTCCCCTGCCTGCCAAGCGTTGCTAAACCCAGCGGCAGCCAGGGCTTGCACCAGTTCAAGGGAACGGCCAACTACTGCGGTGGCATTGACCACACTGATGGGCTGCAGGGCCTTCTCATACGCCGGAGCATCCGGGGACTGTGTAGCAGCAGGCGTTTCAGCCGGCGGGGTGCTTGCCAGGGTGCCACCAGTGGAGCTGGGAGTCGGCGAGGCCGTCAGGTCCGTGTCTTGGCGCAAGGCCGCGAAGAACTGGCTAGCCTGCGGCTGTTGGAGTTGGACGCGGTTGTTGTCGGCCACATAAGGTTCAGTCGGAACCGTAACAAAGGATACTTTGGCGAGATCAATCTTTGCCAAGCGAGTAGCAATGGTGACCATGGACGGAATATTGGCCAAACCCTCATCTATCGTGAGGTTCTTAGTTACTACATCCGCCAGAGTGTAGAGTCTGGGCAGATTAGTCAGAGTGCCTTCACTCTTGACCTTGCGGACCATTGACCCGAGGAAGTACTGCTGCGCCTTGATCCGATCCAGATCCCCGGAATCCCCGAAGGCATGACGGGTTCTTAGGAAGGCAAGGGCCTGTTCGCCCTCTACCAAGCTTTTGCCTTCTGGGAGCCGCAGGAATGAACCGTTGACGTCATACATGGCATGGTCAACGCAGACTTCAACGCCGCCAAGCGCCGTGGACAGTTCCTTGACTGCTGTGAAGTCGGCCAACATAAAGTGGTCAATGCTCAACCCGGTGATGTCATTGATCGCAGCCACTGTACAGCCGGGCCCTGCCTGCAATGCTCCATTGAGTTGCCCGGCGGAGGATCCGTAGACGGTCTCAGAGGTTGTGGCC
Organism: Specibacter sp. NPDC078709; assembly: GCF_040686795.1. Classification (NCBI taxonomy): domain Bacteria; kingdom Bacillati; phylum Actinomycetota; class Actinomycetes; order Micrococcales; family Micrococcaceae; genus Specibacter; species Specibacter sp. NPDC078709. The sequence goes on from NZ_JBFBLU010000003.1 coordinate 123,899, forward strand.
GAAACACAATCGGGGATCGGGACTACTAAATCCCGCGGGAAACTCGTGACCGATACCCTGCTGTTGTCCGGGGAAATATCCATCAGCAACATGACATCAGATTGGCCCTGACCTGAGGAGTCCTCTTCAGAACCGTACTGGCTGTTCTTGCCATCGCGGGTGTCGGTTCCCAGAATCAGGATTTGCAAGGAACCGGTGTCTTCAATGGCTGGACCGCTATTGGCCCCATTGGGTAGCCGGCCATCCAAGGGCGCCGTGGTGACATTGCTCTGCAACTTGTAAAACAACACCCCGGCCGTACCCACACCGATGACCAGAACGCTGCACAGGACCAGCGCGGCGATACGCAGCCACAACGGCGCTTTGTGGTGGGGCCGATAGTGTCTACCTGCTGGCTCTTGCGGATTCTCAGGTTCACTCCGTGGGGTGCCGGCAGCCTCAGCTGCTCCCGTTTCGGCACGGCGTCGCCCCATGAACAAACCTTTCACTATGAATATTAACTCTCACGAGTTTAGCGGCGAAGACTGGGAACATCCCCACAGCCACACGTTCGCGCACTACTGAACACCAAAAGTTGCGTGGCGGCCGTTCAGACCGCCACGCCCAACAGTCGGGTCTAAAACCCGTATTAAGAAGTTTCTTCTAGCAGCTGTATCTAGAAGCCCAGCTTGACCAGTTGCTTCGGATCACGCTGCCAGTCCTTGGCCACCTTGACATGCAGGTCCAGATAAATTTTGGTACCCAACAGCGCCTCGATCCCCTTCCTGGCGGTGGTGCCAACATCGCGCAGCCTAGCGCCACCCTTACCGATGATGATCGCCTTCTGGGACGGTCGCTCTACATAGAGATTTACCCGCACATCCAGCAACTGGTTGTCCTCGCCGCGTCCTTCCCGGGGTAGGATCTCCTCTACCACCACAGCTAGGGAGTGAGGCAGCTCATCACGAACACCTTCAAGAGCAGCCTCACGGATTAACTCGGCTACCATGATCGCTTCGGGCTCGTCGGTGAGGTGACCGTCAGGGTACAGCGCCGGTGAGATAGGCATGAACTCGGCCAGGACCCCTGCCAACGTCTCCACTTGGAAATCCTCTACCGCAGAAACCGGGATGACTGCGGCAAAGCCAGACTCACCGAAGATTTCCTGTCCCAGCCGGTCAACAGCAATGAGTTGGTCCGTGACGGCCTGACGGTCCACAGTATCTGTCTTGGTCACAATGGCAATGACTGGCTTTTTGCCAACATTGGCCAGCTGCTGGGCGATAAACCTGTCTCCAGGGCCAATCTTTTCATTGGCGGGAAGGCAGAAACCAATCACGTCTACTTCCGCCAGCGTGTCGGCCACCAGATCGTTCAGGCGTTTGCCCAAAAGGGTTCGCGGACGGTGCAGACCCGGGGTATCAACCAGTACCAGTTGGAAGGTATCCCGGTGCACCAGGCCTCGGATGGTGTGCCTCGTGGTTTGCGGCTTGGCCGAAGTGATGGCGACCTTCTGCCCTACCAAAGCGTTGGTCAGAGTTGATTTGCCGGCGTTGGGTCGCCCAGCCAAAACTGCAAATCCTGCCCGGAAGCCGTCGCCCTTGGGAGCAGGCATGGCCAGTTTCTTATTCGACTTACTCATGGTTGCTCCTATTTTTTTGATCATTGGACACCTCATCATGAGGCGCAATAGCTTGTGTTAGTGCACTCATGCCAGTGTCCGTCTCCGGCGCGTAGCTGGCAACACTGCGGCTAGCAACACCCCGACTGGCGATGACATGGCTAATGCGGTTCCGCTGTGGTTCTTTACGTTCTGCTTGCAAAGTCAATCCGGAGACTTCAACGGAGTCCCCCACCATCGGAATCCTGCCCAGATGCTTGGCCAGGAGGCCACCTACGGTGTCCACCTCGTCGTCGTCCAGGTCTTTGCCGAACAACTCACCCAGTTCATCGACAGCCATTCTGGCCCGGATCCGGAAGCGTCCCTCAGCAAGGGTTTGTACATCAGGGGACACTGAATCGTACTCGTCCGCAATGTCACCAACAATTTCCTCAATGAGGTCCTCCAGGGTGACCAGTCCTGCCGTGCCGCCGTATTCATCCACCACAATGGCCACGTGAGTGTGCTCCACTTGGAGTTCTTTCAGAAGCGCATCCACCGGTTTGGACTCCGGAACATAACGGACATTGCGGGTGAGTTGTTCTACGGTGGGCTGGTTCTGCAGATCGCTGTTGCGGTGCAGGGTGGCCACCAGATCCTTCAAATACAGGATCCCAAGAATATGGTCGGTGCTCTCACCAATGACCGGGATGCGTGAATACCCTGAGGATAAGAACGCGTCCAGGGCATGCTCTAAAGTGGCATCCTGTTCAATGCTGAGGATGTCGGTGCGTGGCACCATGACGGCACGGACCATGGTTTCACCCATGTCGATCACGCTATGAATAAGTTCAGCCTCGTTGTCCTCAATCATGTCCGCTTCGCTGGCCCGGTCTACGAATTCACGGAATTCCTCTTCGCTGACAAAACCCTCATCAGCTGCCGGGGCATCCTTGGTCAAGGCGGTCCCAAGACGGTTCAACCACTGCGGAATGGGCCCCAAGACGCGGCGCAACAAGTGCACCAGCCACGAGGTACGCCCCACGAGAGCTCCGGCATGGAGACGGCCTAGACGACGCGGGGAAACGCCCACAATCATGAACCCGAGAAAGGCCATAATGATGGTGGCAATGAGCCCGGCAATCCACTCGTTCTCGAGAATGCGCACAAAAAAGATTGCCACGGCCACAGCCGCCGCCATCTCTGACCACACCCTCCAAAACTTCAAGGCATTCAGGTGCGCGAGCGGATCACCGAGGACTTTATCCATGGACGCACCCCGGCGGTGCGCGGTAATGGTTTCGGAGTCATGGCGGGGAAAAAAACTCAGCGCCGATTCAACGGCTGTCAGGAACGCGGCGATGATCGTAAAAAGAATCCCCATGACAGGGAGGACAACTAAGGTCACTGCGTGGTCTCCTGAGGGGCTTCCTTACCTAGGAAGCTGGAAAGCAGTTCACGCTGGATACCGAACATCTCTTCTTTTTCATCAGGCTCACGGTGGTCATAACCCATCAGGTGAAGCATGCCGTGAGTGGTGAGCAGCAGCAGTTCCTCATCCATGGAGTGACCCGCAGCCACAGCCTGGTCTTGGGCGACCGCTGGGCACAGGACTATATCGCCGAGCAGACCGGCAGGGGTTGGCTCTGAGGCAGTTCCTGGCCGAAGCTCATCCATCGGGAAGGAGAGCACGTCGGTGGCACCGGGCTCATCCATCCATTCGATGTGGAGTTTTTCCATGGTTTCCAGATCGGCCAGAATCACCGAAACTTCGGTTTGCGGGTGCAGGTGCATGGCGGTGAGGATGTGCCTGATGAGCTTGACGAGCTCTTCTTCGGCTGCCTGCACACCCGACTCATTGTTGATTTCGATGCTCATCGTGACGTGCTGTCCTTCGGTGTCGTGGGGCTGGGATGAGCTTCATCCCAGCTGTTGTAGGCGCTGACAATAGCGCCCACGAGGCGGTGGCGCACCACATCGGTGGCGTCCAGAATGGCGAAGTGGATATCGTCAACGTCCTGGAGAATTTCCTTGACTACCCGCAGCCCGGATTTAGTCCCGGAGGGCAGGTCAACTTGAGTGATGTCGCCTGTTACAACAATCTTGGAGCCAAACCCCAACCGTGTCAGAAACATTTTCATCTGCTCCGGGGTGGTGTTTTGAGCTTCATCCAAAATGATGAACGCATCATTCAAGGTACGTCCGCGCATATACGCCAGTGGCGCCACTTCAATGGTTCCGGCCGCCATGAGGCGCGGGACCGTTTCTGGATCCAGCATCTCGTTCAGGGCGTCGTAGAGCGGGCGCAGATAGGGGTCAATTTTGTCGTAGAGGGTTCCTGGCAGGAAGCCCAACCGTTCCCCGGCCTCCACTGCGGGGCGGGTGAGAATGATCCGGCTGACTTCCTTGTGTTGGAGGGCCTGGACCGCCTTGGCCATTGCCAGATACGTTTTGCCAGTTCCAGCCGGGCCAATGCCGAACACCACGGTATTGCGGTCAATGGCATCAACGTAGTCCTTTTGGTTCGCAGTCTTGGGCCGAATGGTGCGGCCCCGACTGGAAAGGATGTCGTGACTGAGGATATCCACAACAGAAACTTCAGGGCGGGCTTTTAGCATTGCGACCAGTTGCTCCCAGACGTCCGCAGTCATGGGGCTGTTGCGTGCCACCATGCCGCGGGCTTCTTCCATCAGGTGCATGATGCGTGGCACCACGGCGGCTGGACCGGTAATGGTGAGCACGTTGCCACGGGCCAGAAAAGAAATTCCCGGGTAAAGATTTTCGACAATACGCAGGCCTTCATCCTCGGCACCCAAAGTGGCCACCATCTGCTCTGTGGAGCGGAAATGGACGAGTTCGGTGCGTGTGCCGTCAACGGAGTAAGGGAAGCGCCGTCCTGGCCCCTCATCGGGGAGTTGACCACCGTGGTGTGCTGTTGTCTCTGCCATAATTCCGGCCCATCCGGGCCTGAAATCTCTCCTTGGGTTCACCGGTAGGAACTACCGGATTTAATGCCTTGTCTGTGTGGAATCAATTCTAGTGCACTCCCCGGATTACTACTCCGATTGGTAGGCCAACGAGTACTCCAGCTAGAACTCAAGAGAACTACTCCACCGATGTGCAACTTTTTCCCTTATCAGCGTAGAAGTGTTTCGATACGGTTTCAGTTCTCCACAACAGGCCCATTCCAGCCCATCTGCGCAGCCTCCTGTGCCAAGGTAGATAAGGTTCGAAGCCTTGTGGGGATGCTTGGAACAACCCGATTCCTGACGGAACGGGACCCGCAATCATCATCGTCAAAAGAAACTGCGAGATAGCTCCCCATGCCTGCCTTTCATCCTGCGCCCACACCCCGGATCGGCACCTGTGCCGGCCGTGAGGCGCGGGCGCAGCGTACAGCAGAGAAATTGCGTGCCGTCGACAAAATCGCCATTGTGGCTTTGTCGCTGTCGCTGCTCCTGGGTGGCTGCACCTCGGGCGGTGGCGAGAAGCCTCCCGTTACGATGCCGGCCACAATAGCCTCCTCCTCGGCCGGATTGGTCACCAGCGCACCGTTGGAAACTGCCACGGCCTCGGAAACCCTGCCGGTCTACTGGCTAGGACGCAGCAACGACGACGTCTTTCTCTACCGGGAATTCCGGTCCTCCAACAGCGCCGACGAGCCGATCGTTACCGCGCTGCGAACCATGATGGCCGACAAGCCTTTGGACCCGGACTACTTCTCGCTCTGGAACGAACCTTCACGGTTAGGCGCGTCCATCTCGGCAAAAAATATCATCACAATTGACGTCTCAGCCGACGCCTTCGGACAAAAGGTAGATGCCGGCCTCGCCGAGCGTTCCATCTCGCAACTTATCTACACCGCCACCGCCGCTGCCGCCATGGCCGGACTGGTTGACACCACCACACCCATCCAAGTTTCCCTGCTGGTTGATGGGCACACCGGTTACAAAGCCTTTGGTCACGTTTCGCTGGACAAGCCGCTGACCCGCAACCCCTCTTTTGTGGCGCCCGTGTGGATTATTGACCCGGGCCATGGCGCCACCTACAAAGAGGTGCCCCTGAAGGTGATTGGCCAGGGAGTTTCCCCCACCGGCACATTGGCATGGTCCTTGTCACTCATGAAGGACGGTTCAGTGTCCGGGGAATACCTCAGTGGAACAGTGAAAATCCCGCAAGGCCCAAATGAGTTGGGTGAGTTCACCTTCAACTTGGTTCCCCCGCCCGGCACCTACCAGCTCTCAATTTACATCGATGACCCCTTGCAACCAGGCCGTAAAATCGGACTCGATACCAAAGTGGTCACCATCGCCAAGCCCTAAGCCAGCGGGAACCTTCCAGCTACCGGATCACTGAGCCCACGCGCGTAGGTGTCACCAGCGTCCAAGCTCTTGGCTCAGAAGTACGACGGCGGCTGGTCCGGCAGTCGAAGAGCGCAGGACATGGCGGCCCAAGAGGGCGGTCCGCGCCCCGGCAGCTATGAAAGCCTCAACTTCGGCGGCACTCATGCCGCCCTCGGGCCCGACAATCATGAGCACCGTGTGGGGCGCCGTGGCAGCCGCATCGGCACCGCCCGCAACTGTACTTCCCGCGTGGTGGTCAGCCAGCGCTTCCTGCCATTGACGGGCCACCGCTGCCACTGAATCTGTCGCGTCTTCATGCAGAATCAGGGCCAGATCAGCAGCTGCAATCTGTTCACAGACTCCCGTTGTTCCCAGCAGAGCACCAACCTCCGGGATGGTGGAGCGCCGCGCCTGCTTGGCCGCCGCGGCAACTACCTGCCGCCACTTCTGTGGCCCCTTGAGGGCCTTGTCCATCTTCCAGCGCACAATGGAACGCTCCGCCTGCCATGGCGCCACCGCATCTATGCCCAGTTCGGTGGCCATTTCGATGGCCAACTCATCCCGGTCACCCTTGGCCAGTGCCTGGATCAGGGTGAAGGTGATGGGTTGGGCCGATTCGCGGGCAACATCGAGAATCTGCACCGTCAGCAGCCCCTTCTCAGCGCTGCTGACGGTGCAAGATAGACGCAACCCAGCCCCGTCGCACAGGTCAACTGGCTCGCCTAAGGTGAGCCGTTTGACGGTGGTGGCGTGCCGGCCTTCGTCACCGCCCAGAGTGTAACTTGAGCCGGGAAGAAGCCCGGCAAGCTCTGCGGGGTCGGCGTAGAAGACTGGATTGCTCATGGCGTTTAGAGGTTGCCGAGCTTGTCACGCAGCTTGGCGAACATTCCACCGCTGGAGACGAGCTTTCCTTCGCTGAACGTTTCCCCGCGCAAGGCGGCAAGCTGCTTCAGCAGGGCTTCCTGTTCGGCGTCAGGCTTGGTGGGAGTTTCCACGTGGATGTGCACCTTCAGGTCTCCACGACCGAATCCGCGCAGGTGGGTTACGCCCAAGTTGCGCAGGTTGATGACTTCCCCAGCCTGAGTTCCGGGCTTGATGCTGATGGGCTGTTCGCCGTCGAAGGTTTCGAAGTTCAGCTCGGTGCCCAGTGCAGCAGCAGTCATGGGGACGCTGAGAGTGGCGTGCAGATCGTCGCCTTCACGCATGAAGTTCGGGTCATTGTTGACCTTCATTTCCACGTACAAGTCACCTGAGGGGCCGCCGGCGGGGCCAGCCTCGCCCTGATTGGCCAATTGGATGCGAGTACCGGTGCCCACACCGGCCGGAACCTTGATGGTCAGGGTGCGGCGATCGCGGACACGGCCCTCGCCCATGCACTCGTTGCAGGGGTCAATGATCATGGTGCCGAAGCCCTGGCAGGAGTTGCAAGTGGCCAGCGTCATGACATTGCCGAGGATGGAGCGCATGGGACGCTGGATCTGGCCAGCACCGTGGCAAATATCGCAGGTGGTCGGCGAGGTGCCCTCCCGGCAGCAGCTGCCTTCACAGGTGGGGCAGGTGATGGCGGTGTCGATTTCGAGCTTTTTGTTCACACCAAAGACGGCCTCGCGCAGTTCTACGCGCACCGTGATGAGGGCGTCCTGGCCTCGCCGCATGCGTGATGCGGGACCGCGTCCCCCGCCACCACCGCCGGCACCACCGAAGAAGGTCTCAAAGATGTCCTGGAAGGCGAAGCCTTCGCCGCCAAAGCCGCCGCCTCCGCCGCCAACATCGTTGCCGTTTTCATTGCCCGTGGTGTCGTAGACACGGCGCTTCTGCGGGTCCGAGAGCACCTCATAGGCGTGCGTGACGGCCTTGAAGCGGTCCTGAGCATCCGGGGCGTCGTTGACGTCCGGGTGCAACTTGCGGGCAAGCTTGCGGTAGGCCTTCTTAATTTCCTCGGCCGTTGCGTCGCGGGCGACGCCCAATGCATCGTAATGGTTACTCAAAGTGTTGCTCTCTTTTGTTGAATCGGTGGCCGCTTAGCCGGCCAAAATTCTCGATAAGTACTGGGCCACGGCGCGAACGCTGGCCATCGTGTTGGGGTAGTCCATCCGGGTTGGGCCGACCACTCCGAGCTTGGCGTTTTCGCCAGGCACATAGCTGGTGGCCACCACAGAAGCTTCCGCCAGTGAATCGTGAGGGTTTTCACGGCCAATCACCACAGCCATGCCCAACGAGTCCTGAGCCATTGCTTCCAGCAGCCGCAGCAGTACGACCTGCTCCTCTAGAGCGTCCAAGACGGGGCCAATGCTCAAGGGGAAATCATTGTTGGACCGGGCAAGGTTGGCCGTCCCTGCCATGACAATGCGGTCTTCTCGGGCGCTGTGCGCCAAAATCGCCAGACCTTGGGCCAGCCGTGCAGCCGCAGCCTGCTCAGCTACTGGAACCTCGAGCGGAATCCTGACCACCGCAGCAGGAAGTTGGGCCACAGTCAGTCCGTTCAGACTAGCCATGAAGAGTCTCCGCAACCCGGCGAGAATGTCCTCATCTACGGCGCCACCTAGGTCAATCACGTTCTGTTCCACTTTGCCCGAGGCGAGGATCAGCACCACCAGCACCTGGTGAGCCGCTAATGAAACGAATTCGATGTGCCGTACCGTGGCTGCTGTGGTGCGCGGGTACTGAACCACAGCCACCTGGTTGGTCAGCTGTGCCAGTGTCCGTACGGTGCGTTCCAAAACGTCGTCAAGATCGGTGGGACCGTCCAACAGTACCGAAATGGCGCGCCGCTCGGCTGCTGAAAGTGGCTTGACCGAAGCCAGCTGATCGACGAAGAGCCGGTAGCCCTTATCCGTGGGAATGCGCCCGGAACTGGTGTGCGGAGCGGTAATCAGCCCCTCTTCCTCCAGCGCGGCCATGTCATTGCGGATGGTGGCACTGGAGACGCCCAGGTGATGCCGTTCCACCAAAGCCTTGGAGCCGACAGGTTCACGTGAATGCACATAATCTTCAACAATAGCCCGCAGAACTTCCAATTTCCGTGGTTCACTCATGCTCGGCACCTCCCTTCAGCCTTCTCACCGTAACTTTGCCCAAACTTCACCGCATCAGCTTTCCACCGGGCACGCCCAGTGGCTCTTGATAACTAACTTTTAGCACTCTACCCAACCAAGTGCTAAGTCTAATACTTTTTCAGACCACCCACCCATGGCTTATCCACACCCCGCGCGCACACGCCATGCCCCTATACGGCTAGTGCCACGAGGGCGGGCACAGCACGCGATAGCATGGCTTTTCACCCTGTAGCGTTCGCCATGAGCGTTGCCTTGAGCGTCAAAAGTCAGGTTTCTCCATGCATTTCAATGACGTACCTCACCACCAGTGGGGCCCCCTGGACCTCAGCGCCCCGCCAGAACGGGTGTTGCGCAAGGTGGAGGCCCGTTCGGGTCTCGTCGTGGAAGACGTGCAAACAGGCTGGGTGGGAGCTGTGGTGCGGCTGGAGAAATCCGGGGGCATGCACATTGTGGAACTCGCCGATCGACGCGAGAAGATCCGCGCCTTCCCACTCGGTTTCGGCTTCCTGCTGGAAGGCGAACCCATTGAACTCATCGCCCCCACAGCCGCTGGCGCACCCAAGCAGGTCTTGCGTACCGCTTCAGGTTCCGTCAAGGTCACCGGGGACCGTGCCAAGGTTGCCAAAGCCAGCCGGATCTGGGTCGAGGGCAAGCACGACGCCGAACTCGTCGAGAAAGTCTGGGGAGACGATCTGCGGGTGGAAGGAATCGTTGTAGAACCGCTGCGAGGCATTGACGACCTTGCCGCCGCCGTGGCCGACTTCAGACCCGGACCCAACCGCCGTTTGGGCATTCTGGTAGACCACTTGGTGCCAGGCTCCAAGGAAACTCGAATTGTGGCCAATCTCATGCAGAAGCCTGGCGTCCGGGCGAACGTCCTCGTCGTTGGACACCCGTACGTCGATGTCTGGCAGGCCATCAAACCTTCCACTCTGGGCATCCCTGCATGGCCGATTATCCCGCGGACTATGGAGTGGAAGGCGGGTATCCTCCAAGCTTTTGGCTGGCCGCACACAACTGCCGAAGACATCGGTCTGGGCTGGCAGCGATTGCTTTCACGGGTGAGTTCCTACTCCGATCTGGAGCCTTCACTGCTGGGTCGTGTCGAGGAAGTCATTGATTTCCTGACAGCACCCGTATCCTAGAGTCAGGGCAATGATCTTTCACGCCCGTAGCTTCGCACGCTGAAAGGCCTGAAACTGTGAGCCACCCGGCCAACCAGAAGAACCAAAATAACGAAAATGGCGCCGTACCATTGCAGCCCCTCACACCGTCTGAAGACAAGCAGTGGGCTTTCATGTCACATTGCGGTGGCATTTTGGGTTGCGTTCCTTCGCTTTTGATTTACAAGTACATCGCGCCCCGCGGCCGTTTTACGGCCCAGGAATCCAAGGAAGCCCTAAACTTCACTTTGATCCCCACCATTGTGGCGGTCTTGTTGAACATCCTGGCTTTTGTCATGCAGCTGATCAACCCGGGCTCAGGCACGGCATTTTCCCTGATGGCACTGCTGATCTGGGCTTTCCTGACCGTCTTCGCCATCATTGGCGCCGTGCGGGTCAACAACGACCAGCCGTACCGCTACCCGTGGAATCCGCGCCTAATCAAGTAACACGTAGCCGTTAAACTCCGAAGTTAAAGGCAAAGTTAAAAGCAAGGGGGCTAGCTCACTAAGAGCTAGCCCCCCTTTGTGTATGCCCGGAGATCCTGCTAGTCCAGGAGCGCGCGGGTTACAGCGTCACCCAGTAGCCGCCCCTTGAGAGTGAGTACTAAAGTCCCGGCGAAGGCCTTCACTGGGTCAACGAGTTCCCCAGCTATGAGCCCGGCAACTGCCTTGCGGGCAGCCGGAGACAGTGTCTCGATAGCTAGGCCCTGTTTCAATCTAGAGACCAGCATGATGCGTTCAAGCTCACGGGTATCAGCGTCAAGGGTTTCGCGCCCGGCCGCCGGCGATTCGCCCTTGTCCAGGCGGTTTGCATATGCCGTGGGGTGCTTGACGTTCCACCAGCGGACGCCGCCCATATGTGAGTGTGAGCCAGGCCCGATCCCCCACCAGTCGTCCCCGCGCCAATAGGCCAGATTGTGCTGGCACGCGTCCTGCGGTGTCCGGGACCAGTTGCTGACCTCGTACCACGACAGGCCGGCCTCTTGAAAGAGCCGATCAGCCAGTTCATATTTGGCGGCATGGTCGTCGTCGTCAATGTTGGGGACCTGACCGCGGCGGATCTGGGCAGCCAACTTAGTGCCCTCCTCCACAATCAGGGAGTAGGCAGAAATGTGGTCCGGCTCGTAGCTCAGCGCTGTGCGCACCGAGGTTTCCCAGTCCGCGAAGCTCTCCCCCGGCGTGCCGTAGATCAAGTCCACGCTAACCCGCAGGCCAACTTCGCGTGCCCAGGCAACCGCCTGCGGGACCTTCTCCGGGTTGTGTGTGCGGTCCAGCACCTTGAGCACATGCGGCACTGCCGATTGCATGCCGAAGGATACGCGAGTGAATCCGCCGTCGAACAGTTCTTGAAGTGACTCACGGGTGACCGAATCCGGGTTAGCCTCGGTGGTCACCTCGGCGCCGTCCTCAATGCCCCACTGCGCGATGGCAGCACCCAAAATACTGGTCAGATCGCTGGCAGGCAGAAGCGTGGGTGTGCCGCCGCCGAAGAAGACGGTGCTCAGCTTCCTGGCGGGCAAACCGGAGGCCACCATGGCTCGGGCAGCAAATTCCACCTCCCGCACAGCGGTTCCGGCGTAGGCATCCTGAGATGCGCCACCGCCGAGTTCGGTGACCGTGTAGGTGTTGAAATCGCAGTAGCCGCAGCGCACAGCACAAAAAGGAATGTGCGCGTACAGGCTAAATTTGCGGCTCTCAGCACCGACGGCGGCCTGCGCGGGCAGGACGCCGTCGGCCGGAGCCGGATCCCCGAGGGGTAGTGCAGATGGTGTCACTTCTTTGCTTTGTCCTTGGGTGATTCACCGGTGGTCAAGGCGGCAATGAAGGCTTCCTGCGGGACTTCTACGCGGCCCACCATCTTCATGCGCTTCTTGCCTTCCTTCTGCTTCTCAAGCAGCTTGCGCTTACGCGAAATATCGCCACCGTAGCACTTGGCCAGAACGTCCTTGCGGATGGCGCGGATGCTTTCGCGGGCGATGATGCGTGCACCAATAGCCGCCTGAATGGGTACCTCGAACTGCTGGCGCGGGATGAGCTCACGCAGCTTGCCGGTCATCATGACACCGTAGGCGTAGGCCTTTTCGCGGTGCGTGATGGCGGAGAATGCGTCAACTTGCTCGCCCTGGAGGAGGATGTCGACCTTGACCAGGTCTGCGACCTGATCGCCGTCGGCCTTCCAGTCCAGTGAACCGTAACCACGGGTCTTGGACTTCAAGATGTCAAAGAAGTCGAACACAATTTCCGCCAACGGCAGGCGGTAACGGATCTCAACACGGTCCTCGGAGAGGTAGTCCATGCCGCCAAGAATGCCTCGGCGGGTTTGGCACAGCTCCATGATGGCGCCAACAAACTCGGTGGGGGCCAGGATGGTTGCGGCCACCATTGGCTCGCGCACCTCGGCGATCTTGCCCGAGGGGTATTCGCTGGGGTTGGTAACGTGCACAACCTTTTTGTCTTCCAGCGTGACCTCGTACTCCACGTTGGGAGCTGTGGAGATCAAGTCCAGATTGTGTTCGCGCTCCAAGCGCTCACGGGTGATTTCCAGGTGCAACAGCCCCAGGAAGCCAACGCGGAAGCCGAAGCCCAGTGCAGCCGAGGTTTCGGGTTCGTAGACCAGCGCGGCGTCATTGAGCATGAGCTTCTCGAGCGCATCACGGAGCACCGGGTAATCGGTACCGTCCATCGGGTACAACCCGGAGAAGACCATGGGCTTGGCGTCGTGGTAGCCGGCCAAGGCCTCGCTTGCAGGCTTGTGGAAGGTGGTGACGGTATCGCCCACCTTGGACAGGCGCACATCCTTCACACCTGTGATCAGGTAGCCCACTTCGCCAACGCCCAGACCCGTGGAGGGCTTGGGTTCAGGCGAGCTGACACCAATCTCCAACAGTTCGTGCGTGGCTCGGGTGGACATCATCTGAATCTTCTCGCGCGGGCTCAGGCTGCCGTCGATGACACGGACGTAAGTGACCACGCCACGGTAGGTGTCATACACAGAGTCGAAAATCATGGCACGGGCCGGGGCGTTGGGATCGCCCACAGGAGCCGGCAGGTCACGGACGATCTGATCCAACAGCGCTTCCACACCGACACCGGTCTTGCCGGAAACCATCAACACGTCTTCGGGCTTACCGCCGATGAGGTTGGCAAGCTCGGCCGCGTACTTCTCAGGCTGCGCGGCCGGCAAGTCAATCTTGTTCAATACCGGGATGATGGTGAGGTTATTTTCCATAGCCAGGTACAAGTTAGCCAGAGTCTGGGCTTCAATGCCCTGCGCGGCGTCCACCAGCAAGATGGCACCTTCACAGGCGGCCAAGGACCGGGAAACCTCGTACGTGAAGTCAACGTGACCCGGGGTGTCAATCATGTTCAGGCAGTAAGAAGTGCCATCAACTTCCCAGGGGATACGAACAGCCTGGGACTTGATGGTGATGCCACGCTCACGCTCAATGTCCATGCGGTCAAGATACTGCGCCTTCATGTCACGCGGCTGAACAACTCCAGTGAGCTGAAGCATCCTATCGGCCAAGGTTGATTTACCGTGGTCGATGTGCGCGATGATGCAGAAGTTCCTGATGATCGCCGGATCAGTCGCGGCGGGCACCGGGGCAGTGCGGGCCATGGGTGACACTAGGGTTCCTTACTGTTGCATGAACGCAGGGATAACGGCTGATGCGCCGAACCGTGCAGGGGATGTGACCGCGCGTTGCACGGCGGACACTCATTGCCATCAAGTCTCCCACGTTTACCCCGCCACGAGAGAACCCGCCACCCACAAGAGCCCCATCGGTACCTAGCCATTCGTTACCCTAGAAACCATGGCATCGACTTCCGAGCAAATTTTCAAGTTCCTCCGGTCTCTGGCAGGCGCATTCCTCAGCCCCGGGAAAACCTCCCAGCCAAGGAACTCCTCCACCAAAACCCGGCCCGGCACCAAGGCGTCAGGTTCCTCCAGCGCAAGACCAGCGGGCCGCCCCGCCGCCCGGCCGACGTCGGGCTCCCCCACCAGCGGACTCAGCGCACCTTACCCGGGAGACTTCCGCGGCACGGCTACCGTCAGCTATTCACCCAAGCCCGACGGCGTGGCGGACCCCGGGGAAATCGTGTGGACGTGGGTGCCTTATGAGGAAGACCATGGCCAAGGCAAGGACCGGCCCGTCCTGATCGTAGGCAAGTCTGGGAAGTATCTGCTGGCGCTGATGATGACGAGCAAGGATCACAGTGATGATCATCGCGGCGACAACGACTACATAGACATTGGTTCTGGTTCCTGGGACAAGCAGGGACGCGACAGTGAAGTGAAGCTGGACCGAGTTTTGCAGGTCTCTGCCCGCGACCTGCGACGCGAAGGATCCATCTTGGAGAAGAAACGCTTCAACGCGGTAGCTACCGGCCTGCGCCAACGACACGGCTGGAAGTAAGCCGCACTAGTTGCGGGGACAAAATCTGATAAACTTGTTGCTTGTGTGTATCCGTGCAGGTCGGCGGATGCAACAGCTTGGCCAGACGTTCACCATAATTCGAGCATCCCCACGCCGCTGTCGACGGCCAAGCTACGCCCTCTACGACCGAATTTACGTATCAAAAGAGAGTTATACATCGTGGCTAATATCAAGTCCCAGAAGAAGCGCATCCTGACCAACGAGAAGTCGCGCCAGCGCAACCTCGCCGTTCGTTCAGGCGTCAAGACCGCTGTCCGTGCAGTCAACGTGGCACTGGTTGCAGGCGACAAGGATGCAGCAGCAGCCGCACTGGTGAATGCCGGCCGCAAGCTGGATAAGGCTGTCAGCAAGGGCGTCTTGCACGCCAACAACGCTGCCAACCGTAAGTCAGCACTCGCTTTGAAGGTTAACGCCCTCTAAGAGAAGCTGATCCGCTTCGCAACTCAAATGTTGGACCCTCACCGTTCTGGTGAGGGTCCTTCATTGTTTAAGTCAGCGTTTATTCATGGTTACAGCGTTTATTCAGCGTTAGCGGCCAGCCCTCACGCGATTCCGGGGGTTAGCGGCCAAAATGTGGGTACATCCCGGTCATGTCAGTGGCTTCTTTCGATCGCCATCTTCGAGTCGCCACATCTGGCCCCGAAAATGCGACTAAAGGGGCCATATCTGGCGACTCGAGTGCGGGGGTTAGTGGTTAGCGGCCAAAATGTGGGTACATCCCGGGTGCGTCAGTGGCTTCTGCTTCGAAACAGCAGATGATGCGCTGAACCTGTTCGAGACTGCAGAAGACGCGACAAATTCGCGATTTTCATCGCATCATCCGCGTTTTCAAATCCAGCCCGTACCAGCCCTTAACCACATAGCGGCCGCCCGTCGATTCCTGCTCTAGCGCCGGGCCGCAGTGGCAATCACGGTCACGGCTCGCTCCACGGCATAGACCGGATCTTTCGCCGCTCCCTTGACCTGGGCGTCGGCCTCGGCCAGCACCTTGATGGCAGTCACCAATGCTGGTCCGCTCCAATGCCCGGCGTCACGGCGTGCTGCATCGACCTGCCACGGGCTCATGCCGAGTTCGCGGGCGAGCTGGGCGGAACTGCCACGGAGCGAAAACACCTTGGCTACCTGCCGTACCTTCATGGCCAACGCTGCTACGAGCGGGACCGGATCCACTCCTGTGGCGAGGGCGTGCCTGAGCGTGGACAAGGCCACGGGGGCGTTGCCGGCGAGAGCAGCGTCAGCCACCCGGAAAGCTGTGGCTTCGACCCGGCCGCCGTAGTATTTATCGACGTCGTCGCTGCTGACCATGCCAGTGGTGTCGGCTATCAGCTGGGAACATGCTGCCGCCAATTCCGAGAGGCTTGCGCCCACGGCTGCCACCAAGGCCCGGACGGCCTGCGCATCGATCCTGCGCTGATTCAAGGTGAACTCAGCACTGACAAACTGTGACTTCTCGGCATCCTTTTTCAGCGGCTGGCACTCGATGCGAGGAACTCCGAGAGCTTTCAAAGCATCCAGCAGTTTCTTCCCGCGGGTGCCGCCGCTGTGGGTCAACAGTAGTGTGACATCAGGGGCGGGGTCCTTGATGTAGGCCAAGGCGTCCTGCAAGAAATCGTCACTCATGCTGGCCAGACCGGACACCTCAATGAGCTTGGGCTCACTGAACAGCGACGGGCTGGCGACCATGCTCAATTTGCCCGCTGTGTAGGCGGCAGCATCGAGCGAGGTCAATTCGATGGCCGGATCCTGTGCCCGCAGCTTCCTGCGGAGATCGTCGGTGGCCCGGCTGGCAATGAAGTCTTCGGGGCCGAACAGGAGCACCACCGGTGCCAGCGGAACGTCACGCCAGTCGGCACCGCCGGTAGGCCGCTGGGTAGTTCTCGGAGCCGGGCTCACTGGCCGCTTCCTGTCCACTCAATATTCACAGCATCTACTGTGCCACTGACGGCCGCTGATTCCCAACCAGCACGACGGCGTTCGGCCCACCGGCGTGTCGCGGCTGGCCCTGTCGCGGCTGGCCCCGTCGCGGCATGCCCAGTCATGGCTGGCCCGGTCTCATAGTTGAAGTACCGCCGCGCTCCACCAGGCTGCTGCTCCAGTGGCGAAGACCACTGCAGCAACAAACCCGTGGCCGCGCCACCGCGCTGGCAGCAGGGCTCGCATCCGCGCAGCAATAGCCCGAGCCCGCTCTTTCTCCACCACAGCAAACAGCACGGCTAGTACCGCAGTATTCAGCAGTGACATAAGCACAACTCCTTGGACGCCCGAAGGCCAAGGCAGGCTGGCCGCGGGCCAGGCCGACAGCGTGCGCGCCACGACAGCCACCCACCACGCTCCGAGCCCGCTAATGGCTGCACAGAGCGCGGCCAGCGGAGGAAGCACAGTGGCCACCACCATGCCCAGTGTGCCTACCGTAGTTACGAGTGCCACCACCGGGGCCGCCAGCATATTCGCAGGAATGGTGTACGGCGTTAACCGGGCCTGCAGCAGCACAATGACGGGTGCACAGAACAGTTGAGCCGCTAAAGGAATGGCGACGGCCTGCGCCAACCACAGTGGCAGCATGACAGCCAACCACCGCACGCACCGCTGACCCAGAAGATGCAGCCCCAAAGTGGCCAGCACGGAAAGGATGAAAGCGTAGTCGGCGGCAAGCCAAGGATCGGCCAGCAGCAGCACCACGATGGAGACCGCCAGCAGTGTTCCCACCCTTTTGGGCCGTCCGCCCAGAATAGCCATGGCTCCGATGGCCCCCATGACGGCAGCCCGCAGCACGCTGGGATCCGGGCCCACCACCAGAACAAATCCCAGCAGGCCTAGACCCGAGGCGGCAAAGGCCAGACTCCGCGGTGACCGGAGCGTCCGCAGGCCCAGCATGAGGGAAGCCAATATGAGGGTGCAATTGGCTCCGCTGACCGCTGTCAGATGTGTGAGGCCAACCACTTGCATGGAGTCATCGAGGCTACTGTCCATACCAGCGCGGTCCCCCATGACCATCCCCGGCAAAAGTCCTGCAGTATCATCGGAATTCTCTGCCCATACTGTCTGCACCGCCGCAACCCAGGAGCTGCGGATAGCGGTGACGGCCGCTTGCGACCCACCTGACGCGGACGTTGGCGACTGTGGAATGGTGGACGGGCGAAGGAACCCGGCGACAGACTCGTGTCCTCCTGCTGGCGTAATGGAACCGGCAGTCACAGCACTGTCCCCAGGTTGGAGACCGGCCCATTCCGTCCCTGCAACAACTCGAATGGGCAGCCTGCCCGCCATGGTCTTGCCCTTGGCCTGAGCCTGGACCACTACGGCGTCGAAGGCCACCCGTGGCGGTCCGTTACCCGCGCTCAAGCGTCTAGGTGCGGTCTCCACTTCTATGGTGAGCACCAACACCTCACCTCGTTCCACAGCCTGATCTATTGGAGAAGCCGCCGCGCCCCAGGAGCGTAGCGCCGCCGACGCCAAGACGCCCAGAATACAGACAGCGGCCAGAATCACCGTGGGTGCCGCTGCTCGTAGTAGGGCCAATGCACCACCACTCCGCGGAGCCCACCTCGCCCTACTCGGTCTGCTCACCCGCCCCGCATTACTGGCCCGGCTGGACCTACTAGTTGGCATACGCGACAGCCGACGCCATTGGGTAGCCGCAAAGGCTGCCAGCAGGACCGTAACGAGCACCAGCGCGCAACCAGCAGTCAGCTCCCAGGGCATCATCATGGCGGCAGCAGCTGCCGCCCAGGTCCCCACAACGGCAGGAAGCAGCCGGGCATCTGCCCTCCTATGCAGCTCACTCTCGGCCTGTCCAGCATGCGCATCGGCAACGCGACGCCGCAGATCCTGCAGGTGCAACAACAAACGAATCCGTAACGGTTTGGCCCGCACCGGCTCTGGGTCCCCGACGGCGGCACGAGTAAACCGGGCCCAGCGCGGTTCACGGACCCTCATCAGACGGTGACCAAATCACGCAGGCCGGCCAACAGCTTGGCACCAATCCCAGCAACCGCATCGAGAGCGTCGACAGTGGCAAACTTTCCGTGGTCAGTACGCCACGTGATGATCCGCTCGGCGAGAACGGGGCCAACACCTGGCAGGGTTTCCAACTCAGCCGCAGAAGCTGAGTTGAGATTGAGCTTTCCCTGCGCCCCGGAAGGAGCGCTACCCACCGCTCCCTGCGATTGGCCCGGCACCTGCGGTGCCCCCGGATTGAGCGGCAAGGCAGCCGCCTGCTCTTGGGTGGGTATGAACACCTGCACGCCATCAAGCAGTGGAGCCGCCAAATTCAAGGCTGCTAGTTCGGCTGAGGGAAGTGCTCCCCCGGCGGCCTCAACCGCTTCAAAGACCCGGCTACCCGGTGCCAGCGAGAACACTCCGGGATGATTCACAGCCCCTGCAATATGCACCACCAATAGCGTCTGCTCTGTGGATCCTTCGGAGTTATCTGTTCCGCCAACAGCCGCGGCGCCCTGAGAACTTCCTGGGACACCCGTCGCGGGACCAATAGCGCCTGTGGCATCAGCGGCACCGACGGCTCCAGCCGCCCCCGCAGATTCAGCCAGAGATGCATCCAAGGGTGGGACGGCTACTTTTCCTGCGGTTTCAGTGACCAGCTGCGCCGAAGCATTCTGCACTCCCGCCGATTCAATCCACAAGACACCCAGCGCAGCAGCCACCATTGCTAAGACCACTACTAAGGAGCGCACGGGAACAACCCATCGGGGCCCCTTCCAGCGACTTAAGCCTCGACGACGAGCCGCGCCGCTGCCAGCCTCAGAGTTGCCTGTATCGAAATCACCGAAACCAGCACCGAAACCACCACCGCGACCATCGCCAGGGCCGGCACCACCAGCAGCGTCAGAGCCACGGCCGGCACGATTGCTCGCCTGCCGCATCCGCTGGACTTGTGGGCTGCGCTCTTCCATGGACCTACCGTAGGC
Source organism: Specibacter sp. NPDC078709 (assembly GCF_040686795.1). Taxonomy (NCBI): domain Bacteria; kingdom Bacillati; phylum Actinomycetota; class Actinomycetes; order Micrococcales; family Micrococcaceae; genus Specibacter; species Specibacter sp. NPDC078709. The sequence continues at coordinate 143,406 of NZ_JBFBLU010000003.1, forward strand.
CTCCCGGCGGCTACGAACATGACCGTTGGGCGCTTTTGTGAGGAGCTAAGGAGCCAGCTCCTGCTGTGGAGGAACGTGTGCCCCCGACACCACCACAACCAGGACACCCAGACCCGCGTGAGCAGCCAGAACAGCCGGCAAACGTGTCAATGTGGCACCAGCCAGCCCTGGTGAGCCAGCCGCCAAGGAATCACCGAGCGTGCGCGCCTGAGACTCATTGCCAAAATGATGCAGACTGATCCGGGTCTCGGCCGCGCCACGTGCCGCAATTTCGGCTGCGGCCAGCGCTTCAAGACGGGCTATGGCTTTGGCAGCCGTACGCACCTTTTCCAAGGGAACAATAGCGCCGTCCTTAACCCCGAGGATGGGCTTGATATCCAGCACTGTCCCAAACCATGACGAAGCAAGGCTGATGCGGCCGCCACGGCGCAATTGCTCAAGGCTTGGCACATAGAAGTAGATCTCGGTAGTGGACAAAGCGCTCTGCGCGGCAGCAATCACGGCTGCGGCATCTTCACCCCGCAGCGCTGACGACACAGCCGCCTGCACTCCCCCGCCCTGCCCCATGCCAACGGTTGCTGAATCCAACACATGAACGGGGATCGGCGAACGCTCTGCCGCCAGTTGGGCAGCATCCACTGTTCCCGAGAGTTTCTTTGACAGGTGGAGGGACACGATCTGTTCGAATCCGGCATTAGCCGCAGCCTTGTAGGCACGTTCAAACTGGCCCGGAGACGGACGCGATGTTTTGACGGGTTTGCCGGCTGCCAGCGCCAAAGAAATGTGGACTTCCAGTTCCGCATCATCATCTGAATACACGTTTTCGCCGATGATGAGCGGGATGGGCACCACTATGAGCACTCCGGTGCCAGCAAGTTCGGCCACCCATTCCGGCGGTAGAGCCGCGGCAGAATCGGTCACGATGGCGATGATCGGCGCCGGCGGGCCCGCGGGCTCAGCTAAAAGCCCTGCGTCTAAGGGATCAATAGGGCTTATGGGTTTGGGGCGTATCCGGCCCACCTGCTGCCGCAGCCATGTGCGTGCCGCCGATGTTTCATTCATTGCCACCACCCCCTTCCCAAGCAGTCCCGTCCAAAAAGCCCAGTCCAAAAAGCCCCGTCCAACCAGTCCCGTGTAACAAGGTCCGCATATCCATCAAAAAACAAAGTGCCCTAGCCCAGTGAGGGCGAGGGCACTTTGCGTGGTGCTGCTTTTACGCGCTGTCTCTTCGCTGACTAGGCTGGAACCTAGGCTGGGACGATATTGACCAGCTTAGGCGCACGCACGATCATTGTGCGGATATCAAGGCCGCCAAGTGCCTTCTGGATCGTTTCCGAGGCCAAAGCCAGCTCACGGAGTTCGTCCTCGGTAATGTCCGGGGACACCTCCAGACGGTCCTTGACCTTACCCTTGATCTGAACGATCGCGGTGATAGTCTGCTGCACCAGGAGCGCCTGATCAACGGCAGGGAAACCGGCGTTGGCAACAGAGGCCGGGTGACCCAAGGTGTCCCACATGTCTTCTGCCGTGTAAGGGGCAAACAGGCTCAAGATGATGGCCACTGCCTCAGCAGCCTCACGCACGGCCGGGTCGGCTGCGCCGGCACCGGAGTCGATGACCTTACGGGTGGCGTTGACCAGCTCCATGAGCTTGGCGACCACAACGTTGAACTTGTGACCTTCCAGCAACGCCTTCGCGTCATGGACCGTGCGGTGCGTCAGGGAACGCAGTGCTGCGTCCCCGCTGGCGGCCGGGGTGCCCGGTTCGCTGGTTACATCACGGGCCAGGCGCCAGGCGCGGGCCAGGAACTTTGCCGAGCCCGACGGCGAAACATCCGCCCAGTCGACGTCGTCCTCGGGAGGGCCGGCAAAGACCATGGTGAGACGAACGGCGTCGACCCCGTATTTATCCAGCTGCTGGCCTAGGTCAACACCGTTGCCCAGTGACTTGCTCATGGCCTTACCGCCGTTGAGTACCTGACCCTGGTTCAGCAGTGCGCTGAAGGGCTCGGTGGCTTCCAGCAGTCCCAGATCGTGGATGACCTTCGTGAAGAAGCGCGCGTAGAGCAGGTGCAAAATCGCGTGCTCAACGCCACCCACGTACTGGCCCACGGGCATCCAGTCATTGACCTTGGCCGGATCGAACGGGCCGTCGGTGTAGTCCGGCGAGGTGAAGCGCAGGAAGTACCAGGAGGAGTCCACGAACGTGTCCATGGTGTCGGTGTCGCGCTTGGCCGGCTTGCCGCAGGAGGGGCACTCAACATTGACCCAGTCCGCGGCGGCAGCCAGCGGGCTGGTGCCCTTCGGAGCCAAAGCTTCGCCGCGCAGATTCTCCGGCAGGCGGACAGGCAGCTGATCGTCCGGAACCGCCACTTCGCCGCAATCGGCACAGTGAATGATGGGGATGGGAGTGCCCCAGAAACGCTGGCGGGACAGCAGCCAGTCGCGCAGGCGGAAGTTGACGAACTTCTCGCCCGTGCCCAACTTCTCCAGAACCGCAATGGCGGCCGGGATACCCTCAGCCTTGGACAGGCCGTTGAGCTCGCCGGAGTTGATGAGCGTGCCTTCGCCGGTGGAGGCGATCCACGTCTCGGCCGGATCTTCCATGCCGGTATCCAGCACAGCGCGGACGGGCAGGTCGAAAGCCTTGGCGAAATCGAGGTCACGCTGATCGTGGGCAGGCACGGCCATGATGGCGCCGGTGCCGTAATCGGCCAGCACGTAGTCGGCGGCCCAGACGGGCAGCTTCTCACCTGTCAACGGGTTGATGGCGTAGCGGCCCGTGAACACGCCGGACTTGGGGCGGTCGGTGGCCTGGCGTTCAATGTCGCTGAGCGCCTTAACCTGCTCGCGGTAGTCGCTCAGCGCCTCGGCGTGCTCAGCCGTGACCAAATCCAGCGCCAACGGCGCGTCGGCGGCCACCACGAAGAACGTTGCCCCGTACAAGGTGTCCGGGCGGGTGGTGAAGACCGTCAACTCCTGCTGGACCTTTTCCTCGCCAGCGGCGTCAATCACGAACGTGACGTGGGCGCCCTCGGAGCGGCCGATCCAGTTCTTCTGCATGGCCAGGACGCGGTCCGGCCAGTGGCCCTTCAACGCATCCATGTCATCGAGGAGGCGGTCGGCGTAGTCGGTGATCTTGAAGTACCACTGGTTCAGGGACTTTTTGGTGACGATGGTGCCGCAGCGTTCACAGGCGCCGTTGACAACCTGTTCGTTCGCCAGCACTGTCTGGTCCGTGGGGCACCAGTTCACGGGTGAGTTCTTGCGGTATGCCAGACCCTTCTCGTGGAAGCGCTTGAACAGCCACTGCGTCCACCGGTAGTACTCGGGGTCTGAGGTCTGCAGACGGCGTGACCAGTCCACGGAGATGGCGTAGCGTTTGAACGACTCCGCCTGCGTGTCAATGTTGGCGTAGGTCCACTCACTGGGGTGGGCGTTGCGCTTGATGGCGGCGTTCTCCGCGGGCAGCCCGAAGGAGTCCCAGCCGATCGGGTGGAGCACGTCATAGCCCAGCTGGCGCCAGTAACGCGAGACCACGTCTCCCATGGCAAACGCCTCGGCGTGGCCCATGTGCAGATCGCCCGAGGGGTACGGGAACATATCCAAGACGTAGCGGCGTTCTTTCGAGCCGTCGTCAAGGGGTGTGAAGACCTTAAGTTCGTCCCAGATGGCCGGCCACTTGGCTTCCATCGAGGCGAAACTGTAGACGCCCTCTTCGCTGTTCTCTTCAGTCTGGGACTGCACGCTCACGTACCCTGCCTTTTCGTTCATCATTGGCTTCTTGTTCCTTCTGGCCGGCTGGCTGGCTGGCTGACTGCTTACACACAAAAGCCCCTCGACATGGCAAGGGGCGCACCGCACTAGAAAGCGCGGCTAAATAAGAAGGAGAAATGTATACACTCCCTCATTTTAGCGCACTTAAAGTACGACGGCGGGAGCCCACCGATTGCTCCTGTGGTGGGCTCCCGCCGGGGTACTTCAGAGTCCTCTAGAGGACGTCTTCATCAACCCAGTCCATGGACTTGGTGACGGCCTTCTTCCAGAGCCGCATCTGGCGATCGCGCTCAGCGGGCTCCATCTGCGGCTCCCAACGCTTGTCCTCGGACCAGTTCGAGGACAGCTCGCCCAAGTCCTTCCAGAAACCAACAGCCAGACCAGCTGCATACGCTGCACCCAGAGCTGTGGTTTCGGTGACCTTGGGACGGATCACGGGGACACCGAGGATGTCCGCCTGGAACTGCATGAGCGCGTCATTGGCGACCATGCCGCCGTCGACCTTGAGCTCAGTCAGGTCGACACCGGAGTCGGCGTTGACGGCGTCGAGTACCTCGCGGGTCTGGAAAGCGGTGGCTTCCAGGGCGGCCCGGGCAATGTGATTCTTGTTCACAAAACGGGTCAGGCCAACGATGGCGCCGCGGGCATCTGCACGCCAGTACGGTGCAAACAAGCCAGAGAATGCGGGGACGATGTACACTCCACCGTTGTTCTCGACCGCTGCCGCCAGCTCCTCGACCTCGGGAGCAGACTTGATCATGCCGATGTTGTCGCGCAGCCACTGGATCAGTGAACCGGTGACGGCAATGGAGCCTTCCAACGCGTAGTGCGGTGCGGCGTCGCCGAGCTTGTAGCCGAGGGTGGTCAGCAGCCCGTTCTTGGAGTGAACAATTTCTTCGCCCGTGTTGAAAATCAAGAAGCAGCCGGTGCCGTAGGTGTTCTTGGCTTCACCTTGGTTGAAAGCGGCCTGGCCGAACGTTGCAGCCTGCTGGTCACCCAAGATGCCGGCAACGGGTACTTCGCGCAGCAGCTGGCTGCCGTGCACGTGTCCGTAAACCTCCGAGGAAGACTTGATGGCGGGCATCATAGACAGCGGCACGCCGAAGACAGCCAGGATTTCTTCGTCCCACTGCAATGTTTCCAGGTCCATGAACAGGGTGCGCGAGGCGTTGGTGACGTCGGTGATGTGCACGCCGCCGTCGGTGCCGCCGGTCAGATTCCAGGTGACCCAGGAATCGGTGTTGCCGAAGAGGAGATCACCGGCTTCCGCCTTTTCACGGGCACCGTCAACATTGTCCAGGATCCACTTGATCTTGGTGCCGGAGAAGTAGGTGGCCAACGGGAGGCCTACCTTCGCCTTGAAACGCTCCACGCCACCGTCTGCCGCCAACTCATCGACAATGCTCTGCGTGCGGGTATCCTGCCACACGATCGCGTTGTAGACCGGAACACCGGTGTTTTTGTCCCAAACAACTGCGGTTTCACGCTGGTTCGTGATGCCGACGCCGACAATGTCGTGCCGGGTCAGATTGGCCTGGGCGAGGGCGGTGCCGATGACCTCGCGGGTGTTGTTCCAGATTTCAGTTGCGTTGTGCTCAACCCACCCGGCCTTGGGGAAAATCTGCTCGTGCTCCAGCTGGCCGGTGGAGACAATGTTGCCGTCGTGATCAAAAACGATTGCGCGGCTGCTAGTGGTTCCTTGGTCAATGGCAATGACATACTGAGACATCTTTGTTTCCTTTGCTAATGATTCAAATACTAATGATCCAAATGACGAACAGTGGTTCAGGTTCAGACCTGGCGGTTTAGGCCACCACGAGCGGCAGCCATTGGGCCGCGGCACCGCCAAGGGCACCGCCGATCAGCGGGCCCACAACGGGTACCCAGGCGTAGCTCCAGTCACTTGAGCCTTTGCCCTTGATGGGCAACAGTGCGTGCGCAATGCGCGGGCCCAGGTCACGGGCCGGGTTGATGGCGTAGCCCGTGGGCCCACCGAGGGAAGCACCGATACCTACAACGAGCAGTGCAACGGGCAGCGGGCCGAGGCCGGCAACTCCGCCACCGAAGTGGAGGATGACGAAGACCAGAACAAAGGTGCCGATGACTTCGGTGACAACATTCCAGCCGTAGCTGCGAATGGCAGGACCGGTGGAGAACACGCCCAGTTTGGTGGCTGAGTCTGGTTCGCCGTCAAAGTGCTCCTTGTAGGCGAGCCAACAGACCACGGCGCCGATGAAGGCACCGAGCATTTCTGCGCCGAAGTACGTCATGGTTGAGGCGAAAGTAACGGCAACATCCGGAGCATACTCAGGCGCACCGCTGGAGAGGATACCTACTGTTACTGCTGGGTTGAGGTGGGCACCCGATTTTGCTGCGACGAAGACACCGGCCATGACGGCCAGGCCCCAGCCCCAGTTGACGAGTAGGAACCCGCCGGAATTGCCTTTGGTTCCTTTGAGCGCGACGTTTGCAACGACACCACAACCCAGCAGGGTGAGCATCATTGTTCCCATCACTTCGGATGCGAACACTATTCCAAGAGACATCTTTGACTCCAATTGGTTAGTTATTATATGAAGGGCCGGCCCTTTTGGCCGGCCCTCTTGAGCCCCCTTCGCCCCCGGGGGCTTAGGCAATCAAGCTTTGTACCTGGACGCCGTGGAAGCGTGCCAGAACATCGACGCTGTGGCTGATTTCCTGCGCCACTTTAGCCTCGTTCCAACCCAGCGGGCCCGCCAGTGCGGCAGCCGTCTCAGCCAGCAGTTCGCTGGTGACCAGGCCTCGGAACGCCAGTGAGGTGCGGCGAATCATGACGTCGATGAGGTGTCCAATTTGTTCGTTTTCCACCATGAACTCCACCTCACGGTCGCTGAGTTCATTGGTGGAATCGAAGACCGTGTCCACACCACCATTCAGGTAGGCCAGTACCTCATCGGCACGGGTTCCGTAGCGGGTCAACAAGACTCCCGCCCGAGCGGCGTCGACCGTTTTGCTGGTGTGCGAGGAAATCCACGCTTCAACGCCAGCGGTAGTTCCCGGGAAGTTCACGCCACCACCGATGGGCAGCTTGGCTGTAGAAACCTTTCGCGGCATGCCCAGGATTGCCAGGACATCGTTCGTCATGTGCTCGGACAAGGCGCGGAAGGTAGTCCATTTGCCGCCCACCAGGCTCAGCACCGGAACGGAGGTGCCGCCAATGGTGCGCTCGGCGCGCTCAATACGGTAATCGCGTGAGACAAAGCCGGGCGCTGTTTCGTCGTGGCGCGGCAGCGGGCGAACGCCGGCGAAGCTGTAGACGATCTCTTCACGAGTCACCAAAATGTTGGGGAAGACGTGGCCAATGAGGTCGAAGAAGTAGTCAATTTCTTCCTCGGTGCAGACCGCATCCTTGGTCATGTCAGCGTTGACGTCCGTGGTGCCGACCAGCACCCTGTCGCCCATGGGGTAAATCAGGACGATCCGGCCATCGGTGTGCTCGAAGAAGATCTCGCGGCCGTTGCAAGCTGCCAGTAGTCCGGGGTGATCCAACACAATGTGTGAGCCCTTGGTGCCGCCCATGAAGCGGGTGGCTGCGCCCATGGCGGTGTTGGTCATGTCCACCCAAGCGCCGGTGGTGTTGACGATGACGTCAGCGTTGAAGACGAACGTCTCGCCTGTGAGTTGGTCGGTCAGTTCCACGCCGTCGGCCGTGACGGCTGTGGCGGCTACGTAGTTGGTGGCACGAGCCTTGGCCTCGGCGGCAACTGTGGCACCGGCGGCGGCAGAACCAGCGGCAGCAGATCCAGCTGCGGATCCAGTCCTAGCGAGGCCGGCCTTTTCGCCGTCCTGGAGTACGTCCAACGTCAGTCGCTCCGGGTTGTGCACGGAAGCGTCGTAGTAGGTGGCGGCGTACTTCAGGTTGGCCGGCAGCTGAGGCAGTTCGGCAAGAGCCTTCTTGCGGCCCTTGAAATCGTGACGGGGAACCGTGCCGCCGTCGCGGGAGAAGGCATCGTAGAGGGTCAGGCCTACCTTGATGAGGAACGCGCCGCGCTCCTGGGGCTTACCCTGCTTGTGCGTCAGGAACCGCATGGGGGCGCTGAGGATGCCAGAGAAGGTGCTGAAGATGGGGATGGTGGTCTGCAGCGGCTTGACGTAGTGCGGTGCGATCTTCAGCAACCCGTTGCGCTCCATGACAGATTCCTTCACGAGCCGGAATTCGCCATTTTCGAGGTAGCGGATGCCGCCGTGGATCATATGGGAGGATGCTCCGGAGGCGCCTTGACAGTAATCACCGCGCTCTACCAAGGCCACGTCTACGCCTTGCAGAGCCAGATCGCGGAAGGTACCAACACCGTTAATGCCGCCACCAATGATCAAAACACTTGCACGCGGACGATCCTTCAGGGCCTGAACTTGAGCTCTCACAACCGTTGGGGTTTCTTCCGCTGAATTGTTAGCGCCTGCGTTGCCTAGGAGTCCCACGATGACCTCTTTCGAGTCCAGATAAATTGCGCCCTGCGCGCCTCTTCCCTTTATTGTTGGAGCACGTGGAAAATATAGTCAACATGTTTGCACGAACGTGCAGAAAGGAGGAATGAACTGTGAGTTCCAAACGAACAAAACAGCAAGATGCTCTGCGGGCTGCACAAATGTACTACTTACAGGATCAGACCATGGACGCCATTGCGCGAGAGTTAAGAACCTCCCGCTCTACAGTTTCCAGGCTGCTCTCCACAGCCCGCGACAGCGGCCTCGTGCAGATCCAAATCAAGACTCCTTCCGACAGAGCACCTGAATTGGAACGCGTCATTCGCAAGCGCTACCAAGTTGAAGTCCATGTTGTACCGGTCTCGGACATGCTCAGTGAAGTTGAAGTCTTGGACCGGGTCAGCATGCAGGCGGCCCGCACCATCGGACCACTCGTCGACTCGAACGCCGTCATTGGTGTGGCGTGGGGCTCCACCGTCAGCACCGTCAGTCGCCACCTGACGCGTAAAACCACCCACGGCAGCACCATTGTCCAACTCAACGGCGCCGGCAACACCCAGACCTCCGGCATCACCTACGCGTCGGAGATCGTACGCCGCTTCGGCACGGCGTACGGGGCAAAAGTCGAACAGTTCCCTGTGCCGGCGTTCTTCGATCACGCCGCCACGAAAAACATGATGTGGCAAGAACGCAGCGTCCGGCGCATCCTGGACCTGCAAGAGCGCATGACCATCGCCATTTTCGGCGTCGGCTCCATGGATGCCGAAATTCCCAGCCATGTGTACTCCGGCGGCTACCTCGACACCACCGATCTGGATGCTCTGGAAGCCAGCGGCGTCGCTGGGGATGTGGCCACCGTTTTCTTCCGCTCTGACGGAAGTGACGACGACATTGTGCTCAACTCACGCTCCAGCGGTCCTGACTTGGAAACCCTACGCAAGGTCCGGCGTCGTATCTGTGTGGTCTCCGGGGCCAAGAAAATCACTGGACTGCGCGGGGCACTCGCCGCAGGCCTGGTCACAGATTTGATTCTGGATGAATCCACGGCTCGCGAACTGGTGGAGTTGTCCAGCCCCTCCAGCGATCCCATCTTCGGCTTCCTCAATGGACTGGACGGACTCTAGCGACGTCGAGGGACTTCATGGGTTGCAAGCCGCGCGCCCATGCCAGCTCGGGGCCCGGACTGGGTAAAGTTGTCGGTATGCAACGCTCCCCCAAACACACGCTCAATAACGGTGTCGAGATCGATGTGCTCGGCTACGGGGTCTATAAAGTTCCATCTGAGGACTGCGCGGACCTGGTTTCCACCGCCCTGGCCACCGGTTACCGAACCGTGGACACGGCAGCCCTCTACGGCAATGAGGAGGGTGTGGGCGCCGCGATCCGCAACGCGGTCGCCGCTGGCACGCCGCGCACGGACTTGTTCGTCACCTCCAAGGTGTGGAACACGGAGCAGGGCTACGACTCCACCTTGGCCGCCTTTGACGCCAGCATGGAGCGCCTGGGCCTGGACTTTGTGGACATGTTCCTGATTCATTGGCCGTGCCCCGAGAAGAAGCTGTTCATTCCTACCTACAAAGCGCTGGAAACCCTCTATCACGAGGGTCGAGTACGTGCCATTGGTGTGAGCAACTTCGAGCCGGAGCATCTATCTCAACTGTTGGACGCCACCGATGTGGTCCCTGCCGTGAACCAAATTGAGCTCCATCCTTGGCTGGCCCAGCACCAGTTGCGCGCCCTTCATGCCGAGCTGGGCATCACCACTCAGGCGTGGAGCCCCTTGGCCCGCGGCGCTCTATTGACCGATCCTGTGCTCTTGGCCCTGGCTGCCGAGACCGGTAGATCCGTGGCCCAGCTGGTGCTGCGCTGGCATGTCCAGTCCGGGCATCTGGTGATCCCCAAGGCCAGCTCTGCGGCCCGGATCGCTGAAAACCTCAACGTGTTCGACTTTTCTCTCACTGACGACCAGCTGACTGCCATCAATGCACTGGACCAGGACCGCCGTTCCGGCTCCAATCCGAATGATGTGAACTGATTTGTCTGCCAAGAACAGTTCATCCGCAAAGAGTCCATCCTTACAGAACAGTACGACGGCGCCCGCCTCACCCATCGCTGTTGATCTGGCGGACCGGGTCAGTACCCACATCCTGACTGTGGTGGGCACCCCCGTTCACTATTGGGAGTACGCCGCGGTATCGCCGTCGGCTGCCACCCGCACCATTGTTATGGTGCATGGTTTCCGTGGCGACCACCATGGGCTTGAGCGCGTGGTGGAGTTACTGCCGGAACACCGAATCATCATGGCCGACCTTCCCGGCTTTGGCGTCTCCCCCGCATTTGCTTCCGGCAAGCACGATATCCCCGGATATGGGGCCTTCCTTGCCTCATTCTTGGACGCACTGGAACTTGGCCCGAATACAGTGCTGTTGGGGCATTCCTTTGGCTCGATTGTGGTCAGCCACTTTGTTGCCGCTCATCCGCACCGGGTGTATCCACTGATCTTGGTGAACCCGATCGCCTCCCCCGCGTTGGAGGGTCCCAAGGGCGTCATGACCAAGCTGGCTGTGTTCTATTACTGGGCGTCGGCCAAGCTTCCGGCACGCCTGGGCAATGCGCTGTTGCGCAGCAAGCTCATTGTGTACGTCATGAGTGTGACCATGTCCAAGACACGGGACAAGCAATTGCTGGCGTTCATCCACGGTCAACACCACGCGTATTTCAGCGGCTTCGCCAACAGGGACATGCTGCTGGAATCATTTCAGGCCTCCGTCAGCGGCACCGTGCGTGAAGTTGCCACTTCTCTCACACTCCCGACCTTGCTGATTGCTGGCGCACAGGATGAGATCGCCACCCTTCCTAACCAGCACAAACTGCTGGAGATCCTCCCCCAAGGCGAACTTGTCGTCATCGACGGGGTGGGCCACCTCATCCATTACGAAACACCCCAGCCGGCAGCAGCTGCCATCACTGATTTCCTTGAAAGGCACCCCGCCCCTTGAGCACCCCCACAGCGGCCACCACTGGCGAATCGGCCGGCAACCCAACGCCGTCATCTAAACCCAAGATCGTCATGGACGCCCGCTTTACGCGCATGGACCACCACGACGGGATCAGCCGTTACGGCGCAAGTCTCATGGCCGCCGTCGCACCTTATGCGCAGGTAACCATGCTCATCCATGACGAACGCCAGCTGGCCCTACTCCCGGATTTGCCGTGGGTGAAGATCAATTCACCGCTGAGCCCGCTGGAGCTTTTCGTGTCCCGGCACGTGAACAAGTTGGCGGCCGATCTGGTGTTTTGCCCCATGCAAACCATGGGCAGCTGGGGACGGAAATACCCGCTCGTCCTGACGCTGCACGACCTCATTTACTACGAGCACCCCGCCCCTCCCGGCTTTCTCCCGGCACCGGTGCGTGTGCTCTGGCGGATTTATCACAAGGCGTATTGGCCCCAACGGTTGCTGCTCAACCGTGCCAATGTGGTGGCCACCATCAGTAACACCACGCTGTCACTCATGCGTAAGCACAAGCTCACCAAGCGTCCCGTGCGCATCATTGGCAACGCGCCGCAGGGTGAGCGGACGCCGCGGGATCCTGCGGTAGCTCCGGAGAAGACACTGACTTACATGGGCTCGTTCATGCCCTATAAGAACGTGGAAACGCTGATCCGCGGCATGGCCGAACTGCCTGATTTCACGTTGAACCTGCTCAGCCGGATCACCCCGGAGCGTCGCGCCGAGTTGTCGGCGCTGGTGCCTGCCGGGGCCTCGGTGGTGTTCCACAATGGCGTGACCGACGCCGAATACGATCAGCTGCTGCTGCGCACCACGGCCCTTGTGACGCTGTCCAAGGCCGAAGGCTACGGGCTGCCACTGGTGGAGGCCATGGCATTGGGGACACCCGTGGTGGTCGCTGACACCGATATTTTCCGTGAGGTGGGCGGTACTGCGGCGCACTATGTGCCAGCCGATTCACCGCACGATTTTGCCGCTGCCGTCCACGCCTTGGCTGACCCGACGGACTGGGCTGCTTGCTCTACTGCGTCCGTTGCCCAGGCGGCCACGTTCAGTTGGGATTCCTCCGCCCAGGAACTGCTAGGAATTGCGCAGGAGTTACGAAAGCAGCGATGACCCTTCCACTCATCCAGGTTCACAAGAAGCCTCGCTTCGGCCTACCCTGGTTGGAGCTTTTCCTAGGCATCGGAACAGTTTTCTGGTTCTCCTGACGTAAGTGTGGGTGGCGTTATTTCTGGTATGGGAGCTTGACGATGACAGGTCCGCAGGCGAGCATGATCAGCGTATTTTTGAAGGCGCACTAGCCATGGCATGGCATGGCGTATGGCCGATGACCTGGCCGCACGTACTCTGTCAGAGCGCCTTGGTGAGGAGTATGTGGCCGACTTCGAGAAACTCGAATTTCTGGTGAAGATGCTGTCCATTCGAGACACCGACGTCAACCGGCGTACAAGGTCACTGCTTGATACAACACTTGGTCGAAATCCAACTTAACAGGCAAGCAATCAACCGGTTTAGTTTGTCGGTTTTTTGGTGGTTTTGCTGATGATTTTTTTGAGCCATTTCGGGTATTCGGGCCGGTCTGGTTCGGTGTTCAGTGGTGGCCGGTACTTGCCGCTGGGCGTGATCCAGCCGATCCGTCCGTCTTTGGTGAGTTGTGGTGTCCAGCCACGGAGCTGGATCCCGGCCCGTTCTGGTTCATCAATACACCGCCGACGACCACGGCGGTTCTTATCGTCCTTGAAGTGCTTCATCAGGTGATGGCGTTTACAGGCTGGGCGCAAATTCGCCATGGTGGATGGTCCGCCGAATTCAAAAGCACGCAAGTGGTCCAGTTCCGTGTCCATGACTGGGTTGGGGCAATTCGGTACATAACAACACCCAGCAAGGCCCTGCAACACCGCTCGCTCCGCCGCCCGCAACGTATACCGTTGCGGTTCCAGCGGTAACGCTTCCCCGGTGATCGGATCAGTCAAAACCCGCAAGAACGAGGAACTATTACTCAACAGCTTCCGCGCTACTTCCTCCGGCACAGGACCACCCTGAGGACCCACCAATTCAGCGGGTTCATCCGTGATCCCCAACAACCCCAGAAACGGGACTTTCACCAACACCAACGCCTCAGGCATCGGCGGATCCACCAACACACCATGCCCAGCCAACTCCGTCAGCTGCCGTAAATAATCTGACTCGGGATCCTCCACAATCCCATCCACAACAGAATCAACCAACCCAGACCCATCCCCCACCACAGCCACACAACCAACAAGGCCAGCAAGGCCAGCAGAGTCCGCAGGATCGGTAAGGCCAGCAGGATCAGTGGTGTCGGCTAGGTCAGTGGTGTCGGCGGGGTCAGGAGCGCAACGCTGAGTAGCCAGGCCAGCAGGGCCACCAACACCAACAGGGGCGGCAGGATCAGCAGGATCAGCGGGGTCAGGGGCGAAATACAGTTCAGCAGCCGTGGGACTGGCCGTAATAGTGGCCGTGCCGGCAACGGCAGGACCACCGGATAGGGTCCCTCCTGTGGCGGCCTCGGACGTAGCACCGTTCTCACCAGGTGGGGGCGAAACCTCAGTCTCAGCTTCCAGGTTAGCTGCCTGGCCGTGGGGGCGGATCCTGCCCCTAAAAGCAGAACCAGAGCCATCAGCTCCACCAGGATCCCCGAGCCCGCCGGAGCCACCACACTCAACACCAGAACCAGAACCGGTTCTACTAGCAGCTCCAGCACTCTGGCCTGCTCCGGTGTTGGCCCCTGTACTGGTTCCCGTGCCGGTTCCTGAACCGGTTCCTGAACCGGCCGGGCTGCCGGCACTGGATCCTGCTCCTGCGGTGCCTGTGTTGAGGGTTGCTTCTGCCTCATAGACTAACTGTGTAGCGGTGGTGGGGAGGTTTTGTCCCAGCAGCAAGATAGTAGCAATATCAGCCCGTAACTGCGCCAGGGTCCTGTGTTCACGGCAGTCCTGACCCGTCCCGGCAGCATCAGCAACACGCTGAGCCCGCACACCCTCAGCCTTCATCGCCCGCGCCAACCTCGTGCACCGGGTATAAATTCCCGAGGCACTCACCGCCGGCATATGCAACCCCAACCACGCCATCCCATCAGCACCCACATCACACGTTAGCTTCCGCTTCGCGAAAGCCTCCTTGACCCGTACCGGGATCGTCTCAGGAAACATCTTCTCCCGCGCCCGACGAGCCTTGCCCATAAACGAATACGCGGTCGTCCCCGGCGCGAGATACAACAACCGACCCTCTAACACCGCCTCATCAGTGGCCCTAACGTGCCCCATAGAGCTCAGCGTCGCGATCTCCTCCACCATGACCACCGCATGCCGCCACGACAACTCCCCCGCTTCCAAGCCAGCTAACACTGCCGGGCGATCACCCACTAACGCGACACTGTGCTCAATCAATGTCGCCGTGGTGGGTTCAGGAATCCCCAACGCGAACGACATCTCCGTCGCCAACCCCGCCGCAGCAACCCCACGCTGAAAACCATCCAACGCCCACACTGACCGTTCAACAGCAGCCGCCCCAGCAACCCTAGCCACCAACCGTGCCTTACAACCCGCTAGAGCATCTTCTAAACACTTCACCGCGGCCAAGGCCTCCAAGCCAGCATCCCGCACACCCTCAGCAACGGAAAGCACCGAGGGCGGATCAACCTCCGGGCACGGATACGGTGCAGGATTCGAGGGCGAATACAACAACCGATCAGGTAACCCGGCCAACTCAGCATTGTCAGACCCAAAAGGTTCAATAGAAGGAAGAGTAATCCCAGCCAGCAGTGCCGCCACATCCTGTGTAGCGTCACCGCCCCGGCCCCCGGGGAACAACTCCCGAATACTCATAACAACAACACTAAACCCACCTATATAGAACGGCAATACATACCCGAAAGTAACTTCGAAAAATGTTTTATGGAAGGGTTCGGACCTATTTTAGAGAACGTCCAAACCGTCGCAACGGACTTGGACGGGCGCACCCACCCTGCGGGCTGCATTGGCAGCCTTCAAGGCACGCATATTGGCCGTGACGGTGGCTGCCATGGAGTACGGAAAGAGCAGGATGGTCCGGTAATCGGGGGCAGCCTCACCTTCGGCGCCGCCAGCACTCGATGCACTCATGTGCGCTGCTGCAACGGGTGCAGGGCCGATGCTTCGCACTGAATCCGGCAGCTTCAAGGCGGCATGAAAAGCCGCTACATCACTTTCTTGCCCCGTCAGCGACGCCAGTCGCATGGCCGGCGGGAGTCCGAGCTGGTGCCGCAGCGCAAACTCTCGTTCTGCGTGCCCGGCAGGATCCCAGCGCACCAATGCTGCCACTTCAGGCGACTCATCCGCGGTGACAACTACGATTCCTCCATCCTTGGCGGAACGCACCAGTGCAGCTGCGTTCATCCACCGACGCAGTGTTTCTTCTCCGGCACGCAACGACTCTCTCCGAAGCATGGAATCGCCATCCAGCAAGAGCGCAGCCGCGTAACCGTGCGGAGCCACTGGCTCGGCCCCTATAGTGGCCACCACAATAGCCGGTTTATCCGGAACCATGGTTTTGATGTTGTCTCCAGAGGAAGAAATAACAGGCACCGATGGGAATGCTCTGCCTAGCTCTTCGGCAGTGCGTAAAGCACCCACGGTGATAGCCCTCAATTGGTTGAACCCGCAGGTGTTGCAGCTGAAGGCGTTCTCGGGCTGGCCACACCATTTGCAGGTCACCGTGACGGAGGCAGAACCAGCCGCCCGGCTTTGCATGAGCGGGCCGGTGCAGTGCTGGCAACGGGCAACTTCACGGCATCGCTGACAGGCAAGTGCTGGCGCGTATCCGGTCCGGGCTACCTGAACCAGCACAGGTCCGAACTTCAGCGCTGCCTTCGCGGTCTCCCAAGCCCTATGAGGTAGACGCGCCATGGCCGCGGCAGGATCACGCTCTTGCTCGAAGGAGTCGGAGGTGCTGATGACCCTGGCCGTGGCCTTACGTACCTCTGGGCGGGCGGCGACAAGGTCCTGCGCCCAGCCTGTGGCAACGAGGCGCTGAGATTCGCTACTCCTGCTGTGTCCGGCCATCAAGACTGCTGTGTCTTCAATACTCGAACGAAGTAGCAGTACATCACGACTGTGTTGGTAAGGGGCCCGGCGTTCAATGTGGAGTTCGTCGCCGTCGTCCCAACAACAGACCAAACCCAGATCCGCCACGGGTGCGTAGGCAGCCGAACGGGTGCCGATCACAATCTTTACGTCGCCAGAGAGGACACGGAGGAAGTTGGCATAGCGAAGGCTGGGGCCGTCGTCGGCCGTCAATTTGACGAAGCTGTCCTCAGGCAGCACTTGAGCAAAAGCCGCTTCCAGCAGCTCAAGGTCGCGCAAATCTGGCACGACCACAATGGCCCCACGCCCGGACAGCTGGCAATAAGCCACAACCTGAGCCAGCTGCCTGTGCCACGACATAGGCCCGAAGCCGTGAAGTGTTGCTAGGACAGCTTTGGGGCTATCCCCCATGGCCAGCCGGGTCAGAAAGTCCTCGGCACGTGGGTAATCACCGAACAGAGAATGGCCAGGCTTGGCAGCCGCAGGCAACTCTAGAAGCGGTTCCACGTGGGGATCGTGGACCACTGCTCCCCCAACTCGGCTGACGTCGGCGGCGGTCCGCTGGCCTGTGCCAGTAGTGGAGCCAGCAGCAACGCCAGCCGTTGGACCGGAGCCACTCTCAGCGCCTGAGCCAGCACCGCCGGCGCTAGGCCCCGTGCTAGGCCCGGTGCCATGGCCCCCTTCACTGCCAACCCGCTCAGCCGCCTTTTTCAGGTAAACCTTTTCCAAGCTGGCAACCCGCGGTGGTACAGCGACGCGCAACACATCAGACACCGTGCCGCAGTAGCGGGCCGCTACCTGATGCGCCAGTTCCAACACCTGCGGTGCCAGCACGGGGACCGCCGAGTACACGCGGCTCAGCGGCACCAAACGGTCGCTCTCGGATTCAGCCACGCGAGCCACCAGGAAGCCGTTGAGGTCCTGGCCGGAGAACTTTACGCGCACGCGCACGCCCGGCTGTGCCTCGGCGTCGAGCTCCAAGGGAACGGAATAGTCAAAGATCCGGTCAAGGTGCGGCAAGGGTGAATCAATGACAACGTGTGCCACCGGCAGAACTGGCGCCAAAACCACGCCGCTATGAGGATCGGCCACGCGTTCTTTGGCCACAAAGCCACTCAACAGGCTCAGCTGTACACCTTCGCCCGGGCCATCATGGTGTGGTGAATCAGCCATGGCATCCTCCTGCGATCGGTGCGGCAAACCCGCATGCGGGCTTGAATGTTCGGCCGAAAAACTCGGCCTAAAACAAGCTAAGCACAGGCCACTGACAAAGTAGTCGGTGGGCTGTGCTCAGCTGTGGATAACGGAAGTGATTAGGCGTTGAAGTAGGCCTTCAAAGCATCGACGCGGTCCAGGTTTTCCCAGGTGAAATCGGGGTCGTCGCGGCCAAAGTGACCGTGCGCGGCCGTCTTGGCGTAGATGGGGCGCTTGAGGTCAAGGCTGTCGATGATGGCCATGGGGCGCAGATCGAAGATGGCCGCAATGGCATCCTCGATGCGGCGCGGATCCACGGTTTCGGTGCCGAACGTCTCAACGTACACACCCACCGGGCGAGCTACGCCAATGGCGTAACCGACCTGGATTTCAGCCCGTGAGGCCAACCCGGCAGCAACCACGTTCTTGGCAACCCAGCGCATGGCGTAAGCGGCGGAACGGTCAACCTTTGACGGGTCCTTACCGGAGAAGGCGCCGCCACCGTGACGGGCCATGCCGCCGTAGGTATCGACGATGATCTTCCGGCCGGTCAGACCAGCATCGCCCACGGGACCGCCCACCACGAACGGGCCAGCCGGGTTCAGGTACGTTTTCAGCCCGGAAACATCCAGACCAGAGGCCTCCATGACCGGTGCAATAACAAACTCGCTCAGATCGGCACGCAGCTTATCCAGCATGGTGCCTTCGGCGTGCTGACTGGAGATGACAACGGTGTCTACCGAGACGGGCTTTTCGCCGTCGTACCCGATGGTCACCTGGGTCTTGCCGTCGGGGCGCAAGTATTCCAGCAGACCGGACTTGCGCACATCGGTGAGGCGTTCGGAGAGCCGGTGCGCCAGGTAGATGGGGGTGGGCATGTAGGACGCGGTCTCATTGCTGGCGTAGCCGAACATGAGGCCCTGATCGCCGGCGCCCTGGGAGTCGTACTTGTCCACGGCGGTGCCTTCGCGGACCTCGAGAGCGTTGAAAACGCCGTCGGAAATGTCCTGCGACTGCTGACCGATCGAGACGGACACGCCGCAACGGGCGCCGTCGAAGCCGTTTGCGGAGGAATCGTAGCCAATGTCCAAGATGGTGTTGCGGACAATCGCCGGGATTTCCACGTAGGCATTGGTGGTCACCTCGCCCGCCACATGGACCAAGCCAGTGGTGGCCATGGTCTCAACGGCGACGCGGGAGTCCGGGTCTTCGGCCAGCAGCGCGTCAAGGATGGCGTCGCTGATCTGGTCGCAAATTTTATCGGGGTGGCCTGCCGTCACGGATTCGGAGGTAAATAGGCGCAGGGGGTTTACTGAAGTCACTGTTCTACTTTACTTTGGGATAGCTCGCCACCCATTGCGGTGAGACACGGTTTGTCATACATAGTGTGTTGCTGGCGCGTGGTTAGGTAGTGCCTGAGGTGTGGCCGAGCCTCTGCGCAATCAGACGTACGACGGCGTCAGCTACCTCACGCTTGCTGCCCCCGGATTGCACGGGTGTTGCACCGTCTAGAGCCAAAATCTCGACATGGTTGGTGTCTTGACCAAAGACCCGCTCGGTGCCGGAATCCCCCGGCCCCACTTCATTGACCACGAGCAAGTCGCAGCCCTTGCGGCGCAGTTTCGCTTCAGCGTAAGTGCGGGCATCTGCTTCGTCGTCGCCTGTTTCTGCGGCAAATCCAACAATGAGCTGCTGCTGGTTTTGCGCGGAACGGTGGGCCACGAGTTCCGCCAAAATATCCGGGTTGCGGACCAGAGTGATGACGGGATCCTCGACGTTGTCGCGCTTCTTGATCTTGCCGGAAAAAACGTTGGCCGGACGGAAATCGGCCACGGCAGCGGCCATGATGACCACGTCGGCCGACGCCGCCGCTGCCAGCGTTGCCTTCCGCAAGTCAAGAGCAGTCTCAATCGGCTGCAGCTTGGCACCGGCGGGAGGGGCTACTTCCAGGTGGGCGTGGATCAAGGTGACCGTGGCGCCCGCAGCCAATGCTGCCTCGGCCAGGGCCACGCCCTGCTTGCCCGAAGATTTGTTGCCCAAGAACCGCACAGGATCCAGAGGTTCTCGCGTCCCACCAGCAGTGATCAGAACGTTCATTCCAGTCAGCGGGCCATCTTCGACAGCAAGGGGTGCCGAGCCCGTAAGGGAGTCCGTGGCGGGCAGCAGATTCGCATCGTCGTTGACAGCTCCAGAGTGGTCCGAGGGCTCTGCCATGATGACTGGCTCGGCGCCAGCGGCAGTCTCAACAAGATTCCCGGCGCCCCACTGGCCCCCCACGCTAGGTGCGGCTTCAGTGGGTGCCGAGGATCCGGCGTCGTCAAGCAATGCCATGGCGGCGGTAAAAATCGCTTCCGGCTCGGGGAGCCGGCCGGGACCGGAGTCCACGCCAGTCAGGCGCCCCACCGCAGGGTCCAGCACGTGCACGCCGCGGGACCGCAGCGTGGCAACGTTGGCTTGCGTGGCGGCATGAGCCCACATTTCTGTGTGCATGGCCGGGGCAAAAAGCACCGGGCCGCGGGCCATCAGCAAGGTGGTGGTCAACAGATCGTTGGCGTGTCCGCCAGCGGCCTTCGCCAAAAGATCAGCGGTGGCCGGGGCCACCACGATCAAATCGGCCTCATGGCCGATTCGTACGTGGTTGACCTGATCCACGGCGTCAAAAACATTGTTGGTGACGGGCCGGCCACTGAGGGCCTCCCAGGTGGCGACACCCACAAAGTTGGTGGATGCGTCGGTGGGGATGACCGTGACCTGATGGCCTGCCTCGGTGAAGAGGCGCAGCAACAAGGCCGCCTTGTAGGCGGCGATGCCGCCGCCTACTCCCAAAACAATGTTCAGCTCAGACACCGTGGCTGTGCTCAAACTTCCTGTTACGCGGTCTCGACGGGGGTGGAAACCAGCAGGCCCTCGTCGATTTCACGGAAAGCGATAGAGAGCGACTTCTCGTTCAACTTGGTGTCTACCAGCGGGCCAACGTACTCGAACAGGCCCTCGTGGAGCTGTGCGTAGTAAGCGTTGATCTGACGTGCGCGCTTGGCACCAAAGATGACCAGTCCGTACTTCGAATCGGCAGCTTCAAGCAGCGAATCGATCGAGGGATTGATGATGCCTTCGGGTTGTGTAGTCAATTACTTCTCCAAAAAATCGAAAGGGTGTCTTGCAGATCCAACAATGTGCACGGTTCGCTAACGGTTTGTCAGCGGTTACCGTGCAACTTATCTTGGCTCAAGCAGTGTGGTGAGGGGTGAGCCCCATCAGTTCAACAAGCGCGGCTGCAGCCCGGCTGACATCGTCATTAACAATGACGTAATCAAATTCCGGGGCGGCAGCAAGTTCCAGTTTAGCGGTTTCTAGGCGACGGTGCTGTTCTTCGGCAGTTTCTGTGCCGCGTCCCACCAATCGGCGGACAAGTTCGTCCCAATTGGGCGGGCCCAAAAACACGAAGTCAGCCTCGGGCATGGCTTCTTTCACCTGGCGTGCGCCTTGCAAATCAATCTCCAGCAGCACCGATTTTCCATCAGCCACAGCCGCTTCAACAGTGCTGCGCAACGTGCCATAGCGGTTCACGCCGTGGACGACGGCCCACTCGAGCAGATCGCCGGCAGCAACGAGATGATCAAAGTCCTCCGCTGACTTGAAGAAGTAGTGGATACCTTCATCCTCGTTCGGGCGCGCCTTGCGTGTGGTTGCCGAAACGGACAGCCACACCTCAGGGTAGTTATCCCTGATGAAAGTTGAAACAGTGCCCTTGCCAACCGCGGTGGGCCCGGCCAGAACGGTGACACCGCTGCGGGGCTTGGTGCGGACGGTGTTTTCCATCGGTACGGAAACCTGGCTCATGACTTCTTTCCAAGGTATTCAATCAAGGCTCGGCGTTGGTGTATGCCTAAGCCACGCACCCTGCGGGTCGGGGCAATACCCAGCTCGCTCATGATCACAGTTGCACGTACCTTTCCAATGCCCGGGAGGGCTTCCAATAAATCACTGACTCTGAGTCTGTCCAGGGCCGGCTCCGTGCCAGCTGCGCCAAGCACATCTGCCACACTGGCCTGTCCCGATTTTAGATCCTGTTTTGTCTGGGACCTCACCGCCCGGGCTGCAATGGCCTTGATCCGCGCGTCTGCGCGTTGTTCATGCGAGAGGTGCGGCAAGTTCACGAAAAAGGCTCCCTGATGACGAATGTCCCCGGCGCGGATGGCGAACACAGTTAGTGGTTCGAACCTATCCGCACCGGGGAAGCAAATCAATCTGCGCATGGCGGGCCGCGACTGCGGCCAGCCGCTATTTAAGCCCGGCCAACGATTCTGTGGTAGCTGCCCGGAGAGCCGCCAGATCAGGCCCGGCAGCCAAGATACCCCGGCTCGAGGTACCCAAAACTGCCGGATATGCTGCCCCAAAAGTGGCCTGCATATCGGCACCCGTGGCACCCTGCGCACCCAAGCCTGGCGCCAGGATTGGGCCATGTAGGGCCGCCAAATCAATGTTCAGGTCCTTCAGCGCACTGCCTACAGTTGCCCCAACAACGAGTCCGACAGAACCCAGCGCCGCTTGCGCATAGCGTTGATTTTCCTGCGCTGCCGCCTGCACAATGCGCTTGGCCACCGATTCATTTCCGCCCACATGCTGCACCGAAGCGCCCTCCGGGTTGGAGGTCAATGCGAGAACAAACACACCCCGGCCGTTGTCTGCGGCCAGATCCAGTGCCGGACGCAACGACTCAAACCCCAGATATGGGCTCAGCGTCAACGAATCGGCGGCAAGGGCCGAACCGTCGCGCAGCCAGGCATCGGCATAACCGGCCATGGTGGAGCCAATGTCCCCACGTTTGGCGTCAGCGATGGTCAAGACGTCGGCGTCAACGGCTGCAGCCAGCAGATCCTCAAGCACGGCCAAACCGGCCGAACCGTGACGCTCATAGAGCGCCACCTGAGGCTTGATGGCTGCCGCCAATGGCGCAACAGCTTCCAACACTGTGAAGGAAAACGTCCGCAGGCCCTGGATGGAATCCTCCAGTCCCCAGGCAGCCAGCAGCCCTGGGTGCGGGTCGATACCCACACACAGCGGACCGCGGGCAGCCATCGCCTCGGCGAGCCGGGCGCCGAAGGACGCTCGCTGACCGCCGTCGCGCCTTGACTCCGGATTAGGCATTCTGGGCTACCTGACCTGCGGCCAGAACCACGGCGTGCTCCTGCAAGCTGGTGACATCCCATTCGTAGGAGCGCAATGCCTCCATGGCCTGGACGGCAACGTTGAACTCGGCCACTGTGGTGATGCACGGACGGCCGTTAGAGACCGCCGCTGCGCGGATCTCGTAGCCGTCGCCGCGGGCCTGACCACCTGAAGGGGTGTTGAAGATCATGTCGATCTCACCGTTATTGATGAGGTCCACAATGCTCTGGTCATCGGAGTTGGCGCTTTCCTGACTGATCTTGCGAACAGTAGTTGAAGCGATGCCGTTGCGGCGCAGTACATCGGCAGTACCCCCGGTGGCCACGATCTCGTAGCCCAGGTCAACCAGACGCTTGACGGCCATGATGATGGAGCGCTTATCGCGGTTCGCCACGGAGACGAACACGGTTCCGGAGACGGGCAGGGCACCATTGGCGGCCGCCTGGCTCTTGGCGAAGGCCGTGTCAAAGTGCTTGTCAATGCCCATGACCTCCCCCGTGGAACGCATTTCCGGCCCGAGCAGGGAGTCCACTACGTGGCCCTCCACCGTACGGAAACGGTTGAAGGGCAGAACAGCTTCCTTCACGGCGACCGGAGCGTTGTCGGGCAGCTTTCCGCCGTCGCCAACCTCAGGCAGGATGTGGTGGACGCTACGCAGGTGGGCGATGGAGACACCAACACCGATAAGCGCGGCGGCCTTGGCCATCTGCACGCCAGTTGCCTTGGAGACAAACGGGACCGTGCGGGAGGCCCGCGGGTTGGCTTCGAGGACGTAGAGGATGTCAGCAGCCAGTGCGAACTGGATGTTGATCAAGCCGCGCACGCCAACACCTTCGGCGATGGCGCGGGTAGCCACACGGACGCGTTCCTGCACGTCCTTGCCCAGGGTAATGGGGGGCAGTACGCAGGCGGAGTCACCGGAGTGAATTCCAGCTTCTTCAATGTGCTCCATAATGCCGCCAAGGTACATGTCCTTGCCGTCGAAGAGTGCGTCCACGTCAATCTCGATGGCGTCTTCCAGGAAGCGGTCGATCAGGACCGGGTGTGCCTCGGTGATTTCCGTGGCGTTCTTGATGTAGCGGGAAAGATTCGCCTCATCGTACACAATCTCCATGCCGCGGCCGCCCAAAACGTAGGACGGGCGGACCAGAACGGGGTAGCCAATCTCATCGGCGATCTTCTTAGCGTCGTTGAAGGACACGGCAGTGCCGTTCTTCGGCGCGATCAGACCGGCCTCGTCCAAGACGCGGGAGAACATGCCGCGGTGCTCAGCCAAGTCGATGGCTTCCGGGGACGTGCCAAGGATGGGCACACCGGCGTCGGCCAGTTCCTGAGCCAGCTTCAGCGGAGTCTGACCGCCGAGCTGCACGAAGACGCCCATGACGCCGCCGGTGCGCTCTTCGGCCGCAATGACCTCCAGCACGTCTTCAAGCGTCAGCGGCTCAAAGTACAGGCGGGTGGAGACGTCGTAGTCGGTGGAGACGGTTTCCGGGTTGCAGTTGACCATGACGGTCTCGTAGCCGGCCTTGCGCAGTGCCATGGAGGCGTGCACGCAGGAGTAGTCGAACTCGATGCCTTGGCCAATACGGTTCGGACCAGAGCCGAGGATGATGACGGACGGCTTTTCGTGCAGCGCAATCTCATCTTCCTCATCGTAGGAGGAGTAGTGGTACGGCGTGTACGCAGCAAATTCGGCGGCGCAGGTGTCCACAGTCTTGTAGACAGGGCGGATGTTCAGGGCCTGGCGGACGCCACGCACCACAGCCTCGGTGTTGTGCGTGATCGCACCGATCTGGACATCGGAGAAGCCGTGGCGCTTGGCCAGTTTCAGCATTTCCGGGGTCAGCGCGGTGGACTGGCGGATAGTTGCCGCTACTTCGTTGAGCAGTACCAGCTGGTCTAGGAACCAGGGGTCAATGCCCGTGGCCTCGTAGAGCTCTTCAATGCTGGCTCCACCCAGGAGGGCGCGCTGAACCTGTGAGAGACGCTCCGTGGTGGGGCGCTTAGCCGCTTCAATCAGATCGGGGACGTCTAGGGCGTTGACGGAGGAGAAGTCCAGGCTGGCACCCTTCTGCTCCAAGGAACGCAGCGCCTTCTGCAGGGCCTCGGTGAAGTTGCGGCCCATGGCCATGGCTTCGCCGACGCTCTTCATGGTGGTGGTCAGGGTGGGATCCGCTGCCGGGAACTTCTCGAACGCGAAGCGGGGAACCTTGACAACAACGTAGTCCAGAGCCGGCTCAAAGGAGGCCGGGGTCTTCTGGGTGATGTCGTTCGGGATCTCATCCAGCGTGTAACCCAGGGACAGCTTCGTGGCGATCTTGGCAATGGCGAAGCCGGTTGCCTTCGAGGCCAGTGCGGAGGAGCGGGAAACGCGCGGGTTCATCTCAATCACCACGACACGGCCGGTGTCGGGCTCAATCGCGAACTGGATGTTGCAACCACCGGTGTCAACACCAACCTCGCGGATGATCGCGATGGAGATGTCACGCAGGTTCTGGTATTCGCGGTCCGTCAGGGTCATGGCCGGGGCCACGGTGATGGAATCGCCCGTGTGAACGCCTACCGGGTCAAAGTTTTCAATGGAGCACACAACAACGACGTTGTCGTTCTTGTCGCGCATCATCTCCAGCTCGTATTCCTTCCAGCCCAGGATGCTCTCTTCAAGCAAAACCTCGGTGGTGGGGCTGTATTGCAGGCCCTGGCCCACAATGCGCTCCAAGTCCTCCGGCGTGTAGGCCAGGCCGGAGCCGAGCCCGCCCATGGTGAAGGACGGGCGCACGACCATGGGGTAGCCCAGGTCCTCGGCGGCCGCGAAGGCCTCCTCGATGGTGTGGATGATGTGGCTGCGGGCCGATTCGGCACCGCAGCGCTCAACGACGCCCTTGAACTTTTCGCGGTCCTCGCCGAGCTCGATGGCGGCGATGTTCGCGCCGATCAGCTCAACGTTGTACTTGGCCAGCACGCCGTTCTTGTCGAGTGCGATCGCGGCGTTCAACGCGGTCTGGCCACCGAGGGTGGGCAGGATGGCGTCGGGGCGCTCCTTGGCGATGATCTTCTCGATCACCTCGGGGGTGATGGGCTCAACGTAGGTGGCGTCGGCGAACTCGGGGTCGGTCATGATGGTGGCCGGGTTGGAGTTGACGAGGATGACCCGCAGGCCCTCTTCCTTCAAAACACGCAGCGCCTGGGTGCCGGAGTAATCAAACTCGGCAGCCTGGCCAATCACGATCGGGCCGGAGCCAATGACCAAAACTGACTTAAGATCTTCCCTCTTTGGCATTACTTGTTTTCCTGGCTCTGTGTGGTCTGGCTCTGTGCGGTCTCGCCCTGGGCGGACTTACTGGCATCTGATGTCTTGTAGGCGGTCATGAGATTGATGAACCTGTCGAACAGGTAGGCGGCGTCGTGCGGGCCGGCCGCGGCCTCGGGGTGATACTGCACCGAGAAGGCGGGGACGTCGAGGCAAGAGAGGCCTTCAACAACCTGATCGTTGAGGCTGATGTGGCTGACCTCAACCCGACCGAAGCGCTCCTCGGGAGCCTGGGTGGGCCCGTCCAGTGGTGCGTCGACGGCGAAGCCGTGGTTCTGGCTGGTGATTTCCACCTTGCCGGTGCTGCGGTCCAAGACCGGCTGGTTCATGCCGCGGTGGCCGTAACGCAGCTTGTACGTGCCAAAGCCCAAGGCGCGGCCCAGGATCTGGTTGCCGAAGCAGATGCCGAAGTACGGCACCCCGGCGTCCAAGAAGCTGCGTACGAAGCCCACCTGGCGGTCTGCCGTAGCGGGGTCACCGGGGCCGTTGGAGATGAACACACCGTCGGGATTCAACTCCATGGCTTCTTCAAAAGTGGTGGCGGCCGGCAGCACGTGCAGGCGAACGCCGCGCTCGGCAAAACGGGCCGGGGTCATGGCCTTCATGCCAAGGTCCAGCGCCACAATGGTGAACAGGGTCTCCCCCGTCCAGCCGTGGTCAGCAGGTTCGACGACGTACGCCTCCTTCGTGCTGACCTCTTCAGCCAGTCGCAAACCCTCCATGGACGGCTGAGCGGCGACTTCTGCGAGTAGTTCAGCTTCGGGCCGGGCTGCTGCCTCGCCGGAGAAGATGCCAGCCTTCATGGAACCGCGCTCACGCAGGTGCCGGGTGATGGCGCGGGTGTCAACACCCTGGATGCCGACAATGCCCTGGGAGATGAGCTCGTCGTCGAGCGTTCCCTCGCTGCGCCAGTTGGACGGGCGGCGGGCCGCGTCACGGACAACATAACCGGCAGCCCAGATCTTTGCCGACTCGTTGTCAGCCTTGTTCACACCGGTGTTGCCGATATGCGGGGCCGTCTGGATGATCAGCTGACGAGCGTAGGACGGGTCCGTGAGGGTTTCCTGGTAACCGGTCATACCCGTGGTGAAGACTGCCTCGCCCAGGGTCGTGCCCTGTGCCCCGTAGCTGCTGCCACGGAAAGTGCGGCCATCTTCCAAGACTAAAAGTGCCTGTGCAGGCATGGTTGCATGACTCATTCTGATTTGTTCTTTCCGTTGCGTTCGACTGCGGGTGTATCGATGTTCTGGACATCAGGTTCTACGTCTGGTTGCGCGCCTGGTTGCGCCTCAGGTGC
The DNA here is from genome assembly GCF_040686795.1 of Specibacter sp. NPDC078709. Classification (NCBI taxonomy): domain Bacteria; kingdom Bacillati; phylum Actinomycetota; class Actinomycetes; order Micrococcales; family Micrococcaceae; genus Specibacter; species Specibacter sp. NPDC078709. The sequence goes on from NZ_JBFBLU010000003.1 coordinate 170,719, forward strand.
TGCATTCTCTATCTTTTCTAACAAACCGTTATCTGCCATTTTGGCACCTTCGGGCAGCAAGGTTTGCAATGTTTCCATCAGCGGGTGTTTGGCACCGGCCTCGGTGGTGCGGAATCCGGTGTCAACTTCAGCGCCAGCTAGAAGCCAGCTGATGACGACGATCCCGTCTTTTTCCACAAATTTCCCGGCCATCCCGGCTTGTGTGGCAAGTTCCGTGAAGTGCTCTTTGGCGATGAAAATATCCTGCGCACCGGAGCGCTCCACGAGGATCCCTGACGGGTAGGCGTGGACCACTGCGGGGGTTCGGATGCCTAACCCGTGAACTGCGAGCCGATCCAACCAGTCTCCGCCGGAGGTGGTGACTACGTATTGTCCCGGGACGCTAATGAGTGCTTCGCCTAGCTCAGCAGGCACCTCGGGGAGTTGTCCGACGTCGGCCTGGCGCTTGAGCTTATTGCGCCAGCCCCACCACATCAAGGTGAAGGCCACGGCAACGATCAGCAGCGTCAGAATGCCTGGCACTATCCGCTCATCCACTAGTTAGCTCCGTGAACGAAAGGGGTGTTGAGCTTGCCATCCAGCACGGTGGGGTGGCCGTTGAAGAAGGTGGCCACCACCTTGCCCGGCAGCACCAAGCCGGCAAACGGTGAGTTGCGGCCCTTGGTGGCCATGGCGTACGGGTCCACGTTCCAGCGGGCTGCAGGGTCAACCAGCACAATGTTGGCCGGCTCCCCCACTTCCAAGGGTCGTCCCTGATCGGCCAACTGGCCAATCTGGGCCGGGGTGGTGGAGGTGACGCGGGCAAAGTCCGCCCACGTCATCAGACCGGTTTCAATCATGGTTTCCTGCACCACCGACAGGGCCGTTTCCAGGCCTGTCATGCCCATCGCCGCGGCAGCCCATTCGCATTCCTTGGCTTCGCTGGGGTGCGGGGCGTGGTCGGTTCCGACAATGTCAATGGTGCCGTCGGCCAGGGCTGCGCGCAGGGCGTGCACATCAGCGTCTGCGCGCAAGGGCGGGTTGACCTTGTAGACCGGGTTGTAGCTGCGGACCAGTTCTTCGGTCAGCAGCAAGTGGTGCGGGGTGACCTCTGCCGTGACGGAGATGCCGCGTTCCTTGGCCCAGCGGATGATCTCCACCGATCCGGCCGTGGAGACGTGGCACACGTGCAGGCGTGAGCCCACGTGCTGGGCCAGCAGGACATCGCGGGCAATGATGGACTCTTCGGCAACAGCTGGCCAACCGGCCAAGCCGAGATCTGCCGAGACCACGCCCTCGTTCATCTGGGCGCCTTCGGTGAGGCGAGGTTCCTGCGCGTGCTGAGCAATCACGCCGTCGAACGCCTTGACGTATTCCAGCGCGCGGCGCATCAGGACGGGATCGCTCACGCAGATGCCGTCGTCGGAGAAGACCCGGACGCGGGCGCGGGAATCAGCCATGGCGCCGAGCTCGGCCAGCTGGGCACCGGCCAGGCCCACGGTGACGGCGCCGACGGGGCGCACATCCACCCAACCGGACTCACGGCCAAGGGTGTAAACCTGCTCCACCACACCGGCGGTATCGGCCACCGGTGAGCTGTTGGCCATGGCGTGGACGGCGGTGAAGCCCCCCAAAGCAGCGGCGCGGGTTCCGGTTTCAACGGTTTCGGCATCTTCGCGGCCAGGTTCGCGCAGGTGGGTGTGCAGGTCAACCATGCCGGGCAGCGCTACCAACGCGCTGGCGTCGATGACGGTGGCGTCTCCCACCACATCAGCGGCGAGGCCCTCCCCCACCGCGGCAATAACGCCGTCGCGCACCAAGATGTCTGCTCTTTCCTGACCCAAGAGGGAGGCCGAACGAATCAAGTAACTTACGGAAGTCATGACGGGTCCTTTACAAGAGGCAGAGTGTGTGAAGTCAGTGGCTGCGCCGGGGCGGCTGGTGCGGGGTTCTCACGCATCTCCCCGGACAGCAGCAGGTACAGGGCCGCCATCCGCACCGAGACACCGTTGCGAACCTGGGCCAGCACGGTGGAACGGGGTGAATCGGCGGCGGCGGAAGAAATCTCCAGGCCGCGGTTCATGGGCCCGGGGTGCATGATGATGGTGTCCTTGAGGTTCAGGGCATCGAGTTTGGCGAGGCGGGCGTCGTCGAACCCCCAGCGGCGGGCGTACTCGCGCGTTGAGGGGAAGAAGGAGGCGTTCATGCGCTCGGCTTGAACGCGCAGCATCATGACGGCGTCAACACCGGTTTCCAGAGCTGCGTCGAGATCGTAGCTGACCTCGCAAGGCCAATGCTCGACGCCGACCGGCAGCAAGGTGGGCGGCGCCACCAAGGTCACGTGGGCACCAAGGGTACGCAGCAGCCAGACGTTGGATCGAGCCACGCGAGAATGCAGCACATCTCCCACGATCAGCACGCGCATGCCGGCCAGATCGGCTCCCACCGAAGCGGTGCCCTGAATCTTGGACCAGTGGGCACGCATAGTGAACGCATCCAACAAGGCTTGGGTGGGGTGGGCGTGGGTGCCGTCGCCGGCATTGATGACGGCGGCGTCAATCCAGCCCGAGTTGGCCAACTGCGCGGGAGCGCCGGAGGCCCAATGCCTGATGACCACGGCATCGGCGCTCATGGCTTCGAGGGTCTGGGCGGTGTCCTTGAGGGATTCACCCTTGGACACCGAGGAGCCCTTGGCGCTGAAGTTGATGACATCTGCGGAGAGTCGCTTTGCGGCTGCTTCGAAGGAGATGCGGGTGCGGGTGGAGTCCTCAAAGAAGAGGTTCACCACGGTGCGGCCCCGCAGGGCCGGGAGCTTCTTGATTTCCCGTTCGCCCACGGCGCTCATTTCCTGAGCAGTGTCCAGGATCTGAATAGCGCTTTCGAGGCTCAGTTGCTCAGTAGACAGCAAATGCCTCATACGCCGGCCTCAATCACAACTTCGTCATGAGCAGCAATGCCGCCGTCGATCTCAACGAGGTGCACGCGCACTTTTTCGCTCGAGGATGTGGGCAGATTCTTACCCACATGATCTGCCCTGATAGGGAGTTCGCGGTGGCCGCGGTCAACGAGTACCGCCAGGCGGACGGCGCGGGGGCGGCCCAAATCAACGAGGGCATCCAGTGCCGCCCGGATGGTGCGACCGGAGTACAGCACGTCATCGACGAGCACAATGGTTTTCCCATCAATGCCGGAGACGGGCAGCTGTGTGCGCTGGGGTGCTCGGGTGGGCTGGTGGGCTAGATCGTCACGGAACATGGTGACATCGAGCTGGCCGACAATGGCGGTGGGGTCGATCGCCGGATCGCTGGCGGCCAATTTTGCGGCCAAGCGTTGAGCCAACGGGAAGCCGCGGCGCGGGATGCCCAAGAGGAGCAGATCCTGCGAGCCTTTGTTGGCTTCTAAGATTTCATAGGCGATACGAGTCAGTGCCCGTTCAATGTCCGCGGCGTTGAGAACCACGCGGGACACAGTGACAGGCGCCGAGGTTGATGGAACATCCCCAATTGCTGCAGAGGAATTGCTCATTTTCTCGCGTCCCCTTTCCCCGCCTCACTGGACGGAATTAAAAGGTTGATTGCGTACACCTCAAACTACCACAGCAGCAGGTAGCTCCCGTGTCCGCTGCAGCGGTGCCAGAGCGTGATCCGAGGCGTACGCGAGGGTCTGCGTCAGGGTCTGCGTAAGAGGTCCTCGGGCCTGTGTCGCTCGCACCGGGTGCCGCAGTAGATACCGGCTGCGGCGGTAGATGATGTGGGGAATGGGGTGCGGTGAGCGCGTCATCTTTGAGTGAGACTGTGGTGGCCCTACGCTTGAGAGCATGACTGATCCCGGCCACTGGCAAAACTCCGCTGCAGGTGCCCCGCAGCAGCAACCGCACTACGCCCAGGCCCCACTTCCTCAAGTGCAGGCACCGGGAACCGCGTTGAGCTACACGCCCGACTATTGGGCGCACCCCGCCCCAATCCAGTCGAAACGTAGAAGCCGCGGGCTGACGGCGAAGGTGAGCAACATCATCTTGCTGTGTGTCCTTGCTTTGGTAACAATGCTGACATTGGCCTTCTTTGCCCTGTCGATCGGCGCCAACGTGTTTTTGATCTGCGGCGCACTGGCATTGATTCCACTAACTATTTGCATCGCGACCCTGATGTGGATTGACCGGTGGGAGCCAGAACCCCGCACCGCTTTGCTTTTGGCTTTCTGTTGGGGTGCAGGGATGGCAGTCATCACCACCTTGCTGGTAGGAAGCTGGGTGCAGCCTCTGCTCATGGGCACTAATCCTTCGGCGGATGCCGACTTGGTGGGCGCCGTGATTCAGGCTCCCTTGGTTGAGGAACTGTGCAAGGGCGCTGGCGTCCTACTGCTGTTCTTCCTGCGAAGGCGCACCTTTGATGGCCCCATCGACGGGGTGGTCTACGCGGGCATGATCGCAGCAGGCTTCGCGTTCACTGAGAACATCTTGTACTTTGGTCAGGCTCTGTCCGAGGCCGACGGAGCCGTGGGCGGCTTGGTGGGTATTTTCATCATGCGCGGGCTCATGTCTCCCTTTGCCCATGTCATGTTCACTGCCACCCTTGGGGTCTGCGTGGGCTACGCAGCCCGCAACGGCGGCACCTTGATGGTTCTCGGTGCCTGGGTGGTGGGATTGGTCCCGGCCATGCTCCTGCACGGGCTGTGGAACGGATCGGCGTTCCTGGGCGGCAACTTCTTCTTGGTCTATGTGGTGCTACAGGTGCCCCTGTTCATCCTGAGCATTGTGGGCATCATCCTGCTGCGCCGTTCAGAAGCGAAACTGACCCGCAACCGTCTGGCCGACTATGTCCCGTCCGGATGGTTCACCCAGCAGGAGGTGCCGATGCTGGCCACAGGTTCTGGCCGGCGTCGGGCTTTGACATGGTCCAAGACCTTTGCGGCAGGACCCATCATGAAGGAATTTATCCGGTTGGCCACACGGTTGGCCTTCACCCGGCAGCGGTTACTGGTGGACGCGCGAGGCGTCGCTGGCACCAGCGCGGCGAACCGATTCAGCGCCGGCCAAGAGCTGGAGATGCAACTACTGAATGAGATCACCGGCGTCCGCACGGAATTGCTGGGCCGTCATTCGCAAGCGGTATGGCAGGCGCAGAACGTGCAGGCTCAGCAGCTCCAAGTGCAGCAGCTGCACGCGCAACAGCCACAAGCCCACAACAATTGGCAGCAGCCCCAATAACTGCCGGGCTGCCTACCATCTGGAGCACTGTCTAGTGGAGTTGCTTGGTCGGCCCGCTCCGGACTGGAGCCTGGCCGAGACCCCGGTAGAGCCGCAAGATGTCCAGGTATATGCCGATAGAGACCGGCCAAGACCGGGATTCTGCCTCGAGTGTGCAGTTGTTGTACGCTTCAGGGCCACCAAGGCTCTAGTGCGTATCCGAAGAGTTAAGTTTGTGTCCTCGGTGCTCAAGAGCTGAACGGCTGCGAGACTTCTGAAACGCCCGCAACAAAAAGACCCGCAGCTGGGCTGAAATACACGGCAATTCGCGGTGTATTCGAGCCCGGCTACGGGTCATTGAGAGGAGCAACTGGTGCAACTGTTCTTGAAACAGTTACGCCTGAAACAGTTAAGCCAAGAGTGTCGGCTTGATCTGCTGCAATCGGCCCAGGAGACCGTTGATGAACTGCGGTGATTCATCCGTTGAGAGAATCTTCGCCAGTTCCACGGCTTCGCTGACAGCGACACCGTCGGGGACGTCGTCGTTGTAGAGCAGTTCCCAGGTGCCGATGCGCAGGATGATCCTGTCCACTGCGGGCATGCGCTCAAGCGTCCAGCCCTGTGAGTAAGTCTGCAGGAATTCGTCAATGCTCTCGGTCATTGCCGTCACGCCTTCGACCACGTCAACCGTGTAGAGGTTGATGATCTGGTCGGCGATTTCGCGCCGCGCCGTCAACGCCGACATGGCACTGACTTCGCGCTGCTCGGCCTCGAACAAGATGTCTAGGGCTCGGCGGCGGGCCTTGCTACGTGCCGAGTTCGGCTTGCCCGAGGGGTTGTCTTTAGTGCTTGCCACTACTCGCTTACACGTCCCTGGTAGCTACCGTCGCGGGTGTCGACCTTGACCAAGGTGTTGTTCTCAACGAACAAGGGAACCTGGATTTCAAAGCCGGTCTCAACGGTTGCAGGCTTGGTGCCAGCGGAGGAGCGGTCGCCCTGCAGGCCCGGCTCGGTGTAGGTGATGCGCAGCTGAACCGACGGCGGCAGTTCGATGTACAGCGGGTTACCTTCGTGCAGCGCGATGGTCACGTTCAGGTTTTCCAGCATGAAGTTCGTGGCGTCGCCAACAGTCTTAGCCGAGACAGTGAGCTGATCGAAGTTGTCGTTGTCCATGAACACGAAGTCTTCGCCGTCCTGGTACAGGTACTGGAAGTCAGAGCGATCAACAGTGGCAGTTTCAATCTTCAAGCCAGCGTTGAAGGTCTTATCGACTACCTTGCCGGAAAGAATGTTACGCATCTTGGTGCGAACGAACGCACCGCCCTTGCCCGGCTTGACGTGCTGGAACTCAATGACGTTCCACAATTGGCCCTCAAGCTTGAGAACGGTTCCGTTCTTAATGTCATTAGTCGTTGCCACAGTTGCCTCTTAGCGTATAAGTATTATCAAAAATCCATTGACCATACTACCGCATCCGGCCACGGTGCGCCGTATGATTCACCCCACCACGACAAGCACGACGCCGGCCTGCCGCCAGTGAGGTGAACTCCCGTTGGTCTCGAGGGGCCTTTAGGCGCGTTCTGCTAGGTCCAGCGCCCGCTTGAGCGACACCGTGGCGGAGTAGATAGCCGTGGCGTCGGATCCGGATGCGACCCTGAGTTCCAGTGCGGTAGCGAAGATTTTCGCAGCCGCTTCAAAGGCTCCGCTGCTGAAATGGACCTTGCCGAGTTGTTGGAAAACCCACGGCTCCATGGGTGTGCCGCTCACCTCCGGCAGTAGCCCGCGAAGGATTCGCTCAGCCCTGTCATAGTGCTTGCTAGCGCGTAAAATCTCGGCATCGAGCACCTGCAGGCGCAAGGAGCCGGGATCGATCAGGCGGGCATCGGCGGCCGCCTCGGCAGCCTCGGCAGTCAGTCCACGGGCCAGGAGCACAAACACCCGATCCGCCGCGTCACCGGATTCTTTCAGTGCCAGCGTGCAGGCATCTTCGTCCACGACCTCGGGCATGAGTGTTTCGGGGTTCACGGCTATCCCGGGAAAACCGGCAGAGGGCCAATCTTTCAATCCCATATTACGAAGCAATCTCTTGGTAGGCGGCAAAGAGCAGTGACTGGTCAGGGACATCGAGGATCCCGGGCCGACCTACTCCGTCAAGGACCACAAAGCGCAACAGGTCCCCGCGGGACTTCTTATCGCGCTTCATGCCATCCAGCAGCGCCTGCCAGCGGTCCCGGCGGTACGTCAGCGGCAGACCCAGCAGATCCAAGATGGTGCGGTGACGGTCAGCGTCCTCATCACTGAGACGGCCCACACTGCGAGCCAATTCGGCGGCGAACATCATGCCCACAGAAACGGCCGCGCCGTGGCGCCAGGAGTAGCGTTCGGCCAGTTCAATAGCGTGGCCCAAGGTGTGTCCGTAGTTCAGGATTTCACGGAGGCCCGATTCCTTCAGGTCCTCGGAGACCACCTTCGCCTTGACGGCAATGGCACGTTCAATCAATTCACGCAGGACCGGCGATGCGGGGTCCTTGACAGCGTCCGGGTTGGCCTCGATCAAATCCAAGATGATGGGGTCGGCAATGAAGCCACACTTGATGACCTCGGCCATGCCGGAGATGAGTTCGTTCGGGGGCAGCGTGGCCAGGGTATCCAGATCCACCAGGACCCCTGCAGGCGGGTGGAAGGAACCCACCAGGTTCTTGCCCTCGGCGGTGTTGATTCCGGTCTTCCCACCTACGGAGGCGTCCACCATGCCGAGCAGCGAGGTGGGGATGTTCACGAGTTTGACCCCGCGCAGCCAGGTTGCTGCAACAAAACCGCCAAGGTCGGTCACGGCGCCGCCACCCACAGCCACAATGGCGTCGGAGCGGGTGAAATCGTTCTTGCCCAAGACTTCCCAGCAGAATGAGGCCACCTGAATGTGCTTGCCCTCTTCTGCGTCGGGGATCTCGGCGGTGAGGGCGGTGAAGCCTGCGGCTTCCAGATCGTCGCGGACAGCGTCTCCGGTCATGCGCAGCGCACGGGGGTGGATGACCAAAACCTTTTTGACCCGCTCACCCAAGAGCTCAGGAAGGTGGGATAGCAGTCCACGGCCCACTACGACGTCGTAGTTTTCCTGTGGAAGGACACCGGTGACCTTGATGACGGTGTTGGGTGTCTCTGCTGCCGGAGCAGTCTGGGGGTTCACGGTGTTCACGGTGTTCACGGTTTAGAGCTTCTCTTTTCTGGATTCTGCTGCCAGCAGGTGGATCAGCCGCTCAACGAGCTGCGGCACATTTGAATGGCCCACATCAAGGGTGATGTCGGCCAGCCGGGCGTACACAGGGCCACGGATGGCGGCCAAGCGTTCCCAGGTGGCTACCGGATCGGCCGCCAACAGGGGCCGGCCGGTGTTGCGAGTAATGCGCTCCCGGACGGTGTCCAGTTCTGCACGCAGGAAAACTACGGTGGCCCGGGCCAGCAATTGCTGGGTTCCGGAGTCCAGGACAGCGCCGCCACCCAAGGACAGCACCACCGGCGCTGGATCTGGGGAGTCCAGGACATCGGCGATGGCCTTGGCTTCGAGCTGCCGAAAGTGGTGTTCACCCCGGGCCGCGAAAATCCGTGGAACGGGCCCGTGCTTGGCCACGATCTTGTGGTCAGAATCCACGAACGGCAGGCCCAGCACGCGGGCCAGTTCGGCCCCAATGACCGACTTTCCCACAGCCATGGGGCCGATCATGACGATAGGCCGTTGGGGGGTGAAGTCCGGGGCCCCCACCGAATCCCTGCCCACAACCATCAGTGGTCCTGAGTATCCAGATTGGCAGGGATTGCTGCCAGGTAGCTGTCCATGTTGCGCTTGGTCTCCTGGATGGAGTCGCCACCAAACTTCTCCACGAGAGCCTCGGCCAGCACCAGAGCGGTCATGGCTTCCGCGACGACGCCGGCGGCGGGAACCGCACACACGTCCGAGCGCTGGTGGTGGGCCTTGGCGGGCTCACCCGTGGCGACGTCAATGGTCTTCAACGCCCGGGGCACGGTGGCAATGGGCTTCATGGCAGCGCGTACACGCAGTACGTCGCCAATGCTCATGCCACCCTCGATGCCGCCTGCGCGGTTGGAGGTGCGGATGATTCGCCCGGAGTCATCCCGCACAATTTCGTCGTGTGCTGCGGAACCGCGGCGGGCTGCCGTGGCAAAACCGTCGCCAACTTCAACGCCTTTGATGGCCTGGATGCCCATGAGGGCTCCGGCCAGGCGGGAGTCCAGGCGGCGGTCCCAGTGCACGTAGCTGCCTAGGCCGGGAGGCAGGTTGTAGGCGAGCACCTCAACCACACCACCGAGGGTTTCGCCCTGCTTCTGGGCGGTATCGACTTCCTCCACCATGGCCGCTGAGGTAGCTGCGTCAAAGCAGCGCAGCGGATCGGCGTCTAGGGCTGCAACGTCGGCGAGTACCGGCAGTGCGGCTGTCTCCGGTGAGGCGACACCGGCAATCTGCACGGTGTGGCTGACCAGTTCGACGCCGACGGCGGCGAGCATCTGTGCAGCCACTACGCCGAGGGCCACGCGGGTGGCTGTTTCGCGGGCGCTGGCGCGCTCCAAGACGGGACGCGCTTCGCTGAAGCCGTACTTCTGCATGCCGGTGAAATCTGCATGGCCGGGGCGAGGGCGCGTCAAGGGAGCGTTCCGGGCTTGGCCCTCCAACTCGGCGGCATCCACGGGGTCAGCGGACATGATCGCCTCCCACTTGGGCCATTCGGAGTTGGCGATCTGAATGGCCACCGGACCGCCTTGGGTGAGCCCGTGGCGGACGCCACCCAAAATGGTGACCACGTCCTGCTCAAACTTCATGCGGGCGCCGCGGCCATAGCCTAGACGGCGGCGCGCAAGGGCGTCCCGGATGTGGGCGCTCGTGAGCTCCACACCGGCGGGGACGCCTTCAATAATTCCAACTAGGGCCGGGCCATGTGATTCTCCGGCGGTCAACCAACGCAACATACTCTCTATCCTGCCATGTTCTCATCGTGGGGATTCCGCCTGTGCACGCCAATTGCGTCGCACATCACATTGATGACGTCCCCTTGTGTATCTGTTGCGATGGTGCCGTATCCTCCGGCCTCCGCGAACAGCTTGACTTGTTCCACACCTTGGTACAAAAGCATTTCAATGCCTGCCACCACGGTTCCCCCGCGTGACTCCCATGCCTGCGCCAGTGCGCTGGGCCAAGGATCGTAGGCCACGTCCAAGAGGACACCGGCCGGCGAATCACCGGTGGCCAAAAATTCTGCTGCCAAGCCATCGGCAGCCCGCGGCGGTAGGGTGGAAATGACCACGTCAAAGTCCCCGAGATCCTGTGCTGTACCAGCAAAGGATTCCAGTCTTGCAGGGGCGGCCAAGGCAGCAGCCACCTCGAGGGTCCCAGCAGCCTTGACCGGATTACGCACGAACACCACAATGTCCGTGGCTTCCAAATCAACCAACGCTGCAAGGGCAGAGACAGCGGTGCCGCCGCCGCCGAGAATAGCGGCGCGGGGCCGCTCCCCCACACCGGCGTGCCGCAAGGCGTTCACAATGCCAGCCACATCGGTGTTATCGCCGCGCAGGAAGGTGGCTCCGGCGTCGTCCGTGGTAGCGATGATGGTGTTGACTGCGCCCAGGGTACGGGCCACGTCACTGAGTTCATCGACCAGCTCCACAGCCACGTTCTTCAAGGGCATGGTGACCGAGAGGCCGTACCAATTCCCCTCAGCACGCACCTGCGCCAGCAAGTCAGCCATCCCCGATTCCTCGACGTCGATGGCGCGGTAGCTGAAATCAGCCCCCAGCAGCTGATAGGCGGCGTTGTGCAGGGCCGGTGATTTGGAATGCCCAATCGGGTGTCCCAACACCGCTCCTTGTCGCTGGCTCGTCACTTAGCTGCACGCCCCCGGATTGGCGTCGCACCAAGCCACGTATTTGGCAACATTTACCTGGTGCTCAGCAAAAGTCGCTGCATACAGGGTCTCGCCAGTCTTCAGATTAATCGTGACCCAGAAGTAGTACGGATTGGTTTCAGGGTGCGCGGCAGCCTGAATCGCCTTGATACCCGGGGAACCAATGGGACCCACGGGAAGCCCTGGATTAGCGAAGGTATTGTACAGATTCGACGCGTCGGCCTTCTGCGCAGCCGTGATGTTATAGGTTTTCAGCCCCAGACCATAGGCCACGGTGGCATCGGATTCCAGGCGTCCGCCCGTTTCGCCGTTGGGGTTATTGATGCGGTTCTCAATGGCACCGGAAATCTTGGCGTAGTTAGCCTCGTTGCCTTCGAATTCAATGATGCTGGCGATGGTCAGCACACGGAATTGCTCCGCCGGATCGGTGACGCCGGTGTCCGTGAGGGACTTCATGGTGCCGGTGACCATCTCGGTCAGGATCTCCTTGGCGTCGAGCTCAATCGGGAAACGGTACTCCCCCGGGGCCAGATACCCTTCAAGGTTTTTAGCCTGAGCTGGCAGCCCAAAGAGCTTCGGCTGATTGGCGAGTGCGGTGAACTCAGCTTCGGGAAGCCCGGTGCTCTTGGCCAGTACTGCCAGCACCTCGTTGATGCGCAGGTTCTGGGCAACGGCCGCGTAATGGACCTTGGAATCGCTGACGTTCAACAAAATGGTGACCGCGTCGGCGGCCTTCATCTGGGTCTTCATGGAGAATTCGCCCGGCTGCAGCGATGCCGATCCTTCGGCGGCCTTGAGTGCGTCAAGGAAGGCCTGCTCGCTGGCCACCACATCCTTGGACTTGAGCTCAGTGGCTACCGTGCGTCCGGTGGCACCTTCGGGCACCACAATCTGCACGTTTCCGGATCCGGGACCTGGATAGTCCGGCACAGTGAATCCGCCCAGCATAGGTTTAACGGTCTGGACCGCGAAGTAGACCACGGCGCCGAACAAGACCAAGATCACCAAGAACACTAGGGTGCGGCGGCGCTTGCGCACACGCTTGGAGACACGGCTGGTGCGGCGGGACGGCAAAGCTGCCGCTGCTGCCGGATCATAAGCTTCAGACTCGTAAGCCTCGGGGTGCCCGTGCCCGTGCTCTTGCTCTTGCCCGTGCTCGTTCTCTTCGTAATGCTCGTAGTCAGAGTGGCCGGTGTACAGCGTGTCCTCGCTGCCGTCCTGCCAGTACGTTTCGCCGTCGGGCTGCTCGTCGTCATAGGGATGAGTGGCACCCTGCTGCTGTGCAGCGTCAAAAGGCCGGGCAGCGTCAAATGGGGCAGCACCATGGCGATCGGCGCCCTGACTCCCGTGAGGGGTCCGATCACGCTTTCGGAACTGATCACTCATGGCGCCTCCTGCGTGGCGACGGGCGCATTGTAAGAGCTGGAAATGGTGAGACCCTTTTCGTGTTCAGGTGAATCGGCTGTCCCCAAAACGTCCGACTTGACTGCGCGCACGAGCTCCCCGACATCGGAATTGCGCGCTTTTTGCATATCTAAGGCATGTTGCAGTATTTCAACCGCCGCCACTTGATCTACTACTTTACGGTGTTCGCGGGTGTCCAGACCAGCTTGGCGTAGTGCTTGGTGCGCGCTGACAGTGGTCAACCGCTCATCCACCAGCAACACCGGGACATCCTGCCCCGCGGCCGCCAGCATATTCGCAAGCTGCTGGGCGTAGCTGCGGGCCATTTCGGCCGACGCCTTTTCCTCACCCTTCATGGTGCGGGGCAGGCCCACAAAGATTTGCTGCGCACCACGGTTGGCCGTCTCTTTGACGACCACCTTGATGTCACTATTCTTCTTTGTGTCCCGGCTCAGGGTCTTCACGGGTGTGGCCAGAATTCCGTCGGGGTCACATGTTGCCAACCCCACCCGAACCATGCCTACATCCACACCAAGTTTGACCCCTTGCGGGTAATTCTTCGCAGCCACAAAAGCCCTAGGATCGCGTCTTTACGGCATCGCTGACGGCAGCCAGTGCGGCGCCGATAGCGTTGACGTCCTGGCCGCCACCCTGAGCCATATCCGGCTTTCCACCGCCGCCACCGCCCAAGATGCCGGAGGCCAACTTGACTAAGTTGCCGGCCTTGACGCCTGCCTCGCGGGCGGCCTCGTTGGTGACCACCAAGATGATGGGGCGGCCGTTGCTGGCGCCTGCCACGGCAATGGTCGACGGCGCGGAGCCGAGACGATCGCGCAGGTCCAGTGCCAGCCCACGCAGGTCATCAGCACTGCTGACTTCACCGGCGTCGTGCGCAATAACACGCACACCGTTGGCGTCCACAGCGGAGCCCACCAGTGTGGCCGCGGCGGCGCTGACCTGTTCCTTGCGCAGGCGCTCCAGGTCCTTCTCGGCGTGCTTGAGCTTGGCCAAGGTTGCGGCCACACGCTCAGGCACCAGGTTCGAGGGAACCTTCAACATCTCAGAGAGAGAGCTGACCAGGGCGCGCTCGGCAGCCAGGTGACGGAAGGCGTCCATGCCGACAAAAGCTTCGACACGGCGGTTTCCGGAGCCAACTGACTGCTCGCCCAACAGGGTCAGCGAACCGATACGGGAGGTGCTATCCACATGGGTACCGCCGCACAGCTCACGGGACCAGGCGCCGTCGATCTCCACAACCCGCACCTCTGAACCGTAGTTCTCCCCGAAGAGTGCCATGGCGCCCAGGGACTTGGCAGCATCGAGGTCCATGACCTTGGTGTCAACGCGGAAGTTGTTGCGGATGGCCAGGTTGGCCACTTCCTCGATTTCTGAGCGGGTAGCCGTGCTCAGGCCCTCGCCCCAGGAGAAGTCGAAGCGCAGGTAGCCGGCCTTGTTATAGGAACCGCGCTGGAGGGCTTCCGGGCCGAGGATCTGGTGCAGTGCAGCGTGCACAATGTGCGTTCCCGTGTGCGCCTGTTCCGCGGCATGACGGCGTTCACGGTCGACTGCGGCACGCACCAAAGCGTCGGCCGGCAGTTCACCTTCGCGCACGATGGCCTGATGCACACTCAGTCCCTTGATGGGCTTTTGTACGTCCAGTACCTCGACAACGAAGCCGTCACCGGTGATCAGACCGGTATCGGCAGCCTGGCCACCAGCCTCGGCGTAGAACGGGGTGGCGTCCAAAACGAGGGAGATCTCATCGCCGGTGGAGGCGTGCTGCACCGAGACCCCGTTGGCGAGGATGGAGCGAACCCGGCCCTCACCTTCCAGCTCGGTGTATCCGGTGAAGACCGTCTCGCCCTGGGCCAGCAGCTCGTGGAAGACGGAAAGATCGGCGTGGCCACTTTTCTTGGACTTGGCGTCCTTCTGGGCGCGTTGGCGCTGCTCGAGCATGAGGGCACGGAATCCGGCCTCGTCCACAGCCAGACCAGCTTCGCCGGCCATTTCCAGCGTCAGATCGATCGGGAAACCGTAGGTGTCATGCAACGCGAACGCTTCGGTGGCCGAGAGGTTGGTGTTGGCAGCCTTGGATTCCTTGACCGCTTCCTCCAAACGGGCGGTGCCGCTGGCGATGGTGCGCAGGAAGGACTTTTCTTCGGCGTAAGCGATGCGTGAGATCCGGGCGAAGTCAGTCTCAACCTCGGGGTAGGCGCCCTTCATGGCGTCGCGGGAAACCGGCAGCAACTCAGGCAACACGGCGGTTTCCACACCGAGGAGCCGCATGGAGCGCACGGCACGGCGGATCAGGCGACGCAGCACATACCCGCGGCCTTCGTTGGAGGGGGTGACGCCGTCGGAAATCAACATCAAAGCTGAACGGATGTGATCGGCAACAACGCGCATGCGCACATCGTCGATGTGGTGCGGATCGGCGGGTTCCTCAGTGGAGGTGTAGCTCCTGCCGGAAAGCTCTGCGGCTTTATCCAGGACGGGGCGTACCTGATCGGTCTCGTACATGTTCTCCACGCCTTGGAGAATCATGGCCAAACGTTCCAGACCCAGACCGGTGTCAATGTTCTTGTTGGGCAGTTCGCCCACCACGTCAAAGTCAACCTTGGAAGTGACATTGTCAATCTGGTACTGCATGAACACGAGGTTCCAGATTTCAATGTAGCGGGTTTCGTCGGCAATCGGGCCACCGTCAATGCCGTATTCGGGGCCACGGTCGTAGAAGATTTCCGAGCAGGGGCCAGCCGGGCCGGGCTGGCCGGTGGACCAGTAGTTATCTTCCTTGCCGATGCGCTGGATCCGGTCGGTGGGCACGCCCACCACATCGCGCCAGATGCCGTACGCTTCGTCGTCTTCGGTGTACACCGTGACCCACAGTCGATCGGCTGGGAGTCCGTAACCGCCGTCGTCAATGGAGGAGGTGAGCAGTTCCCAGGCGTAGGGAATGGCTGTTTCCTTGAAGTAGTCCCCGAAGGAGAAGTTACCGCACATCTGGAAGAAGGTGCCGTGACGGACCGTCTTGCCGACTTCTTCAATGTCACCGGTGCGGATGCACTTTTGGACACTGGTTGCGCGTTTGAACGGCGGCACCTCGCGGGCTGTCAGGTACGGGATGAACGGGACCATGCCGGCCACGGTAAAGAGCAATGACGGGTCGGAGGACACCAGTGAGGCCGAGGGCACGGGGGTATGTTGCTTGCTGGTGAAAAAATCTACCCAGCGGCGTGCAATATCGTGCGATTTCATTAGCCTGGTGGCTCCTTCAATAGTTCTATCGGGCAAAAGCTTGGCTGCACTGGCGACTGCCGCGCAGCGTGGTGAGGCAGCATGGTGGACGGGCAGATGCCGGCCGGTTTGTGCATCAGTAGTAGATCAGCGACGAGTGGCGGAGGGGTCCTGATCCACACCCAAAGCAATCCGGAGGTCACTTTCGCGTTGATTCATGTTCTCACGGAGAGCGTCGGCGAAGTCGTGAACGGCGTCGCTCATTTGTCCCACGGCACGGTTGAGTCCGGCAGGACCGAGCGCGCCTTTGGCGGCAGTAATTTTACGGGCTGCGATGACACCAACAGTGATGCCGACGCCGAGCCAAAAGATTTTCTTCATGGTTTTTCCTTGAGGAGGTTCCGTTTAGCGGCTGCGCCGGGCGCGGGTGGGTTTTCCGCGGCCAGCAAAGGCTTGGCGGACGCCGTAGGAGAATGCGGCAACCTTGATCAGCGGGGAGCCGATGGTTGCGGCCACCAGCGCGGAGAGAGCTGAGATGTTGGCGGTGGCGTCCGAGACGTTATTGGAGATTCCATCCACCTTGCCCAGCTGCGTGTTGGTCGTGGCAACGGTGGCCGTGACCTCGTCGATCAGGGGCGTGGTGCCATCACCAATCTGCTTGATGGTCACGCGGACTTCGTCGAAGACCTTGCCTAGTTTGAGGATCGGCACTGCCAGCAACGCCACTAAAACGGCAAAAACTCCTGCTGCGATCAGTCCTGCAATGTCGCCACCACTCATCTGTGTGCCGCCTCAATTCGTTAACTCGTCTTTAAACACGTGTGGCCAATGTTGCCCAACCATTGCTGAGCTACTGCTGAGCTATTGCTGAGCTATTACTGAGCTTTGCTCGGCTTTGACCTTATGCAACATCTTTCCCCAAAGTACCTTAGTCCAAAAGTATCGGTGGGTGGGTACAAAACAGCCCGCGGCGGATGCCACGGGCTGTTTTGTGTTTCAAGCATCGAATGAATCGAGCTCTACTCAATGCTAAGAAGATTTAGCGTGAGTAGAATTCAACAACCAGCTGCTCTTCACAGGTTACGGGAACCTCGGCACGCTTGGGCTTGCGAACCAGGCGAGCCTGCAGGCTCTCCAGCTTCACGTCCAAGTATGCCGGGACGGCGGGGAGCACGTCGCGGTGGGCGCCGGCTGCAGCAAGCTGCAGGGGAACCATGGTCTGGCTGCGCGGGTGCACGTGGATCAGCTGACCCTCGGCAACGCGGAACGACGGGCGGTCCACGCGGGCGCCGTCGACCATGATGTGGCGGTGCACAACCAGCTGGCGAGCCTGGGCGGTGGTGCGGGCGAAGCCTGCACGCAGAACCAGGGCGTCCAAACGGCTTTCAAGGATCTCAACCAGGTTTTCACCGGTCATGCCCTTGGTGTGCTTGGCTTCTTCGAAGGCACGGGTCATCTGTGCTTCGCGGATGCCGTACTGGGCGCGCAGACGCTGCTTTTCGCGCAGACGTACGGCGTAGTCGCTGTCCTGCTTCTTGCGGGCGCGGCCATGCTCACCGGGGCCGTACGGGCGGCGCTCCAGGTACTTGGCGGCCTTGGGAGTCAGGGCAATGCCGAGGGACCGCGAAAGGCGGGCCTGACGGCGGGCACGTGTGTTGTTAGCCACTTGTGTCCTTCCAATATGTGCAATACGTAATTGTCTGGCCTCCATTGTGGAGAGTTTGGGCTATTGCAACCCATTGCTACAGCACCTGGGCATAGACAACAGATCCTTGAAAGCACGGTAAATAAGCGGCCGAAAGCCGGTATCACCGTACGAGGATGTTGTGCATGGAGCCAGAGCTTGCCAGTGCGGAGTCAACTCTACCACTTGATAGCGGCCTGGTAGCTGCTACCCGGGTGCCCCTGCCCGCGCCCGCCGCCCCGGATCACCGCCCATGCCCGACGGCGCAGAGTACCCCGGTGGGACGTGCTATTTCACAGGACCGGTGCCACGAACAATTTCTCGCAACCGGGTGAGCCGCGGGCCCAGATCGCGTTCATGGCCGTTGGCTGTGGGCGTGTAGTAGTTCTTGCCCACCAAGTCATCCGGCGGATATTGCTGCACGGCGATGGAGTGCGGGGCATCGTGGGCGTAAATGTAGCCCTTGCCATGACCCAATCCGGCAGAGCCCGCATAGTGAGCATCGCGCAGCGGCGCCGGAACGGTGGTGCCCTTACCTGCCCGAACATCGGCCACCGCCGCATTGATGCCGTTATAGGAAGCGTTCGACTTGGGTGCCGTCGCCACATGAACCACGGCCTGGGCCAGAATTATCCGGGCCTCCGGCATGCCAATCAAGGCCACCGCTTGGGCTGCGGCCACGGCAGTCTGCAACGCCGTTGGATCCGCCATGCCCACATCCTCTGAGGCAGAGATCATGATGCGGCGGCTGATGAAGCGAGGGTCCTCCCCCGCCTCCAACATCCGGGCCAAGTAGTGCAATGCGGCATCAACGTCGGAACCGCGTACAGACTTAATGAAGGCACTGATGATGTCATAGTGCTGATCCCCAGCCCGGTCGTAGCGGACAGCGGCAGCGTCAATGGCGCGCTCGGCAACAGCCAGATCAACTACCACGGGTTCGTCTGCAGCATCGGCAGCCACTTCGGAGACAGACAGTTCGGACAGCGCCACGCCGGCGGCGGCCTCCAATGTTGTCAGGGCTCGCCGGGCATCGCCACTGGCCAAGCGGACCAGGTGGTCCATGGCATCATCGGTGACAGTGACCAGCCCATCCAAACCACGCGAATCAGTGATCGCCCGCTCGAGCAGACCTTGAATGTCGGCATTGGTCAACGGTTGCAGGGTCAGCAAAATAGACCGTGAGAGCAACGGCGCCACCACGGAGAACGACGGGTTCTCCGTGGTGGCAGCAATCAGCACCACCCACCGGTTTTCCACTCCCGGCAACAACGCATCCTGCTGGGCCTTGTTGAAGCGGTGGATCTCATCCAGGAACAGCACTGTGGTGCGCCCGTGCAAGTCTCTGTCGGTCAGTGCCTGATCCATGACCCGGCGCACGTCCTTGACCCCGGCAGTGATAGCGGAGAGTTCAACAAACTTTCGCCCCGGGCCGCGGGCAATGACATGGGCCAGCGTGGTCTTACCCGTTCCCGGAGGGCCCCAGAGCATGACCGATGCAGGCCCAGCCGCTCCCCCGCCACTGCCGCCGGCGGCCAGCATTTGCAAGGGCGATCCCTGTCCCAGCAGATGTTGTTGGCCCACCACTTCATCCAAGCTGCGGGGGCGCATGCGCACGGCTAGCGGGCTGCGCGGGCGCGATCCCGGCTCGGCACTGGCACCGCCGAAGGTCCCGCCGCCCAAGGCGAGGGTGCCGTCGTCGTCCGCGTCATCGTCCCCGTGCAGGGCGCTAAAGAGGTCACTCACCCCTCTAGGCTATCGCCCGGTAGTCTGGCAGCGTGAACCCAGCCCAGCGCACCGCCCTTGTTCCGCCCGCCCGCCTTCTCGGTTGGGTGGATCGTTTCGCCGCCTCCCACCGCGGCTTGGCCGCCACAACAGACACGGACGACGGCGTCATGCTGGCCATGCGCGACGGCGCCACCGCGCTAGTCACCCCGCCGTGGCCCGACGACGGACGTCCCGGCCGGGGCGCCGGGCTGATGGACCGGGTGGTTTCCTTAGCGGCCCAGGAACGCCGTCTTGGTTTGGTGTTGGTACGCCGGGGCGGCTTTGCAGTGGGCGTCGCTGTGGGTGGGAAGTTGCTGGCACACAAGGTGGGAACGGCAGGGGCACGGTCCCGCGGCGCGGACGCTGGCGCCGCCGTAGTGCAGCGCGCTGCTGGCGAGGCCGCCAAAGTTTTTTCGGGTCAGGGCTTCGAATATGTGGCTACGGGAGGCGATAAGGCACTGGTGGAATCGGTCTTGGCGACGCCCGCGCTCGGTGCTGTTGCCCAGCAGTCCCGTTTAGCCCCGTTGGCCGTCACCGATCCGAACATGGCAGTGCTGCAGAAGGCCGCCGGTGATTTCTGCTCCGTCCGGATCACCATCACCGATCCCGTGGGGAGCTAGCTAGCCTACGCCGGCGATGCGCGAATCGTTTGGGCAGCTAACACGGGTGTGCCAGGATCATGTGCCAGCGGATCACCCGCGTTTTGTGCCGAATAGGGTCCTAGTCAGCGTCTCAGCAGGCGCCGAGGGCACGCCGCAGAGGTGCCTGCCGGTAGTGGTAACGGCCTTGTTCGGCGAATCCGGCGCGACCGTACAGCTCCTGGGCTCCATCGTTGGCAGCTGTCACCATGAGCCAGTAGTTGCGCAGACCCCGCTCTGTCCCGGCCGCCGTCAGGGCGTTGAGGATTTGGGTGGCGATGCCGCGGCGCCGCGCTTGAGGGTGGACGGCCATGGAGTAGATCCCTCCCCATGCTTCGGAGCCTGCTGGCTTGCCTAGCTGCGGCATGGCTAGGCGCCCGGTACCCACGGCCCTGCCCTCATCATCATGGGCCGTGGCATACAGGGCCGTGGCGGCTACAAGAATGCTGTGGGCCATAGCCATTTCCTGCGGCCCGCCACGGCCATCAACGCTCCACCACAGTTCCAACCAGTCCTGCGTGGGGATAGTAGTCATGGTGATAGTGCTTTTTGACGGTGGCGGATGGGTGGCCTCATCAGCTGAGCGCAGTGCTGCCGTGGCGGTCATGATGAGTGTCTGCGACTGCTTGCTATAGGACTGTTGATCGAGCAGCGCTTCCAGAGCCACATTTTCAGCACGGTGGCTCAGCTGAAAAATCACCGGTTGGTGGCGGTCAGCGTACCAACGCGTCGTGGACGCCAGCGCAGCTGCCGTATCGCTGGGCGCTGACACGGGCCACACGGAGTTGGCGCGTTGAGTGACACCGCCGGCGGAGCGCAAGAGCCACCCGTCCACGTCTACGGCATCCGGGGCCGGCCACGCAGCGTTCATGAGCTGCTCAATTTTATCGAGATGTCCGGCTGCCGCAATTGTCATTGCAACAGCTTAATGGCAGCTGAGCCCCAACCCGTAGGATCACATAGACGAGACTCCGCAATTCCGACAAGGAAGCACAATGAACGATTCATCACACTTCATTTCCCCCACAGCCTTCGCCGAACAGCTCAGTCGGGAGCAAGTCCTGTCCCCTGGCATTCGCCCTCTGTGGGATGGTGCTCGGCTGAGCGGGCCGGCCTACACAGTCCGCTGCGCTCCGGGCGATAATCTGATGCTCCATGCGGCGATCCACCGGGCACCGGCCGGATCCGTGCTCGTGGTCGATGGCGGCGACTCTTCCCACGCGATCGCAGGAGGCAACGTCTGTGCTGTGGCGCAGCGGCGCGGGATCGCCGGTCTCATAATTGACGGTGCCATCCGTGACGTGCAGGAAATCCGTGATCTGGGTTTTCCCGTATTTGCCCGTGCCGTAGTACCCAAACCTGGCCTGAAGGCTGTAGTCCTGCCGTTGCAGCAACCCGTAAAATGCGGCGGAGTCCTGGTGCATCCTGGCGACTTCCTCGTAGCGGATGAGGAAGGGATCGTTGCCGTGCCGGCGAAGATCCTCGAATCAGTGCTTAAGTCCGTCTCTGACAAGGCTCAGGCAGAGCAAGCCCAAACACTTGATGAATGGGACGCCGAACACGAGGAGAAGATCAATTCCATCCTCAGAGCTGCGGGAGTGGATTGGTAGCACGCAACAACCCGGGAGCAGGCTGCCGGAGGCTCAGAGCATGATGTGGGCCAGCTGCTCCTCCGTCAGAGCCCGGTCCGCATAAACGAGCCGAATCGCTTTCGAATCCGGGTTGCCTGCATCGATGCCCCTATGGAGCAGGGTCAGGCCAACCTTCTCGGCAACGCGTGCCGAAGCCACGTTATGTTCAAGCAAATAGGCCACAAGAGGAAGCTCGGGGCGGCTCAGCTTCGCTTGCCTCACAGCCTCTCGCGAGAGCTCCGTTGCGAAGCCTTGGCCTTGAGCATCGAAGGCGAAACGGTAGCCCAGGTTCCAAAAGATGTCATCTTTGATGGAACAGCCGCCGTAGCCGATGATGCTCTGGTCACTGGGGTTCTTGACAACCCACGGGCCTAACTCAGCACGGTCCCACGCCGAAATGAATCTGCTCACCATCACCTGTGTCTGTTCAATGTCGCCATGCCTCAGGCTGGGGAAATGACTCCAGACGCGTGGATCGCTACAGATCTGGTGCAAGCCATCGGCATCTTCACAACGGGGGCGGTCAAGGAACAAGCGTTGGGTCTTGGTGGGCATCCAGCGATTCTAGAGAATTCGCATTCGTGCAGACCGGGTGCTGCACACTGCCGAGTCGTCAGCCACCGCTTAGGTGAGGGACACCCACCACTTAGGTGAGGGATCCACCGTCGTGCGTTGACAAGCAAAATGCCTGCCTCCCCACAATGGGAAGGCAGGCATTTCAGAACCGCATAAAACTACGTGGCGCAGAACTACTTGGCGTCGGTGTCGCCCTTGTCTTCGGGGTCAGCTTTCTTGGCCTCCGGCTTGAAGTCAACGCCGGCTTCCTTGCGCTGCTGCGCCGTAATCGGGGCCGGAGCTTCGGTCATGGGGTCGTAGCCGCCGCCGGACTTCGGGAAGGCAATGACGTCGCGGATGGAGTCAACACCGGCCAAAAGTGACACGGCACGGTCCCAGCCAATGGCGATGCCACCATGCGGCGGGGCGCCGAACTTGAAGCCGTCCAGCAAGAAGCCGAACTTCTCATCAGCCTCGGCCTCGGAGATGCCCATGACACCGAAGACGCGCTCCTGGACGTCGCGGCGGTGGATACGGATGGATCCTCCTCCGATTTCGTTACCGTTGCAGACGATGTCGTAGGCGTAAGCCAGCGCCTCGCCCGGATCGGTGTCGAAGTTATCCATGAATTCGGGCTTGGGTGAGGTGAACGCGTGGTGCACGGCCGTCCAGGCGCTGTGCCCCAGGGCCACGTCGCCGGAACCAACGGCAACGCTGGTGGGCTCGAACATGGGCGCGTCAACAACCCATACGAACGCCCAGTCCTTCGGGTTGATCAGGCCGGTGCGGTGACCGATCTCAACACGAGCGGCGCCGAGCAGCGCGCGGGAGGGGGACACCTCGCCGGCGGCGAAGAAGATGCAGTCGCCGGTCTTGGCACCAACAGCGTCGGCCAGGCCGGCACGTTCGGTCTCGGTGAGGTTCTTGGCTACCGGTCCGGTGAGCTCGCCCTCTTCCTTGATCAACACATATGCCAGACCCTTGGCACCGCGCTGCTTGGCCCATTCCTGCCAAGCGTCGAGCTGGCGGCGAGGCTGCGAAGCACCGCCGGGCATGACCACGGCACCCACGTAGGGAGCCTTGAAGACGCCGAATTCGGTGTCCTTGAAGAATTCGGTGAGATCGCTCAGTTCCTGGCCGAAGCGCAGATCCGGCTTGTCCGAACCAAAGCGAGCCATGGCATCGCGGTACGTCATGCGCTGGATCGGCATCGGGATCTCAACGTCGATCAGCTTCCACAGCTCGGCGACGATCTTTTCACCCAAGGCGATGATGTCGTCCTGGTCAACGAAGCTGGCCTCGATGTCGAGCTGGGTGAATTCCGGCTGGCGATCCGCACGGAAGTCTTCGTCACGGTAGCAACGGGCAATCTGGTAGTACTTTTCGAAGCCGCCCACCTGCAGGAGCTGCTTGAACAGCTGAGGCGACTGCGGCAGCGCGTACCAAGAACCGGGAGCCAGACGTGCCGGCACCACGAAGTCTCGGGCACCCTCAGGGGTGGAGCGCGTCAGTGTGGGGGTTTCAATCTCGATGTAACCCTGATCGTGCAGCAGGTTGCGGGCAACCCGGTTGGCCTCGGAGCGCAGGCGCATGTTGCGCTGCATGACCGGACGGCGCAGGTCCAGGTAGCGGTGCTTCAGACGCGCTTCCTCACCAACCTCAGTGTGGTCATCAACTTGGAAGGGCAGCGGTGCTGCTTCATTAAGCACGACGACGTCATCGGCCATGACTTCGATCTCACCCGTGGCGAGGGCCGGGTTTTCGTTGCCCTCGGGACGGCGTGAAACCGTTCCGGTGATCTGCAAAACAAATTCGTTACGCAGTGCGTGGAAGACTTCTTCCTCACGCACCACAATCTGTGCCACGCCAGATGCGTCACGCAGGTCCAAGAAAGCCACTCCACCGTGATCACGGCGGCGGGCAACCCAGCCCGAAAGCGTGACGGTTTGGCCAATATGTTCAGCCCGCAAGGAGCCTAGGTCATGTGTGCGCAGCACAGCATTCCTTTCAATGGTGGTGTTCGGCCCGCGATTCCGGGCCTAAAAGAGACGTTGTTAGAAGTTTACCGGTGATTGACAATCGCCGTGGTCCCGCTCGGTGGCAGAGCTTGTCGAGACCCCGCTAGTGAATCGATCCGTGAGAAAAGGTCGTTCTCGTGGGTCAGACCGACCATTTCTCACGGATCGATGCAGCCCAGCCGGGAATCGAGTGCTATGCGACGACGATTTGTGGGGTCAGGTCCTCAACGGGCGGCATCCAGGTGGCGGGGTCCGCTGCTACCTGATCGCCGGAGCGGATGTCCTTGACCTGGTGCGCACCGCTCTCGTCGGTGAACCAGACGTACGGGATGCCGCGCTTGTCGGCGTACTTGATCTGTTTGCCGAACTTATCCGCCTTGGCAGCTACTTCGGTGGAGATTCCGCGGGCGCGCAGCGCAGTCGCCACGTCTTGGGCTTCACTCCAGCTATCCTCATCGACCAAAGTGACAAGCACGGCCGTGGGGACAGAGCGGGAGGCCTTGGCGAATTCTTGGCTCAGGATGCGTGCCACGAGGCGGGTGACACCAATAGACAGCCCAACGCCGGGGAACTTGCGGTTGCCCTTGGACGCGAGGGCGTCGTAGCGCCCGCCCGAGCAGATGGACCCCAACTGCTCGTGGCCAACCAGCACAGTCTCGTACACAGTTCCCGTGTAGTAATCCAAGCCACGGGCAATGGAGAGATCGGCCACAACCGAGCCTGGAGCGCTCTTGACGGCCGCTGAAATGACCTGTTCGAGCTCGTTCAGGCCCTCTTCCATGAGCTCATCGGTGACGCCCAGGGCACGCACGGCTGCCACGAAGGAGGTGTCCTCAGTGCGGATGGATGCCAGTGCCAGAGCCTTGGCAGCCTGCTCGTCGGTAGCGCCGAGCTCATTCTTGAGCAGTTCGGCTACCTTCTCGGCGCCGATCTTCTCCAGCTTGTCGATGCTGCGCAAAACACCAGCGGTGTCGGTGAGACCAATGCCGCGGTAGAAGCCTTCGGCCAGCTTACGGTTGTTGATCCGCAGCTTGAACGCAGGGATCGGCAGGGCAGAGAGAGCCTCAGCGATGACCAGCGCAAGTTCCACGTCATAGCGGAACGGCAGTACGCCGTCGGCCACGACATCAATATCCGCCTGGGTGAACTCGCGGGCGCGGCCCTCCTGGGGACGCTCGCCGCGCCAGACCTTCTGGATCTGGTAGCGGCGGAAGGGGAAGGACAAGTAGCCAGCGTTTTCCACTACATAGCGGGCAAAGGGCACCGTCAGATCGAAGTGCAGGGCCAGCGCATTGGGATCATCCTTGGAGGCAACGGCGACGTTGCCGTCGTCGTCTTGGAGGCGTGAAAGCCCATACACTTCCTTATCGATCTCACCCTTGCGCAGGAGATGGCCAACAGTTTCCACAGCCCGTGTCTCGATGGAGCTGAATCCGTGCAGTTCAAAGGTGCGGCGCAAGGTGTCCAGCACATGTTGCTCCACCAGCCGCTCCTCGGGAAGCCACTCGGGAAAACCGGACAAGGAGGCGTTGCGTGCCATGGGTGTTGCTCTCCTAACATGCACCGGATCCAAAAAGTCGGTCACTGGATCCGGCGGGGCGGGTAAACGTAACGGCGCGTCGAAGCCCAAGTCATGCTCACCGCAGAGCGGGCATTACATGGGTAAACTGGCACCGGCTGCCATTTTATAAGGTTTGACAGCCCACCCCTAACCTACCCGGCCGCGACAGCGCTAGGTGAACATACCGCTCGATTTGACGCTTGAATTGAAGGAAGAGGCACAGTTGGCCAACAGCAACAAGTCCGCCCGTGAAGCCAAAGCACGCGTGGCCCGCATGGAGGCCAACCAGGCCTTGCACCAGGAACAGCTCCAGCGGCGCAAGCGCGATAATCTCATTGCTTTCATTGCGATTGGTGCTGCACTGGCCCTCGCAGCCGTGCTGGCGTTGACGGTTTTCAGCCCTAAATCGGACGCCGACGCAACGGGCACTGATGCCAGCACCTCCTCGGCCGACGCATCGGCCGAGCCGAGCACTCCAGCTCCCTCCGCATCAGCCCCGGTAGAAACCAACAGCCCCACGGTTCCGAAGGCAGAGACTGCCCAAGGCAAGACGTTTACCGGAACCCTGACGCTCAACGGCAAACCACTGGGGGTGGAACTTGACGGCACCAAGGCGCCCCAGGCCGCCGCCGTGTTCAAGTCCCTCGCCGACGAGGGCTTCATGACGGGCAAGACCTGCCACCGGTTGACCAACTCCCCCAACTTCGGCGTCCTGCAGTGCGGCTCGCTCAAGGGCGACGGCGCTGGCGACCCCAGCTACCAGTGGGGCCCGGTGGAAAACACCCCAGCAGATGGAAAATACCCTGCAGGAACCATTGCTGTAGCGCGCGCCAACACGGTCTATTCCAACGGCACCCAGTTCTTTATCACCTATGAAGACACCAATCTCCCCCAAGGCGATGGCGGTTACACCATTGTTGGAAAGGTCACCAGCGGCCTCGACGTCGTGACAGGAATTGCCAAGGACGGGATCGCCAATGGTGCAACCGACGGTGCGCCCAACACCAAGGTGACGATAGACTCGTTCAAGCTCAACTAGTTTTCATCAGGCCTTCCCTGGTGCGGCACAGCCGTGTTCCCCGGGAAAAGCTCCACCACGATCCTGGCCAGGTAGTTTTTGCACCACCTGCCCGTATCCATCAAGCGAAAGACTTTTAGCGGTGACACACAGTCAAGAATCCGACGAAACACTTGCCTCAACAACAGAGCCTCCCGTAACGGAAAATGCCCCTGTCGAAAGCACGACGGCGGCCACTCCCGCCCCGGCACCGGCATCTGCTCCTGTTCCCTCACCTTCCCCGGCCGCGTTTGCCGCCCGCCCCAAGGTGCCGGCGCCCGCAGCGGTTCCGGCTCCGCTCGCAGCACCGGCAGTTCCTGCCGTCAACTTGGCTGAAGCTGCCAAGTTTGGCCGCGCCGAAGAAGATGGTCACGTCTTCTTGATCCTCGATGGTGAAGAGTTCCCTGTTGGCCAGTACCCTGGCGCCACCAAGGACGAGGCGCTGAGCTACTTTGTGCGCAAGTTTGATGACATCCTGGCCCAGATCATTCTCTTGGAGCAGCGTGTTGAGGCCAAGGCACCGACCACGGACATGAATAAGACGGTCACCCACCTGCGCGAGCAGCTGGGTGAGCGCACCTCCGTTGGTGACGTCAACGCAGCACTGGCCCGTTTGCTTGCCCTTGAAGCGAACATCAAGGCACTGGCTGCTGCGGAGAGGGCCGCGCACGACTCGGCCCGCGCCGTCGAACTTGCCGCTCGGGAAGCAATTGTGGCCGAGGCAGAAACCATTTCTGCCGAGGACCCCGCCACAATTCAGTGGAAGGTCAGCAGCGCCCGCATGAACGAGCTCTTCGAGTCATGGAAGACGGCGCAGAAGTCCGGTATGCGTCTGGGCAGGGCCACGGAAGAAGGACTGTGGAAGCGGTTCCGCAGCGCCCGCACGGTTTTTGACCGCCACCGCCGCGCCTACTTCTCGCAGCTGGATAACAACAACGCCTCCGCCAAGAGCACCAAGGAAGCGCTGATTGCAGCCGCCGAGGAACTAGCTACCTCCACCGAGTGGGGCTATGCCGCGGGAGAGTACCGCCGGCTCATGGACCAGTGGAAGAGCTCACCTCGCGCCAGCCGCAAGGATGATGACGCACTCTGGGCACGCTTCCGTGGGGCACAGGACAAGTTCTTCGCTGCCCGTCAGGCCGCCAACAGCGCTCTGGATGAAGAGTTCGGCGCCAACTTGGTGGTCAAGGAGGCCTTGATCACCGAGGCGCAGGCATTGCTGCCCATCAAGGACCTCAGCGCCGCCAAGAAGGCCCTGCAGTCCATCCGTGACCGCTGGGAAGCAGCCGGCAAGGTTCCGCGCAATGACATGCAGCGGGTTGAAGCTGGCCTGCGCAAGGTCGAGGATGCCGTCCGTACCGCCGAAGACGACAACTGGCGCCGCAGCGATCCCGAAGCCAAGGCACGCACCAGCAGCGCGCTGAGCCAGCTGGAAGCAACCATTGCAGGACTCAAGGACGATCTGGCTGCCGCCGAGAAGGCCGGGGACGCCCGCAAGGTAGCCAAGGCTACCGAAGCACTGGCCGCCCGTGAGCTGTGGCTGGAGCAAATCCAGAAAGCAGCTCAGGACTTCTCCTGATTCTGCGTAACTGAGTAGCTGCGGGATGATTTCGCAGTCTCTTTGAGTGTTTTACAGGGCCTCCGGGCCGGGTTGTCCACAGCCCGGCCCGGAGGCCTTTTTCTTCTCGGGTTGGCGATGCACCCTTGAGAGATGACAAGTCAAGAAAACCCACCCGCAGCCGCATCGCAAGAGTCGCTGCTGGCACCGGGAACCCTGTTCATCTTTTCCGAGCTCTCTGCCATGGTCATGGACGGCGTATTGTGCCATGTTTTCGGCCAAGTATTTCGACCCTCTACACTGGCAGAGACTCCGGCCGTGCGGGCTGCGGCACTGGCACACCACATCCCGGCATTTCTGAGCCACCGGGCGGTGTTAGCCCAGCTCTCGGCAGCTTGGGTCTACGGTTGTGCTCCTGCGCCAGCTGAGGTTGCCCTGCTGGTGGACAACGATGGCAACAGTGCGGCCGTGCCGCGCCACAGCGGCTGCACGGTGCGCCAAGTCCGTCTCGAAGCGCAGGATATTCAACTCGTGGGGACCACGCCAGTCACCACCGCATTACGCACCGCGCTGGACGTGGCCCGCAGCGCTCCCCCGGCCTTGGCCAGACCCGTGCTTGTGGCTATGTCTCGCGACGCTACCTTGGCATGTCCACTCAAGCGAATCCAGCAGGCACTGCTTGCAGCCCCGCACGTCCCCGGGAAGTTGCGGGCCCAAGAGCTTGTGCAAACACTGTTAGACACCGCTCAGCTGCCGGGTTCGGAGTTGGGCTAGGGTCAGCAGTTTTTGGGCGCTGCACTCATAGCACGGACCTCAAAGCACGGCTGCCTTGAGGTCCGCAGGCTTAGGCGCGGCGGTGCGAACCGGTGGAACGGTAGACGTCATACACGCCGTCAATCCGGCGCACCGCGTTCAAGACGTGGTCAAGGTACTTGGGATCACCCATTTCGAAAGCGAACTTGGATATCGCCACCCGATTGGTGCTGGTGTTGACGCTGGCGGCCAGAATGTTGACATGGTTTTCGGCCAGAATCCGGGTGACATCTGATAGCAGGCTCTTGCGGTCCAGTGCCTCCACCTGAATCTCGACCAAGAAAACACCTGACTGGGTGGGTGCCCAATCAACCTCAACCAGTTTGTCCGGCTCCTGCTGGAGATTCAACAGGTTGGGGCAATCGCTACGGTGTACCGAAATGCCCGAACCCTTCGTGACAAATCCCGAGATGGGGTCAGGCGGCACGGGAGTGCAACACCTGGCCAGCTTCACCAAAACATCGTCCACGCCGTGGACAATGACACCAGAATTGGAAACTCGTGACCTGGCGTTGGAAACGTGAGTTTCCAACGGCGGGGCAACCTCTTCAATATCTGCCATCCCCATCACCTCGCGGAGGCGTTCAACCACCGACTGAGCTGATGTGTGCCCATCACCGACTGCTGCGTAGAGACCAGTGATGTCTTGATAGTGGAAGTGCTCGGTGACAGCCATGAGGGAATCATGGGTCATCATTTTCTGCAGAGGCAGGTTCTGCTTGCGCAGGGCCTTCGTCAGCAGTTCCTTGCCCTTTTCAATGGACTCCTCGCGGCGTTCCTTGCTGAACCATTGGCGGATCTTGTTACGTGCGCGGGGGCTCTTGACGAAGTTCAGCCAGTCTTGACTGGGACCGGCACCTTCGGCCTTGTTGGTGAAGATCTCCACGGTGTCGCTGTTGGCAAGTTCGCTGTTAAGCGGCACAAGTTTTCCGTTGACGCGGGCGCCAATGGTCCGGTGTCCCACCTCGGTATGCACGGAATAGGCAAAGTCCACTGGCGTGGCCCCGGCCGGCAGCGCCACAACCTGGCCCTTGGGCGTGAAGACGTAGACTTCCTTGGCGTTCATTTCAAAGCGCATGGAATCCAGGAACTCACCCGGATCAGCGGTCTCGCGTTGCCAATCCATGAGGGACCGCAACCAAGACATATCATCCTGGTTTGTCGCTAAGGGCGCCTTGTTGCCGCTCTTGTACATCCAGTGCGCTGCAACACCGTATTCGGCCCGCTGATGCATCTCTCTGGTGCGGATCTGGATCTCCACCAGTTTGCCACCGGGTCCCAACACCGTGGTGTGCAGTGACTGGTACATGTTGAACTTGGGCAGGGCAATGTAGTCTTTGAAACGCCCCACCAGCGGTGTCCACAGGGAGTGCACTTCGCCCAGCATGGCGTAGCAGTCCCCTACCGTATCCACCATGACCCGGACTCCGATGAGATCGTTGATGTCATCGAATTCCTTGCTGCGCACCACCATCTTTTGGTAGATGGAGTAGTAGTGCTTTGGACGACCGCTGACTTCACCCTTGATCTTGGAAACACGCAACACTTCAAGGAGTTCACGGCGAATCAGGCTCAACTGCTTCTCGCGCTCGGGTGAGCGGTCCTGTACGAGCCGAACAATTTCCTCGTATACCTTGGGATAGAGCGCTGCGAATGAGAGCTCCTCCAATTCCCACTTCATGGCGTTCATACCAAGGCGGTGGGCCAATGGAGCAAAAATGTCTAGGGTTTCGCGGGCCTTTTTACTCGATGACTGGGCTGAAACGAAACGCCAAGTGCGAGCGTTGTGGAGCCTGTCGGCCAGCTTAATGACCAGCACCCGGATGTCCTTGGACATGGCCACGACCATTTTGCGCAAAGTTTCAGCTTGGGCTGCTTCGCCGTAATCTACCTTGTCGAGCTTGGTGACACCATCCACCAGCAGTGTGATTTCCTTGCCGAAGTCATGCTCCAACTGGGCCAAGGTGTACGGCGTATCTTCCACCGTGTCGTGCAGCAGGGCAGCCGCTAGGGTACTTCCTCCCAAGCCCATTTCCGCCAGAATGGTCGCGACCGCAACTGGGTGGGTGATGTAAGGATCGCCGCTCTTGCGTTTTTGGCCTTCGTGGTACTTTTCTGCCACGGCGAAGGCTCGCTGGAGCAAGTCCAGGTCTTCTTTGGGGTTCTTGGCCCGCACAATGCGCAGCAAAGGTTCCAGAATGGGCGAGTAGCTCTCCGTGGACCAGCCAGCCAGTCTTGCCAGGCGGGATCGGGTTCGTTCGCGCCGCCCAGGAAAGGTGGGGCGAATATCTGCTGGTCGCTGGCCGGAAACGTCATTAGTTGAACCGGCACGAGTCGAAGCACCACTAGTAACTCCAGCAGCAGTGGATTTATCCTTGCCTGGCACAGCTTTCGACCCGGAATTGGTAACTAGCTCATGCGAGGGCGATTCATCGGTCAACGCATTTCCTCCCTCACACACGTACGTTCTGTGCGCCCCTACTGCGGGGCATTACCCCATTCTAGGGTGCAGGGAAGATCATTGTTGACCAAAACAGGGATGGGGCCGAATGCATAGCATTCGGCCCCATCCCTGTTGGGTGCCTGAGGAGTTAAATAGACGGAGCCTAGGCCGTAGTAGCTACCTCAGTAGCATCCTGTTCTGCCTCATGCGCGCGGCGCTGCTGTACCTTTTTGGCCTGTTTGAGGTGATCGGGTTCGCGCTCACGCAGCCAGGCGTACATAGGTGCAGCCACGAACACCGTGGAGAAGGTGCTCACAATAATGCCGATGAAAAGCGCCAGTGAAAGGTCACGCAGAGTTCCTGCGCCCAGGAGCAAGGCACCGATAAACAGAATCGAGCCCACCGGCAGCACAGCCACCATCATGGTATTGATGGAGCGCACTAGGGTCTGGTTCACGGCGAGGTTGACTTCTTCAGCAAACGTCCGCCGCTCAGATTTAGTAATGTCTGCCGTGTTTTCTCGGATCTTGTCAAACACCACAACTGTGTCGTACAGCGAGTAACTCAGGATGGTCAAGAAGCCGATGATGGCTGATGGCGTGACTTCGAAGCCTGACGCTCCGTAGATTCCTGCGGTGACTACCATGACCACCAACAAGCCCACCATGGCTGCAATGGACATCCGCCAGGTCCTAAAGTATAGGGCCATCAGGACCGTAGCGAGCAGCACGAACACGATGAAGCCAATGATGGCCTGCCGGGAAACGTCCTGTCCCCAGCTGGGGCCAACGAAGGTGGAGGTGATGTGGTCTTCAGTGACGCCGTATGCCGTCTTCAGCGCATCCTTGACGGCCAGAGTCTGGTCGTCACTGAGCCGGTCGGTTTGCACCTGCATGGTGTCACCGGCAATGTTGGTGACCACAGCAGCGGTGCCAGGCACAGCGGCTGCAACAGCGGATTCACCGGTGGCAACATCTGTATGGGTTACCGAGGAAATAGTGAACTGGGAACCGCCACGGAAATCAATCCCGAAGTTGAACCCGCCCCCAAACAGTGGGATCAGGATGGACAACACCAGCAGAACGCCCGTAATGCTGAACCAAATTTTGCGTTTTCCAACAAACTCGTAGGACCGTTCACCGGTGTACAGTTCGTTTCCGAAAGTGGCGAAACTCTTCATTATTTGCTCTCCTTCGAGTCACTGGACTCGGGCTGTGCAGCCCCGGCGCCCCTGCTGCCAACCATTTGCGCTTCCTTGGCAGCCAACCGCCGTTCGGCAATAGTCTGGCGGCGTTCGGCTTCGCCCGCGGCACGGACGTTCTTGCCCGTGGCCACAGCAGCGGTCTCTTCCGGAGTGCGGAAACGGCCCGCGCCACGGTACAAGGGAATTGCGCCCAACTGCTTCGGATCCAGGCCCGAGAAGCTGTGGCCCTCACCGAAGAACTTGGTGCGTGCCAGCAACTGCAAGGTGGGGTGGGTGAACATAAAGACCACAATGAGGTCTGCTACCGCCGTCAGGCCAAGTGTAAAAGCAAAGCCCTTGACGCTACCCACGGAGACAAAGTACAGCACCAAGGAGGCCAAGACGTTGACAGCTTTAGAAGCAAGGATGGTGCGCTTGGCGCGCTCCCAACCATTCTCCACAGCGGCAACCAGACCGCGTCCGTCACGTAGTTCATCCCTGACTCGCTCAAAGTAAACAATAAATGAGTCGGCAGTCTGACCAATGGCCACGATGATTCCAGCCACACCAGCCAGGGAGAGTCGGTAGTTTTCCGCCCAACCCAGCAAGATGATGGCTAGGTAAGTGATGACACCGGCAATGATCAGCGAGGAGATCGTCACCAAGCCCAAGGCGCGGTACTGGAACAGTGAGTAAATAACCACGAGGCCCAGACCGATCAATCCTGCCAACAGACCCATTTCAAGCTGCTGCAGGCCAAGGGTTGCCGAAATCTGGACTTCGCTCTGAATTTCAAAGCTGATGGGCAGTGAACCGAACTTCAACTGATCAGCCAGAGCCTTGGCCGTGGCCTCGGTGTACTGCCCCGTAATAGAGGACTGCCCATCCGTGATGACAGCCAAGGAAGCAGGCGCTGCGATGACGCTGTCATCGAGGATGATGGCGAAACGAGCCTGAGGATCGTTGGGATTGACCAAGTACTTCGCGTGCAAGCGCTGAGTCACGGCCTTGAATGCCGCAGCACCCTCAGGCTTCTCCAACGTCAACTGAACTGACCACTCGTTAGTGGTGGCACCCTGAGCGCCGGACTGCAGACCATAGGACGCAGTTTTAATCCACTTGCCGGGGATCTCAACCGGACCAAGGATGTACTTGATGCCCGTCTCGGGTTCACAACTAACAAGTGGCTTGTCAGGATCCGAGGTGGTGGGACGCTCAGTCAGCGGCGGAAGGCAGCTAGTGGCCTCAAACTGCTTCATGACCGCTGCATCAACCCAGTTGGGGTCGCTGGAGTCCACCGGCGCCGCGGTAGGCACTGGAAGCTGGTCCTCGGGAGTCCTCTCGGCCTCCGGGACAGCACCAGTAGGCACCTGAGTGGCCGCAATGACGGGGCGGAAGTTCATGTTGGCCGAAGCCTTGATGAGGTTGCGCTCTTCGTCGGTTGGCTTGCCCGGCATGCTCACAACAACGTTGCGACCGCCTTCTGTGGAGATCTGAGCTTCGGAAACACCCGAACCATCCACACGCTGGCGAATAATGGACACAGCCTGGTCCAATTGTTCGGGGGCGATGTTACCGCTACCTTCAACCTTGGGCGCCAGAATCATCTGGGTGCCACCCTCTAGGTCGAGGCCAAGCTTGGGCGCCCAAGTGGCAGCCCCGCTAAGGACACCAGCACCTACCGCCAGTGTGCATGCAATGATGAGCGCCGCAAGCCACAGAAGAGTTCTGCGGGCCGTGGACGCCGGACCTGTTCGTGCCATCAAGGGATCCTTCTATTGGTCACGGGATTGTGAACATGGCAATGCTGCTGCACCGGGGTGAGACCTTGGTGCAGCAGCAGCCAACCCGGATAAGGCTAGTTGTCTTTGTTGTTTTCGTTCTTCAAGCGCTCAAGGGATTCCTCGACGGACTCCGTTGCATCAGCTTGCTTGTCAAGATTCAGCGTCAGCGACGAAGCATCGTTAGGCACAATGGCCTCGACATCTTGCGCGTCAGCAGGATCGATGATCTTAGCAACGGTCTGGCTGTGAACAGTGGCAGTGGTCCCCGGGGAGATCTCCATGAGGATCTTGTTCTCGTCCGTGTCAATCGACAGAACGGTACCAAAGAGACCAAAGTTGGTCATGATCTCGACGCCGGGAGCCAGCTTGGAACGCTTTTCTTCAGCAGCGGCCTTCGCCTTCTTTTGCTTGCGCATCATCATGAAGATGAGCAGACCAAACATGGCAAAAAGAAGAATACTCATCGGGTCCATGAAAACCCCCGGAGGGCGAAGTCGGTGGCCAAAACACTACTGAGGGTCACAGCTGGGGTTCCATTCGTTAAGCAAACATTTCAGTTCCACGCACGCTGTGGACGTGCCGGAGGTCATATCAGTCTAGAGGTTAAAGCTGGACGTGGGATGAGTATTCACCCAGAACCGCCCATATTTACACATATTGCAGATAAAAATACGTGGTTTGCACTCTTTTCTACTCTTGGGGCGAAGAATTTTCCCGCTCAGAGCGCAATCGCTGTTCGTCGCAAAATATATCGGGATACGGATACGGATACGGATACGGATACGGATACGGATACGGATACGCGATGTTTCAGCTAGTTATCGTTGTCATCCTCATCGAAGGGCAGCATGGCGGCCGCAACAGCATTGCCAGGCATCTTGAGTCCTAGGTGATCCCACGCGGCAGGCATGGCAATTCTGCCCCGCGGCGTGCGGCCCAGCAGTCCTTCGCGGACTAGGAAAGGTTCAGCCACGGTCTCCACCGTTTCAGGTTCCTCCCCCACAGCGATAGCCAGGGTGGACAAGCCCACGGGGCCACCGTTGAACTTGTTGACCAGCGCCTGCAGTACCGAGCGGTCCAGCCTGTCCAAGCCACGGGCATCGACCTCATACATATCCAACGCTGCTGAAGCGGTGCGGGCGTCGATAGACTCGATGCCATGAACCAGCGCCCAGTCACGGACCCTGCGTAGCAGCCTATTGGCGATCCGCGGGGTGCCCCGGGATCGGCCTGCAATCTCAGCGAATCCCGCACTCGTTAGGCGCAGGTCCAGCATCCCAGCGGAACGACGCAGCACCAGTTCAAGCTCAGCTACTGAGTAAAACTCCAGGTGACCGGTGAAGCCAAAGCGATCTCGCAGGGGGCCTGGCAACAGACCGGCGCGGGTGGTGGCTCCCACCAGAGTGAAGGACGGCAGCTCCAACGGAATGGCCGTGGCTCCTGCTCCCTTGCCGACGATGATGTCCACCCGGAAGTCTTCCATGGCCATGTACAGCATTTCTTCAGCAGGGCGCGACATGCGGTGAATTTCATCCAAGAACAGCACCTCGCCCTCGGTGAGCGAAGACAAGATTGCTGCAAGGTCCCCGGCGTGCTGAATGGCCGGGCCCGAGCTAATGCGCAAGGGCGCGTTCATTTCGGCGGCCACGATCATGGCGAGGGTGGTTTTACCCAGGCCAGGAGGGCCTGACATCAACACGTGATCGGCGCTGCGCCCACGAATTTTCGAGGCTGCCAGTACCAGCGCCAACTGTTTGCGAACACGTTCCTGACCCACAAAATCGTCAAGGTTTTTGGGCCGCAGGGCAGCTTCGAGTTCGCGTTCTTCAGGTTCCGCCACGGGCGCGGCTAGTTCGCTGGCGGCACCCTTAGCCGGAGCCCGGCCAGCGCCGGCGTTGCCACCAGCTTCGCTAATACTGATCTGCCCTGGCAACAGCGGGATTGAATCATCCTTAGCAGCCATGTTCTAGCGCACACCGCTCTTGGCTCTGGTGTGATCTTGGCCGAGCCAGCGCAGCGTTGCCCGCAGTACGGCCGGTACATTGGCGCCTTCGGCCAGTTCGGGTTCGGCAGCTACGGCGGCGTCAATGGCCTTGAGCGCATCGCGTTCATTCCAGCCCAAGCTGGTCATGGCAGCCACAACCTGCTCTTTCCATTCCATAGCGGGCGTAGCGGACAGGGCAGCTGTCACTGCCTCCCCCGTTGGCTTGAGCTTGCCCTTGAGCTCTAGGACTATGCGCCCGGCAACCTTGGGACCCACGCCGGGGACCTTGGTGAAGGCCTTGCCGTCGCCGGTATCCACACCAATCCTGATGCTTTCCGGCTCCAGCACAGACAAGATCGCCAAGGCCAGCCGCGGTCCAATGCCGCTAACAGTGAGGAGCGTGTCAAAAACTTCTCGCTCACCGGCATCGGCGAAGCCGTACAGCGTCATGGAGTCTTCGCGCACAATCATGGCGGTGGTGAGGGTGGCTTCCTCACCTAGCCGCAATCCACCCAGGGTCTTTGGTGTGGCATGCACCAGCATGCCAACCCCATTGACGTCGATGACGGCCTGAGCCAAGGAAAGCGAAGCCACCGGCCCACGGACAAAACTGATCATTGCTTGCGTCTCCTGATAAGAACCGGACCAACTGGTAACTACTTACTGGCCATCATATAGAACATACGTACTAAACAGCTAGCGCCACTTGGCGTCGGGTTTTTCTTTGTTCTTCTTGACCGCAGACTTTCGTTCGGCGTCGCGCCAAAGCTGCTGGGCCGACGTCGTACTTCCCGAATTCCCGGCAAAGGAATTGCCGCTGCGCCATGCGTGGGCGATGGCCAGCGCCAGGGCGTCGGCGGCATCGGCTGGACGGGGCGGTTCGGCGAGGCGAAGGAGCCGAGTGACCATGGCGGTGACGTGCTCCTTATCAGCGCGGCCATTGCCGGTTACTGCGGCCTTAACTTCCGAGGGAGTGTGCATGGCGACGGGTATGCCGCGCCGGGCCGCAGCTACCATGACCACCCCGGAAACTTGGGCCACGCCCATCACGGTGCTGAGGTTGGTTTGGGCAAAGACGCGTTCAATGGCCAAAACATCGGGCTTAAACGCGTCCAGCCACTGGTCAAGCGCTTCCGCGATGACCAGCAGCCGGGCGTCAAGGCTCAATTCATGCGAGCTTCCCACCACACCAACACCCACGAGGGTGGCCTGGCGGTTGGCGGCGACGTCAACAACGCCGAGCCCGCACCGGGTCAAACCCGGATCCACTCCTAGAACACGCAGTTCCTAGTCCTCTTCAAGCGCAGCAAGAACCTCTGCGCTCATGTCGGCGTTGGAGTAAATGTTCTGGACGTCATCCAGATCTTCCAGAGCATCGTAGAGCTTCATGAACTTGCGGGCGTTCTCGACATCGAGTTCCACCTGCATGGAGGGGACAAAGCCGGCCTCATCGGATTCGTACTCAATGCCGGCCTCGGTCAGTGCGGCACGGATGGCCGGCAGGTCCTGAGGATCGGAGATGACTTCAAAGCTTTCGCCCTGGTCCTTAACCTCTTCGGCACCGGCGTCCAGAACAGCCATGAGCAGGTCATCCTCGGTCAGCTCATTCTTGGGCAAACCCACAATGCCCTTACGGGTAAACATGTAGGCAACGGAGCCGGGATCTCCCATGTTGCCGCCATTGCGACCCACGGCCAAACGCACCTCAGAGGCTGCACGGTTCTTGTTGTCGGTCAGGCACTCGATCAAGATCGCCGAGCCCTGCGGACCATAACCTTCGTACATGATGGTCTGGTAATCGACGGCGTCACCGAGCAGGCCCGCGCCACGCTTGATGGCACGGTCAATGTTGTCAGCTGGCACCGAGGTCTTCTTGGCCTTGGTGACGGCAAGTTCCAGCGCAGGGTTACCGGCCAGATCGGCTCCACCACCACGGGCAGCAACTTCGATGGTCTTGATCAGCTTGGCAAAGGACTTAGCCCGGCGGCTGTCAAGAATTGCCTTCTTGTGCTTGGTAGTTGCCCATTTGGAGTGGCCTGACATAGTTACGCTTCTCCTCTAATCATTCGAATAAACAGTTCATGGATGCGGCGCTCCCCCGTCACTTCCGGATGGAAGGAGGTGGCCAGCAAATGCCGTGAACGAACGGCGACAGCACGAACTTCTGAACCAATCCTATCGTTTTGCCCGGCATCTGGCAGTTTCACGCTGGCAAGCACCTGAACACCGGCACCCACACGCTCCACCCACGGCGCCCGAATAAAGACGGCATGCAGCGGCGATTCGGGCTGGCCAGCTGGTGCCAGACCAGTGAAATCAAGCTCGGTTTCAAAAGAATCAACCTGACGGCCAAAGGCGTTGCGACGCACCGTAATGTCCAATCCACCAAGCGTCTGTTGGGGTTTGCCGTCCATATCCGTAGCGGGGTCGGCGATGTCATGGGCCAGCATGATCATCCCGGCGCAACTGCCGTACACGGGCAATCCGGTGGCAATGCTTTCACGCAGCGGCTCACGCATGCCGAAGATTCGGGTGAGTTTGTCAATGGTGGTGGATTCCCCGCCAGGAATGATCAAACCGTCGACGGCGGCCAACTCGCCCGGGCGGCGAACCGCCACGGCACGCCCACCGCATTCTTCAATGGCACGGGCGTGTTCGCGGACATCACCTTGCAACGCCAAAATTCCTACGGTGGGGCCAACAGCCGGGTTTAAGGTGGAGTCAAAAGTCACGCTTTAATCATATATGCGCCTTTGTGGGCTCTATCTCACACCTTTAACTTCCCTCCCGCGCCGAGCATGGTGGGCGGGGATGGTCCGCTAAGCAAGTAGCATTGTCGGCAGGACTGACGTGCTAAAGATGAGGTAAGTAAGTATGTGCGGAATCGCCGGATACTACGGTTATGGGGAAGATCAAACCCTATTGCAGCAGATGAATGCGTGCATGGTGCACCGCGGGCCAGACGGTGAGGGTGTCTACACCCACGGCAGTGTTGGGTTGGCGCATCGTCGTCTTTCCATCATTGATGTGGCCCATGGCCAGGAGCCCATGTACAGCGCCGACGGCGAAACTGTGCTGGTCTACAACGGTGAGGTTTATAACTACCTCGAGCTGCGTGCCGAGCTGGAGGCACTGGGACGTACCTTCTCCACCCAATCGGATACCGAAGTTGTGCTGCAGTCCTACGAGGAATGGGGAGACGCTGCCTTTGACAAGTTCAACGGCATGTTCGGCTTCGCCATCCACGACCGCAAAAACAGCCGTCTGGTTCTGGCTCGCGACCACTTCGGTATCAAGCCGCTGTACTACGCCACAGCCGGCACCACCGAGGCTCCCACCCTGCTGTTCGGGTCCGAGATCAAGCCGCTGCTGGCCACCGGCAAGATCACCGCAGAGGTCGATGAGCGGATCTTGTACCGCTACCTGCAGTTCAGAATCCACGACGACGAATCCAGCACTTTCTTCGCCGGCGTCAACAAGCTCATGCCCGGCGAGAAGCTGGTGCTGAACACAGTGGATTCGGCAGCCGGACCGGCAGGAACTGCCACCATCAGCTCGTACACGCGTTTCAAGGAAGAACTGGCCGAGCTGGCCAAGATTGAAACGCCGTACTCGAAGGCTGTCATTGATGAATACCGGGAACGCTTCACGGAAGGTGTTCGTCTGCGTCTGCAGTCTGAAGTACCCGTGGGTACCGCCTTGTCAGGCGGACTGGACTCGTCCGCCGTCGTGGTTACCATCAACAAACTGATGCAAGAGAACGCCGCTGCCACAGACTCCCTCGGTGCCAAGCAGCAGACCTTCTCAGCTATTTTCCCCAACTCCATCAACGACGAGGAAAAGTACGCCGACGCCGTGCTGGCTCGTTGTGAGGGCAATGTCATCAGCCACAAGATTCTGCCCAAGCCGGGCGAATTTGTGGAGGATTTGGAAGATTTTGTCCGCACCATGGAAGAACCCATCATCTCCTCCGGGCCGTACGCCCAGTACCAGGTGATGCGCGAGGCCTCCAAGCACGTGACCGTGCTGCTCGATGGCCAGGGTGCCGACGAAATGATGGCCGGCTACATCCCGTACTACTTCGCTTACCTGCGTCAGCTGAAGAAGAACGGCCAGAACGCCAAACTGGCCAAGGAATTGGTGTCCAGCTCGGATATCCTGTTCCGTCTGGCTCGTTTCAGGATTCAGGGCATGCTCAGCTTCAAGAAGGAAGTTGGCGTTTCGGCGCTGTTGAACAAGAAGTTCACGGCAAAGTACAAGTCAGAGACATTTGCCAATATCCCGGATAACTTGAAGCTGCGTCTCATCGATGACCTTTTCCATAAGTCCCTGCCGGCTGTGCTGCGCTACGAGGACAAGAACACCATGCGCTTCTCCTTGGAGGGTCGCGTGCCGTTCTTGGACAAGGAAGTGGTGAAGTTCCTCTTCAGCCTCGATGACGAATCCATCATCAAGGGCGGCTGGAACAAGCGCATTCTGCGTGACGCCACCCGTGAGCTGCTGCCGGAAATGATCAGCAACCGCCGCAACAAGATCGGTTTCACCACCCCGGAAGCGGAGTGGTTTGGGCACATGAAGGAAAAGATCTACGAGATCTTCCTCTCCACCTCTTTCGGCAACCGCCCGTACTGGAACCAGGATGCCGTCATTTACGCCTTCGAGGAACTCCTCAGCGGCAAGAGCGGCGGTTCCACCATGGTCTTCTGGCGCCTGATCAACACCGAGCTGTGGCTGCGCGAGTTCTTTGATGAGCCCGAAGTCAAGGCCGGCATTGAGGGCAAGAGCGACTACATCCCCAACGCCGACAAGCAGCTGGACATCACGGTTCCCGATGGCGCCGGGACGTTCCGCCGCTACCCGTTGCGCACCGAAGTTTTCTACAAGGAAACCGACTTCGACCCCACAGTCATGACCTACGTCAAGCGTTTCTTTGACGGTCTGCCTGCCGCTGGCGGGGACCATGGCACCGCCACCGCGGACGCTCCGTGGTACTTGTTCCTCTCGGAAAAGATTGTGGCCATGACCCAGGGCCGGTCCATCCCGGTCTGGGACATCAAGGTCTCCAACGCGGCTCGCATCTTCTCCAAGTTCGTCACCCGCAACCCCGGTGGCATTGGCTTGGCCAGCCCCTGGTCCATGCAACTGGCCATTGACGAGGTGGGCTTGCCGAGGATCATGTACGCCTCCGCCCGTTCCGTCATTGGCAAACTGCAGGGCAAGTCGGGCGTGTTCTATGAAGTGGTGGGCCACAACATCAACGCGATCGACGGCGCTGCCGGGTACCAGGTGGGCACCTCCACCCACTCAGTGAAGTACGCACCGATTGACCCCGACGGCGTAGCGGCTCGCCTAAGCGCACTTGTCCGGGCTTCAGTTCCGGCTGAGTACGCGGCATCGTTTGCCGGCACTGCCATCATGGACGCCAACGATCTGGGCGTAGTCGCCTTGGGTCACGATACTGCGTTGACCAAGACGGTTCTGGAAAACATCTTCCGTGACAACCCGCAGGGCCAGACCACGGAGACCACTCCCATGTCCCTCGTATTTACACAGAAGTAAGCCACCGCAACCTTTAGCGGCACCTTCCCCAAGGACGACGGCGAAACTCTCGTTTCGCCGTCGTCCTTCGGTTAATCCATGAAAGAGTTAAAGCATGACCGAGGAAAACTCACCCAACCCGTTTTTGATGGCCAGCACGCTGGATTGTCAGCTACCGGACTTCGCCGCCATCGATGTGGAGCATTACCTGCCCGCTTTTGAGGCCGGTTTTGCCCAACAGTTGGCGGAGATTGCTGCCATTACCGAAGATCCAGCGGCGGCAACGTTTGAGAACACCGTGCTGGCCATGGAGCGTAGCGGGGCCGTGCTGATGCGGGTGGCGAACGTGTTTTTCAACATTGCCAGTTCCCATGGAACCACAGAGATTCAGGCGTTGGAGGCAATTGTTGCCCCGCTGGTGGCGGAGCATGCGGATACGGTGCAGCTGAACGCTGCGTTGTATGAGCGGATGCTCGCCGTGCCGGCGCAGGGACTGGATGCTGAAGCTGCGCGCTTGCTCGAGGAATACCGCAAGTCGTTTACGCGCGCCGGGGTGGCTCTTCCGGGGCCGTCGCAAGAACGTCTGCGCGAACTCAATGGCCAGTTGTCCTCCCTCAG
Source organism: Specibacter sp. NPDC078709 (assembly GCF_040686795.1). Lineage (NCBI taxonomy): Bacteria > Bacillati > Actinomycetota > Actinomycetes > Micrococcales > Micrococcaceae > Specibacter > Specibacter sp. NPDC078709. Next base: position 213,271 of record NZ_JBFBLU010000003.1, read on the forward strand.
CACCGAGTTTTCACAACTCGTCATGCAGGCGGGGAACGAGGCCGCCTTACATGTGCTGGATGTGGCGTTGCTCGATGGGCTGAGCACCGATGATGTGGCAACGGCGGCGGCCGCAGCCCGCGCGGCCGGTCATGCGGATGGCTACCTGCTGACGCTAATTCTGCCCACGGCACAGCCTGCCCTTGAGGCGCTGACTAATCGGGAAACCCGGCGGAAGCTGCATCTGGCCTCGGTGGGTCGTGGCAGTGGTTCTGGCGATTCTGGTGGTTCTGGTGGTTCTGGCGGTTCTGGCGGTTCTGGTGGTTCCAACGTGCTGGGCTTGGCAGCCACCATGGCATCGCTGCGGGCAGAGAAGGCAGCGTTGCTTGGTTTCTCTTCCGAAGCTGAACGCTCCATTGAACCGCAGACGGCACCGTCTTTGGCAGCCGTGCACGCCATGCTCACCCCCATCACGGCCGCGGCTGTACGCAATGCACGCTTGGAAGCGGAGAAACTAGCTGCCACAGCCGGGCACCCCATCGAGGCGTGGGATTGGGCGTTTTACTCCGAGCAGGTCCGCCGTGATGAGTACGGTGTGGATCTTGCAGCGCTACGCCCCTGGTTTGAGCTTGACTCGGTGCTGGAGAACGGCGTCTTTTATGCGGCTACACAGCTCTATGGAATTACTTTTAAGCGTCGAAGTGATCTCATCGGCTACCATCCTGAAGTCCGTATCTGGGAGGTTTCCAATGCCGATGGCTCCACGCTGGGTCTGTTCCTAGGTGACTTCTTTACGCGCGAAACCAAGCGTGGCGGAGCCTGGATGAACTCCTTCGTGGAGCAGTCCTTCCTCGAGGAAACCCATGCCGTGGTGGTCAATAACCTCAACATCCCCAAGCCTCCGGCGGGCGAACCAACACTGTTGACCTTCGATGAAGTGGTGACCTGCTTCCACGAGTTCGGTCATGCCCTGCATGGCTTGTTCTCGGCCGTCAGGTACCCGAAGTTTTCCGGGACCAATGTTCCGCGTGACTTTGTGGAATACCCGTCACAGGTGAATGAGATGTGGATCCTGTGGCCGGAGGTGCTGGCCAACTATGCCAAGCACCACCACACGGGTGAACCACTGCCTGTTGGGACGGCGGAGAAACTCGAGGCAGCAGCACTCTGGGGTCAGGGTTTTGCCACCACCGAATACTTGGGTGCAACGTTGCTGGACTTGGCATGGCATGAGCTCCCACCAAGCGCTCCCGTAACGGATCCGCTGGCCTTCGAAGCCGCAGCGCTGGCCTCTGCAGGTGTGGATCTTGCCGCGGTACCGCCACGCTACCGGACAGGCTACTTCAACCACATCTTCGCTGGAGGATATGCGGCGGGGTACTACTCCTACATTTGGTCGGAGGTACTCGACGCCGACACCGTGGCCTGGTTCAAAGCCAATGGCGGGCTTTCCCGCGCCAACGGCGAGCACTTCCGCACCACACTGTTGAGTCGTGGATTCTCCGTTGACCCCCTTCAAGCCTTCGCCGACTTTGCCGGCCGCGACGCCGATACCGCTCCCCTACTTGCCCGACGGGGGTTGGTCTAAGCGCATGGTGACACTTGCAGATTGCCAACGTACACAGCATGCATGGTTCCGTGCACTGGCTGAGGCCACGGGCGGGCGGGCGTTTTCCACGCACCGCATGGACTGGGTGTGGCTCCCGGAAACCCGGGAAATGTTGTGCCTGTTCCCCCAGGAAATTACCGACGCCGGCCTACAGCCTGCCTTGGCCGAAGCCGAACGCCGCGGTGCCACCGCTGTCGGTGTGTGGATGAATGCTGCCGTGCGGGAGGGAATCTTGCCGGCGTACCGTTTTGAGCGCGGCTGGCAGCCGTGGTGGATGACCCGCGCCCTGGACGTTGAGAGTGTGGCGGCCGCTAGCGAAACTTCCGATGACCGTGTGGAGTTGACCTGTCTCGCTGACGATCAAGTGTGGCTGGCGACTGCCCGCAATGGGCAGGACTGGGCGGGACGCTCCTATGCGTTTTTGCCGCCGAACCAGCAGGGCGGAAAAAACCTGGCGGGCATCTTTGACATGGTGGTGGATCCCGAGCATCGCCGCACCGGGCTCGGTACCGCCCTGTTGAATTCTCTGGCCGAAGCGGCGTTCAACGCCGGAGCAGAGCACTTGCTACTCAACGCCACCCCGGATGGGCAACGGCTCTACCGCAACCGCGGCTTCGAACTCATTGGCAAAGGCCAGACGTGGTGGTTCCACCCGCCGCAGTAACCCCTTCCGACGCCGCACCACTTTACGGCCCTTTTTGAGCGACGCCGCACCACTTTACGGCCCTTTCCCAACGATCGCGCAGCTGGCTACCCGTTAAGGGCGGCGCTGAGCTGCCAGGTTTCCTCTTGAGTGGCCGCGGCAAAAGGACCCCGGGGCGCAGCCGTCGGAACGCCGATGACGTTGGACAGCGCGTGGAGTGCGCCGATGGCGTGAGGCATGCCAGCCAGGGCGTGCGCGATGGCCTGCAACCGCGCCAAGCTGGCACCCTGTGGCGCTCCTGCCTGGGCGAGCCGCCACACCTCGATGTAGTCACCCGGCAGCAGTCCCGCCAGTCCAGTGTGCCAGGCATCAACTTCTGGGCGTTCGGCCAGCAACTGAACATCGGCGCTGAGTCCGATGGAAAAGTTAGGACCGACTGCTGCCCTGAGCTCGCTAACGCGGCCCGCGACATCCTCGCGACGCATGGTGTCCTTAACTGCGCGTAGGCGGGTATTGCTTGCTAAATAGGCCAGGGTTGCGGGGCTGACATCAAAATGCGTCTGCAGCGGCTTGTTGTAAAAGCAGATCGGCAGGGTCGTTGCTTCAGAGACCGCCAAGAATAGCGCACGAACTTCCGCATCCGAAAGCGGCAAATAAGAAAACGGGGCTAGAAGTAACCCGGAGGCTCCCGCACTCTCGGCATCCTGCGCCAAGCGCACCACCTCGCGTGTGGACGGGGCACTCACTGCCGCATACACGGGCATGGCGGATTCCCGCAAACCTTCCGAGGTACCTACCATGACTGCTGACTCGACAGCCATTTGCACAACTGCTTGCCGTTCACCCCGGTCGAAAGTTACCCCCGTACCAGAGGTGGCGAGCACGGTCATCCCTGATATGCCCGCAAAAGACGCGTTGCGCACGAGGTGAGCTAGCCACGCTAAGTCAAGTTCGTCGTCGTCCCTCAGGGGCGTGATGGGGTAGGCCAGAAGGCCAGCGAAGGGCTGCGTCATGGTGTCAATCTTGGCTGGGAGGAGCCAAGAACACAAACGGTTGAGGGAGAACTAAATCTCCCTCAACCGTTTGCACGCCAGCGGCGCCGTAAAGTGGTGCCGCGTCGAGAAAAACACGCCGTAAAGTGATGCGGCGTTGGTAGGGCGGGTTACCAGCCGCGCTCGGCCAGGCGGTGCGGCTCGGGGATGTCGGCCACGTTGATGCCCACCATGGCTTCGCCGAGGCCGCGGGAAACACCCGCAATCACGGAAGGGTCATCGAAGAACGTGGTGGCCTTGACCACGGCTGCTGCGCGCTGTGCCGGGTTGCCGGACTTGAAGATGCCGGAGCCAACGAACACGCCGTCGGCGCCGAGCTGCATCATCATGGCCGCATCAGCCGGTGTCGCAATGCCGCCGGCGGTGAACAGCACCACGGGGAGCTTACCGGCCTGCGCAACTTCCTTCACGAGCTCGTACGGGGCCTGCAGTTCCTTGGCGGCAACGTACAGCTCATCCGCCGGCAGTGCCGCCAGCTGGGCGATCTGCGTACGGATCTTGCGCATGTGGCCCGTGGCGTTGGAGACGTCTCCGGTGCCGGCTTCACCCTTGGAACGGATCATGGCAGCACCCTCGTTGATGCGGCGCAGGGCCTCACCGAGGTTGGTGGCGCCACAGACGAAGGGCACCTTGAAGTTCCACTTGTCGATGTGGTGCTCGTAGTCGGCCGGGGTGAGGACCTCGGACTCATCCACGAAGTCCACGCCGAGGGACTCCAGGACCTGCGCCTCAACGAAGTGGCCAATACGGGCCTTGGCCATGACCGGGATGGACACGGCGGCGATGATGGCGTCAATCATGTCCGGATCGCTGGCGCGGGACACGCCACCCTGTGCCCGGATGTCGGCAGGGACCCGCTCGAGTGCCATGACGGCTACGGCGCCGGCGTCTTCGGCGATCTTGGCCTGCTCAACGTTGACCACGTCCATGATGACGCCGCCCTTGAGCATGTCGGCCATGCCGCGCTTGACCCGGCTGCTGCCGGTCACAGGTGTTACCTCAGATGTAGACACAAAAAACCCCTCTGGGAAGGAACGGAAAAAGTTCACGAACCCGCAAACGTGACATGCTTCACGGGTGCGGCCAGTCTATTCCGGCCCCCAGAGGGGATAAAAACAAGTGTTACTGTCCTTGCGACGTAACCGCCGCCATAGCCTGACGCCGGACGGTTCCCATCCGCTGGAACACCGTCACCAGGCTGGCGATGGCTAGCAGAACAAGAACGACGGCGAGCACGGCTTCGGGGATTCCCAGGCCTACCAGCCCGGTCGCCACGAGGACCACCACGAGCCGGTCTGACCGCTCGGCAATGCCCACATTGGCAGTCATACCCAGACCCTCGGCGCGTGCCTTGGCGTAGGAGACAATGGAGCCAAGCACGAGGCAGGTCAGGGCCATGGCTGCGATGAAGTGGTTGTTGCCACCGGTGTAGAACCAAATGACGATACCGGCGAAGACCGCCCCGTCCCCCACCCGATCAAGGGTGGAGTCCAAGAACGCTCCCCAAGGGCCTGAACGGCCCAACATGCGTGCCATGAGCCCATCCACAATGTCCGAGAAAACGAAGACGGTGATGACCACTGTGCCCCAGAACAGTTCACCGAGCGGATAACCAATCAGCGCACCGGCAGCAACACCCAAGGTGCCGATGATGGTCACGGCATCGGGTGAGACTTTCAGGCGCACCAACAGAGCGGCAACGGGGGTGAAGATGGCGGCAAAAAGTGCCCTGGCGTATTTGTTGAGCATCACTGCCCCTATTCGGCGTTGTTCCAGGCGGCAGCCACCTGCTGGCGGGCGTCACCGAGGGTCTGGGTAATGGCCTTGGTGCCGGCGATGATCGGCATGAAGTTACCGTCACCTCCCCACCGCGGCACCACATGTTGATGCAGGTGAGCTGCAATGCCAGCCCCACCGGTGACGCCCTGGTTCATGCCCAGGTTGAAACCGGAGGGGTTGGAAACTGCGCGCAACACCCGCATGGCCTGCTGTGTGAGGGCAGCAAACTCTGCCGTCTCTGCAAGAGTCAGATCCGTGTAGTCGGGAACGTGCCGGTACGGGCACACCAAGAGGTGCCCCGGGTTGTACGGGAACAAGTTCAAGACCACATAGGCCAGTTCACCGCGGTACACAATGAGGGAATCCTCATCGCTACGACCAGGGGCCTCGCAGAACGGGCAATCGTGTTTGCCGGTAACCTGCTCCTGCCCACCCTTGACATAGGCGAGCCGGTGGGGCGTCCAGAGTCGTTGGAAGGCGTCCGGAACCCCGGGGAGTTCAAAGTCATCAACTACAACGGGCTCCGACGCCCCACCGAGTTCACTCACGCCGTGCGGTTCCGTACTGCTTCAACAATCCGACGGACTGCTTCTTCAACGGGCACGCCGTTGTCCTGGCTGCCGTCACGGAAGCGGAAGGACACTGCGTTGGCATCGGCGTCATCCCCGCCGGCGATCAGCACGAACGGGATCTTGTCCTTGGACGCCGTGCGGATCTTCTTCGGGAAGCGGTCGCTGGAGATATCCACCTCGGCACGGATGCCTGCCTTCTTAAGCTGGGCGACGACGTCGAACATGTAATCGTTGAACGCCTCAGCCACGGGGATGGCCACGACCTGGACAGGGGACAGCCAGGCCGGGAACGCGCCGGCGTAGTGCTCGGTCAGCACACCCATGAAACGCTCCACGGAACCGAATAGGGCACGGTGGATCATGACGGGACGCTGGCGGGTGCCGTCGGCAGCCTGGAATTCAAGCTCAAAACGCTCAGGCAGGTTGAAGTCCAGCTGGATGGTGGACATCTGCCAGGTGCGGCCCAGCGCATCCTTAGCCTGCACGGAGATCTTGGGACCGTAGAACGCTGCGCCACCGGGATCAGCAACCAACTCCAGTCCGGATTCGGTGGCCACTTCTGCCAGGGTGCGGGTGGCTTCCTCCCAGATGTCGTCATCGCCCACGAACTTTTCCGGATCCTTGGTGGAGAGTTCCAGGTAGAAGTCCTCCAAGCCGTAGTCCTTCAGAAGAGACAGCACAAAGTTCAGCGTCTCGGTGAGTTCGTCCTTCATCTGATCTTTGGTGCAGTAGATGTGGGCGTCGTCCTGAGTCATACCGCGCACGCGTGTCAGACCGTGGACCACACCGGACTTCTCGTAACGGTAGACCGAACCGAATTCGAACAGGCGCAACGGCAGTTCACGGTAGGAACGTCCGCGGGAGCGGAAGATCAGGTTATGCATGGGGCAGTTCATGGGCTTGAGGTAGTAATCCTGGCCGGGCTTGCGCACCGTGCCGTCCTCATTCAGCTCAGCATCAACATGCATGGGCGGGAACATGCCATCGCGGTACCAGTCCAGGTGTCCGGAGACCTCGTAGAGGTGGCCCTTGGTGATGTGCGGGGTGTAGACAAACTCGTAGCCGGCCTCAACGTGGCGCTTGCGTGAGTAGTCTTCCATCTCCTTGCGGATGATGCCGCCCTTGGGGTGGAAGATCGGCAGACCCGAGCCCAACTCATCAGGGAAGGAGAACAGATCCAATTCCACACCGAGCTTGCGGTGATCGCGGCGCTCAGCCTCGGCAATGCGCTCCTGGTAAGCCTTCAGGGCATCCTTGGTGGGCCATGCCGTGCCGTAGATGCGCTGCAGCTGCTGGTTTTTCTGGTTACCCAGCCAGTAGGCGGCGGAGGTGCGGGTCAGTGCAAAGGCGTTGGAGATCAGCTTCGTGTTGGGCAGGTGCGGGCCGCGGCACAGATCGCACCAAACTTCTTCCCCGCTCTTACGGTCAATGTTGGAGTAGATGGTGATGTCACCTGCGCCAACCTCGACGTTGACGCCTTCGGCGGCGTCAGCCACGTCGTCGTTCTTCTTACCCAGCAGCTCCAGCTTGTACGGCTCGTTGGCCATGGCTTCGCGGGCCTCCTCCTCGGAGACAACACGGCGCGCAAACTTCTGGTTCTGGTTGACGATCTTGAGCATCATCTTCTCAAGGGTCTTCAGATCTTCGGGGGTGAAGGGCTCGGCCACATCAAAATCGAAGTAGAAGCCGTCGGTGATGTACGGGCCAATGCCGAGCTTGGCATCGGGGCGCAACTGCTGTACGGCCTGGGCCATGACGTGGGCGGTGGAGTGACGGAGCACATCGAGCCCATCGGGGGAATCAATCGTGACCGATTCCACAGCGGCACCGTCTTCCAATACGGCGGCAAGATCCTTCAAAACCTCGTCAACGCGCATGACAACAACGTCGCGGCGTTCAAAGAACAGCTCCGCTCCGGTGGTGCCTGTGGCCACCGTAGTCGTCTCGCCGTCGACATTAATGGTGATCTGTGAATCCACTGACACTGGTAACTCCTTGTTTGTCATGTATGGCCCCATATCCAAGCAACATACGGGGGTTGCTGTGGGCCTCTTCGATGGTATCGGTTTGCCGGGGCCCCAACCAACCCGGGCTTCTCCTCGGCAGGGGGAACCCAACCGTCCTGCCTGGGTTTCTGATCAGCCCCGGGCCAGCATGGTCACACCCAGTAGCACCATGACAGCAGCTGTCCCAGCATCCAGCAGTTGCCATGCCTGCGGCTTGGCAAACATGGGGCGCAACACTGCTGCGCCGTACCCCAGCACCGTAAACCAGAGCAGACTGGCACCAAAGGCCCCTAGCCCAAAACCCCAGCGCATCTGTCCGTGGACGCTGGCCAGAGAACCCAAGAGCAGCACGGTGTCCAGATACACGTGGGGATTCAGCCACGTCACAGCCAACACCGCGAGCAGGACCGGCTTTGTGGTGAGGGCGGTTCCGCGGCTGGGATGCAGTCCGCCCCTGGCCCGCAGACAACGCCTTCCCGCCAGGGCGGCGTAGACAAAGAGGTATCCGGCCCCGCCAAACCGGGCTGCGGCTTCCATTGCTGGCACAGCCCGCAACACTTGGCCACCCCTGCAACGCCCACTGCAATAAGGACCACATCGCTGAGCAGGCACACCAAGACCACCAAGCCAACGTGGTCGCCGCGGAGCCCCTGCCGTAGCACAAACGCACTCTGCGCACCGATCGCGATGATCAGTGCCAGCCCTGTGCCCAACCCTGCAAGTGCTGCTGTCAGGAACTGCGTGGTCTGCATCTGACGGCTTCCGTGTAACGGCTGCGGTCCGTCAGCTGAGGCCAATTGGAGACTGCGCCAGCACCGGAGATGGTTGAGACCTTAACTCATGCCTCAGTATGCATGTCCCGGCCGTGCTTGGCATCAGTGCTGGCACCGATTTATGCCAAAATTTTCGGCGGGTCACTAGCCGGTCACCAAGGGCACGCGCGGCAGTGGCAGCTCTAGGCCTGGCGGCAGATTTTGCAGGTCCCACGCCTCCAGCGCCTGGACCGTGATGCCGCGGGGGCCGGTGCGCCGGGTCAGCCCGCGGATCAACAGCATCCGGGTGCCAAAGAGTAAGGGCCCGGATTTCTCCTGCGCCTCCGTAAAGAAGGTGCTGTCCACACATCCGGTGCCGTCGTCAATGCTGATGAACACCACCCGTTTTCCACCCCTCATGGGCGGGGTTTGGGTGGCCACCCGCACCCCGGCCACCAACACTTCACTGTTGTTGCGCAGGCTCAGGAGCTCCTGCGCCCGGCTCACACCCAGACGGTCCAGCAGCGGCGCATAGCTTTCCATGAGGTGGCCGCTGACATCCAGGGACAGCAGGTCCAGCTCCGTGCTCACGGTTTCGGCCAGTTCGGCATCGGGGTGCTCGGCTGCGAGCGCACCCAGCTCTACATCATCCATGGGCAGTGACAGCTGCCCGGCGATGGGTTCATTGCGTTTGCTGCCATGATGCCCCGGCAGGCTGTTGACGTGGGCTACCAGGTCTGCCCGGTTGGCGGTGCTTCCCGTAACGGTTTTGGCTTGGCGGTGCAGTGAGTCCAGGGCGCCCAGTTGGGCCAGCCGTTTCAGGGTTGGCCGGCTGAGTCTGGCCCGGTCCCGCAGTTCCGCAAGGGAGTTGTAGGGCTGACCGGCCAGGATTCGCTTGAGCTCCGTGGCGGAAAGTCCATACACCCCGGCCAGGCTCAGCCGTACTCCCGTCTCCCCTGTGTCGGTGCGCTCGGCGTGGTATTCGCCGGCGCTGGCGTTGATGTCCAGGGGCAGGATGGGGATGCCCATGCGGCGGGCTTCGGCGACGAGTAGGCGGCGCGGGTACATGCCCGGATCGTGTTCCCAGAGTCCGGCCATGAATTCTGCCGGGTGGTGGGCCTTGAGCCAGGCCGATTGGTAGGTGGGTACGGCAAAGGCGGCCCCATGGGCTTTGCAGAAGCCGAAGCTCCCGAAGGCGACCAGGGTCCCCCACACCTCCTCAATGACGTCGGCGCTGTACCCCTTAGCCGCAGCCTTGTCCCTGAAGTACTGCTCCACGACGGGTTCGACGGCGGGGTTCCCCAGCCCGCGCCGGAATTCGTCGGCACGGGAGAGGGTGCAACCGGTCAAGGTGGCGAAGGTCCGCAGCACCTGTTCATGAAACACCGTCACCCCATGGGTCTCGGCCAACGCAGGGATGAGGTCGGGGTGGGCGTAGTGCGGTTTGGCGAACCCGGCCCGGCTTTCCAGGAAGGGCTTGACCATATTGGATTTCATGGGGCCGGGACGGAATAGGGAAATATCGATGACGAGGTCGCTGAACTCGGTGGGGGCCATCTTGCCTACTAGCTCCCGCTGGCCTGGGGACTCGATCTGGAAGCAGCCCAGCGTGTGGGTGCTGCGGATCAGCTCAAAGGTGGGTTCGTCGTCGAGCGGTACGGCGTCAAGGTCAATGGCCCCGCCCTCCCCTATGAACGGCGCATCCGCAGCGTGACCGCCGTCGGCCGCTACAGACTCACGTGAGGGGTGCAGCTTGATGATCTCCCGCACCGCATGGGCCATGGCGCTCTGCATGCGCACGCCCAGGACATCGAGCTTGAGCATGCCCATGGCGTCCATATCGTGCTTGTCGAACTGGCTCATGGGCAGGCCCATGCCACTGGGCTGCACGGGGGTGCGGTTCAGCAGGGTGGAATCCCCCAGGATCACCCCGCACGGATGCATGGAGATGTGCCTGGGCAAACTATCCAGGCGTTGGGTGATGTCCACCAGCAGATCCAGCTGGGGTGCGGGCCCATCCCCGTCCTCCGTGGCAAAACGGGACTGGTGTATATGGGCTGCCAGCTCACGCAGTTCCGGCTTTTCCTCCAGCGCCTCCCGGAAGGAACCGGCCGAGAACCGCCACAGCTGCTTGGCGATCTGATCAATCTCACCTTTCTCAACCCCTAACGCCAGGCCCGCATCCCGTACGGCGCCCCGAGCCCGGTAACTGTTTTGCATACTCATCAGGGTCACCCGCTTGGGCCCGAAGCGCTCAAAGATGGCCCGGTACACGTTGTGCCGCTGCGCGCTTTCCACATCGAGGTCAATATCAGGCAGGGTAGCCCTGTCATTGGAGAGGAACCGTTCAAAGAGGAGATCGTTGGCCAGGGGGTCCACCGCACTGATCCCGAGCAAGTAATTAACTAACGACGACGCACCGGAACCTCGTGCGGCTCGACGCACCCCCATGGTGCGGATCATCTCCGAAACCTCGGCCACGGTGAGAAAGTACGATTCAAAACCCAACCTGGAGATGGTGTCCAGCTCTACCGACAACCTGTCCTTGGCTTTTTCTAGCTGGCTGGGTGCAAGCCCACCAAAGCGTTGGAGCAGGGCCGACTCCGTGCGCTGTTGCAATTCCTTGCCGGCAGGTTGATTCAGGCCCAGCACATCGCTTTCCGGGGTGCGTGGCTTTTTCCAGCCCAAATCCGTTGGCGGGTCGAGCCGGCACTTATCCGCCAGTTGAGCCGTGTTGGTCCACAACTGCTGAAGCCCGGTGGTGCCGTAGCCGCCGTAGTCCGCAATATCCCGGACCACCTTCTCCATCTGAGCGGAGCTTTTCAACCACGCTTGCCCCGTAGGTTGCAGATCTGACAGCTGTGCCAAGGGGGCAATGTTTCTGGCAGCATCGAGAACATCAGCCACCGGTGCGTCCTCTGGCCCGGCATAGCGGACGGCGTTACTCAAGACCGCTGGAACATCAAATTCGTGCGCCAATTTCACCATGCGGACAGCATGGGTGGTGCTCAGGGGAGCTCCTGGGGTGTTGAGGTGGCTGGTAATTTCCGCCACGAGGGAGCCTACCGGCATGGCTTCGCGCCACTGCTTGAACTTGCTGCGGGGCAGCAAATATTTACGGCTCGCCATGGCCCGGCCCACAGGAGAATGCGGGCCAAGTAACACTGTCAGCACAGGATGCCCAGACGCCGGATCAACCACACCCTGAGCCAACTGCTCTAAGGTCAGGCCCACAGGCCCCTTGGAGTGATGGTGGGCCAGTGAGATCAGACGGCACAGTGCCCCATAGCCCGCACCCGGATTCCCCGCTGCTCCGCCCTGAGCCAACACCACAACCCGCCCGGCAACGACCGGCGCGTGTTCCCCTTCTTCGAGAACGGCTAAGTCAACCCCGATGATCGGATCAATACCGGCAGCCATACACGCCTTGACATGCTTGACCGCCCCATATAGCCCGTCCCTATCGGTGATGGCCAGGGCATCGGCACCGTCAGCTGCAGCCGCCTGGGCCAGATCTTCGGGCCAGGACACCCCATAATGGGCACTGAAGGCAGTGGCTGCATGCAGGTGAATAAAGTTACGCACTGTCTTCACCCTCCCCAGGGCTTATCTCTAATGCGTCTGCTTCAAACGTGTCTGCCAACAAGGTGCCAGTCTCCAAGGTGTCACTCTCCAACGGCTCGGGTTCAGGCTCCGGCTCCACCCGTGTGTGAACTTTGATGACACGCCAGCGCAGGCTAGGCCGGTACAACACCACATCCAGAGTCAAGATCCCGGGTTCACCCTCCCGAACCACCTGCAACCGCCAGATTTGAGTGTCCACATACCCCACGCCTTCACCTGGGCGCAGACTCGTATGGTCCTGCCACCAAGGACGGCGCTGATACCAGCTCTGGGGTTTGGCAACAATCTCGTGGCACAGCCCGCGCCACCACATCCGCACAGGCTCCCCGTCAGGGGAACATTCCATGGTGACGGACTCAGTAAAGGTGCCCATGTGCGTACTCCAATCTCCACCCGACAAGGACAACCACGAGATACGTTCAGGGTAGACACGATTCATTAGTACATATCTTCGAATGAATTTAAGTGTACGCTCAATTTCACGCAGCACCCATCCGCCGCCTTGGGAAAAAACACCAGAGCGGGCACAAAACGAGTGCACAAAACGTTACCTAGCTAGATGGCTGAGAACGCCTCTTGCGTCTAGCATGGCCTTATGGCTACCGGCTGAGCCCCACCCGCAGGCGCCACAACAACTTAAAGGAGCGTTCCATGACTGACATGGTCACCCTCATCGCCAAAACCACACCACTTGAACGGGAGCTCAAAACAGCTTCCCGCACAGTGCAGGAATCCGACGTCGCCCGTCTCGGCGAACTCTATTTCACCGCTTATGACGCAGGCGTTGCTGCAGAGTCATTGGAAGCCGCCATGGCTGACATGCGGGCATCGTACGCCGGCAAATACGGCGAGTTGCTTCCCGATGCTTCCCACGTTGCCTTGGATGAGGACGGCAAGATTGTCGCCGCCGTGCTCGTCGTGGAGCATGCTCTGGGCAATGACACCCCGGATGCCCCCTTCATCATTGAGCTGATCACCGACCGGGAACACCGCCGTCGCGGCCTGGCAGAGGACTTGGTCCTGGCCACGCTGGACACCCTGTTCAACAATGGCCACAAGGACGTTGCCCTGCGGGTTGAAGCCACCAACTCTGCAGCTTTGGCCCTGTACCTCTCGCTAGATTTCCACCGCTGGTCCCCCGAAGAAGACGACGACTAAGACGCCACCCAGGGCTTCCGTGGAGCAGCGGCTGAACTTCATTACCTTGGGTGTCAGGGATGTTTTGCGCTCACGGGAGTTTTATCTCACACGGCTTGGCTGGACGGCGCATCACGAAGTCCCCGGCCAAGTCATCTTCTTGCAGCTCAACCACGGGCTGATCCTTTCCCTGTGGGACCGAGCCGCCATGGCCGCCGAGCTCGGCGTTGAGCCCTCCGACGGCGTCCCTGCCCTCACACTGAGTCACAACGTTGCCAGCCCAGCCGAGGTTGATGCAGTCTTGGCGCAGGCACGCGAGGCCGGTGCCGCCGTTGACCATCCCGCAATTCAGCAGGAGTGGGGCGGCTACAGCGGCTATTTTGCCGATCCGGATGGCTTCCGCTGGGAAGTTGCCTACAATCCCACCTGGACCGTGGACGACGCCGGACACGTCACCGTTTAGCCGCACCTCACTCCTTGCACCTACACCAGCCGCACGGGCAACAGTCAGGGAACCGGCAACCAGGAAGCACTACACCGTAATGGCCTCGATGAGTTCGGGGCCATTGTTGCGTACATTGCCCACGGCCGTGCTGACAGGATCGAGCACCCAGTCCGCGGCCAGGGCCCACGCTTCTGCGAGCGCAGCCTCCAGCAGAGCGCCGGGGACCTTATTTTCAGGATCCAGCCACTCGGCCAGCGCCTCCTTGGCCAGAGGAACGGGCAGGCGGTCGTGCAGGGTGGCCAGCTCCCCCTCCACCGGGGAGGCCATGGTGAGGATGGTGGTGCTCAACAGCCACTGATCGGGTGCCCCTTCCGGTTTGGCCGGGTCCTTCCACCACTCATACATTCCTGCAAAAACAATCAGGGCACCATCGGCACTGTGCACAAAGTAGGGCTGTTTGCTCTTGCCATCCGGTGACTTTTTCCATTCGTAATAACCCTGCACAGGAACCCCGCAGCGCCGAGCCTTGATGGCCGCACGGAACGTGGGCTTTTCCAGGACAGTCTCACTACGGGCATTGAAGGCACGCACCCCCACGGCGGAATCCTTGGCCCAGCCGGGGACCAGCCCCCACTTAGCCACATGAACCTGCCTGCGAAGGGCGCCGTCAATGAGACGCTCCAGCACAATGGGCACATCCGTGGTGGGTGCAACATTCCAAGAGGCTCGCAATTCCAGCGAGGCCTCCGCTTCAGCTTCCAGCTCCGCTACTAGGTCTCCCACGGCCCTGGCCATGACATAACGTCCACACATGTCATCCATGGTGGCACAGCTTTTCTCTGGTGGCGCAGGAAGCCCGGAATATCCCCTGCGCCCGGTAGCGTTGTCACAGATACCAACCGCACACTTTCCTCCAAGGAGCATCCACCGTGGATTTCACCCCCGACGCCGGCACCATCACCATGTTCTCCACCACCTGGTGTGGCTACTGCAAACGCCTGAAGAAGCAGCTGGACGCCGAGGGCATTGGCTACACGGAGATTAACATTGAAGATGTCCCCGGCACGGCCGCGCTCGTCGAAAACCTGAACAACGGCAACCAAACGGTACCCACGGTGCTGTTCCCGGACGGTTCCGCAGCCACCAACCCCTCACTGAAGGATGTCAAGGTCAAACTGGGCGTCTAGCCAGGAGCAACGAGGGCAGCAACATTAGGCTGCGTTTTAGGCAGCAATATCTGATGCCTGAACCAACCCGTCACCTCCTTAGCAGAGACTCCTTAAGCACCAATTCCGTGTAGCCTGTCAGTAACCCCATGGATGTTCCCGAGGCGGAACACGGTGCTTAAGGAGCTCTTATGGTTAACAAGACTGTTCACAAGGTCAAGGGCGCAGTGGTGCTGAGCAAGAACGCACCCGTCACCATCGAAACCATTCTGGTCCCGGATCCGGGCCCGGGCGAGGCCCTGGTCGACATCCTGACCAGCGGCGTTTGCCACACGGACCTGCACTACAAGCAGGGTGGCATCAATGATGACTTTCCATTCCTGCTGGGCCACGAAGCCACCGGCATCGTCAGTGCTGTGGGCGATGGCGTCACTAACGTAGTCCCCGGAGACAGGGTCATCCTGAACTGGCGTGCCGTGTGCGGCAACTGCCGCGCCTGCGCCAAGGGCCAGGCCCAGTACTGCTTCAACACCTCCAACGCCACGCAGAAGATGACACTCGAGGACGGCACCGTGCTCTCCCCCGCACTGGGCATTGGCGCGTTCATTGAAAAGACCCTCGTCGCCGCAGGCCAGTGCACCAAGGTCGACGCCGATGTAGACCCCGCCGCCGTGGGCCTGCTCGGCTGTGGTGTCATGGCCGGCATTGGCGCCGCCATCAACACCGGTGGCGTCAAGCGCGGTGACACCGTCGCTGTGATCGGCTGTGGCGGAGTTGGCTCCGCAGCAATTGCCGGTGCAGCACTGGCCGGGGCCACCAAAGTCATCGCCGTGGATCGCGATCCCAAGAAGCTGGCAGCAGCGGTAGCCCTGGGCGCAACCCACACAGTGGATGCCTCCACCGAGGATGCGGTTCTCGCTATCCAAAACCACACCGGAGGGTTCGGTGCAGATGTGGTGATTGACGCCGTCGGACGTCCCGAGACCTACAAGCAGGCTTTCTACGCCCGCGATCTGGCCGGCACCGTGGTCCTGGTGGGCGTACCCACCCCGGAGATGACGCTGGAACTGCCACTGCTGGATGTGTTTGGTCGCGGCGGTTCACTGAAGTCCTCCTGGTACGGCGATTGCCTGCCCTCCCGTGATTTCCCCATGCTCGTGGAGCTCTACAAGCAGGGCAAGCTGGACCTGGACGCGTTTGTCAGCGAACGCATCACCATCAACGATATTGAAGCCGCGTTCGCCAAGATGGGCGAGGGCTCTGTGCTGCGATCGGTGGTGGAATTCGCATGAGCGCGCGCATTGAACGGCTCGTGACCGCCGGAACATTTTCGCTGGACGGCGGTACCTGGGATGTGGATAACAACGTCTGGATCGTGGGCGATGACAGCTCTGTGTTGGTGATCGATCCCGCGCACGATGCCGCTGCCATCGCAGCAGCCGTGGGCACCCGCACGGTCAAGGCCGTACTGCTCACCCACGGACACGACGATCACATCCGGTACGCCCGCGAGTTTGCCACCTTGGTGGAAGCGCCGGTGCTCATGAACGCCGCTGACCAGATGCTCTGGGAAGACATCTACCCGGGGACCACACCTGACGGCGCCATTGTTGACGGTGAACGATTCGAGATTGCTGGCACGGCATTGACCGCACTGCACACCCCGGGACACTCCCCCGGCTCCACGTGCTTCTACGCGGCGGATCTGGGCACCGTTTTCTCCGGAGACACCTTGTTCAACGGTGGCCCCGGCGCCACGGGACGTTCCTACAGCGACTTCCCCACGATCGTTGCCTCTATCACCGAACGGCTGCTGAGCCTGCCAGGCGAGACCGTAGTCAACACCGGGCACGGCGACTCAACCACGATTGCCGCCGAGGCGCCGGGCGTTCTGGCTGCCGCACAGCAGTAAGGCCCGCGTTCCAGCCGGTCCAAACTGAGGATAACGCGATTTCCGGACGCTCAGATAAGATTTCCGGACGCTCAGATAAGTCCAAACTGCAGGTAATGCGAAGAATCAGCAAGAATTTTCGCATTACCTGCAGATTGGATGGCGGGGCAAGGCCCATGCGTGCCGATTACGGCTCGATTAGCTCGGTGTGCTGTGCGTAGGCCGCCAGGACGGCTGCTTCCACGTCGTCAACGGTCAGGCCCGGACGCAGGTCCTCCGCTGCTCCTGCGGTTGCCGGATCCCACTCCAGACCTAGGGCTGCATAGCTATCGGCCAGGACCGCACGAATCGGCGCCGAATTCTCGACCACGACGACCGAGCTGAACAGCCACGCACCTGCCACAACGCGCTGCGCTGTGCCCACAAGCTTGATGCTGTGGGCCGGTCCGCGTCCGTAAACGCTAAATTCCCCGGGGCAATATTCGCCCGGGATCTCGCCCACTCCAGCATCCACACCCAGTGATTTCAGGGCCTGGGTGAAGAGCTCAGCAAAAAAGGCGAAGCGAGCCTTGGCGCCAAGAATGGCATCGTCCTCTCGCTGGATGTGGTCCACCACCAGCGTGCCTTGATGATAGGCGGCAGCCCGGCCACCGGCTTTGCGTATTACGGGCTGAAAACCATTTTTTCGGGCCGCTGCCTCGGCAGCCGCGAACCCGGGCAGCTTGGCATCACGTTGTCCAAACGCCACGGTGGGTTCGGGCCGATAGAAGCGCAACATCGCTTCCCGGCTCCCGGTTTTGACCTCACTCAACAGTTCCAAGGCATAGTTGAGGTCCAGTTCGGCGCCACGGCTAACTTGCTGCCGGTGCACTTCTAGGACAGGTGCCAGCAGAGTACTCACTGGGAGTGCGGGATGGGTCGGACAGTCAGAATCTGTTCCGAACGCCCAAAGGGGCCAGTCACATCATGGAGCACTGACGATGTCAGCCCTACGCCGTCGGAACCAATAGTGACGTGCGTAGCCAGACCCAGCCATTCACCCACCGGCTCGCGGTAGAGGTGGATGGAAAGGTCCACATTGGGGTACATCCAGCCGCCGGGTTCGGGGTTCATACGGGCAGCCACACCGTTGGCACTGTCAGCCAGACCTAGCAGGCGAACCAGTGCAGAGGAGTGCTCTCCGCCATCGAGCATGGTGAAGGGACTGTGCAACCAGGCTCGGCCATGGCCCGGGCGGTGATCGGGCAGCGAACGGCCTTCAAGAGTCTTGATGAAACCACCAGGCCAGGTACTCATGCCGTCCCAAGGAAGCGCTTCCTCCACACTGCCCAAGGGTTCGTCCTCATAAGCTTCAACAGCAGTGGTGTCATTTTTTTGCAGGCGCCATGCCGTGGCTCGCACCGCTGCACGGCCCTGTGCCAGCAACTCCACCTGGAGGAGTTCAATGGTCTTCCCCGGGCGCAGCAACGTGGTTTCAAGGGTGAATTCGCCGGCCGGGATCATCCCGAGAATGTCAAAGTTAATCCGCACCAGGCGCATATCCGGGCGGTGCTGAAATTGCTCCAGCGCGTGAACCATGAGGCCAGCCACTGGCGCCATGTGCTGCTCATGGGGATTCCAAGCACCTTGAGCATGAGCAGTTGACTCGTAGCGATTCCCACCAAGATGGCGATAGTACGAGGTGGCCTCTACGGCAGTAATTGTTGTTTGGTCCATCATGGCAATGACTCTACCGCCAGCCACCGTGCCTGCGGCAATTCATCGATTGGTGGGACCAGTCACCTCGAGGGGAGGAGATTCAGTAGCTCTTGCCGGAGGTATTACCGCTGAAGGTGTTAGGCCTTAGCCGTGGTGGGATCGCTGATTTCCACGCCCATGACGGGGCAATCTTCGAGGGCGCTCTTGTCCAGCTTGCGGGTACGTGAGACGCGGAAGAGATGAACACCAAGAATCACAGCACCAACAGCCAGGACCAGCAGCACGATTGCCAGCGGCGAACCCGCAGCAGCGGCAATGGCCGCGTCAAAGGCGGCGAGGCCGATCGTGGCGTAGATGCAGGCCCAAGCGATGGATCCCACCACCGTGGCGGGGATATAGCGGCGCAACGGCATGCGACCCAATCCAGCCGACATGTTGATGGCCGTCTGGATGCCAATGGTCAAAAAACTGACGCTGACTGCGGGAGCGCCCCAGCGGGCAATGATCTTTTCCGCCCGTTGCACGGCCGGGGAGTCTAGGTGCTTTTGCAACTTGGTCTTGCGCCCTCCGGCAGCAAGACCGCGGCCCGCCCAGTAGGTTCCGTTGGAACGCAGCATCACAATGACGAACAGGATCAGGAAAGCCCACACGAACGGAAGGGAAACGATGCTATCCATCATGAGTGTGAGGTACCCCCGGGAAGAAAATAATATAGCCACAGAAGCCTGTGGTATTAGTCTTACCTTATCTTATCGAGATTGAAGCCGCTAAGCCGCACCCTACCAAGTGATCAGGCTCATCTACGCGCTGGTCGCCATCGTTGCCCCTGCCCCAACGGAGCATCCCGGCGTAGCATCAAAGGGCAGGCAACTGCACCAACCGGCACAGGAGGCGGCCATGGCCGTGACCCATAAGCAGACAGGCTGCTGCATTGTAGGCGGCGGACCAGCTGGAATGATGTTAGGACTGCTGCTGGCACGGGCAGGCGTGGAGACCACCGTTTTGGAGAAACACGCCGACTTTTTCCGGGATTTCCGCGGCGATACCATCCACCCCTCCACGCTGGACCTCATCGACCAACTGGATTTACGTTCGGCGTTTCTGAACATTCCGCAGCAAAGCATCACCACCTTGGACGTTGTGGTGGGCGGAACGCGTCTAACCCCGGTGAACTTTGGCACCCTGCGCGGGGCCAACAGACGGATTGCCCTGATGCCACAATGGGATTTTCTGAATCTACTGGCTGCGCAGGCCCAATCATTGAATAATTTCCATCTCCTGATGGGTACCGAAGCCACAGGACTGCTACACGGCGAACGATCCAAGAACAGCACACCCAGCGGTGGTTCATTCACAATAGGCTCGCCCGTCACCAGTTCGCCCAGCCCAGTCACCGGCGTTTCTGCAGTGGGTCCGGACGGCGAAGTGGAGATCACCGCTGCCCTGACAATCGCCGCCGATGGCAGAGATTCTGCGCTCCGAAAAGATGTGGGGTTGCACGCCAAGGAGTTGGGTGCGCCGATTGACGTCTTGTGGTTCCAGCTTCCCACCCCACCCTTGCCGCCACCGGACACCTTGGGCTATCTTCGCGGGGGCACCATGCTCATCACCATCCCCCGCCCCGGCTACTACCAAATGGGAATGCTGATTCCCAAGGACAGCTTCAGCGCACTACGTGAAGCAAGCTTGGCTTCTTTCCGAGAACGCATCACCAGCATCGCCCCGTTCCTATCCACGGCGGTCGCACAGCTCGTGGACTGGGACCAGGTCAAGCTGCTCTCCGTGCAGCTCGACCGTCTGGATCAGTGGAGCGTGCCCGGGTTGCTGTGCATTGGGGACGCGGCACACGCCATGAGCCCGGTGTTCGGAGTGGGTGTGAACTACGCCATCCAAGACGCCGTCGCCGCGGCACGGATACTGGCCCCTCCCCTGCTCGCCGGGGCCTCAACGGATGCCGCCACCTTGCAGGTCCAGCGCCGGCGGCAACGGCCAGTACGGCTCATGCAGCCGCTGCAGCAGCGAGTCCACAAACTACTCGCCACGGGCCGCCAGGACACACCCCTGCGTCCATGGCAGGCACGTCTGGCCACTTTGGCAGCCAAGGCCGTCCAACCCATCACGGCCCGGGTGGTGGGCCGCGGCTTTTTGCCCGAAAAACTCCATGACGGTCGCCTGCTGGCAGCACCACGCCGAAAATTCATCATGTGAGTTAGTACACATTAACTCAAGACCGTACTAGCATCGTCACATGACCACAGAAGTTCATGACTCCCAGACGTCCGGCTCCGCCACCATACCTCTGATTGAGGCAACGATTGGCGCCAATTTCCAGAAAATGGCACTGCAGTTCCCTGATCGTGATGCTCTGATTGACAGGCCCTCCGGCCGCCGCTGGAGCTACGCTGCACTCAACCACGACGTCGATGCCCTAGCCCGCGGGCTCCTCGCCGCCGGGTTGACCAAGGGAGATCGTGTGGGCATTTGGGCACCCAACGTGCCCGAGTGGGTCCTGCTGCAGTATGCCACCGCCAAGATTGGTGCCATCCTGGTCAACGTCAACCCTTCGTACCGGGTTCACGAGCTGAAGTACGCCGTCCAGCAATCGGGCATGGCCATGATTGTGGCCCTGCCCGACTTCAAGGGAACCGACTACCAGGCCATGGTGGAGCAAGTTGGTCCGGAGTGCCCTGACTTGACAGCTGCCGTCTATATTGGCACGCCAACTTGGGACGCGCTGGTGGCGGGCGGAGAGGCGGTGCCAGCGGACGCCGTCGAACGTGCCATGGCAACACTGGAGCCCGGT
The DNA here is from genome assembly GCF_040686795.1 of Specibacter sp. NPDC078709. Taxonomy (NCBI): domain Bacteria; kingdom Bacillati; phylum Actinomycetota; class Actinomycetes; order Micrococcales; family Micrococcaceae; genus Specibacter; species Specibacter sp. NPDC078709. The sequence goes on from NZ_JBFBLU010000003.1 coordinate 234,427, forward strand.
GACCCCATCAATATTCAGTACACCTCCGGCACCACCGGCTACCCCAAGGGCGCCACGCTGAGCCACCGGAACATCCTGAACAACGGCTTCTTCGTCACCGAAACCATCGGTTTCACAGAGCACGACAGGCTGTGCGTTCCGGTGCCGTTCTACCACTGCTTCGGCATGGTCATGGGCAATTTAGGCGCCACCACACACGGGGCAGCCATCATCATTCCGGCAGCGTCGTTCGATCCGGCCGCCACGTTACTTGCCGTGCAGGAGGAACGCTGCACGGCACTTTACGGGGTGCCCACCATGTTCATCGCCGAGCAGAACCTGCCCAATTTCGCCAGCTACGACCTCTCCACCCTTCGCACCGGCATCATGGCCGGCTCACCCTGCCCCGTGGAAGTCATGAAGCGCTGCATCACCGAGATGCACATGGAGGGCGTCTCCATCTCGTACGGCATGACGGAGACCTCGCCGGTGTCGATGCAGACGCTCATGGACGACGACGTGGCCCACCGGACCGAGACGGTAGGCCGGGTGCACCCTCACCTCGAGATCAAAATCGTAGACCCCGCCACTGGCGAGACCGTCCCCCACGGAACCCCTGGCGAGTTCTGCACACGCGGCTATTCGGTGATGCTGGGCTACTGGAACGATCCAGAGAAGACCGCCGCAGCGATTGATCCGGAACAATGGATGCACACCGGAGATCTTGCCGTGATGTACCCCGATGGCTACGTCAACATTGTGGGGCGCATCAAGGACATGGTGATCCGTGGCGGCGAAAACCTGTACCCGCGAGAGATCGAAGAGTTCTTGTACAAGCACCCAGACATTGCCGACGTCCAGGTGATTGGGGTGCCCGATGACCGTTACGGCGAGGAACTGTGCGCCTGGCTCCTCATGAAGCCCGGTGCCACGCCGCTGGATGCCGCAGCCATCGCCGCCTACTGCCAGGGCCACCTCTCCCGCCACAAAATCCCGCGCTATGTGCTCGCCGTGAACGAATTCCCCATGACCGTCACAGGTAAGGTGCGCAAAATGGATATGCGGGAACAGACCATCGAAATTCTGGGGCTGAACTAAGCCGGCTGAACTAGGCGGGCTGAACTAGGCGGGCGCCAGGCTGCGACTCGAAGCTTTCTCGAAGCTTTACTGCTTGTGCAGGATCACATGCACGCTGCGAAAGCCTGCCAGCGGAATGGTCTCACGAACATTCTCCTGCCCCGGCGCGGGCACAATGGCCGTTGTCCGCGCCAACAGTTCGGTGGTGGCGGCACGCAGTTCCATGGTGGACAAATCGCGACCTGGACAGACGTGTTTGCCTAGTCCGTAAACCACATTCTTGTCCGCATTTTCTTCGGGCCGGTATGCATCCGGGTCACCGAAAACCTCCGGATCCCGGTTGGCCGAGACCCAATCCAGGTAGACGCGTTGCCCGGCGGCAAGATGGTGCTCGCCCACAGTGACCTCGGTGGTGGTTTTACGCCTGTTGGATAGGAAGGGATTGTCTATGCGCAGCATCTCATCCAGGGCAGCATCAATAAACGCGTGATCGTCGAGTCGGTTGCGTAGTTCCGTTTGGAGCTTTGGATGCTGAGCCAGGTGGTTCACAACGGTGCCCACGCAGCGGGAAATGGTGCCCAGATCCCCCGCGGTCCAGTTGCGCAGGATGCTGACAATCTCGGTGGCCAGTAACGGAACGTTGCCCACAAAGTCATGGGCGAGCTCGTCGGTGGGGTCAAGGGCAGTGCCGCGGCCGCCGATCCGCCCCATACGGCGGGTGTTGACCAGATCGGTGATAATCGCATCGAAGCGTCGGGCAATTTCCGTGGTCTGGGCAAGGTCGCCTGAACGGGTGGCGTCGTGGTTGTCAGACATCCACTGCAGCAGCGGTTCTTCCAATGCGGCCGGCCAGCCTAACCATCGGCTTTGTGCGCGAACGGCGAAGCGGCGACCAAATCCGCCCACCACGTCAACGCTCTCGCCGTCTGTAAGTTCCTCGATGAGCTCTACTGCCACTGCGCGGCACATCGGTTCCAGCTCCGCGGAGCGCTGGGGGCTCATGTACTTATCCACCACGGCTCGGTAGCGGGTGTGTTCCGCACCATCCATGCCGTTGGGCACGTTCAAATGCGCCGACACATGGGAGGAAAACGTCTGCGCATCCAGCGCTGCGGCCACCACGTCCTGGTGGCGGCGCAGCCACACCGGCTCGGCGGGTGGGGTGATTGAATTCTCAGTCATGAGGTCACCGTAACAAATTCATGCCAACAAACGACGCCGGAGCTCGGGCCACGCCGCAGCGAAGCCTGGGTGCAGCGGGCGTTGGGCAACGTCCTCGGGCATGACCCATTCCAGGGCAAGGCTCTCGGGATCACTGATGACGGCCTCGAACGGGACCACGGCCTTGACCACCACAGTGGTGTAACGCCAGTAGCCCACGTCGTAGACCGATGTGAACAGCAGCTCCACGTTCTCGCGCGGCACCCCCGCTTCTTCCCACGATTCGCGCAGCGCACCATCCACGGCACTTTCACCCTTGTGAAGGGCTCCCCCGGGAAGGCCCCACGTGCCGCCATGGTGAGACCAGAGGGCCCGGTGTTGCAGCAAGACTCCGCGTTCGGCGTCGAACACTAAGAGACCGGCGGAGCCAAACGTGCCCCAGAACTTCCCGGCGTCTCCCTCAACCCAGGCGTCGCCGGAATCGCGCGGCCCGATGATTTTCCCCGGACGCACAGCAGCCGCGGCATCGCGCACGAATCGGGCTGCCGCGGCACTTTGATGCGCGTGGATGTTTTCCTCTTTCATAGACTTCACGGTATCAATTCCACATCCTTGTTACTGGTGCGGCTACCGTCGTTTCCTCTTTTGGTTGATTCTTTTTACGGTTCGAGATTTTCTAGGAGCCTGTTCCCCGGCTTCGGACCCTGATCGGGATAGACCGCTCGGTGGGCAGCAAGGTCCCGGATGTTCTTCTGGACCGCCACGACCGCGAACAAACTCATAGCGAATCCGATGCCGTAGAAACCCTTCTCCGACAACAGCAGCTCGGCATTCCAGAGACCAATGGCAAGCAGCAGGAGTGCCGCCAGCAACGCAAACCAGGCGATGCCCAGGTAAATGGGTGTCACGGGGATTTCTTCGGCCCGGTCGCGCACTGCCTTCTGCAGCGACACTGCGGCAAAAAGCCCGAACAGGAACACCGTGAGGTAGAAACCCTTCTCGTTCAGTTCCATCTTGGCGTTCCAGAGGCCTACAAAGTAGACGCCCATTCCCAACCCCAACGCAATCCACGATGCGCCAATGAAAGCTCCTGTTGGTTTTCCAAGCTGACTTGATTCGCTCATGACCCGTACTCCCTTATGTTTATGACAACGAAATGCTGTCCTGTAGATACATCAGCATAAGTGAACTACCGCTCTTCTTCACTAATTTATCCATCATATGGCTAAATTAGTTTAATTCAGTTTTCTGCCGAGTCCGCATGGCCTAAGAGACTGCTCCCGCACCTTTCAAGGAGGGCACTAAAAAGGCCCGAATCTGCGAGCTACACGCAGATTCGGGCCTTCTATCAGGCGCTTAGACCGGAACTTCGGAGAGGGGTTAGAAGTCCCAGTCGTCGTCTTCGGTGTTGACTGCCTTGCCGATGACGTAGGAGGAACCTGACCCGGAGAAGAAGTCGTGGTTCTCGTCAGCGTTCGGCGACAGGGCCGAGAGGATGGCCGGGTTCACGTCGGTGACCGCGGCCGGGAACATGGCCTCGTAGCCCAAGTTCATGAGCGCCTTGTTGGCGTTGTAGTGCAGGAACTTCTTGACGTCCTCGGCCAGGCCAACGGAGTCGTAGAGGTCGTGCGTGTACTGAACTTCGTTTTCGTAGAGTTCAAACATGAGCTCGAAGGTCCAGGCCTTGAGCTCTTCGCGGCGCTCGTCTGAAACCTGCTCCAAGCCCTTCTGGTACTTGTAGCCAATGTAGTAGCCATGCACGGCCTCATCGCGAATGATCAAACGGATCAAGTCAGCGGTGTTTGTCAGCTTGGCGCGTGAGGACCAGTACATGGGCAGGTAGAAGCCCGAGTAGAACAGGAAGGACTCCAGCAAGGTGGAGGCAATCTTGCGCTTGAGCGGATCGTCACCGTAGTAGTAGGACTCAATGATCTGAGCCTTCTTCTGCAGGTTCACGTTTTCTACCGACCAGCGGAAAGCCTCGTCAATTTCCTTCGTGGAGGCCAGCGTGGAGAAGATCGAGGAGTAGCTCTTGGCGTGCACCGATTCCATGAACGCAATGTTCGTGTAGACGGCTTCCTCATGCTGGGTGATGGCGTCAGGGATCAGCGACACGGCACCCACGGTGCCCTGCAGGGTGTCCAACAGGGTCAGGCCGGTGAACACGCGCATGGTGAGCAGCTGTTCTTCCGGCGTCAGGGTAGCCCAGGACTGGACGTCGTTGGACAGCGGCACCTTCTCCGGCAGCCAAAAGTTGTTGCACAGGCGGTTCCAGACTTCAACGTCCTTATCGTCCTCAATGCGGTTCCAGTTGATGGCCTTTACGTGGCTCGCCAACTTCAGCTTGTCCGGTGTCATGGGTGCTTCTCTCCCTTGTATAAATCTTTGGTAGCCACGAAGGGCCAAAACAATCTTAAGCCAAAGACACGACGGCGGGGACTCACCCGCCGTCGTGCTCTTCAGTTATGCACAAACTAACCTAAAAACTAGTGACTAACTTGATACAATTCCTACTACAAAGCGCAGGAGACGCAACCCTCCACCTCGGTCCCTTCCAGCGCGAGCTGGCGGAGACGGATGTAGTAGATGGTCTTGATGCCCTTGCGCCAGGCGTAGATCTGAGCCTTGTTGATGTCGCGCGTGGTGGCGGTGTCCTTGAAGAACAACGTCAGGGACAGGCCCTGGTCCACGTGCTGCGTGGCAGCGGCGTAGGTGTCGATGATCTTCTCGAAGCCGATCTCGTACGCATCCTTGTAGTACTCGATGTTGTCGTTCGTCAGGTAGGGGGCGGGGTAGTAGACGCGACCCAGCTTGCCTTCCTTGCGAATCTCAATCATGGAGGCGATCGGGTGGATCGAGGAGGTCGAGTTGTTGATGTAGCTGATGGAACCGGTGGGCGGGACAGCCTGCAGATTCTGGTTGTAGATGCCGTGCTCCATGACGGAAGCCTTCAGCGCACGCCAATCGTCCTGGGTGGGGATGTGCATGCCCTCAAACAACTCGGCAACCCGGGCGGTCCGCGGCAGCCATTCCTGGTCCGTGTACTTGTCGAAGAATTCACCCGAAGCGTACTTCGAGTTCTCGAAGTTGATGAACGTGGAGTCGTTCTCAATCGCCAACAGGTTCGATGCACGGATGCAGTGGTACACAACCGTGTAGAAGTAGATGTTAGTGAAGTCCAGACCCTCTTCGGATCCGTAGTGGACGCGCTCACGGGCAAGGTAGCCGTGCAGGTTCATCTGGCCCAAGCCAATAGCGCGCGACTGGCGGTTACCCTTGGCGATGGAGGGAACGCTGGTGATGTTTGACATGTCCGAGACAGCGGTCAAGGTGCGGATGGCCGTTTCGATCGTGGCACCAAAGTCGGGGGAATCCATGGCCTTGGCAATGTTCAATGAGCCTAGGTTGCAGGAGATGTCCTTGCCGGTCTCGGCGTAGGAGAGGTCGTCGTTGTACGTTGTAGGCGCTGAAACCTGCAGGATCTCCGAGCACAGGTTGCTCATGATGATCTTGCCCTCGATGGGGTTCTCGCGGTTCACCGTGTCTTCAAACATGATGTACGGGTAACCGGATTCGAACTGGATCTCGGCGAGGGTCTGGAAGAACTCGCGGGCCTTGATCTTGGTCTTCTTGATCCGGGCGTCGTCCACCATTTCGTAGTACTTCTCGGTGACCGAGATGTCGGAGAACGGCACGCCGTAAACCTTTTCGACGTCGTACGGCGAGAACAGGTACATGTCCTCGTCGCGCTTGGCCAAATCAAAGGTGATGTCGGGGATGACAACGCCCAGGGAGAGGGTCTTGATGCGGACCTTCTCATCGGCGTTCTCGCGCTTGGTGTCCAGGAAACGGTTGATGTCGGGGTGGTGGGCGTGCAGGTACACGGCTCCTGCACCCTGGCGTGCGCCGAGCTGGTTGGCGTAGGAGAAGCTGTCTTCGAGAAGCTTCATCACGGGGATGACGCCGGAGGACTGGTTCTCGATCTGCTTGATGGGTGCACCCACTTCGCGGATGTTCGTCAGCGCAAACGCCACGCCGCCACCGCGCTTGGACAGCTGCAGTGCGGAGTTGATGGAGCGGCCAATGGACTCCATATTGTCTTCGATACGCAGCAGGAAGCAGGAGACCAGCTCGCCGCGCTGTGCCTTGCCAGCGTTCAGGAAGGTGGGGGTTGCCGGCTGGAAGCGGCCGTCGATGATTTCATCGACGATGCTGTTGGCTAGCTCTTCGTTACCGCGGGCCAGGTGCAGGGCAACCATGCACACACGGTCTTCGTAGCGCTCAAGGAAGCGGTTTCCGTCGAACGTCTTCAGCGTGTAAGAGGTGTAGAACTTGAACGCGCCCAAGAAGGTTTCAAAGCGGAACTTCTTCTTGTACGCGCGCTGGAACAGCTCACGGGTGAAGTTCATCGTGTACTGATCCAGCGTCTCGCGCTCGTAGTACTCGTTCTTCACCAGGTATTCCAGCTTTTCTTCCAGGTCATGGAAGAACACGGTGTTGTTGTTCACGTGCTGCAGGAAGTACTGCCGGGCGGCGGCCTTGTCCGCGTCGAACTGGATTTCACCCTTGGAGTTGTACAGGTTGAGCATGGCGTTCAGCTCGTGGTAGCCCATGCCCTCCCAGGCTGCGGGCATCTCCTTCGATGCCTTCACTGCAACTTCTTGGTCTGAGACAATCGTGTCCAAAATTCTTCCAATCCTTCACGAACCCGATCGACGTCCGCAGACGTTCCCATGAGTTCAAAACGGTATAAATGCTGTACTTTGCACTTCTCGGCGACGATGTCACCGGCGAGGCAATACGTTTCGCCGAAGTTGGTGTTTCCCGCGCCAATGACGCCGCGGATCAACATCCGGTTTTGTTCCACGTTGAGGAACTTGATGACTTGCTTTGGTACTGCCCCCAGCCGGTTCTCCCCGCCATAGGTGGGTAGGACCAAGACAAATGGCTCTTGTGCCAGGAGGGTTTCTTCGTGGGTATATATCGGCAGCCGGGCCGCTTCCACCCCCAGTTTCACAATGAAACGGTGAGTGTTGTCGGAGGCCGAAGAAAAATAAATCAGCCGGCTGCTGGTGGTTCGAGAAGTTATCTGAGCTACTGCGGCTTCTGCTGCAATCGCTGACATGGCTTTCGCTTTCCAACTACTTACTTGCGGTTGTAGGACTGGCCATTCTTGTGAACCAGCCCCACTCGTGTGCGTGATGCACGGGAACTAATGATGATCCCACAGGCAGCTGGCCTGCGGTATCAATTACGCTACGCTGGCGCTTTCGACGGCGGCAGCCAGTTCGGCAATCTTGTCCGGGCGGAAACCTGACCAGTGGTCAGCGTCAGTGATCACAACAGGCGCCTGCTGGTAGCCCAAGCTGAGAACGTGCTCCAGCGCTTGCGGATCGGTGGAGATATCCACGCTCTGGTAAGTGATGCCCTTTTTATCCAAGGCGCGGTACGTGGCATTGCACTGGACACATGCAGGCTTGGTGTAAACCGTAACGGTCATGATCGAGTTCCCCTTTTTCATAAAACTATTCTTTAAAATTTAGCGTTCCTGCCCCGCCGGGGCTCGCTCACTGCCTATGGGGCCTGACAGCTTCCGCTACGGCCTCGCCAGTGTTTTCGGGCATCAACCCAAACTGCTGTATTCGATGATTCAATACTACATCTAGTGCACGCGCCAGCGAAAGACCCCAACATGATGTATTACACCTTTGTCATTTTATGCACCCGTCATCCACAGGCCGGAAGATTTAAAAGCGCCAAAACTCAAGGTTTAAACCTCTCTGTCCACAGGCTGTGGAGTACTTAGCCACAAATTAATGTGTGGCGTGTCTAGTTTTCCGGCGTGTCGATACTTGTGGCCACTTGTGGTTGCGCCACGAGTTTTCAGCACTGCTGGATGACTCTGCTAGGAGCCAGTAGCTTCGCGTAGCTACCTGTCCGAGCGCGTCCCCACCTGCCCGCTTATGCCCGTCTATGCTTGCAGGGAAGCTATAGCTTCCCTGCAAGCTGCCCATTCGGCAGCGACTCTGCAGAGACTGTTTGGCAGAAAGAGGGCCACCTGTGATCAACCCCCTGCACCTGCGCACCCTGCTAGAAGTGGTGCACCGCGGTTCCTTTGCCGCGGCTGCCACTCGACTGGGGTACACGGCGTCGGCCGTTTCACAACAGATGGCCACCTTGGAACGAGACAGCGGAGTACAGCTTTTCCAGCGCTCGGCCCGCAGCGTGCAAGCAACTGACGCAGCCCTAGTCATGGCGCGGCATGCGAGCAAGGTCCTGACAGATATTGACGCACTGCTGGCTGCGAGCGCCAAGACAGAGGAGGGCACGGGTCAGGAACTGCGACTGGGCATCTTCCCCTCCCTAGCTACCCATGTGTTGCCGCGGCTACTGGCCAGCCCGCAATGGCCAGAGCTCGGGATCAACTTGCATGTCTCGGTCGGCGAGCCGCAGCAGACCATTGTTGGTCTGCGCACAGGCGGCGAACTTGATGTGGCTTTGGTGTATCAGGTGGGCCAATCCGGGCTGGCGTGGCCGCACAGCCTTAACCGGCAATGGATCGGCGACGACAACTTCAGGGTGGTGCTGCCGAAATCCTGGGGCATCCAACCCGGCTCGGTCATGGAGGCCGCGCAACTCTCTGACATGCCATGGATCATGCACCACCCAGGCACCAGCGATGCTGCCGTGATCGAACGACTGTTTGCCAGCTGCAATCTGCATCCGCGCGTAGCCGTCTACAGTGACGATTTCAACGCCAGCCTGCAACTCGCGGGCGTGGGCTTGGGCGCAGCACTGGTTCCCGAACTGGCGCTGCAGGGCCGGGCTGAGAACGTGGTGGTCTTGGATGTCCCGGAGATCCGGCTGGCCCGTAATATCTTTGCCCTGCTCATCAACGACAGCCGCACAGCCCGGGTGGAGGTGTTCGTGGACAAACTAGCCAGCATGCTGGCTGAGGTCACCGGCACCAGCCACGTGGACCCGAAGCCGTAACGGGCTTAGAACGTTAGTGCCGCGGGTCCTCAGCGTTTTAGGTGGCCGCGTTTCAGGCCGTCGTCGGCTTCTTGGACTTCTTCGCCGGCGCCACAAATCGTTTGATGAGCTGCTTCTTGACAGCCCCGTACGGCGGGTAGATCAGCGAGAGCGTGTCCGGGGATAGCGGCTTATCCAGCACAGCCTTGTGGTGGGAGAAGGCCTCGACCGAGAGCCGCCCGTGGTAGCTTCCCATGCCGCTCTCCCCCACCCCACCAAACGGCAGGCCAGGAACGGAAACATGCGCCACGGGGACCCCGAAGTTCAGGGCGCCGGATGATGTTTGTGACATGAAGTCCGCCCGGACGCCTTCATCTTCGCTGAAGACATACAGAGCCAACGGCTTGTCCCGGCCAGTGATGAACGCAATAGCCTCATCGGCCGAGCCAACAGTCAGCAGTGGCAGCACAGGGCCGAAGATCTCCGCGTCCATGAGCTGCGCCTCGGCGTCCACATAGAGCACTGTTGGTTCAATGTAGCGGGTGCCCGCGTCCGAACTCCCCCCACTGACGAGAGCCGATCCGGCGTCGTCCGCAAGGTCCTGGGCCAAGAGACCGGTGAGCCGGGCAAAGGCGCTGTCATTGATAATCCGGCCGTATGCCAGGCTGTGCGCCGGATCAGCTCCATAGAGGTCCTCGATGGCCAGCGGCAGTTCTTTGGCGAGCTTGGCAAGCGCCGCGTCGGTACCCATGACGTAGTCCGGGGCCACACAGGTCTGCCCGGCGTTCATGAATTTGCCCCAGACGATCCTGCGCGCGGCAGCAACCATGTCCACGGACTCGTCAATGTAGACGGGCGATTTTCCGCCCAGCTCCAGCGTCACCGGCGTCAAGTGCTTTGCGGCGGCGGCCATCACGATGCGCCCTACGCGGCCATTACCCGTGTAGAAGATGTGATCGAAGCGTTCCTCGAGCAGCTCGGTGGTCTCCGGCACGCCACCCTCCACGATGGTCACCGCACCCTCGAGGTAGTCAGGGATCCACCGGGCCAGCGCGGCCGAGCTGGCGGGCGCCATCTCGCTGGGCTTGGCCACTACGGTATTGCCGGCTGCGAGGGCACCAATGATGGGGGCGAGTAGCAGCTGGATGGGGTAATTCCACGGCGCAATGACCAACACGACGCCGAGCGGCTCAAGTACCGTCGTGGCCCGGGCCGGCTGCAGTACCAAGGGCACAGGAGCCTTGCGTGGCTTCAACCAACCTTCGAGGTGCTTGATGGTGTGGGCAATCTCTGAGGTGAGAAAGCCCAGCTCGGTCAGCCATGCTTCTGCCGGGTGCTTGCCGAGATCTGCGGCGAGGGCGGCCGTGAAGTCGTCCAGGTGCTCAACAAGCATGCTGTTCATGGCCCGCAGCTGCTGCAGCCGCCAGGCCAGAGGCTTGCTAACACCGCTCTTGAAGACTGTCCGGGCCGCCGCCACGCTCTCTTGTACGCTCATGGCATTAATCTACCCCTCTTCAGATCCTTGGGGTTACCGGCCGGTAATACACTTCGGCTACTGACAGCACAGCACCCCGGGACATTCCTGATGGGATGGCCCGGGGCGCTGGTGGCGAAGCTTGTGGCGCTGGTAGTACTAGGGAAGCTACTACTAGTGCGTATGGGAGACGGCGAGCTGGGCGCGGACTTCCTTGGTGGCCTTGACCAGGTTGCGCAGGGACTCTTCGGTCTCGACGTAGCCGCGGGTCTTCAGACCACAGTCCGGGTTGACCCAGAGCTGACGGACCGGCACGTGCTTGACGGCGGTGCCGAGCAGTTCGGTGACCTCGGCCTGGCCGGGAACGCGGGGGCTGTGGATGTCATAGACGCCGGGACCAACACCGCGGCCAAAGCCGTGTGCTTCCAGATCGTTGACAACATCCATGCGTGAGCGGGCAGCTTCAATGGAGGTCACATCGGCATCGAGTCCATCGATGGCGTCGATGATGACACCGAACTCTGAGTAGCAAAGGTGGGTGTGGATCTGGGTGGCGTCTGCTGCACCGGCCGTGGAGAGGCGGAAGGAATTGACTGACCAATCCAGGTAAGCACCCTGGTCTGCGCGGCGCAGCGGGAGCAGTTCGCGCAGGGCAGGCTCATCGACCTGGATGATCTTGATGCCAGCGGCTTCCAGATCCGCAATCTCATCACGCAGCGCCAAGCCCACCTGGTTGGCAGTGTCACCCAAGGGCTGATCGTCGCGGACAAAGCTCCACGCCAGAATGGTGACCGGGCCTGTAAGCATGCCCTTCATGGGCTTGCTGGTCAGTGACTGCGCGTATTCGGCCCACGAAACCGTGATGGCCTTCTCGCGAGTGACATCGCCCCAGAGGATGGAGGGACGGGTGCAGCGGCTGCCGTACGACTGAACCCAGCCATGGACCGTCACGTCAAAGCCCTCGAGGTTCTCGGCAAAGTACTGAACCATGTCGTTGCGCTCGGGCTCGCCGTGCACCAGCACGTCAAAGTCCAACTCTTCCTGCAACTCAACTACGCGCTTGATCTCATCCTTCATCAGCGTGGTGTACTCGTCCGAGGTGATGACACCCTTGTTGGCGCGGGCACGGGCCGAGCGGATTTCCCCGGTCTGAGGGAAGGACCCGATGGTGGTGGTGGGCAGCGGCGGCAGTGCCAACGCGGCTTGTTGTGCCGCCTCGCGTACCTCGTAGGCGGAGCGGTTGAAGTCGGCCGGGGTCAGGGCGGCCAGGCGGGCGCGCACCTCGGGGCGCTTGACACCTGCTGCTTCGGAGCGGGAGGCAATGATGGCGGAGGCTTGGGCAATGGCGGCAGCGGACGACGCCGGGTCCGCAAGGTGCGCTGCCAGCGTCACCACTTCGGTGACCTTCTGGTCTGCGAACGCCAACCAGCTGCGCAGTTCTTCCGACAGCGCGGTTTCCTCGGTGACGTCATGCGGGACGTGCTGGGTGGAGGTGGAGGTGGAGACGGTGACCGTGAGGCCGGCAGCCTTCAAGGTATCCAAACGGGCAGCCGATTCGGCCAGATCGTTGAGCCAAATGTTATGACCATCCACTACACCGGCAACCACAGTCTTACCTGCCAGCAAGACCAGCTCCGCAGCGGAAGGTACGGCACCCTTGAACGCGTCAATGTGCAGAGCCTCGATGGGTGCGCCAGCCAAGGTGGGCAGCAATTCGCGCAGTGCGCCAAACGGGGTGGAGACAAGGATCTGCGGGCGGCCGGCAACTGCTCCGAGGACCTCGTAGCTGCGCGCAACGGCAGCCTGAATTTCGGTAACGGGCACATCCTGATCGGCCACCAAAGCCGGCTCATCCAGCTGAACCCAGCTTGCACCGGCTGCACCGAGGCGGCTCAGCAGTTCAGCGTAGACCGGGAGAACGTCTTCCAGGCGGGAAAGTGGGTTGAAATCTGCCGGAGCTTCATCGCTAGCCTTGCTCAACAGCAAGAGCGTGACGGGACCAACCAGGTACGGGCGGGTCTCGAAGCCGTTGGCCAGAGCGTATTCGAACTGCTCCACCACGCGGGTTGAGGTGAGTGAGAAGGAGGTTTCCGGGCCAATCTCCGGCACCAAGTAGTGGTAGTTGGTATCGAACCACTTGGTCATTTCCAGCGGCTGCTGCTCAACCGTGCCGCGAGCCAAGGTGAAGTAGGCGTTGATGTCCAGCTGGCCATCGGCGTTACGCAGTTCACCGAAGCGGGCCGGAACGGCGCCGATGTGGGTGATGGCGTCCAGTACCTGATCGTAGTAAGAGAAGGTGCCGGGAATGGCTGCAACTTCGTTCAGGCCTAGCTCGGCCAGACGGCGGGCGGTACCCAACTGAATTTCCTTGGCTGCGGCATCCAACTCGGTGGCGTCGATCTTGCCAGCCCAGAATCCCTCGATGGCCTTCTTTAGTTCGCGGCGGCGGCCAATGCGGGGGTAGCCCAGCAGGGAGGCGGCGGGGAATGCAGAGGTGTTTGACATGTAAGTTTCCTTAGATTTTTAAGACAAAGATTTCAAAGACAAAGATTTCAAAGACAAAAAGGTAAAAGTGGCTGCGATGTGGCGCTGAAGTTAGGCCCGCACTAAGCGGGATGCTCTGGCTCGAGGCCCTACGGACGGGCGCCCTGGGCGCAGCAGTTGGAGTTCCTCTAGTACTTCTAGAGCTGCTGCGTGCTCGTTGAAGGTGTACAGGTGGAGGCCCGGAGCTCCAGCGTCCAAGGCTGCTCGAGCAAGATCTACGGTGGCCTTGACACCAATTTTCCGGCTCTGCGCTGCGTCATCGGCGCGGCCCAGATCATCTAGGAGTTTGGCACTGGGCTCAACCCCGGTTATGTTACTTAGGCGCTGAACCCGTCGCAGACTGGTCAACGGCATGACACCGGGAATGATCGGAATGCTCACGCCAGCGCGGCGGGCCCGGGTGACGAGGTCCTTGTATTGGTCCGCGTGGAAAAACACTTGGGTGATGGCGAAGTCAGCACCAGAATGCTGCTTGGCCAACAACACTTCCACATCATGTTCAATGGAGGGCGATTCCGGGTGCCGTGCCGGATAAGCTGCCACACCAATGGCCACCTTGCCAGCACACAGCAACGCCGAGCGGCGCTGTTCCACGCGGCGAATCAGTTCAATCAGGTCCTGGGCGTAGTTCAGTGATCCGGCTCTTGGTTCAGTGGGTCCGGTCTGTGTCTGCGGCAGATCCCCGCGGAGAGCCAGGATGCCGCGGACACCGTGATCCAACAGCTCAGAGATGATTTCAGCCAGTTCATCGGCCGTGTTCCCCACACACGTCAAGTGCGCCAGTGGCAAGAGGGAGGTTTCGTTCAGGAGCCGGTGGAGCAGTTCAACAGCTGTGTCCCGGTTGCTGCCGTTGGCCCCGTAGGTAACGGAGACATAGTCCGGATTGGTGGTTTCCAATTCGCGGATGGTGTCCCACAATGTGGCCTCGGCGGCATCGTTCTTGGGTGGGAAAAGTTCGTAGGAGAGGGCAATCGGCGCGCTGCGTGCTGCTTGCGCCGACACCTGTATCAGGGTCGGAGGAGACATTTGCTGGGGTCCTTGAGGATGGGTTGGCCGTTGCCACCACAGGCTTCTAGAACACCACATGGCTGCAACGATCACATTTTCGAAGAAAGCAGCGGCAAGCAAGCGCAGGCTACGCATAATTGCGCATTCAGTGGCTTGGTCCGCGAGCAAATGTCAGACCCACATGGGGGCACCCACACCCTCGATTCATCCGAAGGTCGCTGACACACGTTGAGGAACTAACGTGCGTCCACTATATGCACCCTCTTTCCGGCATCGCAACCCAACCATCGAATTACGACGCGACTTTACGGAATATTTCCCTTCTTTTGTTCGGAACTAGAAGAGTTTTTACTCTTTACGCCAAATTAGTGCACCATCAGCGAGCGGCGCGGCACTCTGGCGACTGCGCTAGGACCCGGCCTGCAGGCCTAGGGGCAGGGCCTTGGGGCCGCCCGTCACCACGGCTTGGAATGCTGTTGCGGATCCTCCTCGAGCATCTCATCGAGGCGCTCGCCCTTGCTGCGTTCACGCTGCGCCTTCTGCCCAGCTTCCTGCAACTGCTCCATCTTGCTGGCCGGCGGCGGCGGGGTCTGCTCAGACTCGCCCTCACCTTTTTGGCCCTCTTCGCCACTGGCAGAGGCCCCAGCTTGCTTCTCCTGAAGGCGTTGCGCCGCCTCGCGGAGCGCATCACCCTCGCCGTCCTCGTTGTTGGGACTATTGGGGGTGAAACAGTCCCGCGGTGCTTGAGCCACCGTTTCGCTGCCTTGCGCAAAAAATTCCATGGCCGACGCCGGGTCCCCGGCTTTTTCCTGTGCCTCACCGAGCTTCTCCAGGGTGAGCACCAAATTCACCCGGACCTTGCAGGACTCGTGTGCCGGTACCAGTTCCAAGGCCGTGGCAAATTCCTCTTTTGCCTGGGTGAAGTCCCCGCGCAGCACATACCCATCCCCCACGGCGAAGTGAGACTTGTAGCGTTCCACCAGGTTCAGCACCCCCATGGCTTGCCCGGCCCGGACCGTGCCATCGGCGCTGCCAGCGTCATACGCTGAGACAGCTTGCCCAGCAGCCAGTGGCAGACTAAGCAACTTCAGGGCTACAACAGCTGTGACCAGCACGGCCGGGGCTGCGATGAGCAGCAGTTTACGCCGCCTGCCCCGGGCAGCGATCACCACCGCGGCGGCCTCTGCCTTGGCGGCCTCGCGAGATTCAGCCGGAGACGTTGTGGACTGGACGGCATCGCCCAACACTTGAGGGTTCATCATGAGCGCTCCTTGGCCGGGGTCAGTAACTGACGGTACGCGCAGTTGAGTGAGAGCAGTTCCCACCCGGCAACACCAAAAGCGGCCAGCGCAAAGAGCCAGTACAGCTCGATGCGTCCCGCCCCAGACCGGGAGTCCATGCCATCGACAGCTGAGGAGGAGACCTTCGGCGCCGACTTTCCCAACGCCGCGGCAATGTTCCCCGGCTGTTCCCGGTGCACATACGGAACGTTGAGCTCAGCGGCAATATCCGCTAGCGCCTTTTCATCAATGCTGGAGATGGCCGGCTTGTACTGGGCCGCCTTGTCCAGAATGTAGGGGCCGGGGCTATCGCTGCTGAAGCTGTACTCGCGCATCTTTCCACCACTGGCGGTCCCATAGCCCAGCACCGCACCTCCGTCGATGAGTTCGGTATTGTCCTTGAACGGTTCGGGGGCAGCGTCGGCGGTCTGTTCGCCGTCCCCCAGATAAAACACCAGGCGGGGCCGTTCAGGGTGACTTTCCGCCGCGGCGGCCAGCCTTTGCCCGAGCAACTGGTTCGCCACACTGATGCTGCTGCCCTTGGAGATGAAGGCAGATTTTGGGGTAAGCACCTCTGTCATGGTCTGCAGTGCCGTGGCATCGGTGGTCAGCGGCAACGTGACCTTGGCAGTGCTGTCAAAGGAGATGAGGGAGAAGCGTGCCCCGGCCAGTTCGGTGGCGAGAGCCGCGATATCACTCTTCATGCCCTCAAGGCGCTGAGACGTTCCGTTGTAGTCCTCGGCAGCGACGCTGGGTGTCACATCAACCACAAAGTACACATTGAGCTCGGTGTTGGCCACTGGGGCGGAGGCGCCCACTAGTCCGGGGCGGGCACCGGCCACCAACACCAGCACCACCAAGGCGGCAAAACGCCAACGGGCGGCGGTGGCTCCCTTTATGAGGAGGGTGACCGCGCCAGCCAGGAGCAGGACGGCAATAGAAAGGTAGAGCCAGAGCGGCAAAATTGGGAGCAGTGTCATCGCCGGAGCCTCCAGCCCGCAGCCCCGAGGACCAGAAGGGATAACAGCGCAGCCCCTAAGGCCCAGCCCGGATTATCCAAGATGGTGCGCTGCGGCGCACCCTTGAGCAAGGCCGCTTCTGTGGTCTGTACTTTTTGAACGATCTCGGGAACTGCGGACTCAGACTCCAAAGCAAAGTAGCCGCCGCCGGTGGCCGTAGACGTCTTTTTCAGGCCGTCTGCTGCGTTGCCAAAGAACGTGCTGGTCCCATAGTCGTTGGGGTTCAGAGAGTAAATACGGATCTTGGCTGTTTGGGCCAATGAGGTCGCCTCAGCCAAACTGAACAGCGGTCTTCCCGCCAAGAGATTGTCCGTTGCAAGGATGATCGATCTAGACCGCTCCGACTCCCCCACGGCAGGAAAACCATTGATACAGCTGGCCAATCCATCACCAATCAGGGAAGAACCAGCGGCCTCGTAGGTACCAGCAAAATATTCAAAGGACGAAGAGTCAATGCTGAGAGCCTTTTGGGCAATCTTGAGCTCTTCGGCGACGAAGTCGTAATCATCTGTCAACGGGAAGACGGTGACAGCTGAGGAGTCAAAGATGGTTAGGCCAATCCGTTCACCCTTGAACTTTTCCACCAACTTGGCAAACACGGTGACAATGGCCTCATCAGTGTCCAGCATGGAACCGGACACATCCAGGCATAAGATGATGTCCCGGTTGAGTTGTTCGGGAATGCTGGTGCGCTCGGTCACTGGCCGAGCAGCCGCCACCAACAGCGACACCGCCAGCACCGCCACGGCGGCCACGGCGGTGGTGAGCCACTTTCGCCGCCGTCGCACAGCGCGCTGATAAGCCGGTAACGCAGTCAGCCGTTCGGCGTGGGCGACCGGCAACTCTAGGCCAGTTTCCTCGCGCCGACGCCACAAAAGCACCACAACGGTTGCAAGGATGGCGAGCCCCACTGGAAGCAGCCACCAAAATTTCAGTTCCATTGAGCCACCACCTCCCGTGCTGTCTGCGCCGAATCCGGCACGGAGTAGGCTTCGCCCACCCGTGAAAATTCGGCCGGATAAAACCGTTCCACAGCGTCCCCGGCCAACGGTAGCCGGTGCTCTCGCAATTGAGCGAGGGTCATCCGCTGAGTTTTGAGTCCTGTCATCTCATGCACAAAGGTGCGCACAGCGAGGCTCAGCTCAAGGTGGGCTGAGCGCCCATCCAGTTGGCCGGCGTCGTGCCGGTGTTGAATGTCATCGATCAGCGCCCAGTACTTTTGCTTAACACTTGATGGGTTCCGAGGTGCCACAAACAGGGGTACCCCAGCGCTTGCTCGCGGTTTGGTGGCGATCCAGATCCAAGCCACCGTGCCAGCACACAAGATCAGCAGGGCCGCCCCCAGCAGGGGCCACCACACTGAATACCCGATGGGTGCATAAAACGTCGCGTCAGCGGGCACGGCGATGCCTTTCCAACAGGGCGAAGACTTCCTTCATGACCTGCGCTGAGGCGCCAATGCTGCTCGAAGCAATTCCGTTGGACTTCAAGAGTTCGGCCAATCCCCGGGCTCGTTCGGCGGCGGCGTCAGCGTAGTTTCGGGCCAGCTCTGGTTCGCTAGCGAGCAGGAGCAGCACTTGCGCCATGCCCTCAACATCTGTTCCTGTGCCGTGCGCGCTGTGGACCGCGTCAGTTCCAGCCAGAACGGCATCAGCAATTTCCACCCACAGGATTTCGTGCTGGGCTTTGAGTCTGCGCAGCACCTTGGCCAAGCGCTCGTCGGCAGTGACTTCATCGGCGATCACCACCATGAGGGTGCGGGTCTTGATGTGGGAGGCTGCATATTCCAGCCGTGCACACAGATCACTGGAGCCGCGGGCCAAGGAGGCCCCGTCCATCTGGCGCAGCAAATTCTCCACATGACTTTCGGTGCCCTTGGCTGGCAACGCGGAGGTGGTGCCACCGTCGCCGTAAACGAGCGCCACGGAGTCACCATGCCGGGTAGCCAGCAGACCCATGACGCCCATGACCATGACGGCAATGTTCTTTTTGATGTCACCGCCGCGAGAGGTTGCCGCCATATTGCGGCCGGTATCGGCCACAAAGAGAACTTGCTGCCTGCGGGTGGCGACGTACCGTTTGATCAAGGGTGTCCCTACACGTGCCGTTGCTTTCCAGTCGATATCGCGGATCTCATCGCCGGGCACATAGTCTCGGAGGTCATCGAAGTCTAGGCTGCGGCCCCGGAAAATGGAGGCGTACTCGCCGTCGAGCACACCGCGGGCACGGCGGTGGGCGAAGATATACATTTTGGCTTTGACACCTGTCAACAACGTGGTCATAAGCAGGCTACGGCGTTTGAACTGAGTCAACGATGGCGGCGATCACCTTTTCGACGCCGACGTTTTCCGCCACGGCTTCAAAGCCCATGATGATGCGGTGCCGCAGCACGCGATCGGCCAACGATTTGATGTCTTCGGGGATGACATGGTCGCGGCCCTGCAGCAGTGCCAGGGCACGGGCAGCTTGGGTGAAGGCAATACTGGCACGAGGACTGGCACCAAATTCAATGAGCTTCGCCAGAGCTGGGTCGATGTACTGGCCGGCGTGGCGAGTAACGTAGACCAGGCCCACAATGTAGTTGATCAGCGCCGGGTCCAAATACACCTTTTTGACGGTGTCCTGCAAAGCTCGAATGTCCGCAAGGCTAGCTACCGGTCCCGGTGTTGCTGCGGCCAGGAACACCCCGGAATCAATGCGACGAATCACTTCAGCTTCCTCAACCGGGCTGGGGTAATCCAGCACATCCTTGAGCATGAACCTATCCATCTGCGCCTCTGGCAGTTGGTAGGTGCCTTCTTGCTCAATAGGGTTTTGGGTAGCCATGACCATAAACGGTTGCGGCAGCGGATGGACCTGACCACCAATAGTGGTTTGACGTTCCTGCATGGCCTCAAGCATGGCTGACTGCGTTTTGGCACTGGAACGGTTGATTTCATCCAGCAGGACAATGTTGGCGTGAACCGGTCCCAGCTGAGTGACAAAGGTGCCCTGTGCGGCGTCGTAAATCTGGGTTCCCACAATGTCACTGGGCAACAGATCAGGGGTGCACTGAATTCGGTGGAACAAGGCGCTGACGGATTCGGCCAGAGTTTGTGCGGCTGTGGTCTTGGCCAGGCCCGGCACGGATTCCAGTAGGACGTGACCGCCGGTCATCAGGGAGATCAAAAGTGTTTCACGCAAGCGTGCCTGTCCCACCACTTTGTGCTCAAAGCTACGGGAAATATTGCCGATCACCTGCTGCGCCTGAGCCAGCTCTGCTTGGTCGAGGGTCGGGCTCACGCTGGTTGATAACACGGTGATGGGGCCTTTCGAAGGACACGGGTCAGGGATGATCCTACAGACCAGTCCATACATTCTAGTGCGACTGCGCAATGGGGAGAACTTCCCATGCACCCCTGTCCAGGGAAGCACGGTGCGGACTACAGTAAGGATCATGAGCCAGTTGCCAGCAGTGTATGAAGCCTATCTGCAAGGTAAAGACGAGGACTTTATTGCCACCGTCCGACCCGTGCTGCAGCAATCAGTGGCCGAGAAGAATCATGGGGTGCGCATCATTCGCACTCCCCATGTACTTCAGGCGCACACAGATCCTGCCATTCCCTTTGGCGAGATCGTGGAGGGAACGGACTGATCCGTTCTCTCCTCCACGACGGTAAGAATGAACTGACGCAGCTGGCCACACTGGCTGCGTCAGTTTTTCGTGGCCACCGGGCTCAGCCGGCTACTTGGTTCGCGCCACGTACCGGCTCCCGACTACCGGACTAGATCTTGGAGTCCAACAACAGCTGGGCGGCCTTGGGGCTGAACGCATTTTCCATGACGAGGCAGGCCGCGCCGAAGGCTTCCTCCCCTGAGTTCACAATGGTGCCCACAACATCCACCGAATGAACACTGTCCGTGACGCTGAGGTGAGTCAGCAGAGCCGGCATCTGGGCTAGGTAGGTGGGTGCCAGAGCGGGCCAGAACGGACCACCAAAAACCACCCGGTCAACATCCAACAGGTTAGTCAACACCGACACTGCACCTGCCAGCCGTCGGGCAGATTGTGCCAGCACGTCTTGAGCCGCCGTGTTCCCAGCTGCAGCGGCCTCCGCCAGTGCTGCCATGTCCTCCGGAAGTGACTGAACGGCCCCTTCGGCCAGCGCAGGAAGTCCGCCTAGTGCCCGAGCCTGTGCCACCAGAGTTTCAGGCATACAGGTGACCTTGACACAACCTCGGCGGCCGCAATCGCACGGTGGCCCGTCGGGGTCCGTGATGATGTGTCCGATCTCGCCCACGTTGCCCGAGGCGCCGCGGACCACTTCATCATTGAGCACCAAACCGGCGCCGATACCCGTGCCAATGTAGACAAACACAAAGTCTGTTGCACTCGCATCGGCTCCGGCCCACAGCTCGGCCACGGCAGAGGCGGTGACGTCCTTGTCCATGACCACTGGTAGCCCCGTTGATTCGCGCAAGAGGTCCCGGAGGGGAACCCTATTCCAGCCGGTCATATGCGGCGGGTCAACCACTGTTCCACTGCTGGCGTCCACGGGGCCAGGGGTAGCAACACCAACCCCTGCAACCCTTTGCTCAGGAATGCCGGATTCGGCAATGATCTGGCGGATTTGTGCGCCCATCGCGGCGACTGCCTGTTCCGGCGTGCTACAAAGATCGGTGGGCTCATCAATCGAGACCAGCACTGTGCCCACGGCGTCTAACAAGGCGTAGCTGGTCAGTGCCGGGTCAATGTGAATACCAATGGCATACATGCCTTGGGGGTTCAGCCGTAAGATTGTGCGCGGCTTGCCGGGACCTGAGGTCTCCTTGCCGGCTTCCATGATCAGTTCGGCATCGAGCAAGCGGCGGCAAATGTTGGACACCGTTTGTGCAGCCAATCCTGCTGAGGCGGCCAGTTCAACCCGGCTGAGCCCCTCCTCGGAGCGTCGGATGGAATCCAGGATTACGGCCTGGTTGAAATCCCCCATTTTGGGAAGATTTGTGCCGCGGCGGCGCTGCGGCACCACCATCTCGGGAACACCCAACATTTTCTCCTTGAGACGATCATTTGCTGTTGTTTGCCAGCAGCCTGCGTAATACTGTCCCCCAACCATTCCTCAGCTGTCAGATTACATCGCTGCGGGCGGGGAGTTGTGCACGCCACGGCGGGCTGTGGCACTTGGGTTCTGCTTTCTAATACAGTCTCTGTGGATACAGTCCCTGCGTGGTTCAGACTCGGGGCGGTTGAGCCTTGGTGGAAACGGTGACCGTGAATTTGCTGTTCCGTCCGGCTACGCGGGTCGGTCCCACCACTTTGGCCAGGGCTCCCCTGTAGTCAAGGTGACGGTTGTAGACGCACCACAGCTCGCCTCCCGGGGCCAGCACACGGGCGGCCGCGGCGAAAAGCTTGTGCGCAATCCCGGCATGCACGGTGGCCCCGACGTGGAAGGGCGGGTTGAGAACTATCAATCCAGCCGAGTCGGAGGCAAATCCGGCCAGTGCGTCATCGCGGACCGCTTCGATCCGATCACTGAGGCCGTTAGCTGCTGCTGTCGCTTCCGTGGAGGCCACCGCAGCAGCCGACTGATCTGTGGCGATAACGGCCAGCTCAGGCCGCGCCTTCGCCAACACTGCGGAGATGGTGCCGTTACCGGAGCCCAAATCAATGGCCACGGTTGCGTTTGGGCGCATCTCCGGAATGAATTCGAGCAAGAATCGGGTGCCGACATCAATTTTGGTGCCACCAAATGTTGCCCCGTGGGCGCAGAGCCAGAGCCCGGCTTCGGCGTGGAATTCCCGCTTCGGAAAGCTCGACGCCGTTGCCTCCCTAAGAGGGCCAGCCAAGGTCAGCGGGCGAGACTTGCGCCAGGCCCGGCCGGGGACGACGGATGAAAAGTATTGCGCCAGAACCGTGTTCATGGCCAGGGTCATGTGTTTGATACGACCGCCAGCAAAAACTTGCACATCTGAGGCGGCGTGAGCGCTGATCAGCTCGGCTACTTCGGCCAGCTCTTCAAGGCTGCGTGGCAGTTGCCACAACACCACCGCAGCATTGGCGAACAGCTCTGGCCCGAGTGCCATCGAGGTGTACGCCCCGGATAGGCCGGCCCGCTCAGCGTTAGCGGCTAGTGCCTGCTCACCGGAGAGCCCATCCTGATGGACCCGCAGGCCCGCGAGTCCGTGGACCGTTGCGGAAGCCAAGGTCAGCGCCCCGTACCGGTCTCCGACCACGGCGAGGTGTCCGCCGTCGGACGTCTCCAGCGCAGCCACGGCTTCCCGCAGGATCAGTTCGTCAGTGGCGTCGTGAGCGAACAGATTCTCCGCCTCAATGTCAGGGAACCTCCGCAACTGCTCAAAATCAAAAGTGCTGCCCTCTACGCCACTATTTTCCTTCACGGGGCAACTCTACCGCGCCGTATTTGCGCGAAAAGTTGCTCCCTATGTTCGGGTGCCCAGAATCACAACGGACTTATACTGGAGGCAGTCACCTGAAGTCAAAGATACGTCGCCGTCATCGACGACTCGAAGGATGATAAAAATGAGTGAGATCACACCGCTGCGCAGAACCGTCAGGGATGGTAGCGGCCTTAAGCGCGTGGGAGGCGTGTGGGGAGAACTCCTCGCAGAATTCCTCGGCACGTTCGTTTTGATTTGTTTTGGTGACGGGGTGGTCGCCATGGCCGTCGCGGCACTTCCAGGCAGTGGCCGTGCCGCCACTGACACCACCATTTTCATGGCCGCCGGAGACTGGCTACTGATCACATGGGGCTGGGCCTTGGCCGTAGCCCTGGGCGTCTATGTTGCTGGCGGTGTCAGCGGAGCGCACTTGAACCCCGCGGTAACTCTGGCGTTTGCCGTCCGGCGAAAGTTCGCGTGGAACAAGGTCATTCCCTACGTTGTGGCCCAAGTGGTAGGAGCCTTTGCCGCCGCCGCACTACTATATGTGGTGTATTTCAATGCCATTGACGCGTTCAATACGGCCTCAAAAACTCAGCGTGACCAGGCCGGGGGTCTGGCAACCTTCTCCATTTTCGCCACGTTCCCAGCCCCCTATTTCAAGGGCAATCTGACCATTCCGCTCATCGATCAAATTGTGGGCACCGCGTTCTTGATCATCTTTATCGTCGCCATCATCGATATGCGCAATATGGCCGTCAAAGCTAATCTGGGTCCGCTCATGATTGGTTTCGCGGTAGCCGCGATCGGCATGTCCTTCGGCGCCAACGCCGGATACGCCATCAACCCTGCCCGTGACTTTGGTCCCCGCGTATTCGCTTGGATGGCCGGCTGGGGTGATGTTGCCTTGCCGGGAACCATCACGGGGGTGCCTGGCGCATTCAGCTGGTACTTCTGGGTGCCAATTGTGGGTCCACTCATTGGTGGTGTCATTGGCGTGCTGCTGTATGACTGGTTCATTGGCGATATTTTGCATGCCCGCCGCGCATTGGCCGAGCAGGAAGCCGCATCAGTATCGGCAGGCGGCTCTCATACAGCACCGCCCAAAACCGAACCTGGCCCAGCCGAAGAGGAAGAGTACTGAGTCGCTAAGGCTGTATCTCTAAGGCTTTAGCTCTAAGGCTTTGACGTACAGCCATTGTTTGCCAACTTTTGTGAAGCTGCTGGTTTCCGTGAAGGAATCCCGCAGCTTCCGGTTGGCTGCAGAGCGGTAATGCGCGCGGAAGCTGACCACACCGTCGTTATCAAAGGGGCCACCGCGTTGGGTGCCCAGGATTTCTAGCAGGTACCACTGCTGATCTGGGTCCAGTTCCAGCGAATCCGGGCGCTCATCCGGGTGCCAGGTGCGCAAAAGGTAGTGCGCATCGCCGAGGGCGAAGGCGCTGAAGCGTGAGCGCATCAGCGCCTCGGCAGTGGGTGGGAACGCCGGGGCTAGGCCCTGACTGTTTTCGCCCGGAGTGTCCAAGCCCGGGCTGTTGTCAGTACCCAAGTAGCGAGCACAGCAATTTCCTAGGATCTCCCCGCTATTGCACGGGCATCGCAAACTATCTGCTGTCATGAGCTCTACTTTTCTTTGCTGGTTCTGTGTCTGTTTCTGCGGGGGTTCTTGCCTAGGACAGCTATTACATGGGGTGAGTCTGCGAGTGGAACCACTCAATGTGGTCCTTGAGAGCGCTGGCGGCACGGACCCCGTCGTCGGCCAAGACAGCGGCCAGAATTTCACTGTGTTGGGCGCGCAAGGAGGGAACCATCGCATCCCACATGGTGTCGTTATCTATCGCGGCACTGACGTAGCTTTGGATCGCCTGGCGCAGGGACTCCATCATGGCTGTAATGACCGCATTGCCAGCGAGCGAGCTCAGCATCACATGGAAAGCGGCGTCCAGGACGTGGAATTCTTCCCTATCCAGATCCGGGGCTGCCATGGCTGCAATGAGCTTGTGCAGCGATTCTTCCTGCCCGGCGTCTCGTGGCCGGCCGGCTCCCTCCACCGCCGCCCAGGTCTCCATCATGATGCGGGTCTGGACGATGTCTGCCACGGGAAAGTGATTGGTCGCCATATGCAGTCTGAGCGTGGCAGCTAAGCCGGCCATGGGATTGGCAATTACCACAGCGCCGGACTGCGGCCCCGAGCCCACTCCAGTTCGCACTACGCCCATCACATCAAGGACACGGATGGCGTCCCGGACGGACGCACGGGAGATTCCATGCGTCAAGGCCAGCGCACGCTCACCCGGAAGCTGATCCCCTACCTTGATCTTTCCGTCACGAAGGTCAGCTTCGATGCTGGTGAGTACCGCTTCGTAGCTCCGGGCAGCGGGGATGGGGGCAGGTTCTGGCGTGGACACGCAATCATTCTTTCACTACCCGCACGGAGTCGGTGAATCTGAGTCGGTTGGCGGCACTGACAGGTGTGGACCCGGTTGAGATTTGAAACAGCAGATAAGGCGATTCTCCGATTCCAAACAGCAGCTGAGGCGAGGAAAGTAGCGAGAAAACCGCATGATCTGCTGGTTCAAACAGAGTCAGCTTCGGACTGGAGGCCGGTCCAACTAACCCCCGAAAACAATCGGACGGCTTTGGTGCTGCCCTACGAAAAAAATCCGGGCACCTACGAATAGATGCCCGGATTTAGTCTTGGTGGAGCTGAGGGGACTCGAACCCCTGACCCCCTGCATGCCATGCAGGTGCGCTACCAGCTGCGCCACAGCCCCAAAACTTATTGATATTTAGTTATAAACCACCGATTCAATGTTGCCACTCTTCGATGTGTTTGGTGGAGCTGAGGGGACTCGAACCCCTGACCCCCTGCATGCCATGCAGGTGCGCTACCAGCTGCGCCACAGCCCCAAACTCTTTATTGCCTTGATGCTTTTTCCTTGACCTGTCGGTCTTGGCTGAAGCAACCTGTCTATCCTAGAACACGTTTTGGCGTAGTGCCAAATCGGCGAGTTCTGGGGGTCTAATCCTCCACCGGTTCGGCAAGATCTTCAGGTGCTTCATACGGTTGCGGCAGAGTTCCAACGTTGTGTTCGAGCAACCGCCAGTGCCCAGTTTCGGCTCCGTCCACCGCCAACTGTGACGTTTCCACCACTGACCAATGGCAATTGGAAAGCCCGGAAAGGGTGCGCCACAGCGATTCGGGCAGACCGAGCAATTTGGCCAGGGCCACTCGCGTGGCTCCGCCGTGTGTTGTCACCACCAAGGTGCCCCCGTCGGGCAGTGAAGCCACTGCATCCAGGACAGCATCGACCATCCGCTGGGCTACTTCGCTTCTGGTCTCTCCCCCGCCCGCACGGACGCCGGGCTCATCACGCTGCCATAACTTGATTTGTTCGGGATAGGTGGAAGTAATCTCCGCAAAGGTTTTGCCCTCCCACTCCCCGCCATAGGTTTCCCTGAGTCGTTGATCCACGTGTACGGCACCGCCGGTCAGTGCCGCCAGCTCCTGCGCTGTGGAGAAGGCGCGGGAAAGATCTGAGGAGAGGATCTGTACAGGGTGTTCGGGAGCGCTGCTAGAACCGAGCTTGCCGGCCAGCAGGGCTGCAGCACGGCTGGCTTGTGAGAAACCAACCTCATCAAGAGGAATGTCACTTTGACCTTGGAAACGCCCAACAGCATTCCAAGAAGTACGGCCATGGCGCCAAAAAATGACCCGCCGGCGTGGACCGGCGGGCTGCAGGACTGAACGCCCAAGAGAGTGGTTGACCATCAATTGATAATGTCCCATCCAAAGCCCCTAACGGAGCAATTCAGAGTGCTAATTCTTTGTGTTGTTACTCCGCGGCCGGCGTAGCCGGTACTGCTGCGTCATCGGAGTCTGTGGACTTTGTCGCCTTAGCTGACCCAAGCAATTCAGCCGAGTTAGCGGAGGGGTCGGACTCTGCCAACTGCAGGTCAATAACCGGGCAGTCACCGTAGAGACGCTCCAGAGCATAGAAAACACGGTCTTCTTCGTGCTGGACGTGAACCACAATATCGGCGTAGTCAAGCAAGACCCAGCGTCCGCCTGAACGCCCTTCACGACGCACCGGACGTAGATCGAACTTGTGTAGCTCGTCTTCGATCCCGTCAACGATGGCGTTGACCTGACGCTCCGTGGGAGCGGAAGCGATGAAGAAGATATCCGTGATGGCCAGACGTTCGCTGACGTCAATAGCGATCACGTCCTGGGCCAGTTTGTCCGATGCGGCGCGCGCCGCAGCGCGTGCCAAGTCAATGGACTGTTGTGTTGCTGTCACTGGTGTTCCTTTGATTGTTGTAAAAACTTAGTTAAGAATATTAGTCAGGACCATGATGGCGCCAGCGACAAAGGCCGCGCCGCCGAGAATAATGCTGCCCCACTGAATCAAGAGATTTCGTTGAGTGCGCCGCAACCCAGCCGTCATGGCATCCAACGGTTCCATACCGTGGGCGTAGTCAGCTGGCATGGGCGGCATCTGTGAGCGCTGCACGGGAACCGGTTCAGCCGCTTCCTGTACCGGCTGAACTGCCGCGCGGATGGCAGGAGCGCTTTGATCCACTGCGGCCATGGCCTCAGCACGCTTGAGCGTGCTGCTTCGGCCACCCGTCAAGGGACGCTTCCCCGGACCAGGCCGGTGAGCGGCACGCGCTGCTACCGCAGCATCGAAACGTTCAGCATTGATATTCGGTACTGCCGGAACCGATGCACCATGGTTCTGGGTACCGGCATTATTCCCGGCTGTGGCAGCATCCAACGCTGCGGCAGGGGTGTCCGTAGCAGTGGCGCTGGTCTGGGCATTCACCAAGGCTTCCGTCATCGCCGGTCGGGCCGGGGTGGCCGGTGGCTGGCGGGGTGTGGACCGTGTCACGATCGGCACATGCGTGGTAGTGGGTGGCCGCAGCATGGGCCGTTCACTACCGGGAACCTCAATGAATTCCATGGGTGTGACCATGGCTAGGTTGTTCGTTGCAGTGGGATCAGCCGCTGGGCGGCGGTTCTTGACATTTTCCTGCGCCAACCGCTCGCGGGCTTGGGCACGCTGAGCCAAAATGGCCGCCCGTTCGGCTTCCGCCCGCTTTGCCGCTAGGGCCTCGAGCTCTTCGGGGCCTGGTGCCAGCGGTGGCCCAGCCGAGATTGGATAGTAGCTTCCGCCGGGGACCAATCCGGGCATGGGCGGAAGATTAGGGTCCTCACCAGCTACGGCTGTGTCAGCAACGGCACTGCCAGCCACTCCGTCACCCGGCGCACCCTGGGTTAGTCCGTTGTCCGCCGGAGCATTGCCTGGTTTGGTGGCTGGGGGGCTGGGTATCTTGGGGGCTGTCGCAGGCGCCGACGATGGCACGGCAGTTCCAGACGCGGCAGTTCCAGCAGTACCTACAGAAGAAGTGCCGCCAGCGATCGTGTCGGCGGCCACTGGTGCGGCACGGCGGCCTGCCCGGCTCCGCAGTCCCGTGGCAGGAGCGGAAACGTGCCCAAACGCAGAAGCAGAAGCAGCAGGAGTTGTCTGGACAGTGGCGGCCGCGGGCTCCGCCGTCTTAGCCTCTGCTGCTTCAACCGTCTGCAACTCCACGGCAGGGCCCTGCAAAGTCTGGGGTGAGGCAGGGCTTTTCTTGGCCATTGCAGTTACCGAAACTACCGGGTTGAGGGCAGTTATGGGGGCGCGTTCGGCGTCGAGTTGGGCTTGCCTCAGCGCTTTACGTGAGGGCAGTGGGCTCGGCTCTGGCGGATCAACGAGTCCCTTGTAGGCCCGCAAAGCCGCACGGTCACGTGCACGAATCTGTGAATCTCGTTCGCGCAACGGAATTGTTTCCGCGGCTTGAGGTGTTGGCTCTGGAGCAGCAGGGGCTGGCGAAACAGGTGCAATGCCAGCAGGCGCCGCGGTTACTCCCGGGGCGCCAGTGGTGTGCGCTGATTGTTCGCGCAGTTGCCTGCGGCTTCGAATCGGCTCAGTTTCCTTGCTCATTACTTACTCATTCGGTTCTCTTTAGTCACCGGCACTAGACCTGCGCCGGCATCTTTTACGGGTTCCACATACAGCCCATACTTGGCAATATATTGCACCACACCATCTGGAACCAGGTACCAAACGGGGTTTTGCTCTGCCACACGTTTACGGCAGTCAGTGGAAGAAATCGCCATGGCGGGCACTTCCAACAAGCTCACATCGGTGCGGCCTGCGTCATCGAGCACATGCCCCGGACGGGTGACCCCCACGAAATGCGCCAAGTCCCACAGCTCATCACTGTCTTTCCATGACATGATCTGGGCCATCGCATCGGCGCCCGTGATGAAGAACAGGTCCGCTTCAGGGCGCATCCTGCGCAAATCACGCAGTGTATCAATGGTGTAAGTCAGCCCTGGCCGGTCAATATCCACCCGGCTGACCGTGAACTGCGGATTCGCGGCCGTAGCAATCACTGTCATCAAGTAACGGTGCTCTGCGGCACTGACCTTGCCTTTGGCTTTCTGCCAAGGCTGACCAGTGGGAACAAAAATTACTTCATCAAGCTTGAAAACGCTCGCAACCTCACTGGCTGCGACAAGGTGACCATGGTGGATCGGATCAAACGTTCCACCCATGACTCCAACCCGGAGACGGTCCCGGGTACCTTCAACCGAAGATACCCGGGTTGTTTCCTCAGTGATTGGAGGACGCCGAGTCGTTGCCGTGCAGGTGCTTGTTGGTGTGCTGGCGGTGGGGGTCATCCGTTGCTTCAACAGCGGTGTGACGGTTGCCCAAGTTCATGAACGACACCGTGACACACATCAGCAGCAGCAGGAAGGCGAGCATGACACCGCCAATCACAAACGGCGGCGCAATCAATGGCGCAAGTTCGTGTTCTTCTGCGGCAGCAAGTACGACGCCGGCAAGCTGGGTCAGCATTATTTCTCCCCTTGGGTACGTGGCCGGGCGGTTATCTCGCCACCTCTGGCCGATTAGTGCATGTATTCCTTCTAATGGTACGTGCTATCGGCACGCTCGGCGGCACCGGCCGCGCCGTGTGCACCACACCAGCACGATTCTGATGGGTACACGTGGCTAGGCACACACTTTTTTACGGTGGCTATCCATTGAGTGGCCCCTGCTCAGCACGTCACAGTCTGGACAGACATTTCGACGTTGGGTATGGGCTTGAGAGGTTGGACGGCCGGGAACCCGCGGGTGCCCGCTCGGATCGGCACCACCATCGCAAAAGGGATGGCGCTACCCCACTCTTGTGTGGAGCTGCCCCACTATTTAGGTGCCCACATGATGAGGCAGGCCACAGCTCATCACCCCGGATCCACTCAATGGATAACCATCTTTTTCAAAGGTCAGCCGCGGACTTGCCCCTCGCCCTGAACGATCCACTTGGTGGTTGTCAGTTCGGTCAGGCCCATAGGTCCACGGGCATGGAGTTTTTGGGTAGAGATGCCAACTTCGGCGCCCAGCCCCAGCTCTCCCCCGTCGGTGAACCGTGTACTGGCGTTGACAATCACAGCTGCAGAATCAATCTCGGCAATAAACTTTTCTGCATTGCCAAGATCGTTGGTCAGTATTGCTTCAGTGTGTCCGGTGCTCCACGTGCGGATGTGTTTGATGGCTTCATCAAGAGAGTCGACCATTTTGACCGCCAAATCAAGGTCCATGTATTCGGTGGCCCAGTCCTCGTCGGTGGCAAGGTCCGCGGTGATACCAGCGGGCAACACCGCCTGGATGCGTTCGTCAACGTGCAGCCGGACCCCGGATTTGGTCAAGGCCGAAAGAACCGCGGAGAGCACCTTGGTGTCCTTGTGCACCAGCAGAGTTTCCACGGTGTTGCAGACGCTGGGGCGCTGGGTTTTGGCGTTGAGCAAAATATCTACGCTCATCTCTTCTTGCGCACTGGCGTCAATGAAGATATGAACGTTGCCCTCCCCTGTTTCAATGACGGGGACCGAAGAATTATTGACGACAGTTTGGATGAGTTCACGGCCGCCGCGGGGAATCAGCACGTCTACGGAACCTCGAGCCTTCATGATCAGATTGGCACCCTCACGGCCGAACTGATCCACAGACTGAACAGCGTCCGAGGGCAGACCTACTGAATCCAGAGCTTCACGCAGGATGCTCAGCAGGGCTTTGTTGGTGTTGGCGGCGGCGGTTCCACCGCGCAGGATGACGGCGTTGCCGCTCTTGAGTGCCAAGCCGGCGATGTCCACAGTCACGTTGGGACGGGCCTCATAGATCGCGGCCACAACACCCATGGGAACGTTGATCTGGCGCATGCGCAATCCATTGGGAAGGGTCTGGCCACGCACCACATTGCCGACGGGATCCGGCAGGGTGGCAAGGTTTTCCAGTGCGTCTGCCAAGCCCTGCATTCGTGGCTTGGTCAGGGTGAGGCGATCGAGCATAGGTGCTGACGTGCCATTTTCGCGACCCGCAGCCACATCCTTGGCGTTGGCTGCCAAGATGCTTTCTTGGTTCGCTAAGAGGGCTTTGGCGATGGCTCGCAACCCCTTGTCCTTCCAGGCACGGTTCGCTCCGGCCATACGGCGGGAGGCCCTGCGGGCACGGTCGGTGATCGCCCGAACGTCGGCGGCGATATCTAGTTCAACAATCTGCTCGGTCATGCCCCAAGTCTAAGGTACCGGTGCGCAGGGCGCTGTGATGCAGTCCGCAATCTGATCAGGCCAAACGGTTGCGAGTCAGCTATTAAGGAGCACCAGATCGTCAACGTGAACCACTTCACGCTCAAACTCGCGGCCAAGTTCCTTAGCCAAGGCTTTCGTTGACCGTCCCAGCATTTGCGGGAGGTCCGAATGCCGGTAGTTGACCAGACCGTGGGCAAAGACATTACCTTCGGAATCGCTGATCTCAACAGCGTCACCAGCATCAAAGTCTCCTGTCACGGCGGTGATGCCAGCGGGCAGGAGTGACTTGTGCCGTTCGCCCACAGCCCGGACGGCGCCGTCGTCGAGCACGAGCCGGCCTCGAATGTCCGCGAGGTGGGCCAGCCAGAGCATGCGCACCGGACGCTTGTTGCCGTTGATACCAAACCACGTGCCGACGTCTTCGCCAGCCAGCGCCAGCGCTGCCTGATCCGTGGAAGTAACCAGGGCCGGGATACCGGTTTCAGCCGCGATCAGGGCAGCCTGAACCTTGGTTGCCATGCCGCCGGTACCAACCCCGGCCTTGCCAGCGCTACCGATCACAATGCCTTCAAGATCCTCAGGAGAATCCACATTGCTGATGCGAGTGGCGCCTTCTGACGGCGGCCCATCGTAGAGCGAATCGACGTCGGAAAGTAGTACTAGCGCATCAGCCTTGACCAGGTGAGCCACCAAAGCGGCGAGCCTGTCATTGTCACCGAACCGGATCTCATGCGTAGCCACGGTGTCATTTTCGTTGACGATCGGCACTACGCCCAAGTGCAGCAGACGCTCCAAAGCCCGGTGGGCATTGACGTACTGATGCCGGCGCGAGAGGTCTTCAGCCGTCAGCAGGACCTGAGATGCAGTGACCCCGTGGGAGGTGAAGGCCCGGTTGTAGTGGGCCATCAGCAGACCTTGGCCCACACTGGCAGCTGCCTGCTGGGTAGCCAAGTCCTTGGGCCGCTTGGCCAGTCCCAGTGGCAGCAGGCCGGCAGAGATAGCACCTGAGGAAACCAGGATGATCTCAGTACCGGAGAGCTGACGCTGCGCCAACACAGCCACCAACTTCTCCAATGCTTCCTCGGAGATGCCGCCCGCAACAGAGGTCAACGATGAAGATCCCACCTTGACAACGATGCGAGCAGCCGTGGTCATCCGACTGCGTGAGGTAACTGAGCCCACCTGGTCTTGCCCCATAGTTCCCATTAGTCCTGCGTTGCACCTGTGTCGTCGGACGAACCTTCAGCGGCCATTTCTGCGGCAATGCTGTGCGCCTTGCTGGCGGTGCGGTTGTCACTGAGCTCGGTCCAGATACCCGCGTCCCGCTCGGCAGCCATTTCCGCGCGTGCAGCGGCCTTGGCGTCGCGGCGGTCCTGCTGTTCCTGGCGCTTCTGTGACCGTGTGGGGCGATCGCCCAAGTCGAGCAGACGAAGGTCAGTGCCGCGGGGAGCTGCCAAGTGCTCGGCCCCGCCCATCATGGTGGGCTCCCAGTCAAAGACCATACCGTTGTCCCCGCCAATGACCACGGTATCCCCGGGTGTGGCACCGATGCGGAAGAGTTCCTTCTCGACTCCGGCCTTCGCCAGCCGGTCTGCCAAGTAGCCGATCGCTTCCTCATTTTGGAAGTCGGTCTGCTCAACCCAACGCTCGGGCTTTTCGCCGCGAACACGGAACAACGGAGCCATGTTGCGCTCTTCGCGGTGGATTGTGAAGGAGGATTCATTGACTGCACGGGGGCGCAGGACAACCGGCTTCACCGTGGCAGGGGCATCGGCGAGGGCCTTGCGTGCTGTTGTGACAATTTCAGCCATGGCGAAGCCAAGCTGCTTCAGGCCCTCGTGGCTTGCCGCGGAGACTTCGAAGACGCGGTAGCCGCGGGCTTCCAAGTCAGCTCGGACAAATCCGGCCATGTCCCGGCCGTCAGGTGAATCAACTTTGTTCAGTGCAATCAGGCGGGGGCGGGCGTTCAGGGGAACCACGTCACCGTCGGTTCCTGCGAAGCTCATGTCGACGTCGTACCTGTCGAGTTCGCGCTCAATGATGGCCAGATCGGTGATGGGGTCGCGGTCAGCTTCAAGCGCGGCGCAGTCAAGGACGTGCACAATCGCGGCGCAGCGTTCTACGTGACGCAGGAAGTTGTGGCCCAAGCCCTTGCCTTCGCTGGCACCCTCGATCAGGCCGGGCACATCGGCCATGGTGAAGCGGACATCGCCAGCCTGGACAACGCCCAGGTTGGGGATCAGGGTCGTGAAGGGGTAATCGGCAATTTTGGGCCGGGCCGCAGACATGGCAGCGATGAGGCTGGATTTACCGGCGGAGGGGAAGCCCACCAAGGCAATGTCTGCAATGGACTTCAGCTCAAGGACAATGTCGGCCTCTGAGCCGGCAATACCCAACAGTGCGAAGCCCGGAGCCTTGCGCTTGAGTGAAGAAAGGGCATTGTTGCCCAGTCCACCCTGGCCACCGGCTGCAGCAATATATTCGGTGCCAATACCTACCAGGTCGGCGAGGACGTTGCCTTCACGGTCCTTGATGACTGTGCCATCGGGAACATCAAGGATCAGCGAGTTTCCGTCTTTTCCGTCGCGCCAGTCGCCCATACCGGGCTGGCCGTTGCCGCCGCGGCGGTGGGGTGCGTGGTGGAAGTCAAGCAAGGTGGTGGTTTGGTCGCTGACGCGGAAGATGACGCTACCGCCGTCGCCGCCCTTGCCGCCGTCGGGCCCGCCCAACGGCTTGAATTTTTCGCTGTGAACCGAGACGCAGCCATGGCCGCCAGTCCCGCCGGATACGTGCAGAACAACCCGGTCAACAAAGCTGGCCACTGAAATCTCCTTGAATAGAACTTACTATTTCGCACTAATTCTAGTCCCGGACGGAACTAGGGCCTGATGCCGGCCCATGGATGAAACTGAACAAAAACTGTATGGAACGCAATTAAATCTCAATAAAAATCACGCTGTGTTAAAAGCCAGTGGAGCGAGCCATGCGGCCCGCTCCACTGACAAAAGCTTTGGTATTAGACCGCAGCTGCAACGATGTTTACAACACGACGTCCACGACGTGTGCCGAACTCGACTGCGCCTGCGTCCAATGCGAACAGCGTGTCGTCCTTGCCACGGCCGACGCTAACGCCGGGGTGGAAGTGAGTGCCGCGCTGGCGAACGATGATTTCGCCAGCCTTGACAACCTGACCGCCGAAGCGCTTTACGCCCAGGTACTGAGCGTTGGAGTCACGACCGTTGCGAGTGGAACTCGCACCCTTTTTATGTGCCATTTGAAAATGCCTGCCTTTTTACTAAAAGTATCTAAGTGGATCGAACCGTCAGAGCGCTTATTAAGCGATTGAGGTGATCTTGACCTTGGACAGTTCCTGACGGTGACCCTGACGCTTCTTGTAGCCGGTCTTGTTCTTGAACTTCTGGATGACGATCTTCGGTCCACGAAGATCCTCCAACTTCTCAGCCGTAACCTTCACATTAGCCAGGTCCTTCGCGGCTGTGGTGAGCTTGTCACCATCAACCAGCAGCAGGGCGGGCAGCTCAAATGTGCTGCCGACTCCACCGGGGACGCGGTTCATGGTCACGTGGTCTCCTACGGAAACCTTTTCTTGACGGCCGCCTGCGCGGACAATCGCGTACACCACTGGGGAACTCACTTCTCTCGACGTTTATTACAAAGTTTTTATGCCAGCTTGGATCGTGTTTGACCCTTGCCAACCGCATGCGCCGCAGTTCAAGATTGAACCGCGCGGTGTGCATGCTACGTGCCTCAACGCCGTGGACCTCAATGGAGTTCTGCCATGGAGTGGTTGCCCTAGGTGTTGGCGTAAGCACCGAAGATCAAGAATACGCTAATTCCTGCTCCGGGAGCAAATGACGCTGATTCTTCGACCCGTGCAGCCTCGGATGGAACCTAAGATTTCATCCTTTGACCGCAGTGTCCGTAGAACCGCACTAAGCCACTTTAGCGCGAGTCTGGGAACAAAAGAGCATTTACGGGCAAGACTCGCCGTCTTTTTGCCCACGGGCAGGTGGTGTTAATCACCCAGCACCATGTGGAGGCTGCTGTGCATGGGCGTGGGGTGCCGCAAAGAAGTCCACCTCATACTGTGCTGAATGGGCAAAAGCCACCTTCATTCCAGCGCGCTCGCTCGCTGAACCACGGCAGGCAGCCTCGTCCAGAATGCTGATGGCGGTTTCTGTCGCCTGCGCGAAATCAGCGGAGGCATACGTTTGCAGCCAGGCGCCGTAAGGGTGCTCGGCAGGGCTCTTAGTGGAGTCTTCGCCAGTAAAAGCTAAGTAGTCGGCGTGCAGCATCGCACCCACGTCTGCATATAGCCAGTAGCAGGGCAGTACCGCGGCAACCACTTCTGCGTAGCTGCCGGAGAAGGCCACCGCTTGCAGATGATCAACGTAGTGCTTGGTGACGGGTCCTTGCGTCATCGCCTCAGCAGAGTTCACCGGGTAGTGGCTGAGCCAGTCGCGGTGCAGCGACATTTCCACCTCAAGGCAGTTCTGTGCTCCGGCGGCCCAGAACTTCTGCTCCGTTTCATTAGGCGCCAAGGCACTGGCTTTGGCCAGCACCCGTGAATAGCTTCCGAGGTAGAGGGCGTCCTGCCCAAGATAGTAGGCAAAGTGGTGGCGCGACAGCGTTCCTGCGGCAAGTTCTTTGATGAAATCTAGTGAGGCGATGGCGGCTCGTTGCTCAGCACAGTCCTGCCACAGTTCCCTACTGAAGCTGTTCTGCCGTGGCGTGGCGTTGGCCCATAGTTCGTGCAGGTGGTTGATGGGCCCTGGACCGCGTCCCACCCTCAGCTCACGGGAGGTTTCCAGTGCGTGGCCAAGCCAGTCCTTGGCATGGTCAATACTGATGCTCCAATCACCGGTCTGCGCTTGTAGTGTCGCCACAGCCGCTGAGAGCGAGCATCCTGTCCCGTGCGTGTTGGGCGTATCAATCCGTGGAGCACGGAACTCGTGGACGGTGCCATCGGCACTGACCAGTGCGTCCGGGCAGTCTGCACCGGGCAGATGCCCACCCTTGACCAGCACCCGAAGCTGGTGCGCGGCAGCCAGCTCCCGCCCCTGGGCAATGGCCCCATCCCAGCTCGTCGCCGCTGGCCGGCCCAACAGGGCTCCCAGCTCAGGAATGTTCGGGGTCACCAAGTGCACCAGCCCCAGCAAGGACAACATGGCGGTCAGTGCCTCCCTGTCCATGAGCGCATCTCCGCTGGTAGCCACCATCACCGGATCAAGTACGACGACGGGAGGCTGGGTTTGTTTCAGCCACTCCCCCACTGCTGTCACCACCTCTGCGGTACCCAGCATGCCGATTTTCACAGCGTCTATGGTGATATCTGCTGAAACTGCGGCCAGTTGAGCAGTCAGGAATGCTGCTGGCGGCGTGTGGATGCTGTGCACTCCTACCGTGTTTTGGGCGGTGAGTGCGGTGATGGCTGCCATGGCATAGCCGCCATGAGCGGAAATGGTTTTGATATCGGCCTGAATACCGGCTCCGCCCGAAGGATCGGAGCCGGCAATACTCAGAACTCGCGGATGTTCTAGCTGCAGCTGCTGCTGTGCTGCCGACTCGCGGCCAGCTGAAAACGCAGCTGGCGAAGCATCTGGAAAAAGTGCAGTGGTGTTCATCAGGACATCCCTTCGCCGGTGCTAACCGGGCAGGTTCAACGGGTATTGTCTCAGCCGGCCCTTGTAGCCTGGCACCCCGTGTCGCCCCCTACCCTAGCCTGCACCTCGGCTCACAACGAAAACTGGCCCGCAGCGGTGACACAAAAAGGTGCTTTTTGTGTCACCGCTGCGGGCCAGTTCAACCGAGCCGGGACTACTACAGCTCGGAAGCCGGAACTCCTACACCCAAAATGATGGGCTCGGCGTTCTTTTTGACGGCGGCTGCGGGAGCAGGGATCTCCGCTTTAGCGCTGCTATGCGGTGTGGAACCCTGAGCTGCAGGGACCGCATCGACGGTCTCTACCGTCATGTCAGCTCCACCCTGAGCGCTACGGGCGCTACGGTTGCGCCGGCCACGACGTGCGCGCGATCGGTTTCCACCTGAATCGGCACCGTCATGGGCTGATTCCTGGCTGGGGGCAGCGAGCTGATCCAACGCCTGAGTCAGACCAGCCAAGGCTGCTGCCTGATCAGCATTGTTGGGCTGCGCAAAGCCACTGCTTTCGCTGCGGTGTCCACGCGGCAGTTCAATGGCTTCCCCACCAAGGGTGAGAGTGGCAGAGTCGGCAGAGTCGTGCTGCTGGGCAGACTCCCCTGCTGCTGTTCCTGCTGTTCTACCTTCAGCGTGCTGCTCAGGAGCGTGCTCGTGGTGCGTAGCGGCAGCTGCCGCTGCAATGTTCGCCAGAGCGGTGCGGGCTTCGTGAGCCTTTTGTGCCTTAGCTGCGTCGCTCAACTCTTCAACCACCGGGGTGGTT
This sequence comes from Specibacter sp. NPDC078709, assembly GCF_040686795.1. Classification (NCBI taxonomy): domain Bacteria; kingdom Bacillati; phylum Actinomycetota; class Actinomycetes; order Micrococcales; family Micrococcaceae; genus Specibacter; species Specibacter sp. NPDC078709. The sequence continues at coordinate 272,399 of NZ_JBFBLU010000003.1, forward strand.
ACTTCTTCTTGCTCTTGCCCGTCCTGATGTCCACGGTTGCGGTTACGCTTACGTTCACTGCGAGTTGACCGGTTAGCCGTGCGCTCGGGTTCGCGCTGTTCCTGCTTGGGCGCGTGGATCTGAGCTGCTTCGAGGGCCGGGGAATGCGTGCGGCGGTGCTCCACGGGGATCTCGTGCGTGACCATGCCACGACCGGCACAGGTGCCACACTGCTCGCCGAAGACTTCCAGCAAGCCGGTACCCATGCGCTTGCGCGTCATCTGCACCAGACCCAGCGAGGTGACCTCGGCAACTTGGTGCTTGGTCCGGTCGCGGCCCAGGCACTCAACCAGACGGCGTAGCACTAGATCGCGGTTGGATTCCAAAACCATGTCGATGAAGTCAATGACGATGATCCCGCCAATGTCGCGCAAACGCAGCTGACGAACCACTTCCTCGGCGGCTTCAAGGTTGTTCTTGGTGACAGTTTCTTCCAGGTTTCCGCCGGAGCCGGTGAACTTGCCGGTATTGACGTCCACCACGGTCATGGCTTCGGTGCGGTCAATGACCAGCGAGCCGCCAGAGGGCAAGAAGACCTTGCGCTCAAGTGCCTTGTTGATTTGCTCGTCAATGCGATGTGCGGCGAAAATATCCTCGGACTTGGTCCACTTCTCGAGGCGATCCAGCAGATCAGGGGCCACATATGTCACATACGCTTCGATGGTGTCCCACGCGTCTTCACCGGAGACGATGAGCTTGCTGAAGTCTTCATTGAAGACGTCGCGAACCACCTTGATAGTCAGATCAGGTTCGCCGTACAGCATTTCTGGAGCCAGCGTCTTCGTAGAATCAGCGCGGCTATTGATGCCTTCCCACTGCGCACGCAGACGGTTGATGTCATTGGTGAGCTCTTCCTCACTAGCACCTTCGGCTGCGGTACGAACAATGACGCCAGCGTTCTCCGGCAGGTGATCCTTCAGGACACGCTTGAGGCGGTTACGTTCGACGTCGGGCAGCTTACGTGAGATGCCTGTCATGGAGCCACCGGGCACAAACACAAGGTAGCGGCCGGGCAGGGAAATCTGGCTGGTCAGGCGGGCACCCTTGTGGCCCACCGGGTCTTTGGAGACCTGCACCAGGACGGAGTCGCCGGACTTGAGCGCATTTTCGATGCGGCGCGGCTGGCCGTTGAGGTTAGCGGCATCCCAGTCAACTTCACCGGCGTACAGAACGGCGTTGCGGCCGCGCCCAATGTCGACGAAGGCGGCTTCCATGCTCGGCAGCACGTTCTGGACCTTGCCCACGTAGACGTTGCCGATCAAGGAGTCCTGCTGGGTTTTTGACACGAAGTGCTCGGCCAAGATGCCGTCTTCGAGGACACCGATCTGGATCCGGTCATCGGCTTGGCGGACCACCATGACGCGGTCAACAGATTCGCGGCGAGCCAAGAACTCGGCCTCGGTGATGACCGTGCGGCGGCGGCCGGAGTCGCGGGAATCGCGGCGGCGCTGCTTCTTCGCTTCCAAACGCGTGGAGCCGCGCAAGCTCGTGACGCGGTTGCTGACGCCAGCTGCGGACTCGGTGGGCACGCGGGGGGCACGGACCCGGGTCACCGTGTTGGGCGGGTCTTCATCGCTACCGCCGGTCAGTTCCAGATCCTGGTCACCACGGCGGCGACGGCGACGACGGCGGGAGGTCACGCCGTCGTCCGAGCCATCATGGTCATTTTCAGAAGTCTCGATGTCCTCGGTGCTTTCACCAGCGTCAGCATCACTCGCACGCGGGCGGCGGTTGCGATTCCGGTTGCGGCCGCGCTGCTCGGTGTCTGTGCCGGAGCGCTGGTTGTCACCGTTGTCGCCGTCCGAGCCATCCTGGACAGTGGCTGCGGGCACAGCCAAGCTGAGATCCGGTGCCAAGAACAGTGCCGAGATGCCGGCATCTGGTGCCAAGAACAAGGACTCCGTTACATGCGCGGGGTGATCCTGAACTGCAGCCGTGGCAGGTGCAGTAGTGGCGGAGACGGTCGTGTCAGCGGAGGTGCTCGTGTTGGGCTCAGTCGCAGCAGGCTCAGCCGACGCTGCTTCTTCGGCCGGAGTTTGCGCTGCAACAGGATCAGTTGCGGGACCGGCAGCTTTCGTGGCAGTTCGACGGCGGCCACGGGTGACCCGGGGAGCCGCAGCAACACTCTCGGCGCCGGCAGTCTCCGCGGCTGCAGTCTCGGACGGAGTGGAATCTACCGCAGCTGAGGTGTTCGTGGTGTCAGTGGCCTGAGTACTATGCTCCGGTGCGGATTCCTGAGCAGCTGCAGCTGTCGCGGCCGAAGAGGCTGCGGCCGGGGCACCAGCCTTGGCGGCGGCGCGGCGAGCAGGCGCCCTCCGTGTGGAACGGCTGGCTGCCGGGGCTGCATCGGCGGCGGCGCTAGTAGAGGACTCCTCCGCAGCGGTTGCGGTGGCCTGAACGTCGGCGGCAACAATTCCGGTGGCGGCAACCTCAGCCGCAATAGCTTCGGTGGCGGCAACCTTGGTGACAGGTGCCTTGGCTGCTCGGCTGCGCCGAGCCGGGGCCTTCTTGACCGGAGTTGTTTCAGTCTGCGAAACCTCAGCCTGAAGGGCTTCGGTCTGCCCAGCAGCTGCCGGCTCCTCGCCTGCCAAGCTCAGCTCGCCCTGCCCGGCAACCTCAGCCGAAACAGGAGCAGTGACAGGGGCACTGGCGCGGCGGCGGGTGGTCTTCTTGACGGGAGCCGTGACAGGAGCCGTGGCGTCCGTGGCAGCTACCTCGGCGATGGCATCGAGCAGCGACGGGCCGGCAGCCTTGGTTTCGGCAGCCTTGGTTTCGGTGGCTTTGGCTGCGGCACTGTTCGTGTCAGCGTTCGTGTCAGCGGCGGAAACTGCGACAGCCGGAGCTGCATCAGCGGCGGTTTCGGTCTTCTTAGCCCGGCTGCGTCGCACGGGGGCTTTCTTGACAGGGGCGGCGGCCTCGGCCACTTCAACCGGCGCAACCGCAGCAGCTGCCTCAACAGGAGCTTTAGCAGCGGCTGTTGCAGCAGCGTTGGCACCGGGGCTGGTCACTGCTGAGGTGGCGCGGCGCGATCGCGTGGCACGAGCCTTAACCGGAGCTACCTGCGCAACATCTGTGTTGTCGAGTGTGGGTTGTTCATTTTCCATTGTGGGCATTACCTTCGCGCCGAATCGGCACCCCCACATCGGGTGCCAAGTTCGGCCGATGTGCCAACACCCTCGGGCGTTGACGGAAGTCGTCTAATTACTTTTCAGGCGGCACCAACTTGATGGGTGCGCAAGCTCTGAAAAGCCAATGGTTTGCGAGAAACGTGGCTGGTGGATGGCTGCACACGAGGCAGCTTCTTCTCCAGCAGCCCGTGGGCGTGCCATTGGACCGAAAGGCGCATGTGGATCACCAACCAGCCGAACCCATTGTCTCATACGAGCCTGTCCATCCCACGATTCCGCGCAGGGCGCGCCTAGATTCACGCGCTACAATCAGGACACAATCACGCCGCTCGCGAGGAATAGGACTCCATGCCCAGCACCAACGTTTCCACCAGTGATCCCGCAGATCTGGACAAACCAGCCATGGCCCGGGCCAAACCGTTTGGCTGGTTGCTGGTCATCACCGGAGTCATTGCGTGGATCGCGTCCTTCACTTTGGTGATGGAACGGCTGCACTTGTATGTGGACCCCAATGCGTCAGCCAGCTGTGATTTCAATTCCTGGATCTCCTGCAGCGATGTCATGAAGACACCTGAAGCCGCACTTCTGGGCTTCCCCAATCCGTTCATTGGAATCTGCGCCTTTGCCGTCGTGATCACCATTGGCGTGGTCCTGCTGGCCGGCGCACGCATGAACCGCTGGTTCTGGATCTGCGTGCAGATCGGCATCACTGCCGGCATGGCCTTGGTGTGCTGGTTCTGGTTTACAGCCTTGTACACGCTGGCCGTACTGTGCCCCTACTGCATGATCGTGTGGTCCATGATGATCCCGATCTTTGTGTTCACTACGCTGCGCAATGTGAACCACGGCGTGATCCCCGCCCCGGCGGCACTGACCAAAGTCCTCAACGAATGGGCTTGGGTGATCGTCGGCCTGCTCTACATTGCAGTGCTGGCCTCCATCTTCTTCCGCTTCATGCACGCCATCATCGGCTAAAACACACACCTACGCTTAAAGCATCTGCGCTTAAAGTTCGACGGCGGGTGGTCACCTTTGTAAAAAAGGTGACCACCCGCCGTCGAACTTTATAGGGGTGCTGGGCCCACGCTCGCCAGGTTCCCGGGAAATCGTGCCAGCGATTTACTGGGCCGGCGAGTGGGGACTAGGCGAACCAGATGCCGATCTCACGCTCGGCGGACTCTACGGAGTCTGAGCCGTGGACCAGGTTTTGCTGCACCTTCAGGCCCCAGTCGCGACCGAAGTCGCCACGGATGGTGCCCGGAGCGGCGGTGGTGGGATCGGTGGTGCCAGCCAGTGCGCGGAAGCCTTCGATGACGCGGTGGCCCTCGAAGATCGCGGCAACAACCGGGCCGGAGAGCATGAACTCAACCAGAGGCTCGTAGAAGGGCTTGCCCACGTGCTCCTCGTAATGTGCCTGCAGCTGCTCGCGGGTGGGGGTGACCTTCTTCAGCTCAGCCAGGGTGTAGCCCTTGGCTTCGATGCGGGCCAACACGGCACCGGAGAGGTTGCGTGCCACGCCGTCGGGCTTCACAAGGACAAGAGTGCGCTCAATGCTCACAGATAACTCCAATAACTAGATAAAAAGGACGATCAATAACAGCTTACTTGGACGGCTCGTCCGGGGCAGGTTCTTCCGGTGCAGACTCTGCGGGATGGGCTGCATCCCACTCGGCCTGAGCCTTGGCCCGGACAGCGTTCTCACGATCAATCTTGGCACCGCCGAACAGGGCATACCACCAGGCGACCGCGAAGAGCACGCCCACTACGAACATGGAGGGCTCCCAGAAACCGCCGGCGATCAGCAGCAGTTGCAGGATCCAACCAAAGGCTACGCCCCAGGTCTTGCGGACCACACCGCAGGCGAGGATCAGCAGCACAGCCAATACGGCGGCAGCGATGAGATAAGCCGGGTTCTTGTCCTTGAGGCCGAACAGTGCCAGGCCCAAGAACAATGCCACGAAGGCCTCGAGCATCAGCACCACCGAGGCGAACATGGTCTTCGTGGAGCGCAACTTCTTGGGCGTATTAGGCCGCCATTCGCGCTGGGCCTTAGTCAGTTTTGCCATGTCAGGCGCCTTCCTTTTCGCCGGGGCGGCCCAAGAGGATCCGGGCCTCGCCCACCAGGGTGATGGAGCCGGTGATCAAGACGCCGCCGGCGAGGTCATTGTTGGCTTCGGCGCGTTCAACGGCCCACTCGATGGCGTCGTCGAGCTTCTCGGCAATGTGAACGTCTTCCTCATCCCAGCCTAGGTCGACGGCGAGTTCGGCCAGTTCCGCGGCCGGGATGGCACGCGGGGAGTTGGACTGGGTCAGGCACAATTCCTGCGCTTCATCCCCGTACGCTTCCTTGAGGGAGTTCAGGATTTCCTCGGCGTCCTTTTCGACTAGGACACCCAGAACCACCACGAGCTTGCTGAAGGCAAAGGACTCCTGCAGTGCGGCGGCGCTGGCGGCAATGCCTGCCGGGTTGTGCGCAGCATCGACCACGATGGTGGGCGAGGTGCGCATGACCTCAAGACGGCCGGGTGAGGTGGCGGCGGCGAAGCCTTCCTGGACCAGCTCGTGGTTGAGTTCCTTCTCTCCCCCGCCCAAGAATGCTTCCAATGCCGCAAGTGCGACGGCGGCATTCTGGGCTTGGTGTTCACCGTGCAGCGGGAGCAAGATCCCCGGGTAGCGGCCGGCCAGACCCTGCAGGTCCAGCTGTTGCCCACCCACGGCAACTGTGCGTGATTCCACACCGAACTCCACCCCTTCAAAGCGGAAGTCGGCATGCTTTTCGCGGGCTTTTTCGAGGATGACCTGGGCAGCATCCTGTGGCTGGGCGGCGCTGATGACGAACGCGCCTTCCTTGATGATGCCAGCTTTCTCCTCCGCGATGAGGCCGGTGGTGTCACCCAACAGCTCGGTGTGGTCGAGGGAGATGGGGGTAATGACAGCAACTTGGCCATCTCCCACATTGGTGGCATCGGTGATGCCGCCCAAGCCGACTTCCATGACGGCTACATCTACCGGCTGATCGGCAAAGATCGCGAAGGCGAGGATGGTCAGGCACTCGAAGAACGTCAGGCGGTTTTCGCCCGCTGCTTCAAGTTCGGCGTCGACAATCTCGAGGTAGGGGCGGATTTCGTCCCAGATCCGCACAAACGTCTCGTCGCTGACGGGAGCCCCGTCAACGCTAATGCGTTCGGTGACCTTCGTCAGGTGCGGGCTGGTGTAACGGCCCGTGCGCAGATCGTGAGCCAGCAGGCCACATTCGATCATGCGTGCCGTGGAGGTTTTTCCGTTGGTTCCGGTGATGTGGATGATGGGGAACGCCTTGTTGGGGTCACCCAAAATATCCATGGCACGGACCAAGGGAGCCAGACGCGGTTCCATCTTGTTCTCCGGGGCGCGGCCCAAGAGTTCGGCGTAAACGCTCTCCACCGAGAATTCGTCGTGGTTAGCAGTCATCTAAGACACTGTCCGTTCAACTGTGATGGTGGTTTCAACGTCACCGGGGATGAGTTCAAGCTTCAGTGTCAGGGTTTCACTCTTGACCAATTCAGCGTTGGCATGCAGGGCGTCGATGATGTCCTGCGGGGCGCTGATGACGGTGCGAATCCGGTCGCTGACCTGCAGGCCGGTGTCTTTACGTGCCTGCTGGATGGCACGGACCATATCGCGAGCCGTACCCTCAGCCTCGAGCTCGGGGGTCAACTCGGTGTTGAGCACCACGAAGCCGCCACCGGGCAACATCGCAACGGCACTCTTGCCGCCGTCGGCCGCGTCGGCAACAACTGTCTCCAGCGTGTACTCGGACTCTTCCAAGGTCAGTCCGCCGGCCGTGACGACACCATCGGTGACGGACCAATCGCCGGACTTGGAGCCCTTGATGGCGAGCTGGACGTTCTTGCCCAGGCGGGGTCCAGCGGCACGGGCGTTGACCACGAGCTTCTGGGAGATGCCGAACTCTTCCGGGGAAGCGACAGTGGCATCAACGAAGCGAACATTGCGGATATTGAGTTCGTCCTTAACGATGTCAGCGGCAACACTCAGGTTGAAGTTGGATGTGACGACGGTCAATTCCTGCAGAGGCTGACGCACCCGCAGGTTGGCAGCCTTGCGCAAACTCGAACCGATGGAACAAATCTGGCGTACTCGGTCCATGCCTTCAGCCAAGTCCGCATTAGGCAGGAACAGGTCGGCGTTGGGCCAGTCGGTCAGGTGCACGGAGCGCCCACCGGTGAGACCGCGCCAGACTTCCTCGGTGACCAGCGGCAGCAGGGATGCGCCGACGCGGCACACTGTTTCCAGTGCCGTGTAGAGCGCGTCGAAGGCGTCCACGTTCTCGTCAAAGAAGCGGTTGCGGCTGCGGCGGACGTACCAGTTGGTGAGCATGTCGAAGTAGCTGCGCAGGGAGTCGCAGGCGCCGGAGACGTCATACTCGTTGAGCTTGGCTTCCACCTCGCGCACCAGGTCGCCGGTGTTGGCCATCAGGTACTGGTCCATGGGGTCGGAGTAGTCGTCGTAGCGCAGCTTGGCATCGTAGCCCTTGCCCTCGTTGGCGGTATTCGCGTAGAGGGTGAAGAAGCTGTAAACGTTCCACAGCGGCAGGATGACCTGGCGGACACCCTCGCGGATGCCCTGTTCGGTGACCACCAGGTTGCCACCGCGCAGGATGGGGCTGGCCATCAGGAACCAGCGCATGGCGTCGGCGCCGTCGCGGTCCAGCACCTCGGAAACATCCGGGTAGTTGCGCAGGGACTTGGACATCTTCTGCCCGTCGGAGCCCAGGACGATGCCGTGGCTGATGACGTTCTTGAACGCCGGGCGGTCAAAGAGTGCCGTGGAGAGCACATGCAGCATGTAGAACCAGCCGCGGGTCTGGCCGATGTACTCGACGATGAAGTCGGCCGGGTTATGGGTGTTGAACCAGTCCTCGTTCTCGAACGGGTAGTGGACCTGGCCGTACGGCATGGAGCCGGAATCGAACCAGACATCGAGCACATCTTCCACGCGGCGCATGGTGGACTTGCCGGTGGGGTCATCCGGGTTGGGGCGGGTCAGCTCGTCGATGAACGGGCGGTGCAGGTCCACTGCGCCTTCCTTGTTCAGGGGCAGGCGGCCAAAGTCGGCCTGCATCTCGGCCAGGGAACCGTAGACGTCGGTGCGCGGGTATTCGGGGTCGTCGGACTGCCACACCGGGATGGGGGAACCCCAGTAGCGGTTGCGGGAGATGGACCAGTCGCGGGCGTTGGCAATCCACTTGCCGAACTGGCCGTCCTTGACGTTGCCGGGGATCCAGTTGATGTCCTGGTTCAGCTCCACCATGCGGTCCTTGAACGCGGTGACTTCCACATACCAGGAGGAAACGGCACGGTAGATCAGGGGTGTGCGGCAGCGCCAGCAATGCGGGTAGCTGTGCACGTAGCTGGCCTGGCGGACCAGGCGGCCGGCGTCCTTCACGACGCGCGTGATGGTCTTGTTGGCGTCAAAGACCTGCACGCCAGCGATCTCACTCAACGGGCCGTTCGCAAACAGGGGCAGGAACTTGGCGCCCTCATCGATCGAGAGGACAACGGGGATGCCGTACGCCTCGCAGACCTTCTGGTCCTCTTCACCGTAGGCCGGAGCCTGGTGGACGATTCCGGTACCGTCGGTGGTGGTGACGTAATCGGCCAGCAGGAACTGCCAGGACTTAGCGGTGCCGTACTTCTCGTCGTCGGCAAAGTAGTCCCACAGGGGCTCATACTTGAGGCCTTCAAGCTGGGCACCCGTGTAGCTGGCGGTGACAGCGGCAGTCGCGGCAGCACCGTCGTCGTACCCCAAGTCCTTGGCGTGCGCGGCAACGAGGTCAGCGGCCAGCAGGAACTTCTCCGCGGTGGCGCCCAGGGTGACCCCGTTGGGACCGGCAGGGACCACGGAGTAGCTGACCTTGGGCCCAACAGCGAGGGCCTGGTTGGTGGGCAGGGTCCAGGGCGTGGTGGTCCAGGCGATGGCAGCGACGCCGGCCAACTCCTGCGAGATGGCCGATTCGCCAGTCAGGATGGGGAAGGTGACGGTGACTGTCTGGTCCTGACGGTCCTTGTAGACGTCGTCATCCATGCGCAGCTCGTGGTTGGAAAGGGGCGTCTCATCCTTCCAGCAGTACGGCAGCACACGGTAGCCGTTGTACGTGAGCCCCTTGGAGTGGAGCTGCTTGAAGGCCCAGAGGACGGACTCCATGTACTCGACGTTGAGCGTCTTGTAGTCGTTGTCGAAGTCCACCCAGCGGGCCTGGCGGGTGACGTATTCCTGCCATTCGCCGGCGTACTTCATGACGGAGGAGCGGCAGGCGTCGTTGAACTTGTCGATGCCCATGGCCTCGATCTGGGCCTTGTCCGTCATGCCCAGCTGCTTCATGGCTTCCAGCTCAGCGGGCAGGCCGTGGGTGTCCCAGCCGAAGCGGCGCTCCACGCGGTGGCCGCGCTGGGTCTGGTAACGGGCTACCAGGTCCTTGACGTAGCCCGTGAGCAGGTGGCCGTAGTGCGGCAGGCCGTTGGCGAAGGGAGGGCCGTCGTAGAAGACGAACTCGTTTGACCCATCTTCACCGGCATCCCGGGCATCAATGCTGGCCTGGAAAGTGCCGTCTTCGTCCCAGTACTTCAGGACGAGTTCTTCCACCTTCGGGAAATTCACGGAGGAGGGAACGTGCTTGGATTCGGCGTGGAGGCCGGCGGCGGCAGAGGCCTTCGGGAAGTGGGTCATCACATCATCCTGGTTGTGGGTGTTCAGGTTCAGGATGCAAGGACGGCTTGCGCCGCGGTACCACCTCGCTTACCGTCCCTTCGCCTTTCGACTTGCGTCGAGGGCGCTGGTGCGGCCGCTCATTAGCTGCTGTGACGGGCTTACCCGTCCGGTTCTACTTGCTTTGCGGGGCGCGCGGCGTTCTTCCGGAAGCTCACCGGTGATAGCCGGGTCGAAGCTTTGTTCCTCATTCTACCGGATACTTGCGCGGGGCTAGGACTGGAGCGGCCTTCACCGCCCGGTCCCGGCCTGCTCTGGCCCGGCCTTCACCGACCCGGCCTTCACCGACCCGTGACAAAAGGCTGCTTTGAGCGTTCTAAGCGACCAAAGCTCACGGGTCAATGCGGGCAGAGTCGACTATCGGCGAATTACCTTGTGTGCTGCTGCCTGGGCCACCGGACGCATGACGATCTGGTCCAGGTTGATGTGATGGGGAAGCCCGACGGCGTATGCCACCACCTCTGCCACGTCCTCAGCCGTCAGTGGCTTGTCCACGCCCTGGTACACCGCATCTGCGGCTTCTTGGTTCCCGCCGAGCCGGTTAACGGTGAACTCATTGGTGTGCACCATTCCGGGGGCCACCTCGATGACGCGGATATTGTGCTCGGCTTCCTCCAAACGCAGGGCTCCGGTCAGTGCGTGCTGGCCGAACTTGGCCGCGTTGTAGCCGGCGCCGCCCTCATACGCTGTGTGCCCAGCGGTGGAGGTCAGGTTTAGAACCGTGCCGAAGCCATGGTCGCGTAAGTCTGGAAGGAAGGCCTTGAGGACATTCAAGGTGCCGAGCACGTTGACTTGGAACATCCACTGCCAATCGTCCTCCTTGGCGTTGGCCACACTGTCCACACCGCGAGCGCCACCGGCAATGTTGATCACGGTGTCCACACCGCCTGCTGTTTTGAATGTTTCGGTAGCGAAGGCATGCAACCGCTCGATGTCCTCACTCACGGTGACGTCGGCGGTGAACGGTAGGGCGCCAGTTTCCTGTGCCAGTTGAGCCAGGCGGTCCTCGCGTCGGGCTACGGCAATCACGTTCCAGCCGTTGCTACGGAGTTGACGGACTGCGGCGGCACCAATTCCGGAGCTGGCTCCGGTGACAATTGCATTCTTGGAAGTGTTTTCAGCCATGGAACAAATGTAGCCGCTATGGGGCCGCATTCAGGAAGTCGAGCAGCACGGCGGCCTGGTTTTCATGGTGGTCCTTGGCCCCGTAGAGCAGCACCACTTTTTCGCGGTCTTTGATGACTTCCCGCAGCTCTGCGACGGCCGGATTGTGCTCCAGCTCCGCTGTGTAGTCGTGTTGAAAGGTCGTGAAGTGTTCCGGCACATGGCCGAAGGCGTTGCGTACCTCTGTGCTGGGAGCGACTTCTTTGAGCCAGAGGTCCACTTTGTCCTTCTTGACGCCCCGGGGCCAGAGCCTGTCGACGAGGACGCGGTACTCCCCCGGGTCCGGCTCCTCATAAACACGCAAAATCCTGATTGTGCCCATATTTGCATCATAGCCCCGGTGCGTGGGGGCGTCAGGGGCCCGGGCTGCCGGTTCCCTGAACACATACGCACCACTCAACGCCAGTGGTGCGTGTGCGTGAAGTTCCCTGAACACATACGCACCACTCGTTGTTACTGGTGCGTATGAGCATCTAGACGCACCAGTAGCAACCAGTTCTGCGTATGTGTGAAGTCATTCAGGCGGGCACGCCCAATCAGGCCGCGTACAGCTCCAACACCCGGGCCGCGGGCGCATCCATCGGCAGAAAGTACTCGCACTGCCATTTCTGGGTCCGCTGAGCCTGCGCGCTGGTGGTCACTACCTCTGGCGGATAAACCCGCATGGCGCGTTTGCCTCCCTTGCCATCAATTGACACCACCCCGTGGCGAGCCAAAACGGCAAGGGGGAACACGAACTGGCCCAGCCCCGTGCCCAGGCCGGCGTGGATGATGAACAGTTCAACGCCGTCGTCCGTGTCAAAGGGGCGGATAGGCCCTTCCAAGGAACGCTGCCACAGCGTGACAAACTGGCCCAGCTTGGTGGGCGTGGTCTTGGCTTGGCGAAACACGGCGAGCCGACCGCCCAGAAGCAGGGTGTGCGCGGCGTACTCGGTGCTCTCTGGTTCAGGCTGAATCTGGGCATATTCCAGCGCGGCCGCCTGCCACAGGGTGCTTGCTTGAAGAGGAATCATCACCTGCCCATTAAGGGACGAATCTGGGTTCCATGGCAACTCATGAAAGAATTGCTCCATGGCTGAAAACATTCCGGGCACAGACACGCCCGCACCCACCACAAGCAACGTTCCCGACAAGCCCGTTTTGGAGGGACTGGAAGAGTCTCTGACCAAGCGCTGGCTGGCAGAGGGCACCTACAAGTTTGACCGTGAGACCACACGGGAGCAGGTGTACTCGATTGACACTCCCCCGCCGACGGCGTCGGGCTCCTTGCATGTGGGTCACATGTTCTCCTACACACAGACCGATGTGCTGGCTCGCTTCCAGCGTATGAACGGCAAGAACGTCTTCTACCCCATGGGTTGGGATGACAACGGTCTGCCCACCGAGCGCCGTGTGCAGAACTTCTACGGTGTGCGTTGCGATCCGAAGTTCTCCTATGTTGAGGGCTACCGTCCCCCGGCCACGCCGGCCAAGAACCAGCGCGACTGGGATGTCATTTCCCGCAAGAACTTCATTGAACTGTGTGAAGAGCTGGCTGTTGAGGACGAGAAGGTTTTCGAGCACCTCTTCCAGACCTTGGGCCTCTCTGTTGACTGGGCGCTGACGTACCGCACCATCGATGATCATTCACGGGCAGTTTCCCAGCGCGGCTTCCTGGAGAACCTGAACGCCGGCGACGCCTACATGGCTGAAGCGCCCACCCTGTGGGATGTCACCTTCCGCACGGCTGTTGCGCAGGCAGAGCTGGAAGACCGTGAAATGCCGGGCGCGTACTACCGCTACCCGTTCTTCGCCGAAGACGGCACCAAGATTTACATTGAGACCACGCGTCCGGAACTGCTGGCAGCGTGCTCGGCGCTGGTGGCTAACCCGGATGATGAGCGCTACAAGCCGCTGTTCGGTAAGAAGGTCACCTCGCCTTTGTTCGGTGTTGAGGTTGAGGTCCGTCCGCACGCCCTCGCCAAGGCTGACAAGGGCTCCGGCATTGCCATGGTCTGCACCTTCGGTGACTTGACCGACGTTATCTGGTGGCGTGAATTGCAGCTGCCCACCCGCGCCATTGTGGGCCGTGACGGTCGTATCCTGGGTGAAATTCCTGAGTGGATCACCACCGAGGAAGGCCGCGCCAACTACGCAGCCATCGCCGGCAAGACCGTTTTCAGCGCCAAGGAAAGCGTCATTGCGATGCTGGGCGAGGCCGAGCTGATGGATGGCGAAGCCAAGAAGATCATGCACCCCGTGAACTTCTTTGAAAAGGGTGACAAGCCCTTGGAGATTGTCTCCTCCCGCCAGTGGTACATCCGCAACGGTGGCCGCGACGAGGACCGCCGTGAACGCCTGATCAACCGCGGCAAGGAAATTGAATTCCACCCCGCGTTCATGCGTTCGCGCTATGACAACTGGATCTCCGGCTTGAACGGTGACTGGCTGGTTTCACGCCAGCGCTTCTTCGGCGTGCCGGTTCCCGTCTGGTACCCGTTGGATGCCGACGCTAACCCGGATTACGATCACCCGATCCTGCCCAGCACCGAGATGCTGCCGGTTGACCCCGCAGCAGATGTTGCTCCCGGATACACCGAGGATCAGCGCAATGTTGCCGGCGGTTTCGTAGGCGACGCCGATGTACTGGACACCTGGGCCACCTCCTCGCTGACACCGCAGATTGTTGGCGGCTGGGGCGTTGATGAGGACCTGTTTTCCAAGGTCTACCCGTTCGATTTGCGTCCCCAGGGCCACGACATCATCCGCACCTGGCTGTTCTCCTCCGCAGTGCGCGCCGACGCTCTGCAGGGCAGCGCACCGTGGAAGCACGCCGCGATCTCCGGTTGGATCCTTGACCCGGACCGCAAGAAGATGTCCAAGTCCAAGGGCAACGTGGTGGTCCCCACCGATGTGCTCAACGACTTTGGCGCCGACGCCGTCCGCTACTGGGCAGCCTCCGCCAAGCTTGGTGCCGACACGGCGTACGAGATTGCGCAGATGAAGATTGGCCGTCGTCTGGCCATCAAGCTGCTCAACGCCTCCAAGTTCGTGCTGAACTTGGGCGCCACGGAAGCCAATGTGCTCGCAGCCGACACCGCTGTGCTCACCAATCCGCTGGACCGTGGCCTGCTGGCCCAGCTCTCCGAGGTTGTTGTTGCATCTACGGCTGCGTTTGAAAAGTACGATTACGCCCGTGCTTTGCAGATCACCGAGAGTTTCTTCTGGCACTTCACCGACGACTACGTTGAGCTGATCAAGGATCGCGCCTACGGTGCCTCCGGCGAAGAGGGTCAGGCTTCGGTGCTGGCCGCCCTGGCCACCACCCTTGATTCGCTGCTGCGCTTGTTCGCACCCTTCCTGCCCTTCGCAACGGAGGAAGTGTGGGGCTGGTGGCGTACGGGTTCGGTGCACCGCGCACCGTGGCCCGCCGCTGTTGGCGTGGACGACGGCGACACCTCCTTGCTCGCGACGGTCGGGGATGCTTTGAGCGGGATCCGTAAGGCCAAGTCCGAGGCCAAGGTCAAGCAGCGCACTCAGGTGCTCGCCGCGACTGTGACAGCTAGCGAAGTTGAGGCAGCTCAGTTGAGGGCCGGTTTGGGCGACCTCAGGGCCGCCGCCAATGCGCTGGAACTCACGGTTGCCGTGGGTGAGGGCGAACTGACCGTGTCCGACGTCGTACTGGCGCCCGCTGAGGAGCCCGTCCAGGCTTAAGCAATAGCGCCGGACCAGGCTCAGCCGGAATCAGGCTCAGCCGCGATCAGGAACGCTGCATCACTTTTTGGTGGTGCAGCGTTCCTTTTTGCATCAGTGGTTGACCTTCTGGGCCAACTTCTTGAGGCCTTTCTTGGGCGGGACGCGGACGGGCTGAGGCCACCGCGGCGCAAGCGAATCGCCCAAGGTGGTGCCCCGAATTTTTCGACCGATCAGGGGTACCACCCACTCTCTGACCCACAGATAATGCCCGTGACCGCGCTGTTTCCATGTGGGCGTGGGTGGGAGCTTTTTCTCCTTGAGCATGATCGAATGTGAGACTTCCAAGATCTCCAGCACATGGGCGGCCAGGTACTTGTGCCCACGTTTAGACATGTGGAGCCGGTCCGAGCACCACATGCGCGGGTTTGCGTAGGCGTCCAACGCGGCATAATCCACCACGGTGGCCCCATACTTTGCCGCGATCTCCTTGATGCCCGCGTTGTAGGCGTGGTTCTTTCGACGGAGCGGGGTCAGCAGCGGGGAGACTTCCACGTCGTAGCCGGTGAAGAGCAACAGGGTGGCCCCGGATCCGGCCAACTGTGACACCAAAAATTCGTAGTGCTCCAGGATCTGAGTGATCGAGGTGCCCACGTCCATGACGTCATTGCCACCGGCATACAGCGTAATCAGCGTCGGCTCCATGGCGATTGCTGCTTCGATCTGCTCGGCGACAATGTGGCGTAGCCGTTTGCTGCGGATAGCTAGGTTCGCGTACTCCCAGCCAGGCGTATCGTGGGCAAGCGCCTCTGCCACGCGATCTGCCCAACCCTTGACCCCATTGGGCAGGTGCCTATTGCTATCGCCGACCCCTTCCGTGAAGGAGTCCCCCAACGCGACATATCTGCCCGGGATGCTGTTCTCCACGGCTCCTAGAGCGCTGCCTGCGGCCGCGGCGTCCGGGCTGAAACGGCCCCGCTTGCCTCCGTGGCCCGGCCCACACCGTGGTAGTCCCATCCGGCGTCGCGCCACTGCGCACCATCCAAGGCATTGCGACCATCCAGCATGACGGGTCGCTGCACAAGGGCAGCCGTGTTGGCCGGGTCGAGGGCGAGGAACTCGGGCCAGGGAGTCAAGAGCAGAACCAATTCGGCGCCTGCCAAGGCCCTCTCAAGGTCGCTTTCAAACGTCAGCTGCGGGTATTGGAGCCACGCAGTTTCCACTGCCTGCGGATCAGTCACGGTTACCCTGGCCCCTTGGTTTGCCAGCTGGGAGGCCACATCCAGTGCAGGGGAATCCCGAATGTCATCGGTGTGCGGCTTGAAGGAGGCGCCCAGAACAGTGATGGCCCGTCCCTTGACCGAACCACCCAACAAACGCACACCGGTTTCGGCCACGCGATACCGCGCATCGGCATTCACGCCATCAACGAGAGAAAACATCTCATCGAGCGATTCCACACCGTGCGCTTGTGCCTGGGCGCGGAAGGAGCGCAAATCCTTGGGCAGGCAGCCGCCACCAAAGCCCACACCGGCCTGAAAATATCTGCCACCTATGCGTTCATCATGCCCCAGAGCCTGCGCTAATTGCACGACGTCGGCCCCAGCCTCTTCGCAAAACTCACCCACTGCGTTGATGTAGGAAAGCTTCAAAGCCAAGAACGCGTTGGCGGATACTTTGATCAGTTCCGCTGTGGCGAAGTTGGTGATGATGCGCGGTGTACCGCGTGCCAGCAGCGGAGCGTAGACGGCGTCTAGGGCGGCAGCCCCTTGGGCCCCAGCGGTCCCATCTTGGGCGCCGTAGACAATCCGGTCCGGGATCAGGGAGTCTTGGACGGCGCTACCCTGACGCAGGAACTCGGGGTTCCATGCCAGCACTGCCTCCGTGCCAACGAGCATCTCTTGGATCCTGGCCGCGGTTCCAACGGGTACAGTCGATTTCCCCACGACCACTGCGTCGGGGCGCAGATACGGAATCAGTGATGACACTGCTGCCATCAGGAAGCTCAGATCACTTTCGTTTCCTGTCTTGGACTGGGGTGTGCCCACGCACAGGAAGTGCACATGAGCTTCAGCCACCTGTGCCGGGTCCGTGGTGAAGGTGAGGCGGCCGCCGTCGTGCCCTTCTTGCAGAAGCTTTTCCAGACCGGGTTCATGGAACGGGGTGATGCCCGCGGCCAGCTGGGCGATCCTGGCAGCATCGGTGTCTAGCCCGATAACCTCGTGCCCCATGGCGGCCAATGTGGCGGCGTGAACGGTGCCCAGGTAGCCGGCACCAATGACTGAAACCTTCATTTTGTTCCTCTGAGTTCGGCGGGCACAGCAGCACCCGCGGCTATGGCGTGACGGTAATGTTCCATGAGTTGATCCACCACAACGGACCAGCTGCGACCCTGCACTTGAGCGAAGGCGGCTGCGCTAAATGCTGCGCGTTTGGCATCATCACCCATGAGGTCTAGGGCGTACTCGCGCAACTCGTTCAAGTTCCCCGGTGTGTAGAGCCAGCCCGTGTGGGACGAGTCGACCAAATCGACGGGCCCACCACGACCCGTTGCGACCACGGGGACCCCCGACGCCATGGCTTCCTGAATGGTCTGACAGAAGGTCTCCAACTCGCCCGGGTGCACAAAGAGATCGAAGGAGGCCATGGCGCTCGCGAGGTCCTCGCCGCCAAGAAAACCGGTGAAGTGAGCCCGCGGCAGGGCCGCTTCCAGCGCTGCCCGCTGCGGGCCTTCCCCGACGATGACAACGGTGGTATCGGGGATATCGGCCAGCACGGACAGGTCCTGCACCTGCTTCTCCAACGCGAGCCGGCCCACGTAACCAATAATCTTGGTGCTGTTGGGGGCGACCTTGTTTCGGAAGGCAATACTGCGCTTGTCGGGGTGGAAACGATCGGTGTCCACACCTCGGCGCCACAGTTCCACCCGCGGAATCCCGTGGCCGCGCAGCTTGTGCACGGAATCCGTGGATGGTGCCAGTGTTGTGGTCGCCGTGGTGTGGATGCGTTCCACGCGCTGCCACGCCCAGTTTTCCAGGTAGGGAAGACCGTATTTGCCGGCATATCCGGGCACATCGGTTTGGTAGATCGCTACGGTCGGGATCCCCAGGGCAGCAGCGGCTCGGACGGCCCTCCAGCCGAGCACAAAGGGAGAAGCTAGATGGACCACGTCCGGTTCGAACTCTGCCAGAAGGGTCTTGATCCGGCGCACCCCGCCTAGGGCTACACGAATGTTTGGGTACCCGGCCAGCGGGACAGCGGGCAGTCGCCTGACCCTTGCGCCTTCAACCACCGCGGGTACTGCTTGCGTGCTCGATGGGGCAATGACCAGGACGTCGTCACCGCGCGCGTCCAAGTATTGGAGGATTTTCAGGAGTGAATGGGTGACCCCGTTCATTTCCGGCAAGAATGACTCAGCTATGATGGCAATCTTCACGTTTTAACCGTGACGGGTTGAGGTTGCCACCACGGGCCGTTGCAGGAACAGCACGGTGAAGACTAGGTGAACTGCTGCTTCTACCTTTGGGCAAAGGGGAAGCCCCATCGGCTTATTGCCGTCGGTGGGGCTTCGACTTTCATGCCGCATGTGACGAACGCGGTCTGGTGGATGCTAACGATTTTCAGGACAGTCACCGCGTCACCGGTGCTAACGAACCTTTACGAGCGTCCCGCCGAAGCAGTGCTCAATGATCATAGGTTCAGTCACTGAATTTTTTTAGTTTCTACCAGCCCTTTCCTTGGCGGATTGGGTAAGAACAAGTATGCGCCTGTGCCAGGACACAGGCAAGGGCAGGTGGAGAAGTTTTTTGAGAAACTTTTCCACCTGCCCTCAGGCGTATAAGTTGCGAGCTAGCCAGGCAACGGACGGGGCCCAAAAAGCCATGTCCACTTGACAGGTGTTTAGCCGAACTGCGGGTCTTCGGTGCGGCTGCGCTTGATCTCGAAGAAGTACGGGAAGCTGGCCAGTGACACTGTGGCGTCCCAGAGCTTACCGGCGTCCTCGCCGCGCGGGATTCGGGTGATCACAGGGCCAAAGAAGGCTGTGCCGTCGAAGGCTACGATCGGTGTACCGACATCCTGGCCAACCTTGGAGATGCCTTCGCTGTGGCTGGCCCGCAAGGCAACGTCATAGGCGTCGGTGTTTGCGGCAGCTGCCAGTTCTGCCGGCAGACCTGTTTCGGCCAAGGACTTGGCGATGACGTCGGCAATGTCCTTGTTTCCGTTGTTGTGGATCTGCGTGCCCATGGCGTCATACAAGGGTTTGATGACTTTCTCACCGTGCTCTTGGACGGCAGCAATGATGACACGGACCGGGCCCCAAGCCTTTGCCATGCGCTTTCGGTAATCCTCCGGAATATCCGCATTATTCTCATTGAGCACTGACAGGCTCATGACATGCCAGTTGACAGTGATGTTGCGGACCTGCTCCACTTCACCGATCCATCGCGAGGTAACCCAGGCAAAGGGGCAGGTGGGGTCAAACCAGAAATCAGCCGTTTCGGGTGCAGTCAAAGTGCTTTCAGACACGTAAAAATCTCCTTGGTAGAGCATGGATTACAGCAACTGAGTGGGCCAAAGCCCTTCATTATTTCCAACGGAGCCAGGCTAAAAACTATTCCGGGCAGGACAGCTGGCAGCTGCAGTTACGCTGACTTGTTCCTGCGATTGGCCACGACCTCGTGGGGGATCAAGGTGGGCTCGGCCTGCTTAGCCACTACCTCTGCCGTGATCACTACGGTGGCGATATCTTCACGGCTGGGCAGATCAAACATGACGGGCTGGAGCACTTCTTCCAAGATGGCGCGCAGGCCTCGGGCACCGGTCCCCCGGTCCAGGGCAAGCTCGGCAATTGCCGTCAGCGCCTCATCATCAAACTCAAGCTCAACGCCGTCGAGCGTGAACATCTTTTGGTACTGCTTCACCAGAGCGTTCTTCGGCTCGGTGAGGATCTGGATCAAGGCCGTGCGGTCCAGCTGGGTGACAGTGGTGATGACGGGCAGGCGGCCAATGAACTCGGGGATGAGCCCAAACTTCAGCAGGTCCTCCGGCATGACATCGGCGTAGCTAGCCTCGTTCTTCTTCAGGGCACTGAGCGGGGCCCCGAAGCCGATGCCCTTCTTGCCCGCGCGGGAGCCGATGATTTCTTCCAGGCCGGCAAACGCGCCAGCCACAATGAAGAGCACATTGGTGGTGTCAATCTGAATGAATTCCTGATGCGGATGCTTGCGCCCACCCTGCGGCGGCACCGATGCTACGGTTCCTTCCAGGATCTTCAGCAGCGCCTGCTGCACGCCCTCACCGGACACGTCACGGGTAATGGAGGGATTCTCAGACTTGCGCGAGATCTTATCAATCTCGTCAATGTAAATGATGCCCTGCTCGGCCTTTTTAATGTCAAAGTCTGCGGCCTGGATGAGCTTGAGCAGAATGTTTTCCACGTCCTCGCCCACATAGCCGGCCTCGGTTAAGGCGGTGGCGTCTGCCACGGCGAACGGGACATTTAGGCGACGGGCAAGCGTCTGCGCCAAGTAGGTCTTGCCACAACCGGTGGGGCCAACGAGCAAGATGTTGGACTTTGCGATTTCCACCTCGTCGTGGACGCCGCCGGAAATGGTGGTGCTCTTAACGGCATGCCCGGACTGGATGCGCTTGTAGTGGTTGTAGACGGCAACAGCCAATGAGCGCTTGGCGGGCTCCTGGCCAATGACGTATTCCTGCAGGAAGTCGAAGATTTCCCGCGGCTTGGGCAGTTCAAAAGCGTCTAGATCCGCGACCTCAGAGAGTTCCTCATCGATGATCTCGTTGCACAGTTCAATGCACTCATCACAGATGTAGACACCGGGTCCGGCAATGAGTTTGCGGACTTGTTTCTGACTCTTTCCACAGAAGGAACACTTCAGCAGATCGGTGCTTTCGCCCATCCTGGCCATTGGCGTGTCCTTCCACGAATAACCCGCTGGTAGCGGTGTTACCTCTACTACTTCTTCATTCCACAGCAGGTGCCGGAAACGTCCTTCGAATTACCATCCACTCTAAGCCAAGGTACTGACATTGGGTGGAAAGCAAACGCCGGAACAAGGGATTAATTCCCTTGTTCCGGCAGGTACTTCAGATTGCCTAGCGGGTGATCGCTACCGGCTTCATCTTGCGCGGTGCCAGCACTTCATCGATCAGACCGTATTCCTTGGCCTGAGCGGCGGTGAGGATGTTATCGCGCTCAATGTCATTGCTGACCTGCTCCGGTGTGCGGCCGGAAAGGTCGGCGAGGGTGTTCTCCAACCACTCACGCATACGCATGACCTCATTGGCCTGGATTTCCAGGTCAGAAGCCTGGCCACCCTGGCCGCCGGAGAGTGCCGGCTGGTGGATCAAAACGCGGGCGTTCGGCAGGGCCAGACGCTTGCCCGGAGCACCGGCTGCCAAGAGCACAGCTGCTGCGGAAGCAGCCTGGCCCAGGCAGACAGTCTGAATCTCGGGGCGAATGAACTGCATCGTGTCGTAAATAGCCGTCATGGCCGTGAACGATCCGCCGGGAGAGTTGATGTACAAGGTGATGTCGCGGTCGGTGTCGTCGGCTTCCAGCACAAGCAGCTGGGCCATGACGTCATCGGCCGAGGCGTCATCAACCTGAACACCGAGGAAGATGATGCGGTCTTCGAAGAGCTTGGTGTACGGATCCTGGCGCTTGAAGCCGTACGGTGTGCGCTCCTCGAACTGAGGGAGTACGTAACGGCTGGTGGGCAGGTTGCCGGCAGTTTTGCCAAACGCTGTGCTGCCAAAGTTATATGTCATGTCTTCTTGCTCCTGAAATCTGTTCTTTGGCTTGCTTACTTGGCGTGGGTTCCGCCGCCACCGGCAACGGTTCCTGCGTGGCGGGAGATCTTGTCGAAGAAGCCGTATTCGAGGGCTTCCTCAGCCGTGAACCACTTGTCACGGTCGTTATCGACCAAGATCTTCTCGACAGTCTGACCGGTCTGCTCAGCCGTCAGTTCAGCCATGACCTTCTTCATGTGCAAGATCAGCTCGGCCTGGATCTTGATGTCCGACGCCGTTCCACCAATTCCGCCGGAAGGCTGGTGCATGAGGATGCGTGCGTTAGGTGTCGCGTAGCGCTTACCCTTGGTGCCCGAGGAGAGCAGGAACTGTCCCATCGAGGCGGCCAGCCCTGTGGCGACGGTGACGACGTCGTTCGGGATGAACTCCATGGTGTCATAGATGGCCATGCCGGCTGTGACCGATCCACCGGGTGAGTTGATGTAAAGGTAGATGTCCTTCTCAGGGTCCTCAGCCGAGAGCAGCAGCAGCTGCGAGCAGATCAAGTTCGCGTTGTCATCACGAACTTCCGAGCCCAGCCAAATGATGCGTTCCTTCAGCAGGCGGTTGTAGATGTACTGGTCCGATCCGGACGGGTCCGCGCTGGCCATCGTGGGGGTGGTGTGCTGTGCCATGGTGGTTTACCTCTCCTTCGTGTGGCCTGCCGGGCGTGCCCAGCGGGTCCATCACTAATGTTCACTACTTGGACAGTAGCCCTTTTCGCACCGGGTTTGTGGCCCATCTGGACGCTGTTCGCTGTCGGCGCACGATCACCGTTCGCCCTGCGCGTAGGGGAATAAATGCACCCACCGGCAGCCTTGTTGTGGGGCACAAAAAAGCCGTTGCCGGCTCCCAGAAGGAGCCGGCAACGGCTTGTAGATCTTGAAACCCGTAAGGGAACGCCTTAGATGCGGACTTCGCCCGGATCAGTGACAGCTGTCGGCTCGATGACCTCGTCTTCGGAAGTAACTTCCTCTTCCTCGGATGCAACTGAAACGAAGTCGGTCAAGTCCACTGCGGCACCTTCAGAGTCGGTCACGGTGGCCTTGCCCAAAACAGCGGCGAGTGCCTTGCGGCGGCGAACTTCGCCAACTATCATGTTGACCTGGCCGGAGGAATCCAGCATCTGAGCGAACTGGTTCGGTTCCATGCCGTACTGGCTGGCGGAGGACACGATGTAGTCGATCAGTTCAGCCTGGCTGACGCTGATTTCTTCCTTCTCAGCGATGGCATCGAGGATGATCTCGTTGCGGAAGGCCTTCTCGGTGTTTTCCTTGACCTCAGCGCGGTGCTCTTCGGTGTCGTGGTCTTCACCGTGTGAGTTCTCGGGGCGGAAGTGCTGCTCGAGCTGCTCTTCAACCACGGAGTCCGGAACGGGAACCTCGACCAGGCCGATGAGTGCTTCAAGAACCTTGTCGCGGGCTTCAACACCCTGCTCAACGGTCTTGGACTCGGCAGCCTGCTTGGCCAGGTCTTCCTTCAGTTCGGCAATGGTGTCGAACTCCGAAGCCAGCTGAGCGAAGTCGTCGTTTGCCTCAGGCAGTTCGCGAACCTTCACGGAGGTGACCTTGAGGGTGACCTGCGCTTCTTCACCAGCGTGCTCGCCACCGGCCAGCTTGGTGGTAAAGATTGCTTCTTCACCAGCGGAAAGTCCGGTTGCAGCCTCGTCCAGGCCGTCAAGCATGTTGCCTGCGCCGATCTGGTAGGAAAGGTCAGTTGCTGAATCAACCTCGACGTCGTCGATCTTGGCAGCGATGTTAATGGTGAGGAAATCACCATCGGCGGCCGGGCGGTCCTCAGTCTTCAGCGTGCCAAAGCGGGCGCGCAGATCGTCGAGAGCCTTCTCGGTATCTTCCTCAGCAGCCTCAACAGCGGCTACCTCAACTTCGATGCCTTCGTAGTTCGGCAGTTCAATCTCGGGGCGGATGTCTAGTTCAACATGGAACTTGACAACACCATCGGTGCCTGTGGGATCCGGGACCTCGGTGATTTCAACCTCGGGGCGGCTCAACGGAACGAGCTTGTTCTCGATGACAGCTTCCTGGTACCAGCCGTTGAGACCGGAGTTGATGGCCGTTTCCAAAACGTAGCCACGGCCAACGCGCTGGTCGATCAACGTGTTCGGGACTTTGCCCTTACGGAAACCAGGCACCTGGACCTGCGTACCAATCGTCTTGTAAGCCTCTTTGATGCTGGGCTTCAATTCCTCAAAGGAAA
Organism: Specibacter sp. NPDC078709; assembly: GCF_040686795.1. NCBI lineage: Bacteria > Bacillati > Actinomycetota > Actinomycetes > Micrococcales > Micrococcaceae > Specibacter > Specibacter sp. NPDC078709. The sequence continues at coordinate 296,197 of NZ_JBFBLU010000003.1, forward strand.
CCTCAACATCGAGCTTTACACGAGTGGGTGTGAGGTTTTCGACAGCGCTCTTCACAGCGTGGTACTCCTGATGGTCTGTTGATGGATAATTAGGCCCAGCACATGGGCAGCCACTGACCAAACGTGAACCGGATAATGCTGAAGTCGGGGCGACAGGACTCGAACCTGCGGTCTCCTGCTCCCAAAGCAGGCGCGCTAGCCACTACGCTACGCCCCGTAGTGCCCGCAACAGTCTACGGGCAAAAGTTCCCAGATGCACAATCGGCGCAACTTGCCGTGGAATTCCGTGTATTTCCCGGCCTTCTATCCGCACGTCTATCCGCACCTTGGCACACCGTCACGCACGACGCCGGATGCGTTTCCTTGCGCTTCGATCTCCACCGCGGGGACGCTTCTGCCGTCATCCGGGGAATCCGCGGCCCTTTGGCTTTTTAGCTGTGGTTCCAAGCTGTGGCACGGAAGTGGCGCGGAATGCAAAAATTCCCCGGTCAAGTGACCGGGGAATCTTCAATATGGAGGGGGCGACGGGAATCGAACCCGCGTAATCAGTTTGGAAGACTGAGGCTTTACCATTAAGCTACGCCCCCATATTCTGGGCCTGCTGTGGGCTTTCGCCGCAACAACTCCGTAACACTATCAATCACTTTGCCGGTCCTGCAAATCGGGCGAATCCGAGCCCAAAATTGCCGCCGCTCCCGCATATTTGCCGCAGCTCTATCCCACGGCAACATGCGGGAGCGGCAGCATTGTTCACCGGCTAACTCTTTTGACAGCTCGGACACCAATATAGTTTCCGGCCACCGAGCTCCTTCAACGCGATGTCGGTGCCGCAGTGCCGGCAGGGCCGCCCTTCGCGTTTATACACATAGTGGGCGTCCTCCACCGGCACGTGTTTGTTGGTGCGCGCGTTGGTTCCCGCGTCGGTAGTTGCGGGCACGCTGGATTCACGCAGCCCGTGGCCCACTTCCAAGCCCACGCCTGCGGGGCGGTCACTGAGTTCGGTGGTGATGATGCGCCCATCGCGGACACCATCTGCCATGATGCGGGCAATGTCCTCCCACAGCGTCTGGGCCTCATCGGTGCCCAGGCTCTTGCCTGGCAGCATCGGGTCAAGGCCTAGCCGGAACAGCACCTCGGCCCGGTAGACATTGCCTACCCCAGCCAGCACTTCCTGTTTCATCAGCTGTAAGGCAATGGCGGTGGAACTCTTACGGATCCGGATGGCAAACTCTTGTGCGTCGCCGGGCAGATTGTTCAGCGGATCCGGTCCCAGCCGGCGCCGTACCACTTCCGATTCATCGGGGGTGATGACCTCGCAAGCCGTGGGCCCGCGAAGATCAGCCCAGCCGTGATCGGACAAGAGGCGTACCCGTACAGCGCCCTTGGGTTCTGGCGGGCCCTGGTATTCCTCACGCCCGCCGGGAGCTTCCCCGCTGAGCATGAAGCCATCTGTGCCGGAGCCATCGGTGCCGGAAATTTCCTGCTCTCCGATTCGCCGGGGTGCACCGATGCTGGACGCCCCCGTGAACGTGGAGTCGCCACCAAAATCCCATGCCCCATAGAGGCCAAGATGAACGCGCATCACCAGATCATGAGAGAAGTACAGGAACATTTGCTTCCCGTGCGCTTCGGCCCGCTGCAGCACTTGGCCATCAACTAACAACGCGCCCGCAGCAAACTTTCCTTGCGGACTGGAAACAGCCAGTGCGGCACCACCAAAGACGTCATTGAACTGCCGTGCCAAACGGTGGACGGAATGGCCCTCAGGCATTGCGCCCACTGCCAGAGAGCTGCCAACCACTAGCGGATGCTGCCCCGGACACCGAGCGCCCCGGAGCCAGCACCGTGCATCTACTCACAACTGACGCCAATTATTTACTCGTTGACGATTCACTCGACTATTTACTCGACGACGTCGCCGGTGGTCTCGTACGTGGCGATCTTGCCGATGCGGCGCACGTGGCGTTCGGCGTCGCTGAAGGGCTCGGCCAGGAATGCTTCGATGATTTCCGTGGCCTCTTCAACGCTGTGCTGGCGGCCGCCGACGGCTACCACATTGGCGTCGTTGTGCTCGCGAGCCAGCCGTGCGGTGGACAGGTTCCACGCCAATGCAGCACGCACCCCCTTGACCTTGTTGGCTGCGATCTGCTCACCGTTGCCCGAACCGCCCAGCACGATGCCCAGCGCGTCAACGCCTGCTTTCTGGTCCGCCACAACGGCAAGGGCCGCGTTGATGCAGAAAGAGGGGTAATCGTCTTCTGCGTCGTAGGCCTGCGGTCCGTGGTCAACCATGTCGTAGCCCTTGGCGGCCAAGGCGGTGATGAGGTGGGCGCTGAGCTCCATGCCGGCGTGGTCGGTTGCGATGTGAACGCGCATGAGAATTCCTTAGGTTCGAGGTGATTGTGCTCCGTCAAGCCTACCTACCGCCGCGCCGTTTCCCTGCCGTCCTTCCTGCCGAGCCGGCGACCTCAGCGTTGCTGCGGCGTTTTCCCGGCCCGGCGGTTGAGTATCTCCGAGAGCTCATCAGCCGCATCGAGGTTGGGGGCACCCACCACAACCTTCCCGCCGTCGTTCATTCGAAGCACGACGGCGGCACCTGAGCGGGCGAGGAAGGTTGCAGACCCGCTGTGCTTGCGCAGGCCAACCCCGCCATAGTCACCGGCCACAATGTCCAAGGACACGGCCGCGTCCACGCCTTCGCAGGGTGCCACCAGGACAGGAACAAGTCCCAGGATCTTCACGACCAGCGCCCGGCGGTCCACCTGAACCGTGGCGCAGAGCATGGCGATGACCAGCAGTGCCGCCACACCCAGGCCCAGCAGGATCCACGGGGACAGCAACGTCAACAGGGATCCGGGGAGGATCGCCGCCAGCAGGATCATCATGATGACCGAGCCGCGGGGATGGATGAAGTACGCCATTTGGTCGTTCACAGCCGTGGGGTCCATCTCGGCATCGAGCAGGGCGGCGAGGGCCTGATCATCCGCTGAGGTCCATTGCTCGTCCGGTTTGAAGGTCAAGGCCAACACCACACCCATCGCGGCCGCCAGACCACAACCCATGAGCAGCACGTAACCGTCAACGCGAACGGAAGGCAGTGAACCTTCGCCAGCTTGGCCCAACAGTGCCGCGGCAAACAACGTGCAGGCGGCCAATTGCAAGGCCATCGCCACGCCCAGAAGGATGCGGCGCAGGGTGCGAGGCAGCTTAGTGCGTGCCCCAAAACTGCCAAGACCGGCCCCGACAAGCAGAATTACGGCGGCACCCACAGCAAGGAATACGGGCATGGAAACTGGGTCCCCGCCCCACGGCAGCACAGCGCCACCGGGAAGCTTGGCAGTCATCATGAGCCCGCCGGCAATGAGTCCTATAGCCAGCAGTAACGGGAAGACCAGGGCAAAGCGCATCGCACGGGCATCGACATGCCGTTCGTTCCTAAGCTCATTCCTACCATCGGAGGTCATGGTCTTAGCTTTTCACTTTCCCGCTGTGAACATAAGCGTTGACCAAGGCCGCAGCCTCGCCCGCCGTTGCCACATCCGGCATGGACACCACGAACTTCTGGTGGAATCCCGCCTCCATGATGAGGGCCGGGCCGCTGCCCATGATGAAACCAATGCTCCCGCCGTTCATCCGGTAGCCCCACCCGCCGTAATCCATAGCCGTGATGTCTTCCACTGAGGCGCCCCGGACTTCCTTCCACTCCAGCGGCATGACCTTCCAGAATCCGCCTGCCAGCACCTTATGCCCCTCCGGGCCGATGACCATGGTGCCACTGCAGAACACCCACGTGATCGCAGCAACCACCAGCCCAAGCAGTCCAAGGACCGGGAAGATGAAGTAGGTGCTGACGGCGACGATCCCACCAAGGCCCAAGCTCAACAGCCAGGCCAACTTGCCCATGGAAACCCTGATCCGCATAGTTTCATTGCGTGCGGCCCGCGACACGCCGGCCTGCACCACCGGGCTCCTGTCCGAGGCGGCGGCCTCGTTGGTGGCAATGACCTCCGAACTCTGGGTCCGGTCCACTTCGTCCGGTTTATATAAAAACATTCCCACCAGGCCCACCACGAACGCCAGCCCCACGCCCGCAGCCATGACGGGGCCGGAAAGATCCGCTTGGGACGTGTCTACAAGATCAATCTGACCGGCAACCATCGCCACGGAAAGGGCCACCATGCCCACCCCAAACGCCAACCCAAAGCCCACACCAATCCGGGCAAACAGCAAGGACTGTGCCCGGAACAGGATGCCCATTGGCGCAATGAGGGCGCCCAATGCACCCATGGCCACGGCCATCCAGGCGGCCCCGGCCACGGACATCCAGCCGTCCACCTCGTTCCTGCCGTTCCAGTGGGACGCCAACTCTGCCGGCAATCTGTCGGCCACCGTCAGTATCCAGGCCGCGGCCAACACCCCCAGCAGCAGCGGGCCCACAATTAGGGCGATAAGCCACCGCTTGTTGTAGATCCGTTCCGCATCGGCACTGCGTGCTTGCTCCCCCACCAAAAACTCTTTTCTTTCGCACCGCACAACAATTCTCTGCTCCAACCCTGTCCCATCCGCACCGGCCGGACAAATTCAGTTCCCGCCCGGTGCGGAGTACCGTGGAACAATCACTGCACACCGCTGTCGGAACACTGCCGTTCCGTCCGGTTGCAGCCACAGAAGCCATCCTGATCACCCTTCAGGCCGGCCACCCACCTGACACAACGGAAGGCACTACCTTGCCTGGCATGAATCTCACCCGCGCAGAAGCCATTGAGCGCTCATCTTCCCTGACCGTTAACAGCTATGACGTCACCCTTGACCTGACCACCTCCGAATCCACCTTCGCCTCCACCACCACGGTGAGGTTCAGCGCGAAGGAGGGCTCGTCGTCGTTCATTGATGCAGTGACCCACGCCGTGCACCAGGTGACCCTGAACGGGGTTGAACTGGATCCAGCAGAGGTGTCCGACGGCGTACGCATCCAGCTGCCCAAGCTCGCCGCCGAGAATGAACTGACCGTCAAAACCGACGCGCTGTTCATGAACACTGGCGAAGGCCTGCACCGTTTTGTGGATCCCGTGGACGGCGAGGTGTACCTGTACAGCCAATTTGAGGTACCGGATTCCCGCCGCATGTTCGCCGTGTTCGAGCAGCCCGATCAGAAGGCCGAGTTCACCTTCCACATCACTGCCCCGTCGCATTGGGACGTCATTTCCAACTCCCCCACCCCTACCCCGGAAGCTGCCGGTGAGGGCACGTCCGTCTGGCATTTCGAGCCGACGCTGAAAATGTCCAGTTACATCACCGCGCTGATTGCCGGCCCTTACGAGTGCGTGCGCGGCGAGCTGACCAGCTCGAATGGGCGGATCGTGCCGCTGGGCGTGTTCGCCCGCAAGTCGCTCATGGAATTCATGGACGCCGAGAACGTCTTTGAGCTAACCCGCCAGGGCTTTGAGTTCTTTGAGAAGCAGTTCGGCGTGCCGTACCCGTTCCCTAAGTACGATCAGCTGTTCGTCCCCGAATTCAACGCCGGGGCCATGGAAAACGCTGGTGCCGTGACGTTCCTGGAGAGCTACGTGTTCCGCTCCAAGGTCACCGACGCCATGGTGGAACGCCGCGCCATCACCATCTTGCACGAGCTCGCGCACATGTGGTTCGGCGACCTCGTCACCATGCGCTGGTGGAATGACCTGTGGCTCAACGAGTCCTTCGCCGAGTTCATGTCCACTCTGGCCGCCGCGGAAAACACCCAGTATGTGGACGCCTGGACCACGTTCTCCTCGCTGGAAAAGAGCTGGGCGTACCGTCAGGACCAACTCTCCTCCACGCACCCCATCAAGGCTGAGATCAACGATCTTGAGGATGTGTTGGTCAACTTTGACGGCATCACCTACGCCAAGGGCGCCTCCGTGCTGCGCCAGCTGGTGGCCTGGGTGGGCCAGGAAGAGTTCATGGCCGGCGTCCGCGCCTACTTCGCCAAGCACGCCTGGGGAAACACCGAGCTGCCCGATCTCATGGTGGAGCTGGAAGCTGCCAGCGGTCGCGACCTCTCCGTGTGGACAGAGAAGTGGCTCGAAACTGCCGGTGTGAACACGTTTAAGCCCGTCATCGAGGTGAGCGACGACGGCGTGATTACCTCATTCTCGATCGCCCAGTCCGCTGTTGACCAGCACCCGACGTTGCGCCCGCACCGTGCAGCCATCGGCTTCTACGATCTGGCTACTTCCGGGGACGATGCCGGCAAGCTGGTCCGTACCCACCGCGTGGAGTTGGATATTGACGGGGCTTCGACGTCCGTTCCGGAACTGGTGGGTATGGCGCGTCCGGCTCTGATCCTGCTCAACGACGATGATCTGGCGTACGCGAAGATCCGCCTTGATCCGCAGTCACTGGCCACCGCCAAGGCTCATGTGCAGGACTTTAAGGAATCGCTGCCGCGCACGTTGGTCTCGGCGTCGGTGTGGGATGCGGCGCGTGATGGTGAAACCCCTGCCCGCGACTATGTGGACTTTGTGCTGGCCACGATTGCTTACGAGACTGATTCGACAGTCATCATGGTGCTGCTGCGTCAGCTGGCCACGGCGTTGAGCTTCTACGTTGCCCCCGAGCACCAGAAGGCCACAGCCATTGCTGCCGCCGATTCCCTGTGGGAACTGGCACAGAGCTCCGAGGCTGGTTCGGATGCGCAGTTGCAGTTTGTGAAGGCCTTCGCTGGCCACGCGCAGTCACCGGCTCAACTAGATGTGGTGCAGGCGCTGCTGGACGGTGAAGTGCAGCTGGATGAGTTGGCGCTGGACACCGACATGCGCTGGGAGTTCCTCATCTCCTTGGCCGCCGGTGGCCGTGCCGATGCATCCGTTATTGAGGCTGCCTTGGCGCTGGACAATACCCAGAACGGTCAACTCGCGGCAGCGACCGCCCACGCAGCCATCCCCACAGCCGAGGGGAAGGCTGGGACCTGGGAGTCCGTCGTCGTCCGTGGCGAGCGTGCCAACGCTGTGCAGCGCGCGGCGATCGATGGGTTCACGAAGGTGTGGGACACATCCCTGCTTGAGCCTTATGTGGCTAAGTACTTCGCGGCTATCCAGGATCTGTGGGAATCCAAGTCATACGAGACGGCATCGTCGATGATCACAGGACTGTACCCGTCGCAGCTGGTATCGCAAGCAACGCTGGACGCCACGGATGCTTTCCTTGACGCGTTGAGTCCGGATGTTCCGGCCCTGCGCCGCTTGCTGACGGAAAGCCGGGATACCGTGGTGCGCGCGCTCCGGGCTCAGGCCGCCGACGCCTAAGGAGCCAGGCGCCTAAGGGCTTTTCGGGTGCGTCTCAGCTGCAAAATGCTGCGGGCGCACCCGTTTTTGCATGTCGTTATTTAAGCCGGCACGCAGGCGCCGGCCACAAAAAAGCACGTGCCAGCAAGTCTATCCCCGCACGGTTCAGCGGCGTATCTTCAGGGCATGGGAATACATAAGCTTAAGGGATTTGCTGCCCGGGCAGGCGCTGTTTCGCTCCTGTCCATCGGGATGATTGCAGGCATCGCCGGAGCACCGGCCATGGCCCAAACACGCACCGCTCCCGTCACCATTAGTTACACCGTGATGGGCGATTCCTACTCGGCCGGATCAGGCGGAGGCGGCGAGGGGTACTGCGGTCAAAGCGCCAACGGTTACGGCACCTGGGTTGCCGCAGCCATGGGCACCCAAGTCACCAATATTGCCTGTGCCGGGTTCAGCACGGAGCAGGTCCGGACCTTGGAGGTCCCCCAGCTCTCACCCAGCACCACACTGATCACGCTGACAGCAGGCGGCAACGACATCGGGTGGACAACCGCCATCGGAGCTTGCCTGGCACCCACCTCAACCGTGGCACTCTGCAAAGCAGCAGTAGCCAATTCGATCTACCTCATGAGAAATCTGCCGAAGTCGGTGGCCTCCATGCTCAAGGCAATCAAGGCCAAGGCCCCAGGGGCAAAGGTCCTGTATGTGGGTTATCCGCGGCTCTTTGAACCGCAGAACATGGCCGCTTTGGGCTTCACTCCCACTCAAATCAGCGGAACAAAAGTACTCAACGCAGCCGCTGACCTACTCAACGGCATATTAGCCGTCAGCGCCCTCTCAAACCGGACAGCTTTTGTTCCAGTGGCTTATCTGTTCAACGGCCATGGAGTTCCTTCCGCTTCGCCGTGGCTGAACAACATAGGAGACAGCGTCTACCCGTTCCACCCCAACCTCGCCGGATACCAGAATGGTTATGCTGCGGCGCTGAGCCCGTTCCTGCGGACATTCCGCTAAGGAGTTCCGTTTACCAGTTCCAAGAATGTAGAGGCAACTGAAGCTCGTTTGGGGAAGGCCCCTAGCGCTAGCGCTACGCTTAGCCTCATGGCACTGAATCAGCATCACTACGAGATCAACGTCAATTGGACCGGTAACCGGGGATCCGGGACATCCGCTTACAAGGCTTACGGCCGCGACCACAGTGTCACGGCCGTTGGCATGCCCGTGCTGCTGGGCTCGGCAGATAAGACCTTTCACGGAGACCGGGACCGGTGGAATCCAGAGTTGCTGCTGCTGACAGCTCTGGCGCAGTGCCACATGCTCTCTTATCTGCACGTGGCCGTGAAACATGGCGTGGTGGTCACCAAGTATGAAGACACCGCCACCGGCACCTTGATCCTGAACCCCGATGGCAGCGGACAATTTGAATCAGCCACGCTGCACCCCAATATCTACGTAACCGATCCCGCCACCGAAGAGCTCGCCCTCTCCCTACATGCCGAAGCTGCCTCCCAGTGCTTCATCGCCCGCAGCCTGAACTTTCCTGTGCATCACGAACCTGGGCTACTAACACCCACCTTCGACTAAACCACCCAGGACTAAAATCATGCCGTGTCCGCGTTAGGGTTGATAACAGGCCCCACTTCCAACCCTGAACGGACACAAGGTAGATCACGAGTGCAAGCGACAAACTTCTTGGGTGAACCCAATAGCACCTTCCTCAACCACCTCGTGTTGGCCGGCATCACCATCGCCATTGGCCTGGTGGTGTGGCTGGTGTTGCACTATTTGATCCGGATAGTAGTCAAACGCGCCAGGATGGACCGCGCCCCGTTGGAACACCGAACCTTGCGCTGGGCGGCTCCCATGCTGCGCAATATAGACCCCGTAGTGCGCGCATTGGAAAATGAGCGACGCGTGCAGCGGGCGCGCACCATCGGCACCCTCTTGAACTCGGTCCTGACCATTGTGGTTGCCGTGGTGACCAGCTTCTACGTGCTAATCGCCTTCGAGATCGACATTGCGCCCCTGCTGGCCAGCGTGGGTGTGGTGGGCATTGCGATTGGTTTCGGCTGCCAGCAGCTCATCCGTGACTTCCTCGCCGGGATCTTCATCGCCATTGAAGACCAATACGGTATCGGTGACGTCATCCAGACCAGTGAGGTCATCGGCACGGTCGAGTACGTGAGTTTGCGCATCACCAGGGTCCTGGGCGAAGATGGCACGCTCTGGTACCTGCGCAACGGCGAGATCTTGCGCCTGGGCAACCGTTCCAAGGGTAGCTACATCTCCCCCACACCTGGCATCGACACTGACACTTCCGACGGCGCGTCCCCGACCACCGCGGCAGGTGCGCCATCCGCGCAAGGGGCGTCTCCGGCGTCGACCGCTAATAACCCCAGCGGCCCCAGCAACGCCCCCGCGGCAAGTACTGCCAACGAGTCCACCGAATGAGCACCCAGAAAGAACTGAAGCGACCATGAGTTCCGAGTACAACCCCACCTCGCCCTTCGCCAAGGGACCGGCCGCCAACGACGCTGCCGAAAAGAGCGCCCCGGAGGGCACGCCCATCCCGTCGCGCTTTGGCGAGCCGCTGGCCACCCTGCTGCCCATTCCCACCACCGTGGGGCGCCCGCTGCCGTCCACTTCAGGCCCCGCAGCGGATGAGCCGGCTGCTGAGCCGGTGGACTATTCGGACACGTTTTACGGGCAGGTGGGCGGGCACGAGACGTTCAAGAAGATCATTCACGTCTTCTACCAGGGCATCGCCGCCGATCCATTGCTGCGCGCCATGTACCACGAGGAAGATCTGGGCCCGGCCGAGCACCGCATGCTGATGTTCATCGAGCAGTACTGGGGCGGACCGCGCACGTATTTGGAGGAACGCGGCCACCCGCGCCTGCGCATGCGCCACGTGCCGTTCGCCGTCACCCCTGAGGCGCGCGACCGCTGGCTCGCCGCCATGCGCAAGGGAGTCGACGCCGGTGAACTGTCGCCCATGCATGAGGCCACCTTGTGGGATTACATGGAACGCGCGGCGCATTCGCTGGTCAACGCACCCTCAGATCCGTCGCAGGCGCTGTAGCTACTAGCCTGTCAAGAACAGCCGCTGTCGCCAGCAGGGGTACCTACAGCAGCGACGCTGGCTTGACCAAGATGTGGCCGCGGTTGGTGCTGATCCGCAGCCACCGGTGCGAGCTGTAGATGGTGCCGGTTTGGCCCGGGGCTACGAAACCCAGTGCGTAAGCTGCGAAGGCCGCACCGCCGGGAATCTCGCCAGGAACACCGTCCATGGGACGTCCCCAGACGGAGGACCGGACGTTGTTCACCAGCAGGGCTCCGGGATTGACGGGGATAATCTGCCCAATTTCCTGAACACCAGACTTCGCCACGGCGATGAGTTCGTCGGCAGAAATGGTGCCGATCTCCTCCCACGCGCTGCGCGGGGCGCTGATGCCCGTCCAGGATTCCTGCACCGTCATGGGCGGAACGGGAAGTTTCGCGTCTCCTTCGTCCATGCGTGCCAACCGGTCAGCCACCGAGGACAGTGACACTGTCACATCAATGTCCGACGGCGTTCCCAGAGCCATGGTGCGCAGCCCCAGTATGGTGGGGGTCCCCTCCCCCAAAAGCTTCCCGCGCATGACGCAGACATACGCCGCGAGAACGTGACCGGCCCCCTGAAGGCGGATGGCGCCGTCGTCCGCGTTGCGGGCACGCGTCACAAAGGTGCGCAGATCCGCGACCGTCCCGGCGTCGGCAAGATCAAATTCTTCAGTGTGCGTGGTGGTGGACATCAGCGGTTTCCTTCTACGGTTTTTGTCACGGGGCGGGCGGGGCTGCGCTTGAACGGCACGGGATCCCCGCGCCATGCTTCCAAGGAGCTGCGCTGTTGATCCGTGAGCCGGATGGGGCGGCCAGTGTCGCGCGAGACCAACACCATTGATGTTGCTGCTTGGGCGTAGACGATGGAGGTGTCGGCCTCGGAGACGGTGTAACCGAAATCGAAGCTGGAGCCGCCGACGTTGGTGACCCAGATGTTCACGTAAACGGGCTCGGTGCGGAAGCTGATGGGGGCAAGGTATTCGATCTCGTTGCGGCCCACGAGGATGAACAGCTCGGTGCCGATCAGGTCCTGAAAGGTGCCGCCACCGGGCAGTTCGGCATACGTCAAGTGGACTCGGGCGTCCTCGAGATATTGCAAATACACCACATTATTGACGTGGTTGTAGGAATCAATGTCGCCGAAGCGGATTTGCTGTGAGAGCTGGAGACCGGGTGCCATGCCTTCATCATGTCAAAGCCGCCGGGGCGCCACCAATTGATGTTCCTCACCTCACAGCAAAGCCAGGCCCAGTTGACGGGTTTTATGCAGGATTGTCCATTTGTCGCAGCATCCCCCTGACACATAGAGTCACGTTTATGAATGTGACACCATCAGCAACAGAGAACATGGAAACACTCCTACGCATGTTGGATCTTTCCGACGCCAGCGGGGCTCAGACCGATGAGGACGTTTTCGTAGGACTCGGCGATGCCAATGCACCCCGACCCAGACTTTTTGGCGGCCAGGTCTTGGCGCAATCCATCGTGGCAGCGGCTCGCACCGTGAATGAGGACCAACTGGTCCACTCGATGCACGGCTACTTCCTGCGCCCAGGTGATGCCGCATCAGCGTTGACGTTCGGTGTGCAGCGCCTGCGCGACGGTCGCTCTTTCGCGGCCCGCCGCACGCATGCTTACCAGAGCGGTGTGCCGATCTTGTCCATGATCGCCTCCTTCCAGCACCCCGATCATGGAATTGAGCATCAAGAAACGATGCCAGAGGGTATTCCAGCACCTGAGACTCTTCCCACCTCGGCCCAACTGTTGGGCGGAATCAACCACCCGGTGGCTCACGCTTGGGCCTATGAGCGCCCCTTCGACATCCGCCACGTTGGCCACAACATCTACTTCGACGTCAAGGGCGAACACACTGCCCACACAGCCGTGTGGCTAAAAACGCTTGGACCCATGCCCGAGGACCAGAACCTGCACCGTGCCGCCTTGGCCTATGCCAGTGACTACACGTTGCTGGAACCGTCGCTGCGCCGCCATGGGATCAACTGGGCCACGCCGGGCATCAGCGTTGCCAGCCTGGACCACGCCATGTGGTGGCACCGCCCGGTGCAGGTGGACGAATGGCTGCTGTATGTGGCCGAATCCCCCAGTGCCTCGGAGGCTCGCGGGCTGAATATGGGCCGTTTTTACACGCGCGACGGCGTGCTGGTCGCCTCGGTTGCTCAAGAAGGCATGATCCGTATTCCTGAGGGCACTCCTCACGACTAATAGTTTTTGGGCATAGAAATGGCCGGTCTCCTTGTGGGGACCGGCCATTTCTTTATGGGCCCTGCGTATTAGTCGCGGGTTAGGCGGCGGTGGGTGACGCGGTGCGGACGTGCCGCATCGGCGCCCAAGCGCTCAACCTTGTTCTCCTCGTAGGAGTCGAAGTTACCCTCGAACCAGTGCCAGTTGGCCGGGTTCTCGTTGGTGCCTTCGTAAGCGAGGATGTGGGTAGCAATTCGGTCCAGGAACCAGCGATCGTGCGATACCACGACGGCGCAGCCGGGGAATTCCAGCAGCGCGTTTTCCAGGCTGCTGAGGGTTTCCACGTCAAGGTCGTTAGTGGGCTCATCCAACAGCAACAGATTTCCACCCTGCTTGAGGGTCAACGCAAGGTTCAAGCGGTTGCGCTCACCACCGGAGAGCACACCCGCCTTCTTCTGCTGATCCGGACCCTTGAAGCCGAAAGCGGCAACATAAGCGCGGGACGGCATTTCTACCTGTCCAACCTGGATGAAGTCCAAGCCGTCGGAAACAACTTCCCACAGGGTCTTGTCTGGATCGATTCCGCCACGACTCTGGTCCGCGTAGGAGATCTTGACTGAGTCGCCAACCTTGAGGTTGCCGCCGTCGAGCTCTTCCAGACCAACAATGGTCTTGAACAGCGTGGACTTACCAACACCGTTCGGGCCGATGACACCAACAATGCCGTTGCGTGGCAGGGTGAAGCTCAGTCCGTCGATCAGGATGCGGTCACCGTAGCCCTTCTTGAGGTTTTCGGCCTCGAGCACGATGCCACCCAGGCGCGGGCCCGGCGGAATCTGGATTTCTTCGAAGTCGAGCTTGCGGGTGCGGTCTGCCTCGGCAGCCATTTCCTCGTAGCGAGCCAGACGAGCCTTGGACTTGGTCTGGCGGCCCTTGGCGTTGGAGCGTACCCACTCGAGTTCTTCGGTGAGGCGCTTGGCCTGCTTGGCGTCCTTCTTGCCCTGAACTTCAAGGCGGGCGCGCTTCTTCTCCAGGTACGTGGAGTAGTTGCCTTCGTAGGGGTACAGGTGACCGCGGTCAACTTCTGCGATCCATTCGGCCACGTGGTCCAGGAAGTACCTATCGTGGGTCACGGCGAGAACGGCGCCGGCGTAGCTCTTGAGGTGCTGTTCCAACCAGTTCACGGACTCGGCGTCCAAGTGGTTAGTGGGCTCATCAAGGAGCAGCAGGTCCGGCTTCTGCAGCAGGAGCTTGCACAAAGCTACGCGACGGCGCTCACCACCGGAGAGCAACGTGACATCGGCGTCTCCCGGCGGGCACTGGAGTGCATCCATGGCCTGTTCGAGCTGGGAGTCAATGTCCCATGCGTCGGCAGCGTCAATGGCTTCCTGCAGTTTGCCCATCTCTTCAAGGAGGGTGTCAAAGTCAGCATCGGGGCTGGCCATTTCCTCAGAGATCTCGTTGTAGCGCTGAATCTTGGAGTAGATCTCACCAACGCCTTCTTGCACGTTGCCCAGAACGGTTTTTTCCTCGTTCAGCGGCGGCTCCTGGAGCAAAATGCCCACAGTGTAGCCCGGGCTCAGACGAGCCTCACCGTTGGAAGGAGTGTCCAAGCCAGCCATAATTTTCAGAATGGTTGATTTACCGGCACCGTTGGGACCCACAACACCAATTTTGGCGCCGGGGTAGAAAGACATACTTACGTTGTCAAGAATGAGTTTTTCGCCAACAGCCTTGCGGGCATTGGACATCGTATAAATAAATTCCGCCATACCCACAAGGTTAGTGGGTGCAGGCTCATAACTCACATTCGCTACGGCCTAAGTGAGCAACACGGCAGAATGTGGCTGCTTCGAAGGAGACGAAGTTAGTGCGTGTCTCCCACAAAGCAGCGCCCTGAACCTAGGACGGGCAGGATGGTGACGGCAACATTTCCGTCCCGAACCTGCCCAATGACGCACTCTGCTCCCACGAGTGTGGCCGATTCGATGGCATCAACGGCCAGACCAGTGGGCGTGATGTCAATGGACAACTCGACGCTTTCCTTGACGGCGCCCGCTTCAAGCATCGCGGCCATCATTTGCTCGCGATTGGGTGCCTTGGTAGTGGACGCTAAAGCGCTAAGCGACGCCTTCAGTTTGCCCGACATCTCTTCTGCCGCAGACACGGTTTCCGGCTTCTCACTGGGAGTCGGGGCATCGCCCTTGACCGGGGCCGTGCTGACTGGTGGGGCCGCTTCCGGGGTGGGCGTTCCACCAGGCAAGAGTGAACAACCGCCCAGAGCCGCGGTGGCAGCCAGCAGAACCGTTAAACCTACAGCCCGGACGCCCCTGCTGCGTTGTGCGGGCTGGTGGCAATATGTCATCTTTTCCAAAGTCACCCCGCCATTGTGCCATGTGCACCTGATACTTTGGCCCCCCGCACTAGAAGGGCGCTGAGCTCACGAGAATCTCGCCAGTTTGCTCATCAGCGTGCTCGCCGGACTGGAGACCTTCCGCGGCTTTCAGATCGTCATCATCAGAATCTCCTTGGCCGGCATCCTCGTCGTCACCGTCAACGTGGTTGACAGTATCGGCTGGCTCGTCAGGCGGGAATTCGCCCTCCTCGAAATTCGGTTGCAGAGATCCACCCGCGGGGTTGCCGCTTGTTGCGTCGTAGCTTTGCTTGGCAGAACGCATGCGGTGATAGGTGACGGTTCCAAAATTGAGGTCGAGGCCAATACTGTCAGCTTCGATTTCAACGCCGTTGCCTGGTGTGCCGTCCTTACGCAGGTAGGAAGTCACGTTGAGCTTGCCCATGACCACGATCCGGTTCCCCTTGTGAATGCTGATCATGGCGTTGGTAGCCAAGGTCCTGAAAGCTGTGACCTGAAACCAGTTGGTCTTACCGTCAACCCACTGGTTTGTGACAGGATCCCGCTGGCGCGTGTTGGAACCCATGCGGAATTTCCCGATCACCAGACCGGTCTCCGTAGTACTCATTGTGATGTCCGAGCTGACAAATCCCCGAAGGCTGATGTAGTTGGCCATTTCACTACCTTTCGATAAGCCGCAGCTGCGGCAATGGTTGCTTGGGATCCAGCCAACGCCGTTCATAGCCTGCCCACCAGTGGAAAAACCCCAAATGTGGGCCTAAACAGTGGCTGCCCTGCCTGTGGGGGAAGAGATTGGTGAATTAACCTGATAATTTAGATGCGGCCCTTGGTTGGGCCAACGCCTCGGTAGCTCAGCGGATAGAGCAGGAGCCTTCTAATCTCTTGGTCGTGGGTTCAATTCCCGCCCGGGGCACCAAAATGTGGCTCTGACCTGCGGTTATGTTCCGCAGGTCAGAGCCATTTAAGGGCAAAAACGGCCCAAGTCACGTTTTACTCACGTTTTTGAACGAAAAGTTGGTCACGTTTTTGGCTTGCATTTTTCTGCTTCCTCTTCATCTCCAAAAGTCGCTGCAGTGTCTAGGGAATCGCCGTGCTTGATTTTCTCGTCAATCAGGCTTCGCAACTCTAGTTGATAGTCATCCGCAAAATCACTTGGATTAAAGTCTCCGCGGAACTGAGCAACCAAAGCCGAAGACATCTTCAGTTCCTGTGCACTGATTTTGGCTGTTCCCGAGGAGTCCAGAAAACTGGGGTCGCGCACCTCGTCAGCCCAGAGGATCCCCTGTAGAACCAGAACCTTGCCGCTGACCCGCAGTGCTCCCAACCGAGTTTTCTGCCGCAGGGCAAATTTGACCACTGCCGTCAGTTCCGTATTTTCCAGGGTCTTTACCAGCAGTCGATAGGCCTTGGGAGATTTAGAGTCGGGTTCCAGGTAGTAGCTGCGTTCGAGCATGATGGGATCGATTTGGTTGTTGGGCACGAACTGCACCACTTCAATTTCGCGGCTCTTTTCCGCTGGTAGGGACTCAATGTCTTCCTCACTAAGCACGACTGTCCGGTCTCCGTCGTCAAAGGCCTTTTCGATATGCCCGTAATCGATTTTCTTTCCACAGACCTCGCAACGTCGCTGGTAGCGGATGCGGCCGCCGTCGGCATCGTGAACTTGGTGCAAATCCACATCATGATCTTGGGTGGCCCCATACGCTTTGACGGGCACATTGACTAATCCAAAAGCAATCGAACCAGTCCATATTGATCTCATGGATCCAGCTAAGCACCATCGTTGGGTCTTTTCCAGAGGATAGCCGGTGGCATGAAACGGCGGTTGCCCGGGGTGCGATCACGGGCAGGGGTGGCAAAGAACTCACCACACGGTAACAATGAACTATGTCCACCGAGGAGGCCTAACGTGTCCCGTTCAGCAGATCAACTCGTGAATGTTGATGGCCACCGTTTAAAGCTCAGCAATTTGGACAAGGTGTTTTACCCTGATTCCGGCACCACCAAGGCTGATGTGCTGGGTTACTACGCCTAGGTGGCCCATGTCCTGATTCCACAGGCGGCGAGGCGCCCCGCTACACGAAAACGCTGGGTGGACGGAGTGGGCACGGCCGAGAAGCCTGGAAAAGTCTTTTTTCGAAAAGACCTTGAGAACTCAGCGCCAGACTGGGTTCCGCGGCAAATCCTGATGCACAAGGACCATGTCAATACTTATCCCCTCGTCAACGAGCCTGCCGTTTTGGCATGGTTTGGCCAAGTGGCCGCACTGGAAATCCATGTTCCACAGTGGAGGTTTGGTCTAGACGGGAAGCCAGCAAGGCCCGACCGGCTGGTTCTGGACTTGGATCCAGGGGATGGTGCCGCCCTCAGGGAGTGTGCCGAGGCTGCGCAGCTGTGCCGTGAACTGCTCACTGCCATGGGCTTGGAGGCCTATCCGGTCACAAGCGGGTCCAAGGGCATCCATCTTTATGCGCCTCTGGACGGCAGTTACGATTCCACAGACATTGAAAAGGTCGCCCATGAACTTGCCAGGTCTTTGGAATCGGACCATCCGGACCTGATCGTCTCAGACATGAAAAAGTCATTGCGGAACGGCAAGGTTCTGATTGACTGGAGTCAAAATAGCGAAGCCAAGACCACTATCTGCCCGTACTCACTCCGCGGAAGGACTAGGCCCACCGTTGCCGCCCCACGATTGTGGGATGAGATTGCGGACCCCGAACTGCGCCAGCTCGAACTCCATGAAGTGGTAGCGAGGGTCAAACAAGAAATCGACCCCATCAGTAATTTAGGCTTGCAGCAACCCGTCGAGGAACGGCCAGAGGCAGCGGACCGGCTTCATAAATACCGGTCCATACGCGACGCTGGCAAAACCCCCGAGCCGGTCCCCCTTGAGCCTGCGAAAGACACCGCTTCCTCCGAACCCACGTTTGTCATTCAGGAACATCACGCGTCGCGACTGCATTGGGATTTCCGACTCGAACATTCCGGCGTCCTGGTGTCCTGGGCCGTCCCCAAAGGCCCGCCCCTAGAACAGGCTGAAAACCGGCTGGCCGTCATGACGGAGGACCACCCCTTAGGCTATGGTTCCTTCGAAGGCACCATTCCTCAAGGCGAGTACGGAGCAGGTACTGTCACCATTTGGGACGCAGGAACATGCGTGCTGGAGAAATGGCGAGAGGGAAAGGAAGTCATTGCATTGCTCCACGGCAGGCCCGACGGCGGCTTGGGCGGAGTCCCGCGCCGCTACGCCCTCATCAACACCCCCGGCATGGGAGGGGCAAAGAATTGGCTGATCCACCTCATGAAAGACCAGCCCGATACCGGTCGTCAGACACAGGAAAAAGCGGGTGAGTTCGACCTCGCACCCGGTGCCGATAGTGCGGGTAACAGGCTAGTCACGCAGACGCGGCGGGCGAAAATTTGGACAGGGGAAGCCTTGGATCTCCCCGCTCCCATGCTGGCGACGGCGGCCACAGCAGACGGCGTGGATTTCACCACATCATGGTCATTCGAGATGAAATGGGATGGCATGCGTGCCATGGCCGGTGTGGCTGGTGGGACAGTGCGTATCGCCAGCAGAAGTGGCCGGGATGTCACTCAGCAATACCCGGAACTCCAGGAGCTTGCATCTTTGGCCGCTGACGGGTCCGTGCTCGACGGCGAAATTGTCGCCTTGGACAAGTCCGGTCGGCCCAATTTCGGATTACTGCAGAGACGCATGAAGCTGAGTAACCCTCGGGATATTGCGAAGGCCATGAAAACGGTTCCCGTCCAGCTGATGCTTTTTGATGCGCTGCAAACAAGTGCTGGGAGCGTCGTGCAACCACTGCAGCACAAGCGGTATTCACAACGGCGCGAGTCACTCCTTGCAGCAGTTGCCCAAGGTCGACACATCCACGTGCCGCCTGCCCTCACGGGAACTCTTGAAGAAGCACTGATTACAAGCCGTGAACTCCAGTTAGAGGGTGTGGTCGCCAAGAAAATGGACAGCCGCTATCTACCGGGTAAGCGCAGCCGGGACTGGCTAAAGATCAAAGACGAAAAACATCAGGAAGTCATCGTCATTGGCTGGCGTAAGGGTACCGGCTCCCGCAGCAAAACCCTCGGCTCACTACTACTTGCCGTGCATGACGAGAGCGGGCTGCGCTACGTGGGAAGGGTGGGCACCGGTTTCTCCGAACATGAACTGCAGGAGGCTGCAGCTCTGCTGAAAACCCGTGAACGCAAGACTCCACCTGTCAAGAACATCGCCGCCACGGACAGGCGCGACGTCGTGTGGACAACACCTAAAATGGTCGGAGAGGTCAAATACGCCGAGCTCACCGCTGACGGCAAACTGCGTCACGCAACCTGGCGTGGGTGGCGTCCCGACAAAACAGCCAAGGACGTGCATTGGGAGCTAGACCATACGCAAGGCTCTGGCCCGACGTGAGGAATCCTCGGAGCTCCCCAAACCATGTCCGGTCGCCGCGGCGGCACTGACAAATGAAATTGGAAGCTAAGCGCCCCTACGCAGGAGGCATCGGCAGTGTTGTCAGGATGACGGTAACCACGAATCAAACACTGTTGCGGAAAAGCCTGCTGCGAAAAACCCACCGCGGGGACAGCAAATCTGCCAACCAGCTGCCCCCTTGGTGGTGGCGCTTCCGTCACGCACCGCCAGTGGTGGATGCTCCGCCCTCGGTGTCATCAGTGTGAACGTCGTTAGAGTCCTCCTTGAGGTGAGCCTTGGCGTCTGCCAGCTTGTCCTTGGCCGTACCTTTGGCCTGCTCCAACTTGCCTTCGACCACCTGCGACTTGTCATCCGTGGCCTTGCCTACAGTTTCTTTGATCTTTCCGGTGGCTTTGTCTTTGGCTGCGTCGAACTTATCTGCAATACCCATCATTCCTCCTGTTGTGATTTTCTCTTTTACATGCCGAGAATCTATTCCTTCGCGGGACCGGCATCCTCGACAATGGTTTTCCCGTCGTCGTCAGTGAAGACGCGGTACTCATTTGTGGGCTGATTTTCCTTGGCCCTTAGGGACCGTGCGGTCGGTGGCTCGTCAATGGCTGACCGTTCAGCGTCACCGAACACAGCACCGAGGCCCTTGGAATCTTCAGTAGGCTCGCCAACAGGAATAGATTCACCGTGGCCACGCGATAACTCCGACTCCTCGACGGGGCTCTGGCCCAGATCTGCGAATGTATGCAGACCCGCATGGCGCCAACTCACATGCACGTGGGCTGATCCGTCTTCGGGAGTTTTGACGTTAGTCACAATTTCCTCCATGGGGGCGCCCATGTCCCTGATTTTCTCCTGGTACGACCCCACCAATTGCTCCAAGGATTCCGGCGTCCACTCCCCGGGACGCATGCGGGTGGAAATCTCCACAGGTTCGTTGGTGCTCTCAGTCACGTTCTTCTCCTAAGTATTGAATTGGCGATTGACAGCCTCCCGGATGTCAAGATCTGGACTCCACTTCCACCGACACTGGTGGGTATTGGGCCACTGTCAGAAACTAGGAATTACGCAATGCTTCAATGAGTTCCGACTTACGTTTTTTGGAATATCCGCCCAGTCCAATTTCTTTGGCCTTGTCTTTGAGCTCGGGCACAGTCCAGTCCTCATAGTCTTTGGACTTGCCGCCCTTGCGCCCCACCGCAGATCGTCCCTTCTTGGCCGCAGCATTGGAGATTCTGGCTGCTTTTTGCTCCGAGGCTCCATCATCGCGCAAAGCCTCGTACATCTCTGGATCCTTCAGGCTGGGATTCTGCTTCTCAGGCATGATCTCTGTCCTTTCGCGATTCGGTTGCGCTTCTTCCAGGCTCGCATTCAGCCGCTTCGGGGCTAAGGCCCAAACAGTATTTTGGATTGTATATCCTCAGGTACGTCTCCGGGGGCATGGAAGGGATCACGGAGTCCATTGCGCATGCCCGTTTTTTCCTTAGCGTCCCCAAGGTGATCTGTCGCAAGCATAGGGAAACCGTTCATGCCGCTGAAGATCCTTCCGGGAGTGGTGAAGTGTGACTTGGATGGTCCTCCTGCCTTTCGCTTTAGCAAAAATTGCAGAAAATCCGGTCATGCGACTTCTCCTGCAGCACTGAGCGGGTCGCTGCTTCGTTGGCTGATGGCTGTTTCATCCGCCACTTCGACTCTAACGAGACATGCGGTAAATATCTACGTCTTTTTAAGTTGCCGCACACCAATTGGAGTGTAAAGCTTTGTGCTTTTCAAGCCTTCTTGGCCGGGCACCTAAGTCCTTGAGCCCGCCGCCTCGGCCTTGCAGGATCCTCACCAAGGAGTCGCTGCGAGGGGGCGAAGTCTTCTTCGGATTCCCAGACCCGTCGCTGCTTGCCGTCCACAGGATGTGCTCGGGCCATTGCTGCCTCGAGGACGTGGACGCTCCGCGGCAACCTCGGTAGCATGAGATGACGTTCGCACTTGTGGCAACAAGTGCGGCACTCGCGTCGGGACAACCTGTCTCCCCACGAATAGCAGCCACTGAGAAGAGGCGCCACACATGAACGAGCACCAGCCCGTTGAACCGAAGCCGCAGGCTCCGGAACCGTTTCCCGTCGATCCTTCCCCAAACCCCGGAGCGCCTGTTGATCCGACAGAGCCGGCCCAGCCGGATGATCCCAACGGGCCTCCGCTCCCCGTTCCCGAGCCGAGCGCGCCCGGTCATCCGGATCCGTTTTTCCCCACAGCACCCCCGGTGATTTAGTCGGCGCTGTTTTATACTGCAGAGCAAGCCGCTCCCGGAGCCTCCAATCTTTGGAAGCAGTTCTCTCTGCAGAGCCGGACCCACCCGGATGTCAGCCAGCCACGGAGTACGCACCAGCACGACTCAATGGTGGCCAGTCTTGGCTGGGAGGTCTGTGAGCTTCGGGTTTTTCGAAGCCGGAAACTCACGCTCCATTCCGCACTACTAACTGCACGTAACCGGGACTTCCCCCGTTGAAGGACCGCATCGTCGCCAAGCACTGAACGAAGTAAATCATTAGGAATACTTTTGACCGCGCTCATGGACGTCTGGCGCGAATACAGCACCAACATATCCGTACCACGCATGTTGTAGGGCAGTTCTCCCGCCAATTATCTGGAAATATAAGCCTCAAACTCCGAGAGCACACCGTAGCGAACCAATTTCATTGCCGAAGGCAAAACTTCGTCCGCATCCTTGGATGGAAAATCCCGGTGCTGGATCTTTATCTTCGAACCCGCCGCATATTGCTAGGGGCATCGCAGAGTGCGAGACTACAGCGGCCGTGGTGCGAGCCCCGCAGGTGAGCAGGTGAAACCAGAGGCAGATAACGGCTGAGAGCTGCCTTGCAGCGGCTTTCATGCGACGGGCGCCGTCGTTTCAACTGCGTTCGCCATCCGCCTCTATGCTGCACCCTGATCTGCAGCGCACTTCGCTGGGACGGGGTTCACGTTGGCTGTGGCCTTCATTCTGGCAGGGGCGTGTTTCGTTCGGAGCAACGCTTGTGATGTGGTCCCGGGACGATTAAAATTCCTTGTTTGTCTGCGGGCACCCGCCCGCTGTCAGGGCGGGTGCCCGCAGGAACTCCCTGCCTGCCATGGCAGGGACTTTGATGAGTGGGAGAGCTAGACCTCAGCTGGATTGCTTTCCAGCTTCAGTGTTGCCTTGCGTGCAAGTCGTTGAGTGATGACGTGAATGACAGCGCCCGTAGCTGCTGTGGCCAGCGCAAAAACCAGTACACCCGGCAATGGATTCCCTAGGTCGTCGGCCTCCTTGGGTGGCTCATGGCCGGTACCTTTTCGCCAGCCTGCAGCCAATGCTTTACGCGCGGCGGCTCCAGCCGCCAGACTTGCCCCCAGGCTCAGAATTTTTATAATGATTTTCATTCCGTTGTCTCCTCTGTTTTGCAGTGGCGTAACCCGTTCCTTACCCACTCTTGCCAATGTGGCAGGCTTTCGCAAGCGGCGGCTTGTGATTACAGTAAGAACAGCGAGACCTGATGAGTGAATCCGTCAACGAAGGAGAACATCGTGAGTATCGAAGACAACGAAAAACGCGAAGAAACCCTCAAAGGGCAGCAGCCCGCAGATCAGGCTCAAGGAGGGTACGGCTCTCCCACCCCCGAAGACGAAATGCCCGATGATGCTGCCACCAATCCTGGATCACCTGACCCCACACTTCGAGGCCAAGAAACTGATGAGGAAGCACTGAGCGATGATGCGAGCTTGGGTGCTCCCGACAAAAGTTTCTTTGAGGATGAAGAGGCTGGAAGTGATGGCGAACCAGGTGCTGGGCGACTTGGGGGCACTGACGATCAGTACCGGGAGGAGTTGGACCGAGCAGAGGGCAGCCCAGCGCACATTGCTCCTGAGGATGAGTCGTCCTTGGATCTACCGTCAGCGGATGCCCCTCTCAACGACAGTAATACGGAACCCGCCCGCGAGGGTAGAGAGTCATTTTCCTCTGAACCGGATGCGGACGCCGACGGCGCAGGCCGCTGAGAAAAGTACGCTGACGGTTCACACGGAAAATGGGCAAACCGCCAATGCATTTTTCGCTGTTCTTCCCGCGAATTGGTCGGAAAGGAAATTCGACCTGTTCGTTTTGTTCGAGATCGGCTACTACGTGAGCTCAGCGACACTGCCTGAAATGGTCGGCCCGCTAAACGGTGCGGATGTGCCTCTTATCCTCCGTGCTGAGAAGCGGCCGGTGTGGGCAGGTGCCTGCGTTGAGGGTGGCAGCTTATAGAAACGCCGGCATCCCAGCAGAGTTGATACGGCAAGGGCCGACTAGAGAATTCTGGATTGCCAACACAGACGCTGATACGGAGGTCCCGGAGCATTGGCTCCAGAGAAATTTTGAACTTACCGCAGGCGGTGCTGACGTTGTCGTGGACACTGCTGAACTGCGCAGCTCCCCTATTGGTACAGTGCGGATGCTGCGCCGGCTCAACCTCCATCAGAGAAACGAGGATCATCCCTACATCCAGGGGGCTCTTAGGGGCTTTAGAGCGGATACTTTTGCCGCTCTGGGCGGCTCAAATGACCAAGGACATGAGACCGGTTCTTCGCGGCTGCGTCCCGATCCTCGGGATAAATAGTGGCCGCCACCGACACTTCCCGCGTCAAAAATTCCGGACGGATCAACAGCCGAACCGGTGGGGGCTTCGCTGATTTTCTGGACAAACTTGGCCGAGCCAGTACGCCGGAAACAGAGCAGACCACGTCACTGCCGACAATAGATCTAATAATGAAAGGAGAGCCCCATGGCCAGTGAATATTCCCATGCCGTACTATTCGACGTGGACGGCACCCTGATCGATTCCAACTACTTGCACACACTGTCCTGGTGGCAGGCCTTACGCCAACAGAGCTTCACTGCCCCTGCTGCCACGCTGCACAGGGCGATAGGAATGGGTGGTGAAGAACTAATCCGGCACATTCTGGGCAATGGCACCAGCCCCAAACAGACCCAGAAGCTCATCGACGCGCATGACACCATTTTCTCCACCTATTGGCCGGCCCTGCTTCCTTTCGAGTCTGCCGCAGCACTGCTGGAGCATTGTGCCCGGGCAGGAGCGGCGGTGGTCCTGGCCTCATCCGCCGCGCAGACTGAACTGGACGTGCTGCGCAAGGCCCTAGACGCTGATCACGCCATTGCTGCAAGCACTAGTTCCTCTGACGCCGAGCGGGGCAAACCATCTCCTGACATCCTTGCCGCCGCTCTGAAATCAGTAGGCGTGGACACCACCCATGCTCTTTTTGTGGGTGATGCAGTCTGGGATGCCAAAGCCGCGGCAGCCCTGGGTATACCCATGATCGGGGTGGGCAGCGGCGGCACCAGCGCAGCGGAGTTGTACAACGCGGGAGCCGTGGAAGTCTTTGACGACGTCCGGGAGTTACTGGAGAAAGTAGACCAGAGCAGGCTCGGAACGCTGTTACAAGCCGCGCAGGGAGCCGATCCCGGAGACTGACCCGCCACTTCAGGGCCATCAATTGATCCAAGCAATACATTCAACAATGAGGAGGAACGCTATGCAGACACACGACGAAACAAACGAACCGAAGGCCCCGGCGAAATCGGAGCAAGAAACCTCAGCGCAAAAGCCTAAGGGGCGTAAGAACCCTGAGGAGTTGCCCGATGGCACGGGAACCGACGCCAAAAAAACAGACTCTGAGCCAGGTCAAGAAGATGGCGGCAAGTCCTTCGACGCCGGCTAAAAACTGTCGGGCCAAGGGGTGCGTTCAGCCAGCAGTGGAGGAACGCGCCCCTTGTCGAAGCAAAAAAATTCGGAATGCTCGCATCCCCTGCCTATCCGCAGTGTCAGACCCGGATTGGCTGCTCTAACGGCCCACCTTATCTTCCGTGACTGAGTCGCTGCCTTGCCTGCTCCCCTTTCAGGTGGTGACGCTGCCCTGCGATGCGGACTTCCTATGGGCTCTGGTTCCGGAGGTCAGCAACTCAAGTACAGCACTGTCACGCTGGCGGTTCAGGGCAGCAACTTTACCCTGTTCGAAAAGGGCCACCACCCGAGGATTCACGTATGAATCCTTGGCTATCGTGGGGGTGTTGTGCAGCCACACGGAGGCATCTTGAATGGCCGCGGTAACGGCATCGGGCGATGAGGCTCCCAGCCGGTAGGAGCGAGCCAGAGAAATTGCGGCTACCGTGGTTCCTTGCCAGGTGCGAAAATCTTTGGCGGTAAAGCCACTACCTACTACTGTGCCGAGGTAGGAGTTGACGTCCGAATCGGAGACGGACTGACAGATTTTCCGACGCCCATTTTTGACGATATAGCACAACGCTGGTCCTTGGCGGGGGTTCTCTGGCACTGAGGAAAAGTAGTCCCCCAATAACGTATCGGAGAGATGCACGTCCCACGCGCCCGCTGATTTGCCCCGGAACACTAAACGGATCTCGCTATCTTGGATGTGAACGTGGCGCCGTTGCAACGTGGTGGCGCCGAAGGAACCGTTCTCCTCAGCATAGGCGGCTCCACCCACCCTCAATCCAGCACGGTCAATGAGGCGCACGGCTGCTGCAAGCGTCCGCCGCTTGGCATCGCTGTGTTGTTGGAGGTCTCGTGTCACTATCCTGCGCATGCTGGGGAGCCGTTGGGCGAAAGCCAGAGACCGGATGAATTTCTCGTCATCTCGCAGTTCGCGCCACTGGGGATGGTAAATGTATTGGGTGCGCCCGGCGGCGTCCACCCCGGTGGCTTGAATATGTGCCCGCGGATCCGAGGCAATCCAGACATGCTGCCATGCCGGTGGAACGGCTAGGTCTGCTATGCGTTTGAGTAGTTTATCGGAAGTGATTCTGCGACCGTTGGCCGACACATACGAGAAACCCCGACCGGCCCCTTTGCGGGTTATCCCGCCCGTCCCTGGCTCGACTCTGTGTAGCTGTTCCTTCATCGCTCTCTTTCTCGTTGTGTGTCGGCCAACGGCCTGCAGTATCTCTGTCGCTTCAGTCCTCTCCCCGTTGCTGCGGGCTGAACCTTGCCCATACGCGATGCTCTGTAAGTAGCTGAGCTAGGCCCTCCACCACTTCCCCCGGGTATCCATGAACTATCCCTGCTGCCTGCGCATCCACAGCGGCGGCGGCCAATACTTCCCCCGCACTGCCCCATCCGCCGATCGCTTTGCCGTGCCGGTATGCTTCTGCTGCCAACACCACGACCCGGGGGTCTAATCCAGTCATTTCTCCGGTGGCGAGAACGACGGCGTCGTATTCCACGGAGCGGGCAGTGGCGTAGCTACGCTGCACGGGCTCCCCCGTGTCAAGGAGCTTGCCGGCTACTGGGGCTATGATCAACGCCAGCATCCCAGCTTCAGTGAGGGCATCTCGTGCTTGGAGTACCTGGTCGGCATCACTTCCGGCGTCGGTCACAATGCCAATGACTCGCGATGCAATGGGCCAATTCTGACCCAGCTGCGACACGGCCGGGCTTGGGGTTTGCTCCGTAGCCGGCTTTGTGGCTTCAGGGGCGGGCAGCCCCAGTTCCGCGGCAACCTGGCGGCACAAATCAGCGTCAATGTTTGCCAGAGCAGCAAGTTGCCGTTCCCGGATGGTTTGTTCGTAGCACTTGCCCAGCTCAAAGGCGTAAGCCTGCGCCACATGGTCCTGTTCCACTGCGGTAAGGCTGCGGTAGAACAGCGTTGCTTGGGAAAAATGGTCCTTGAAGGTTGCCGGGTTGGCGCGTTCCTTTTGGCCCTGCTGCACAGCCTGCGGAATGTCGATGAAGGCACCGGCGTCCGCGCCTGCATGGAAGGGACAGCCACCATCCAGAGAGTTGGGTTTGTAAGGGGCCACCCCTGCATGATCGGCGCTTTGGTGCATGCCGTCCCGGAGCATGTCATTGACAGGTGCATGGGGGCGGTTGATAGGTAGCTGGCCGAAGTTAGGTCCGCCGAGTCGACTGATCTGGGTGTCTAGGTACGAAAACAGTCGCCCTTGCAGCAGGGGGTCGTTGCTAACGTCAATGCCCGGCACTAGATGCCCAGGGTGGAACGCCACTTGTTCGACTTCCGCGAAATAGTTTTTCGGGTTCGCATTCAAGGTCATACGGCCCAGCATTTGCACTGGCGCGAGTTCCTCAGGAACAAATTTTGTGGGGTCCAGTAAGTCAATCCCTGCAAACATCTCATCCTCTGTGTCAGGGAAGACTTGCACGCCCAGTTCCCACGAAGGGTAGTGGCCGGATTCGATGGCGTCGGCGAGATCGCGGCGGTGAAAATCGGGATCAATGCCATTGAGAATCTGTGCTTCCTCCCACACCAGCGAGTGCACACCCAAGGCGGGCTTCCAATGGAACTTGACCAGCGCCGTCGTCCCTTCAGCGTTGACCATGCGGAACGTGTGAACACCGAATCCTTCCATCATTCGGAACGAACGAGGAATGCCACGGTCAGCCATAAACCACAGGGTGTGAGCCTGTGCTTCGGTGTGTAAGGAAACGAAGTCCCAGAAAGTGTCGTGGGCACTTTGCGCCTGCGGGATCTCCCGGTCAGGATGCGGCTTGGCGGCATGGACCACGTCAGGGAATTTGATGGCATCTTGGATGAAGAAGACCGGAATGTTGTTTCCCACGAGGTCGAAGGTGCCCTCGTCGGTATAGAACTTCACCGCGAAACCACGAGTATCCCGCACCGCGTCCGCCGAACCCCGGGACCCCACAACAGTCGAAAAACGCACAAAGACAGGGGTTTCCACTTCCGGAGCCAAGAACCCAGCACGTGTGAGTCCGGCACCTGTGCCGTAGGACTGGAAAACACCATGAGCCCCAGCACCCCGGGCATGTACCACCCGCTCCGGGATGCGTTCATGGTCGAAGTGGGTGATCTTTTCGCGTAAATGATGATCTTGGAGCAGAGTCGGGCCTCGGCGCCCGGCTTTGAGGGAATGATCCGTGTCCTGCAGTCTGGTGCCTTGTGCCGTGGTGAGGTAATCACCGCTCTGGCTACGCGAGTTCTCCGTCTCCCCCGTGGGGGTGCCCGTGGAGGAGACAAGTTCGGGCCCGTGCTGATCGGGTTTGGGCGGCAACGGTTTGCGTGGCTGCGTTGGCTCATCATATGAGGGCGGCTCAACCGACGGCGTTCCGGGAACTGGCGGCGGTACGGGCAAACTGGATTCAGTCATGATTCCTCCCACTGATTTGGGTGATTGATGCAACAACACCAACTCTGACCTCGTAGCGAAGCATGGTCAAGACCCCCGCAAGCAGCTGATGGTGCTAAATCCGCGCCAGTACGCGGGCCACTGCACTTAAGAATTCCTATGCTCGGGACAATGTTGCCGGTAGCATGATGCCCGCAACCATGATTGTGCTCTCGATTGTAAATGTCCATCCCGCATCCCTGGCTGAAATGGAGACCGACATGTTGACCTTTGGCATCGAAGAGGAGTTTGTCTTCCTAGATCCCGACACTCTTTCGCCAGCCCATGTGGCCCCCGCCATCCAGAGAGAACTATTGGCCGCGGGGTATAAAATTACCGAGGTGCAGCACGAATTCTTTCAATCACAAATTGAGTTCGCATCACCTATTTTTGACTCCCGGGAAGTGGCAGTGGGTTCACTGTCAACATTCCGCACTGCGCTGCTGAGCGTTGCAGCCGAACATGGGGTGGTGGTGGCCGGCACAGGGACGCCCTACCAGAAATCCTTGGCACCGATAATGACCGAGGACAGCCGTTATGAAGAAATTGCTACGGTGGTGGCTGCTCTGAGCCAGGAACATGAAATCAACGGCCTGCACGTCCACGTGGGCATCCCGGACCAGGAGAGCGGACTGCGCTGCCTCAACAGCATTCGCCGCTGGCTGCCCACCCTGATGGCCATCTCAGCAAATTCACCGTTCTGGTGTGGCGTGGACACCGGCTTTGCCAGTTGGCGGGCCATTCAATCCCGCCGCTGGACCACGGCGGGATGCCCCCCGCATTTCACCGACGCCCAGGACTACCGCAACCGCGTCAACGCCCTCATAGGCATTGGCGGCACTCCGGACAGCGGCTCCATTGCTTGGTATGCCAGATTGTCCGAACACCAGCCAACCCTTGAAATCCGGGTAGCTGACGCGCAGCTACAGCCCTGGTCCTCAATCCTCCTAGCGCTGTTGTGCAGGGGCCTAGTCGCAACATGCTTAGACTTTGCCCCCTGTTCGCAACCGGAACCAACCAGCGAATTTATGGATGCTGCCCTCTGGCACGGCGCCCGATACGGAATGAGTGGCCAACTGGTTCATCCCCTTCATCAGAGGTTGGTTCCCGCGTCAGAGGCAATCGCGTGCCTCTTGGAGACAATCACGCCCGCTCTGGCCGCCAGTGAAGACCTCGCCGCGGTCTCCTCCCTGCTGCTCCAGTTGCAGGTCCGAGGATCCGGGGCTCAACAGCAACGGGCCCATTACGCGATCGGTGGACGGGACGCTTTGGCGCTACTTTTTTCCAGCAGCGCCGCTCCGAGCATCGGCTTTGGAGAGGACGATGGCTATGGCAATGTCGCCAATATGCCTTGGCCCGGTTCGGCCAGCTCGCCCGTCGGGTAAGCACGCAGTGGCACACTTGGGGGTTCGGTTGCGCCGACGTTTCAAGGGCATCAGAAATCAGGGAACGATGTCCGCCGGAAAAGCCACTAGTTCACTGTGACCACGTGGCGGGACCTTGGGGAGCGGCTCCTCGCTCGTCGGCCCGGTCCTAGCCTCATCCGTCGTTGAGCGCAGGATCAGATTCCACGTCGTTTGAATCTGCGGTGGTGACCGTTTGGGGAGCGCAATGAACGAACAACAGGTTTAGGTGGGATTCTCCCAGCCCCACCGTTACGTACAGAAATCATTCGTAGCAGATATACCTATTAAGCCCCGATCGTTTCGGCTTGATAGTTTCGGGCGATATCTCCGTGCCTGAGTATCCTGACGAGTTCGTGGCGGTCGGCGACGGGGAGTCGCCGCACCTCATAGCCAGCCGATGGTGCACTGATCCCGGCAGCGAAACTTGGCAATAAATGCTGCCGACAGTGGGCCAATCAGGCTGGGCCAAACTGATGGCCAAGCCGGTACAGGATGTCCGCCTACTGTGGCGAATTATCCCGCCGGATAGGGCCGTTCTCGAAGCAACGCAGCCAGATGCACAGAATTCCGGGTGGAGATCTGCGTGGCGTTGGCCGTCACTTCAGGAACCGCTTCGAGGTCTTGATAATCGATGCTATGCATGGCTTCACCCACCCAATAGGTGGACCCCTGGGCCGGGATGGAGTATCCCACTTCGACGAGCCCTTGGGACAGATCGGCGATGACATGGTGGGCACCGTCCTCGTTGCCACTACGGCCACCATTGCGACCTTGTCAAACAGAATGGGCCGCCCTTGGCTGTCAGTTTCAGAGAGTTCTGCATCCAGCCGTTCCAACACCCGCTGGGCCAGACTGGAGGGATGTCCCACCCAAATTGGGGTGGCCAACACCAAGATTTGGGCGGCCATTAATTTGTCGCGAATGGCGGGCCATGCGTCTGCACCCCCCATGTTCTTCTTCACCCCCGGCTTCACGTCGTGGTCCACAATGCGCAGAATCTCGCTCTGCACATTGTGATTGGAAAATGCTTCGGCGACTTGGTGGGCCAACAAATCACTACTGGATTTCTCCGGCGAGGGTGAAAGTGTGCAGACCAGGATCAGCGCTTTCGTGGATGCATCAGTCATTCTTTCACTCTGCCAGACCCCCGCGCATTGCGCCAGAGCCCTCGCTTTCACCCAAAGCCGTGGCCTCGAGGCACGACGAACGATAGTGTCAGCCGCCGCTCGGCAGAGGGTTGTACGCCGCCGTTCACTGGGATATGTTACGAAATAGACACACTAAGCGTTTGGCACTGACCCGAATTCAGGCCCGCCCGTACCAACCGGAGGTGCTGTATCCATGGAAGTAGAGATCGCATTGCTGGTCGACGGAGTGCCGCGGTCATTGACCGTTGACACCCGCACCACGCTCTTGGACGCGCTGCGGAACCGACTGGAGGTAACCGCACCCAAAAAGGGATGCGATCACGGCCAATGCGGTGCCTGCACCGTACTGCTGGAGGGTCGGCGGGTGAACTCCTGCCTAGTGCTCGCTGTCACACAGGAAGGTGCTGAGGTGACCACGGCCCAAGGACTGGGCGGCGGACAGGAACTGCACCCCATGCAGGAAGCCTTTCTGGAGAAAGACGGTCTCCAGTGCGGGTATTGCACTCCCGGTCAGGTGTGTTCGGCGGTGGGCATGCTGCAGGAAGCCGCCGCGGGACAGCCCAGCCTCGTCACGGCCATCGGCAGTGGCACAGGCACAGCTGCGATGGAATTGACCGATGAGGAGATCCGTGAACGTATGAGCGGAAATCTCTGCCGCTGCGGCGCCTACGTCAACATCGTTGCGGCGATCCGAGAGGCTGTAAACCTTGATGCCCCCACCGGGAATGAAGTGCTACGGGAAGTAGCAGAAACAGACTCCGCTCCAGGTCCCGACGGTTCGGCAGGAGCCACTTCATGATCCCCTTTGACTATGAACGTGCCGTGGGCGCCGCCAGTGCCGTCGCCAAGGTGACCGGCCATTCCGGAGCCGCGTTTCTTGCTGGCGGCACCAACCTCGTTGACCATATGAAGCTCGGGATCGCCACCCCGGATTTTCTGGTCGACATCAGTAAGCTCCCTCTCGATACGATTGAAGAATTGCCGGACGGGCGTGTTCGGATCGGGGCAACTGTGCGCAACAGCGATCTCGCAGCACATCCGCTGATCCGGCAACGCTATCCCGTGCTTTCCCAAGCGCTGTTAGCTGGCGCCTCCGGACAGCTCCGCAACATGGCCACCACGGGCGGAAACCTGCTCCAGCGCACTCGGTGTGTTTACTTTCAGGATGTAAGCACACCCTGCAACAAGCGTGAACCCGGCACCGGCTGTTCAGCCCTTGGCGGCTATACCCGCAACCATGCCATTCTTGGCGCTTCGGACAGCTGCGTGGCGGTTCACCCATCCGACATGGCCGTCGCCATGACGGCTCTGGACGCCACGGTCGTAATCTTGGGAACTCACGGGAAGCGCTCACTTCCGCTCACGGCGTTGTTCCGCAACCCGGGGAGTGAGCCGAACCGCGACACTACCTTGGAACACGGCGAGCTCATCATCGCCGTGGACCTGCCAGCGGACACTTCCAGCCTGTCGGCTTACCGCAAGGTGCGGGACCGCGCGTCGTACGCGTTTGCTCTAGTGTCAGTGGCGGCCTTAATGGACATTGACGACAGCGGGACCTTCCGTGAGGTGCGCATCGCACTGGGCGGCGTGGCCCACCAGCCTTGGCGGGCAGAACGTGCCGAGGAAGTCCTGCGTGGCGCGGAAGCAACTGAGGAGAATTTCCGCCGGGCCGCTGATGCTGAACTTGTATTCGCCTCGCCACTGCCGGACAACGCTTTCAAAATACCCATGGTCCGCAACACCATGGTTGCGGTGCTTCGCCAGCTCGCCGGAGGGCAGAACAATGGTTGAACTGCTCAAATCGACGGCTATCGGCTCCAGTCTCCGGCGTCTGGACGGTGTGGCAAAAGTGCGGGGTACCGCACGCTACGCCTTCGATCAGCAGGTGGAAAATCCCGCCTACCTGTATCCTGTCCAGTCCACCATCGCGTTGGGGCAGATCAGCAAGATGGACACAGGTAGAGCCGAGGGGGTGACCGGCGTGATTGCCGTGCTCAGCCACCTCAACGCCCCCAAACTGGCGCAAACAGACGATGCAGAGCTTGCTGTTCTGCAAGGTCCCCACATTGGATTTCGCGGCCAATTCATTGCAGCAGTGATAGCTGAAACACCTGAGATTGCACGTCATGCAGCCAGTCTGGTGGCCGTGAAATACCAGATCGCCGAACACGATGCAGCCTTTAGTGCGGAGCACCCCGGGCTATATGCGCCGGAACAGGTCAATGGAGACTTTGACACTGACACCAGTGAGGGAGATGTTGAGGCCGCACTGGCGGCTTCCGCCGTGGTGATTGACCAGATTTACACAACCCCGGCCGAGCACAACAATCCCATGGAGCCCCATGCCACCGTGGCGCAGTGGCAAGATGGTGAGCTGACGCTCTACGACTCCACCCAGGGAGTGCACCCTGTCAGGCAGAGCATCGCACCAATGTTCGGGCTAGCTCCTGAGGCAGTCCGGGTGATTGCTCCTCATGTAGGTGGCGGCTTCGGGTCCAAGGGTTTGCCGCACGCCCACGTGGTGCTCGCTGCCTTGGCCGCGCAATGCAGTGGCGGGCGGCCGGTGAAATTCGCACTAACGCGACAGCAAATGTTCTCTCTGGCTGGTTACCGCACACCCACCATTCAGCATGTCCGCTTGGGTGCGGACAAGAACGGCCGGCTTGTGGCCATTTCGCAGGATGCGGTGAGTCAGACCTCCAGAATAAAGGAGTTCGCCGAGCAAACGGCTGTCCCGGCCCGGATGATGTACTCCTCGCCAAACCGGCGGACTACGCACCGCCTAGTGCCCTTGGATGTCGCGGTTCCATCGTGGATGCGCGGACCCGGGGAATGCCCGGGCATGTTTGGCCCGGAAGTTGCCATGGATGAGTTGGCCGAGGCATGCGGGCTGGACCCCCTTGAGCTGCGGGTCCGGAATGAACCCGACCGTGATCCGGATTCCGGGAAACCATTTTCCAGCCGCCACTTGTTGGAATGCTTCAGGATAGGTGCCGAACGTTTCGGCTGGGGCCGGCGTTCCTCTCAGCCGCGGGCACGGCTCGAAGATGGCTGGTGGGTGGGCTTGGGCGTTGCCAGCGCCACTTATCCCTTCATGCGAAACCCGGGCAATGCCGCACGGATGTCCTTCCAAGAAGATGGATCCTACACGGTGCAAATCGGCGCCGCTGATTTGGGTACCGGCGCCTGGACTGTCCTGACCCAGATCGCCGCTGATGCCCTGCATGTTCCACCGGCTCAGGTGCACCTGGAAATAGGTGATTCCTCCCTGCCCGTGGCGACGGTGGCCGGTGGTTCCTCCGGCACGGCCAGCTGGGGTGGCACCATCATTGCAGCAGCCCTGGCCTTCCGTCGAGAGCACGGGGGCAATCCTGCACCCGGTGCGCAGACCCAGGCAGAGGCACCCGAAGACCCCGATGCCGAGCGCTATGCGATGCACTCCTTCGGCGCCCAGTTCGCTGAAACCCGCGTGCATGCCGACACCGGAGAGGTCCGGGTTTCCCGCATGCTCGGGGTGTTCTCTGCCGGCCGGATCATTAATCCCCGCACGGCACGCTCACAATTCATCGGCGGAATGACCATGGGCATCGGCATGGCGCTGCATGAAGAAGGCGTCATGGATCCCCGGTTTGGCATGATCGTCAACCACGACCTCGCCGACTATCACATTCCCACCAACGCTGACATTACCGATGTCGATGCAATCTGGTTGGAGGAAACCGACCATCGTGCTGGCCCACTCGGCGCTAGGGGAATTGGTGAGATTGGCATCGTGGGAGCTGCGGCCGCGATCGCCAATGCCACCTACAACGCCACCGGACTCCGGGTACGAACGTTGCCGCTCACCCCGGACAAGTTCCTGTTCTGACCGGCGTGAGCGGCCCTAGGATGATATTCCGAGTGCCGCTCAGATCACGCATGTTCCTGTCCATGCTTCGCCGGCCAAGTCTCTCCTCATCGAGGCGGGGTCTACTGGCCCATAGCTCCTGAATTCTCCTCACCATCATCTTTCAGTCGCTGACGTTGGCTTTCAAGCTCCTTCTCCCCCTCATGTTCGGCGTCGTAGAGTTTGGCGTTACTGATCTTCAACTCCAGCATGATGGCATCAAGTTTGACGTGCAGCGCTTCGCTGTCACGGTTTTGGGTGTTCTGGATAATGAACACCATTAAAAAAGTGATGATCGTGGTACTGGTGTTGATAATGAGTTGCCATGTATCGGAGAAGCCAAGCAGTGGTCCGGAAAGCGCCCATAAAATCAGGACAGCTACCGCCGTCGCGAAGATCCATGGACGGCCCAGAACGGTGGCTACCTTGGTAGTGAACCGGGTAAAAATGCCTGGACCTTGATCTTGTTTCTTCACAGTTTCCCCTAACGAGAGCTACTAGAAAGTTTCTAGAAACCTCTGAACTAACCATGTGGACTACACGTCGGCGAGGCCCCGATCTCTGTCTGGGCAGTTGACCGCCGCAAACAAGCAAATTCTTAGACGTTCATACGAAAGATTTAGGTGATGAGAATACCGCGCCGGGAACTGTCGATGTCATCCCCTGTGCGCTGAGCTGCCCGGACACTTTCACTGGGCGCTTGCTCGTCGCGTTCGGGCAGCAACCGCCGGCGGCTCACTGAGGGACCTCGACGGTTGTCCATTGGGCCGCGGCAATAGCTCAAATAGGCGCTGCCACAATGGGTTCATCTACCAGGCCAAGGCAACCGTTGGCGCTGTGCAAGTGGGTCCCTGACTGGCACGCAGGGCTCCCCTCCCCCGTAACACTGCCGCCGCGCGCATGTGCCCCGACCTGAAAGCAGGGCGGGGCACATGAGGGTTCGGTTATACCGACGGTTTAGGAGCATTAGAAATCAGAGAACGATGCCCGCCGGCAAAGTAGCTGGTTCACTCTGACGATGTGGCCGGTCCTTGGGGAGTGGATCCTCCCTCGTCGGCCCAGTCCTGGCCAAGTCCGTCATTGAGCGCAGGATCAGATTCCACGTCTTGTGAAACTGTGCTGGGCACCGTTTGCGGCCCGTCATTTTCAGGTCCAGAGGCATCGTTTCTGTCTTTGATGGACTTTTCGGCAGCGTCGCGGCTCTGGGGATGGTCGAACTGCTCCGTGTTTGACATGTTGATGCTCCTGATCTTGATCTCGTACTTACTCTTGTCGTACTGCTGGTTCGCTGCGTTCTAATTCTATTTCTTGGACTTTGCCGCAGCGGAGGTTTCCGTGTGCGTGTCAGCGTCGCTCAGTGTCCCCCCAGCGTTTTCCAGATGCGCGCGCATGAACCACTGGAAAAGCTCTAGTTTCGCTGTCTGCCCAATGAGCATGTCCTCGGTGATGGGGTCAAGTTCTCCTGTGAGTGCGATGGCATCGCGGTGGCTGGAGACCACGCCGTCGTAGACAAGATCCAGAGCGGCCAAGTGCTCCATCGTGGAGGCGCGTCCCAACCCGTAATCGTCCCAGTCCCGATCCCTGACCAGCGCACCGGGCAGCCCATTGGGCGAGACACCGAGCGTCGCGATACGCTCTGCTGTTTCGTCAATCATCGCCCGGACCAGTTCGATCTGGGGGTCAAGCATGGTGTGGACACCTATAAAATCACGCCCCACCACATTCCAGTGTGCGTGTTTCAATGTCAGTTGGAGGTCATTCAAGGAGTGAAGCCTGCCTTGCAGGGTGGCTGCCACCTGATGTCCGTCCTTCAAGGACAGGCCGGGGACAGTAAATTTCGCCGTGGAAGTTTTCTTGGAAACCATGGGAACTCCTCTCGAAGCGGCCGATCTGCTGCGGCCGGTGTATTTCCCACGGTAATGATTCGATCACAGGAACGCCAGCCCCACTCAGTTTCTGCCTCACCCCAAATATCGGGCTATAGATGGCCAGGCCCAGCATCCTTAGGCGTTTTCGGTGTGGTCATTCTGCCAGAATTCAATGGCCCGGCTGTATCTGGAACAGTCAGCCAGCTCAAGGGCCGCCGCCGTCGGAACGTAGATGGCGGGTAAGTGCAGTGAGGATCCGCTGCACATCCAAGGCAGCGGCTGCTCCCGGTGCTAAAGAGTCAACGCCGGCGCCTTGAGGTGCTGCTGCGTGGCTGGCAGCGATGGCATCCGTCAAGGCGCTCAGGCGTGTGGACACACGGTTAATAGACTCCTGATGGTCATCGCCGTCCTCCCACGACTGCAGCAATCCGGCTGTTGCCGACAAGCACCGCCGTAGCGGTTCACGCAGCATCACTTCCAGCCGGAACTCGTTAGGCCCTTCCCAGATCGCTCCGGCCAAGACTTCAGAAAGATCCCGAACGTGGAACGTGATGTCCTCCAAAACAGCTAAGTCACCATAGCTGTTTGCAACCACGCCGTGGCGTGAACGGCGGAAGGCACGCGGGTTAGCCCGTTGACTTTCGGCCGCGTTGTGCACGGCATCCCTCACCTCAACAATGGCATCATCAAGCGCATGCCGCCGGGCCGCCCATTCTTCATGCTGTGGCGGCCACTGCTCACCCAAGGCGGCCGCCGCATCCTCTAGCTGGCTGATGAGTGTCAGCCGCGCCCTCGATATCTGTGCCCGAGCTGCATCGAGTGCCAGGGGCGGAAATATGCCCACATTAATCACGAGACCCACCACAACGCCAAATCCCATCTGAACGGCATATCCAATCGAAAATGCGTCGGCGTCTTGGCCCCCAATGATCAACACCAAAAGGACCGCTACGGGGACGTACTCCCGCCCAGCTCCGAGTCGAGGCATCCCCGCCAGTAAAACCCCCAAGCCAACTGCCGCAGAGATGGAGACCACGTTCGGATTTCCCAACAGAAGAACCCCGGCAGCCAAAACAATACCCAAAAGCAAACCAGCCAGAGATTGCACCGCCGTGCGCACCGATCCCATGAACGTTGGATACATGCTCACCAAGACCCCCAAAGGCGCGTAATAGGGGTAATCATCAACCACTCCAGGGAGGTGGGGTGCCAAAGACCAAGCAACACCCACCGCCAAGGCAGTCTTGGCGGCGAGCAACACACGTTGGCCCGTCACCGTGGATTTCATCCATGCACCCAACGTTGCCATGACACTCCCTTGCATTGGCTCTTATCGTGCACCTTTTAGTGTTGCACTCAAGAGCGTCAGCGAACCCGCCCTCATTCTGGAGATCTCTGGGATCGAACCCACCAGCCGGTCAAAAAGACGGCAAGCACCGCAGCCTGAGAGTGGAATGCCTGTGGGACCAGACTTGTATTTGAGAAGGACATTACGCCTTCTCGCCGCAATAAATGAAACATCTAGTGGAGATTTTTGTCCCTGTTGTGGTTAGGCTGTCATTGTCGGCCGTTGCATATGATGGCGGGGCCTTCTGGAAACTAGCTTCCGGATTTTTACCGTATAAAGTTAGCCATTCTTTTCTAAGGAGGAGTCATGGGTTTCATCGGATGGATCGTATTGGGCCTTATCGTGGGGGTCATCGTCAAGGCAGTCATGCCTGGCCGAGTCGGGGGCGGCTGGATCACCAGTCTGGTCTTGGGCGTTGTCGGCGCCGTGGTCGGTGGTTGGATCGGCGACTTGTTGTTCGGAGACGGAAAAATGGAATTTTGGAATCTCGGTTCCTGGATTCTCGCAATCGTTGGTGGCTTGGTTGTGGCCGGAATCTACGGCGCCATTACCGGCCGGAACAAAACTGCAGCCTAGGAGTTGCCCCGGTCGCGGTGCTGACCGCTCAACCGCAACCAGCACCGCGACAGCTTTCCTTTCTCTGCTTCCCGGCGTTTCGCTACTCCAACGCGAACGGTCCAGCGAAGCCCCGTGCGCACAAACGCAGAGCTGCCAAGAGGGAGGGAAGCATAAACACCTGAAATGACCGAGGTTCTCCACACAGAAGGATAACGTCATGAAATCGAAGCTAACATTTCTCGCCGGACTGACTGCCGGATACGTACTGGGCACCCGTGCAGGTCGAGCCAGTTACGAAAAAATCAAGGCCTCCGCGAAGAAATTATGGAACAGAGACGCCGTCCAGGCGACAGTCTCCAACATCCAAGAATCCGTTAAGGATCAAGCGGGCCATGCGGTGCACAAACTGATAGACCAAGTCTTACCAGCCCACAAGCGAGAATCGACCAGTGCTGCCACCCCGCTGGACTCAGTCTCCGATGCCACTGCCGCCACACCTCTGGATATCGCCTCTGAGGTTTCGGATGAGTTTCCGGACGCAGCGCTCAACGGTGGCGAGGGCCAAAACTGGACTGGCCGGAGCAAGTCCGGGCCTGCACATCCAAAGACTGGAATCTGAACGGCAGTCACCACCGGCATGAGCCAACTGCCATGATGTCTAATCTGGACCACTAGTTCTAGTGTTTGCAAGTTCATTGAAAGGAATTACTGATGACGAACAATGACCAGTACACATTCCAAAACCCTGTCACCCGCTACCCCAGCATCAGCCCGCCCATCCAAGATCAGCCCGAGCCCGGGTTGGACCGTGATTTGAAGCCGCACACGGACCGCGGCGAGAAGTCCTACCGAGGCACTGGCCGGCTAGTAGGCCGAAAAGCCTTAATTACCGGGGCAGATTCCGGCATTGGTGCCGCTGTTGCCATTGCTTTCGCCCGTGAGGGGGCAGACGTGGCGCTGTCCTATCTCCCCGTTGAAGAGCCTGACGCGCAAAAGGTTGCAGCAATCATCCGTGAATGCGGGCAAAACGCCGTGGCCTTGCCCGGAGACATCTCAGAAGCTTCCACCGCACGTGAATTGGTGGCTAACGCCGTCGAACAGCTTGGCGGGCTGGACATCGTCGTCAACAACGCCGGACGGCAAATTGCTGTGGAGAAACTAGAGGATCTCAGCGATGAGCAGTTCGAAGAAACGTTTAAGACAAATATCTTCGCCATGTTCTGGATTACCAAGGCAGCCTTGCCACATTTGGCTCCAGGGTCAACCATCATCAATACCACCTCGATTCAGGCTTACAACCCCTCGCCTACGCTGATCGACTATGCCTCCACCAAGGCAGCTATTAATAACTTCTCCAAGGGCCTCGCCCAGCAATTGGCTCCACGCGGCATTCGCGTCAACGCCGTGGCGCCAGGGCCAATTTGGACTCCGCTTCAAGTCAGCGACGGCCAGCCCAAAGAAGCCCTGCCTAAGTTCGGTAAAGACACCCCGCTCGGTAGGGCGGGGCAACCGACGGAACTAGCACCGGCGTTTGTTTTTCTCGCCTCACCTGAATCCAGCTACGTGTCCGGGGAAACACTGAACGTCAATGGCGGAACCCCCTCCCCCTAACTTGTGAACCGCCCAAAAATGACTTCAACCCGCGAGCTGCCTCTCACGCTAGCTCCGCTGATGAAGGTATGACATGGGCACCTGGCACCAGAGAGACCTAGAAAAGAAGGAAACTGTGATTTTTGTACCAGCTATCAGATGCCTTCCGGGTAGGGATCCTCGATGCCTGCAACAGAGCATGCCGCGCAGGAGAACATCATGAAGGCCCCTCATCCGGATCGCTTGCTGGAAAAATCAGTGGAGATCTCTGCACGAATTTCACGCATCATGCG
Organism: Specibacter sp. NPDC078709; assembly: GCF_040686795.1. Lineage (NCBI taxonomy): Bacteria > Bacillati > Actinomycetota > Actinomycetes > Micrococcales > Micrococcaceae > Specibacter > Specibacter sp. NPDC078709. The sequence goes on from NZ_JBFBLU010000003.1 coordinate 336,871, forward strand.
CCGGGCACACCACAAGGTGGCCGCTGCGGAATCCCTGACAAGCGGGAGTATTTCATGCCATCTGGGGGCGGCTGAAAGTTCCTCCGAATGGTTTCTCGGCTCCGTAATTGCCTACGACAGTGAAGTGAAATTCTCAGTTTTGGGAGTCGAACGCGGTGACGTCATTACGGCCGACTGTGCCCGGCAGATGGCCGATGGGACAGCGGAAATGATGCACGCAGACTTCGCTGTAGCTGTGACCGGCGCGGGTGGACCGGAGCCTGAAGAAGGCCAACCCGCGGGGACTGTATTTATTGCTGTTCACACACCAACTGGGACCTCCGTAGCCAAACACCGCTTTCTAGGAAACCCGTCCGAGGTTGTGCAGGAGACCACATTACGTGCGCTACAGATGCTCGAGGCAGCAACAATCAACTTAGTCCGTGTCCCGGATGCTGAATCCGGCAGCGATGCCGTGTCAACCACGCGTCCGGGGAACGATCCACACTCAGGAGAACCCCAATGAAATTTCCAACAGCCCGCGGCCCAGCCAGCCGATCGTTAGTGAACCTGTTGCGGGGCTCAGCAGAGAATCAAGCAGAGGATTTCAGCCCGTTCCTGGACAGTGTTGCCAGCGGTGTAGCGCAGACGCAGGGCATGCTGGCTGATGAGGACCTACAACTGACTCTATTTATCCTCTACGAGCTGCACTACAGCGGCTTGGCGCAAGCGGATGAACGATGGGAATGGAACCCCTCCCTGATCACCGCACGAGGGCAACTTGAGTCCGCCTTCGAACAGGAATTGCGCGCCGCCGTCGTGCTTCCAGAACTAAATGCTCGCACGAGTGATGCAGTGGCGGAGGCCCTGTTCGCCATGGCCGCTGTGGACACTGGGCCGTCCATGTCCCGTTTTGTTGCCAAAGCGGCCACAGTGGAACAACTGCAGGAATTTCTGATCCATAAATCCATCTATCAACTCAAGGAAGCCGATCCGCACACGTGGGCCATTCCACGCCTGACTGGTCGGTCGAAGGCTGCCATGGTAGAGATTCAGGCAGATGAATATGGTGGCGGACGGCCGGAGCGGATGCATTCGGCCCTTTTTGCCCGCACCATGCGAGGGTTAGGACTTGACGAAGACTACGGCGGCTATGTGGACGCAGTGCCCGCGCTGACTTTGGCTGGAACCAACATGATGTCCATGTTTGGACTGAACAGGCGCCTCAGGGGCGCTATCGTGGGCCACCTCGCTGCCTACGAAATGACGTCGTCCCAGCCTAACCGGCTCTACGGTAATGGATTCCGTCGGCATGGTTTCAAGGAGGACGTCACAGGCTACTTTGACGAACATGTAGAGGCCGATGCAGTGCATGAGCAGATCGCCGGCCGGGACTTAGCCGGCGGGCTCTTTGACGCCGAACCGGCACTCCTAGAAGACATCTACTTCGGCGCGGCTGCGGCACTTGCCCTCGATGCGATGTCCACCCGAAGAACAATGGACGCCTGGGAATCCGGCACCACTTCACTTCTGGCACCCCTACCCACCACTCCCCTGCACATCGAGAAAGTCCCCGCCCATGACTAAGATGCCTACAGCAAGCAAAGAAGAGCCCAAAGTCCCCGGGAGCTCAGACCAAGGTCATGTGCATGTGAGGGATACATCCGTCCCGGAAATAGTGGCTTGCCCAGATGGGCCGCTGTTGGTGCGCGGCGATTTTGAGATCGTGTCAACCACGGGAGAGGCCCTGCCTCGACGTAGAAAAACTGTGGCTTTATGCCGCTGCGGAGCATCAGGGATCAAGCCATATTGCGACGGCACGCACAAATTGATTGGGTTCCGCACCGGCCCTGAAACCGGACAGTAGGCAAAGCTCATGCTTTCCACACATTACTGGCGGCAGTTCGGGCTTTCAGTGCCGTGCACGGCTGCCCCTGATTCGACGGGGATAAATCAGCAACCCAAGCAGCAGCGCAAGGCCGAATGCCGCGGCGACCAAGGCCGCTGCCAGCCCGTCCAACACCAGATAGAAAATCAGGGCCGTTGTGCCCATCACCAGCAGCCCAATCAGCCACAACACCACACTGACCACCCGGTGCCCCGAAGCCACCAACCGGTCCTTAACCCGCAGGCCAAACAGCTCACGGTGCATGGCGACAGGAACCAACATCAGGCAGGTGGTTCCGGCTGCCAGAACCACCAAGCCCAAGTACAGCGCTACTGCGAATGCGTCCAAGTCAGTGAACCTCTGCTGGAACGGCAACGTCAGCAGAAATCCCGCGATGATCTGAGTGCCGGTCTGCATGACACGCAGTTCCTGCAGCAGGTCGTCCCAGTTGCGGTCCCGCTTCTCATTGCGGGTTTCGTGACGCCCGGTGCCAGCATCCGCTATCCCATCATGTTCGGTGCCGTCCATCCCAGCAGTAGTCATTGCGGCCTCGATTCTGCCCGCCACGGGGCCTGTCGCTTGAGGGTTGCCGATGCTCTTTATCGTAGGGTCCACAACAGCACCGGGGAAAGGAAGCAATCATGAGACGGCAATTTATCGCATATCTGCTCGTCATTGCCCTAGGCCTGATATTCATCCTAGTGGTCGGCTTTTCACAGAGTTAGGACATGCCATGAAAAAAACATTGCGCGAGAATGGTTTGGGTTTATTCTTTGGCCTGATTTTTCTGCTGGCTCTCCTAGGCCAAGCACTTACCGGCCATGCGCTGTACAACGAAGAACAACTCTCAGCCGGCTTTCCCACCGTCAGCTTAGGACAGTATGTAACGTCTGCCAGCTTCGGGGTAGATGTAGCCGAGAACTGGCAATCTGAGTATTTGCAGTTCCTGCTCTACATTGTGGCCACCGTCTGGCTAGTACAAAAAGGCTCTCCGGAATCCAAAGAACTGGACAAGATTGGGCCCGAGACCGACAAAGAGCAACTCACGGGAGACTATGCAACCTCGCGCTCCCCCGCCTGGGCGAAATTGTCAGGCTGGCGCCATCAGGTTTTCGCCAACTCCCTCGTACTCGTCATGGGTTCGATATTCTTTCTGTCCTGGTTTGCCCAATCTGTGGCCGGCGTCAGTGCCTATAACGAAAAACAAGTTCAAGATCTACAAGACACCCTGACATGGGGCCAATATGTTCTGTCTCCCGAGTTCTGGAATCGCACACTGCAGAACTGGCAATCAGAATTCCTCGCAGTTGGATCCATGGTGGTGCTCTCCATTTACCTGCGTCAACGCGGGTCCCCCGAATCCAAGCCCGTCGGAGCAGCCCACGAAGCTACAGGAACTACAGGGTAAGGTCCCCCGTCAACGACTAGTCGTTAAGAATTGGTCCATTGGATGGCCAATGCTGTTGGTTTGGGCTTAGGCAAGGTGCCCGTCAACTTAAAGAGTCAGACTCCATCGGTCTGGGATCATTAGGCCCGAGATGACCGGCGACGGGAAGATGAGCCGATGATTCGCTCCTGACGGCCTTGGCCAGAAACGAGGCAAGCCCCTTTTGACCTGCAGTGTTGAAGGCAAGGCGTTGCCGATCGGGCCCTGTACCGACCAGAAGTAACTGTTCGGTCAAAGCGGTGACAATGGCAAGGTCTCCCGACACTTCTAATGCCTGCTGCATAGTATCGAGCAAAGACTGAACCGCTTCCGACGCTGGCATCAGACTGTGATGCAACGGATGTACCAGTTGGGCAGACAGGCCGTACCGCGCCGCGTGCCATAGCGCCGCGTCCAATAGCTCAGGGTCCTGGCCTGGCTTTACTGTCCCGGGATGTGCCATCGATGTGAGAACTATGGCACGGATGAGAAGTGCTAACAGCAGCGTGGTGGAAGGATTGAGCTGAGCATCTGCGACCCGAACTTCCACAGTAGGATGACGGGCAGAAAGCCGAGCCGACCATGAAATGGACCCCTCATCAGGGGTGATCCCCATGCCTATCAGGGCTTGGATCCTTTGATCATAATCAGTAGGATCGACGAATTCGGGCGGACACCCTGCAGTGCTCCAGCGCCGATATTGGATTGCACGCCAGCTGGAAAAACCGGTGTCCTGCCCACACCAATACGGTGAGTTAGCTGACATCGCCAGAACCGTCGGAAGCCAGCGGCGCAAGAAATTCAAGGAAACTATCCCTGCCTCCCGGCTTGGGACCCCCACATGGATATGGAGCCCATTAATATAATGCTCCGATGCCAGAAGGCCAATGCATTCTGCAATTTCCCTATACCTACTATTCTCGGTCACCATTGGACGCACTGGATTCATAAAGGAAGTGCCGACACCGGCTACTACCGCACCGTATTCCTCAGCGCATGCAGCCAAAACAGACCTGAAGTCCCACAACGCTTGAGCGGCCTCGTCAAACTGCATCAACACCGGCGAGCAATACTCCACCTGACACCGAAGAAACTCACTGTGAACGATGTCAGGTCCAAAGCCGAAGGTTGCAAGTCCCCGTTGAATATCGGCCGCGATCGGAACGGGCACCAGTGTAGCGCGGTCAAGAAGAACGAACTCTTCCTCAATCCCAAATGTCAACATTTCATGCACCTACTTCCATCCTTACTCATGGGAAAGTCATGAAATTCATAGCACCACAAGACAACAGAGGGCTGATCAGCGGATAGGGCACTAGTTTGGTATGGCTATTTGAAATCCGCAACGACACCGCAGAACAACTGAAGGAATACGGACGTAGTGCAAACCAGTCACTTCGTCTTCATCGACACCCACGCCGGATATTTTCATGTCGCCTTCTTCCATCGGCTCACCGCAATGTATGTAGTACCTTCCGAACCTCAAAACGCCGGGTATCTCATCGCCTTCCGCAAGGAAGCTGGCCACATCCTGCACGGATGCCTCATGAGCGTAGAAGGACTCGCAGATACCACAGCTATATTCCACTGCAATCCCCCCGTCTCTCCGAGGCACCAGTGACTCGATGGATTCGATGATCAGATGCTCCGATGTACAGCAAGCCGAACAAACGATCTGTGGCATCTGCAGTGGAGCATCTTCCTCGGTTTTACTCTGATGCGGATTCGTTTTCATCTCAACCTCTCCTAAATCAGATCAGTGGGAATAGAAGGCGGTTGCCCCCGATTGCACACGAATAATTTTCGAATCAGTCTTTACACGTGGGACCACAGTTTCCCTTTTTCATCAGCCATATCACCCAAGCCTCGGGGCCAAACAACTGGTGGTGAAATGAATGTTAACCCTGTTGCTGCAGAGTGTCCACGGCCGACCCTCAAAAAAAACACATACAGCCCTCTGAAGACCATAGCGCTCAGATCCTGTCCTATCTTCAGAAATTGATGGGCCAATCACGGCGCTGGAGGGTTCCACCCTGTCTACGTCTCGGTGCAGAATTGGGGCATGTGTGGACGATACGTAGTCGCTCGGGGAGTAGGTATTATTCTTCAGCAGCGGTCCGTGAAGGGGCGGCACGAAGGGTACCGATAGCATAGAGAAGCACTCCGACGGTGACGAATACATCGGCCAGATTGAAGGTGGCGAACCATCCGGTGTGCAGGTAGTCCACCACACCGTGCCCGTCCAGCCGGTCAATGAAATTGCCGAGTGCACCACCGATCAACAATGTCGCCCCTGTTCTGGAAAACTTGCTCATAGCCGGTGCTGAAGCAACCGCATACCAAATTAGGGCGGTGATGATCAGCCCGGTGACCGCGATAACGACCCCGGCAGGAAGATCCGCACCAAAGCTAAACGCGACGCCTGGGTTGTAGAGCAATCGGAAATTGATCAGACCAAGGTCGGTCGTTGAACCGTCGGATAGCAAAGCTTCGGCCATTGTCTTGATGGCAAGATCCACGGCAACCAGGACTGCGGCGCAAAGCAGCATGCCGATCCTGATCACGCGTATCCGCCGCTTCCCGGGGGCGGCTGCCTCCAGGGCCTGGGCGCTCAAGCTGCCGGCTCCAAGGACGGCACCGGCTGTGTGCTTTTCAGTGTGGTCTTGCCACTGATCCGGCCGGCCCGGACGCCGTTGGCAATTACCACAATTTCTGCCAATTCGTGGATAAGGACTACCGCGGCCAAGCCGAGGACACCAAAGAGAGCCAAGGGGATGAGTGCGGCAATCAGCAACAGGGACAAGCCCACGTTCTGGAGCATAATGCGCCGTGTGTTGCGTGCGTGGTCCAGTACCTGGGGTAGGTGGTTCAGGTCCTCACCCATCAGTGCAATATCCGCGGTTTCGATGGCCACATCGGTACCCATGGCTCCCATCGCGATTCCTGAGTCGGCCGTGGCCAAGGCGGGCGCGTCATTGACTCCGTCGCCAACCATCGCGGTGGGCTGACGGGTTTGGAGGGTGCGGATGATCTCTGCCTTGTCCTCCGGGCGCAGGTCGGCGTGGACTTCGGTAATGCCCGCTGCCTTGCCCAGGGCTGTTGCGGTAATGACGTTGTCACCGGTGAGCATGGCCGTGGTGTATCCGGCCGCGGTGAGCTTGGCGATGACCTCACGGGCCTCGGGGCGCAGTTCATCGCGGACACCGATGGCTCCGATGACTTGCCCGTCGTCCTCGATAAGTACGGCGGTGGCCCCTGCATGCTGCATCCGCTCAATGTCGCCGGACAAGGCACCAGCATTAATCCAGCCCGGGCGGCCAAGTCGAACAAGACGCCCGTCGAGTCGGCCCTCTAGGCCCGCCCCGGGAATCGTGTCCACGTCGGTGACCGATGCCCGGTCGGTGGTCGAGGCGAGGATGGCGCGGGCCAGCGGGTGTTCGCTGCGGGCTTCCAGCCCCGCTGCGAGGGCAAGAACCTGGTCCCGCGTCACGGAGCTGGTGCCAACAACCTCGATCACTGAAGGCTTGTTCCGTGTCAGTGTTCCGGTCTTGTCCAGGGCGATGGTGCGGATCTTGCCCAGAGTTTCCAGGGCGCCGCCGCCCTTGATGAGCACCCCGATCCGACTGGCAGCCCCAACGGAGGCCACAACGGTCACGGGTACGGAGATAGCCAGCGCGCAGGGCGAGGCCGCAACCAGGACAACCAGTGCGCGTTCGAACCACAAGGCCGGTTCCCCAACGATGAACCCGAAGACGATGATCAGGGCTGCGGCAATCAGGATGCCGGGGACCAGTTTCTTGGCGATGGAGTCAGCCAGTCGCTGGCCTGGGCCCTTGCGAGATTGCTCGGCTTCAACGATGTGCACGATCTTGGCCAGCGAGTTGTTCTCTGCGGTGCTGGTGACCTCCACCTCCAGCGGACCGGTGCCGTTGATGGAACCGGCGTAGACCTCGGAGCCGGGACCGACCTCGACCGGGACGGATTCGCCGGTCAGTGCCGAGGTGTCCAGGGAGGTGCGTCCGGTGACAATCCTCCCGTCTGTGGCCAAGCGTTCCCCGGGCCGCACAACCATCCGGTCCCCTGGGACCAAGACAGAAGGCGACACCGTGGCTTCGATTCCATTGCGCAGGACCCTGGCCTCGGCCGGAACCAAATCCAACAAGGCCCGCAACCCGCGCCGGGTTTTGGCCAGCGAATATTCTTCCAATCCCTCCGAAATCGCATAGAGGAAGGCCAGCATGGCCGCTTCCTCGAACTGACCCAAGGCCACGGCACCGACTGCGGCAATGGTCATCAGCGTACCTACGCCGATCTTTCCCTTAAATAGACGTCGGAGCGTGGAGGGAACAAACGTCCAGGCAGCAACCAACAATGCGCCGAGTTCCAGCGGCAGCGTCACAAAGCCGGGGCCACCCGCCAGCGAGGTGATCCACGCCGCCAGCAGCAGCACACCGGCCACGGCGGCCGCACGAACTTCAGTCACCTGCCAGAATCCGGTGGCTTCCTCAGTCTCTTCTGATCCGCCGGACTTCGGCTCGTCGTCGCTGCATCCACAGGCGTCGCTCATTGTGCAGCCTCCTGGCTTGGCTGGGTGGCACTGAGGGAATCAACGCCAAAGTTCGGGCACAAGCTCACCGCATTGCCAGTGGCAGCAAGCAGAATCTCGGCCTGGGCAAGCATGTCCATCAATTCAGGGCGGGAGAGGGAGTAATACACGCTTCGTCCCTGCATCCTCCCCTCCACAAGGCCACAGTCACGAAGGCAGGCTACATGGGCCGAAACCGTGGACTGTGCCAACCCCAGTTCGTTCGTAATGTCGCCAACGCGAACCTCACCGCCGGCCATCCTCTTCACAATCGACAACCTGGTCGGATCGCTCAGGGAATGAAACAACGCTGCAGCAGGGTCAAGGTGCCCACACGCATCCAGTGACCTATCAAGTTTTATCGTCATAAGACGATGTTATCCCCTAATTCGGATGTTATCGACTGTTGCCTGTAATATCGGGGAGCGTCCGTAACAGGACGCGCAACCAGGCACAATCCTAAATAAGGGGACCTTGATGAGTATTGGCGGGTATTTCGCCGAGATGGTGCAGTCCGGCGCGCTGCTGATGGCGATGCCATTGGCCATGATCGCCGGGGTCGTGTCGTTCATCTCCCCATGCATTCTTCCCCTCGTCCCGGGCTATTTGGGCTACGTTTCAGGGTTGACGGACCCAACAAAACCTGACAACCGGCGTCGAGTCCTTGCGGGAGTCGGACTCTTCATACTCGGCTTCGCTGCGGTATTCACTCTTTACGGTGCCGCCTTTGGCATGATCGGCGGATGGCTCCAACGGTGGCAAGGTACCTTAATTCAAACCCTTGGCATCTTTGTTGTACTCATGGGATTGGTCTTGGTTGGAGGATTCTCCTTCCTGCAGACAACCCGGAAGCTGTCGTTCAAGCCGCGTACCGGCATTGCCGGAGCACCACTCCTCGGGATCGTATTTGGCCTGGGGTGGACTCCCTGCATGGGTCCCACCCTCAGTGCTGTCCTGGCACTTAGTACCACCACAGGCAATCCCTGGCGCGGGGCATTGCTAGGGTTCCTGTACTGCCTGGGCCTTGGTATCCCATTCGTCCTCGTGGCCTTGGGCCTGAATTGGGTCAGTAAGACGCTCGGATTCATTCGTCGGCATATTCGCATTTTCAACATCGTCGGCGGAGCCCTATTAATTCTTGTCGGCATCATGATGGTCACTGGCGTCTGGATGATGTGGATCTACCAACTACAAAACCTCGCCGGCACCATCACCACACCGGTCTAACACTCACCGTGCCTGCACTCGCCCAACCACCGGCGCGCAACGTGAAATCCGCCGGGTGTGACTGTTAGCTTCGCTTGGCGGTTAAATCGCGGATTGGTTTGGCGGCTCCGAGTCAGCGCAAATGTGAGTGGCGGTGCGCGCCCACCTCACAAGCGTTGTTCGACCAAGATTGTGTCCCGCCAAATGCCGGCGTAGGGCCCGTAGGTCATATGAGCGACGCGTTCGCGGTGGCCGATCTCCCTGAATCCTGCTTTGCTGTGGAGGGCCCGGCTGGCGGTGTTTTCCGCGAAAATCCCGGATTGAATTGTCCAGTAGCCATTGACCCGGGCGCGCGTAATCAGTTCCCGCAGGAGTTGGGTGGCGATGCCCCTGCCTGCCTTAGCCTGGTCAATGTACACAGAGTGCTCGATGACGCCACGGTAGACCGCCCTGGCTGAGGTGGGCGATGCTGCAGCCCAGCCCACAACGGCCCCACTGGTGTCTTCAGCGACGATGCGGAGCTCGGGGATCCTTGCGGACAGAAAGTCAGCTTTCGCCGGCACGTGCTCTTCAAAGGTGGGGTTGCCGGTGGCGATTCCCTGGGCATAAATGTCCTGGACAGCGTCCCAGTCAGCGTCAGTCATGAGGCGGATCTGCACGCCCCCGCCTTGATGCGCGGTCACAGGCCGGTGATAATCGTGGCGGCCTTTTCGAGGGCACCGGGGACTAGGGAGTAGTAGGCCCAAGTGCCGCGCTTTTCGCGCTCCAGGAGTCCGGCGTCCACCAAGATCTTCAAATGGTGCGAGACGGTGGGCTGGCCTAGGTCCAGGGGTTCGGTGAGGTCACATACGCAGGCCTCGCCGCCGTCGCCGGCTTTGACGATGGAGAGCAACCGCAGCCGGTTCGGATCCGAGAGTGCCTTGAGAATCCGGGCGGAATCCTGGGCATCAGCGGCGTTGAGCACGGGCCGGTCGCTGGGTGCGCAGCAGACTTGCTCGGTCGTTGTTTCCATCGTTAATGCAGTGTTCATGTACCCATTATGCCAAGATATTGACAATTGTCGATGTAACCCTCAATACTTCTTATATCGACAGTCATCAATCTTAGCTGGATCCCCTAGGAGCCTTGTGAGTACCACGACCACCACACCCCCTGCCTCTGGAGAGGCCGCCGTCATGGGCAAGCTCTCCACCTTGGACCGGTTCCTGCCGGTCTGGATCATTGCCGCGATGGCTGTTGGCCTGTTGTTGGGTAAGTTTGTTCCGGGCCTGAACACCGCATTGGACGCGGTGAAGATCGGCTCGGTGTCCCTGCCCATTGCGATCGGCCTGCTGGTGATGATGTACCCGGTTCTGGCGAAGGTCCGCTACAACGAGACCGGCCGGGTCCTGGCGGACCGCAAACTGATGATCACCTCACTGATCATCAACTGGGTGGCGGCGCCGGCGTTCATGTTTGCCCTCGCCTGGATCTTTGTGCCCGATCTTCCCGAGTACCGCACTGGGTTGATCATTGTGGGCCTGGCCCGCTGCATCGCCATGGTCATGATCTGGAACGATCTGGCCTGCGGGGACCGCGAAGCCGCCACGGTGCTGGTGCTCATCAACTCCGTCTTCCAGGTCTTCGCCTTCGGCGTCCTGGGCTGGTTCTACCTCCAGATCCTGCCGGGCTGGCTGGGCCTTCCCACCACCAGCGCCGACTTCTCCTTCTGGGCCATCACCGCCTCGGTGCTGATCTTCCTCGGCATCCCGCTGTTGGCGGGGTTCCTGACCCGCACCCTGGGCGAAAAGGCCAAGGGCCGTGACTGGTACGAAGGTAAGTTCCTACCCAAGCTGGGCCCGTGGGCCCTGTACGGCCTGCTGTTCACGATCGTGCTGCTGTTCGCCCTCCAGGGCGATGCCATCACCTCCAACCCGATGGATGTGGCCCGGATTGCGCTGCCCCTGCTGGTCTACTTCATCGTCGTCTTCACCGCCGGCATGGTCATCGGCCGCATCCTGAACCTGGGCTACGCCAAGACCACCACCCTGGCCTTCACCGCCTCGGGCAACAACTTCGAGCTCGCCATCGCCGTCGCAATCGGCACCTTCGGCGTCACCAGCGGCCAGGCCCTGGCCGGCGTCGTCGGACCCCTCATCGAGGTTCCCGTCCTGGTTGCCCTGGTTTACGTGGCCCTGTGGGCCCGCAAACGATTCTTCACCAGCCAGCCCCTGTCAGTTTGATCCCAAATTCCCCGTCATTTCCTTGAGGAGCATGAACTCATGAGCACCACCGAAACCGCCAAGAAGCCCTCCGTCCTGTTCGTCTGCGTGCACAACGCCGGCCGCTCCCAGATGGCCGCGGCCTACCTGACCACCCTCTCCAACGGGGCCATTGAGGTCCGCTCCGCCGGCTCCGCACCGGCCGCTTCGATCAACCCGGCCGCCGTGGCCGCCATGGCGGAGGAGGGCATCGACATGTCCACCGAGATCCCCAAGGTCCTCACCACCGAGGCCGTGAAGGAATCCGACGTCGTGATCACCATGGGCTGCGGGGATACTTGCCCGTTCTTCCCCGGCAAGCGCTACGAGGACTGGGAACTTGAAGACCCGGCCGGGCAGGGCGTGGACGCCGTCCGCCCGATCCGGGACGACATCAAGGCCCGCATCCAGGCCCTCATCGCCGAACTCCTCCCCACCGCCTAGCCAAGGACTGCACCTGTCATGACTGAACAAATCATCATCATCGGCTCAGGCCCCGCCGGGTACACGGCCGCGATCTACGCCGCCCGGGCCGGGCATGCGCCGCTGGTCATCGCCGGCGCCGTCACCGCCGGCGGCGCGCTGATGAACACCACCGAAGTCGAGAACTTCCCCGGCTTCCCTGCCGGCATCCAGGGCCCGGAGTTGATGGATAACCTCCAAGAACAAGCCGAACGCTTCGGCGCCCGCATCATCTTCGATGACGTCACCGCCGCCACCCTGACCGGGCCCGTCAAGACGGTGACCACCGCGGCGGGCGACAGTTACGAGGCCACGGCGATCATCCTGGCCACCGGCTCCGCCTACAAGGAGCTTGGCCTGCCGGAAGAGAAGAAGTTCCTCGGCCACGGCCTGTCGATGTGCGCCACCTGCGACGGGTTCTTCTTCCGCGAGCACGACATCGTCGTGGTCGGCGGGGGCGACTCAGCCATGGAGGAAGCGACGTTTTTGACCCGCTTCGCGAAGTCCGTGACCTTGATCGTGCGTCGTGATGAGCTCCGGGCCTCGAAGATCATGGCGCAACGGGCCATGGAGAACCCGAAGATCCGCATCATGTACAACAGCGCCGTCACCGCCATTCAGGGTGAGGGCAAGGTTTCCGGTGTCACCGTGCGCGACACCATCACCGGCACCGAACAGGACCTGGCAGTTACGGGTGTCTTTGTTGCCATCGGCCACCTGCCCCGCACCGAGTTGGTGGCCGGGCAGGTCGATTTGGACGAGAACGGGTACATCCGGGTTCAGGCACCAACGACGCACACGAATCTCGAGGGCGTGTTTGCCTGTGGTGACGCCGTTGACTCCCGGTACCGGCAAGCCATCACCGCAGCGGGAACCGGGGCCGCCGCCGGCCTGGACGCCAAGAGCTACCTCGCTGAAATCGATGACCGCCACAGCAGCACCGCGGCCCACTTGGCCGTCCCTGTGCCCGCCTAGTCACCACAATGGAGGGAGGTGAAAGCCATGGATGAGAACTGCTGCACCGAGACCGGTTGCTGCACCAACGACACCGGCTGCTGCTAACCACCCTCCACCGCCCTGCCAGGGCACGTACCTGGCAGGGCACCCACCCATACGAAACTAACTGTGAATATTCCAAGGAGAACCACGAACATGACGACCCCACGAAACGACCTGCCCGTTGCCATCATCGGTGCCGGCCCGATCGGCCTGGCCACCGCCGCGAACTTGATCGAACGCGGGCTCACACCGCTCATCTTCGAAAAGGGCGACCACGTTGGTGCGGCCATCAAGGCATGGGGCCACATCCGTCTGTTCTCCTCCTGGGAGCACAACATCGACCCCGCCTCACGCCGCCTGCTCGAACCGGCCGGGTGGACCGAACCGCGCCTGACCGCCCTGCCCTACGGTGCCGAGCTCGTGGACGAATACCTCACCCCCCTGGCTGCGACCCCCGCCATCGCGGACGCACTGCACCTGTCCTCCACCGTGACGGCCGTGAGCCGGGTCGGCATGGACAAGACCCACTCCCGTGGCCGCGATGAGCAGCCTTTCCTGGTCCGTGTCACCAACATTGACGGGACCGTGACGGATCACCATGTGCGGGCCGTGATCGATGCCTCCGGCACCTGGGCCCAGCCCAACCCGCTGGGCCAGGCTGGCTTGCCCGCGCCCGGCGAGGTCGAGGCCATCGCTGCTGGCTTGATCACCGGTCCCTTGGCTGATGTCACCGGGGTTGACCGTGACCGCTTCACCGGCAAGCACGTGCTGGTCATCGGTGCAGGCCACTCCGCCGCCAACACCCTTATCTCCCTGGGCCAGCTGGCCAAGAACGAGCCCGGGACCCGGATCACCTGGGCCGTGCGCGGGGCTGACGCTTCCCGCCTGTACGGTGGCGGGGACCTTGATGGCCTGCCGGCCCGCGGCCAGCTCGGCACCCGCCTGCGCAAGCTCGTCGAAGACGGCCACATTGAACTGCACACCTCCTTCACCACCACCTCCTTCGCCACCACGGACCTGGGACTGGCCGTCACCGGTTCCACCCCGAACGGCGACGTGACCTTGGATGTGGACCTGTTGATTCCCGCCACCGGGTTCCGCCCCGATCTGGACATCCTGCGTGAAATCCGGTTGGAGCTGGACCCGATTGTGGAAGCACCCCGGGACCTGGGCCCCATGATTGATCCCGAGTTCCATTCCTGCGGGACCGTCCCGGCCCATGGCGCCAAGGTCTTGGCCCACCCGGACAAGGATTTCTACATTGCCGGGATGAAGTCCTACGGCCGGGCACCGACCTTCTTGATGGCCACCGGTTACGAGCAGGTGCGCTCCATCGTCGCCGCCCTCGCCGGGGACCAGGAAGCCGCCGACCAGGTTCACCTGGAACTGCCCGAAACCGGTGTCTGCTCCACCGATCTTGGTGGCAGCTGCGACCTCCCAGCCGTGTCCGGCGCAGAACAAAGCGAGGCTGCTGATTCGTGCTGTGGCACACCCGAGCTGGTGATGCTTGACCAGCCGGCCTCGGGCGGCTGCGGCACCCCATCCGAGACCGCACCGGACACGGTGGAGGCCGCATCATCATGCTGCGCCGCCCCGGAACCAGTGCTGATCGGCATCCCCACCGGATTGGCCCACGGCCGATCCGCCACACTCACCGACTAAAGGAAAATGAGCCAGCCATGACCGAGCACCGCAAGAGCGTACTGACAGGCCTCACGGACGACACCGCCGTCTTGGGGCGCATCAGCGAAGACCTGACCCAGAAATTCACCGGCATCTTCGCCGCTGAAACCGTCGAACGCTACGTTTTCGAGTCCTACACGGCCCTGGCCAGGACCTCGCGGATCCACACCTACCTGGCAGCCACCACCGCCAGGTTCGCGGCCGACCGGCTCAGGGCCTTGGCCCAGTCCAAGGGTGCCATCGCCCACGACGTGCCCGAAGTCCTGTTCGTGTGCGTGCACAATGCCGGCCGCTCCCAAATGGCAGCCGCGTTGTTGAACAAGCACGCCCAAGGTGCCGTGCACGTCCGCTCCGCCGGATCCGCACCAGCGGCCGATCTGGAACCCTCGGTCGTGGCGGCCATGGCCGAGGTCGGCATCGACCTGTCAGAGGAGTTCCCCAAGCCCCTGACCGACGATGTGGTGCGGGCAGCCGACGTCGTGATCACCATGGGATGCGGGGATTCGTGCCCGATCTACCCCGGCAAGCAGTACCTTGATTGGAAGATCGAAGATCCTGCAACCAAGGACCTGGCAGGGGCCAAGGAAATCCGGGACGAGATCGACCTGCTGGTCCGTGAATTCCTCACCGACCTCACCACCAGCGAGGACCACTAGAAAAGAGACCGCGATGAGCGAGCAAGCAGCCAGGGCAGGATTCAATGGTTCACCGGTCATTGTCGGGGTCATCCCCGACCAGGACCCGACCGTGTGTGCCCGGGCCCTGGAACTGGCCCACAGCCAGTCCGCGCCGCTCATCGCGGCCTTCGTGGACCCCGCCAGCTACCTGATCGAATGGACACCAGGGAACAGGGTCCTGCCAATCTCCCTGGACCCCATCCTGGAACCAGAGGATGAAACCTCCATAGCCGCAGCCCAGATCAAGGAATCCCTCACCACCGCAGCGGCAGGCCATGACGTGGACTGGTCGTTGCGGATCATTGGCGGGGACCCCGCCCTGGCCTTGGGCCGAATGGCTGCAGCGGTCGGAGCCTCGACCATCATCATCGGCGCCCGACGCCCGGGATTCATGGCCAAAGTTGATGAACTCGTCTCCGGATCCCTCATCCACCGCCTCCTCACCACTCAGGCCATCCCGGTCCTGGGCATCCCTTCCCCCGAAGTGCAACGCCACTTCCACTCCCACGGCTGAAAGCAGAACCACCCCCATGATCACCAAACCAGGCGTCTTGTTCGTATGTGTGAAGAACGGCGGCAAATCCCAGATGGCCGGCGGACTCATGCGCCACCTCGCAGGCGACACCGTCACCGTCTACACCGCCGGCACCAAACCCGGCACAGCGTTGAACGCCCAGTCCGTGGAATCCCTGGCCGAACTCGGCATCGACATCTCCGCCGAGCACACCAAGCCCATCACCTCCGACATGCTCGCCAACGTGGGCCTCATCATCACCCTCGGCAGCGAAGCAGTCGTGGACCCGGTTCCCGGAATCGAAATCCGCAACTGGGACACCGACGAACCCTCCGCCCGCGGAATCGAAGGCATGGAACGCATGCGCCTGGTCCGCGACGACATCAACAACCGCGTCTCCGCCCTGGCAAACGAACTAGACCTTGGCGCCCAAAGCTAGACACCGACCGGCTTTATCCAGAATTCTGGATAAAGCCGGATAATTGTGGATTCACCCTCGTTTGCGCTCTGTCGCGGCAGTCAGGGAAGCCGTTCAACCGAAGAAGCCCCGAGGACGAGGCACATTTAGGCACCGCATCTGAGGCGAGTTCATTCTCGCCGTTTCCTCATAAATTTCCTCAAACTGATTGCATCAATGATGCATTTAATGCAACCATGAGCCATGGTTGATGGCACTCGCCCGCCGAGTCCGCTTTTGCAGTTACTGGACAACGTTCACCCCCTTCACGAGGGTGAGTTTGTCTTTGACGCGATGCTCTCCGGTTGGCATGACCAGCAAGTCAGCAGGGGGTTGGCAGCCAGTACCGTGACATCGAGGATTCTATTTATTCGCCGTTTTGCAAACTACTGTGACAAGTTGCCCTGGCAATGGATTCCCGGGGATGTTGAGGACTTCACCGTGCACTGCAGCTCAGGGGATGGGAGGCTGGCGAAATCGACGATCCGCGCCTACCAGGCAAGAATCCGGGTCTTTTGCGCTTTCATCACTGACACCCGATATGACTGGATTGCCCAGTGCCAGAAACGCTTCGGGTGTGCCCCACAACAGATTTGCCATGAGTGGAACACCACGGCGCATATTGCCGACTATGAGGGCCGGCCGGAGCGACGAGCCCTGACGTACGACGAACTTGATAGCTTCTTTGGCCATGCCGATGGGCGTGTGGAGTCCATAGTCCAGTCTGGCAAGAAAGGGGCCTTGGCTGCTCTGCGAGACACCCAGATTTTCAAGACTGTTTATGCGTTTGGTCTCCGAAGGGCTGAAGCCGTGGGTCTCGATATTGCTGATCTTCGCCCAAACCCGGCATCCCCACGCTTCGGGCACTACGGGTCCTTGGATGTCCGGTGGGGTAAGGGGTCCAATGGTTCCGGACCGCGCCGACGAACAATTTTGGCCCTGCCTGAGTTCGACTGGGCTATTGATGGGTTGCGGCAGTGGGTCGAGATGGGTCGGATGCGCGTGACCAATGAACGCCGCGGCGCACTATGGCCCACCGAACGAGGAACCCGTGTCTCCCTCAGATACCTTGATGACAGATTTGCCGAGATCCGTGACGGTGCTGGACTGCCCAAAGAACTCAGCCTGCATTCCCTACGCCACAGCTATGTGACAAATTTGATCGAGTGGGGCTACTCGGAAAAGTTTGTCCAAGACCAAGTCGGCCACCTATATGCCTCAACCACCGCGATCTACACTTCGGTGGGCAGCGACTATAAGAACCGGGTGATCGCCCGGGCCCTTTCCCGAGTGTATGGAGACCAGAATGCGCACAGCTGACGACCAATCACCGATTTCCTGGCGCTTGCGTGAACTCATGGCTGCAGCGGGCATGTTTCACACCACCGACCTGGTCGGCCCTCTTCAAGATGTCGGCATTCAGCTTTCACGGGAGCAAGTCTTTCGCCTGGTCACCAAAACCCCAGCACGATTGAATATCGAGGTCCTCGCCGGGCTCTGCCAGATCCTCAGCTGTACTCCCAACGACTTGATCCAGATCAAACCGGCCACAGCTGCTGCCGACGTGTTCCGAACTGGAACCACTGGCACCACCGCCCCGGAGAGTCATTCAATCGGAGACCTCCGTCCCGTGCCGGCTCGGATCCGCCGCCCAACATGATCCCAGATGGTTTGGAGTGCCATCTCTGCAGCCGGGCCATCACCAGCGGGTACGAACTCTTGGGAGGCACGATCTGCAACCCTTGCTACTCCCGGATCCGACGATCGGCGACAGCGTGTCCCCGCTGCCACCACATCAGAGTTCTCGCATTCCGTGACGAGGCGGGTCTGGCGGTTTGCGCAGGATGCGCCGGGGAACCAGCCCGCTTTGCATGCAAGGACTGCGGCAGCGAAGTTCAGCTCACAGGTTCGCAATGCGGCCGATGCCGTATGAAAGATCGAGCCACAGCACTTCTATCCCAAGACGATGGCACGATGCATCCCGGTTTCAAAGGGCTCTACCACCACTTTCTTACCGCCCCAGATCCACGGACCGTGACTCGATGGATAAGTCACTCTCCCATTAAGGAAACACTGCGCTCCATGGCCCTAGGGCAACTACCCATCAGCCATATGAGCCTGGATCAACTCACCCAGACTCATCGTGTGCGCTACCTCCGGCAAGTGCTCGTCAGTGCAGGAACTCTCCCATCCCAAGACATGCAACTGCATGCCTACGAGGTCTACGGCTCCAAGTTCATCAGCGCGCTGCCACCCCACCAAGCCGCAATTATCAGCAGATACCAACGCTGGTACGTCTTGAGAGTCATGCGGCTCGCCTCGGCCCAAACACCAACCAGCGTCCACGCACTCAATCGCCGGCGTGCTGAACTACGAGCGATCGCCGCCTTCCTCACCTGGTTGGAGGACCAAGACAATTGCCTGGAGACGGCAACCCAAGCTCACCTCGACCACTACTTCGCGACGACTACAGACACAGCAACAGTCCTCAGTACGTTCATCAGGTGGGCCCGCGAGCAACACCTGGCATCAGAAATCGACATTCCTAGGAAACCCTCTAGGCCGGGATCAGCCGCAAGCCACGAAGAGCTCTGGGACAAGGTTGAGTTTCTGCTCCATGACGATTCCACCGCGCGTGACGTCCGGATCATCGGGCTTTTTCTGCTTCTCTTTGGACAACGAGTCACCAATACAGTCCGACTCAAACACTCCGACGTTGAGGTGTCAGGACCCAAAGTGTCCGTAAGGTTTGGCACCGACGCAATCGAGTTACCCCCAGCCCTCGCCACTCTAGTTCTGGCGCAACTGCAGATGCCGACAAGTCGCTACATCTACCACCGGCCAGAAATCGGATGGCTTTTCAACGGCCTCGTCCCAGGACAGCACATAACGCCCAACCACATCACAATGCGCCTCTCCGAGGCTGGCATCAAGGCCCGGCCCTTTCGCCAGGCAGCAATGCTGCAACTTGCCGCTGCCATCCCCGTCAGCGTCGTCGCAGACACCCTCGGCATGAGTGTTTACACCGCCGCGCAATGGGCTCAACGGTCCGGTCACACCTGGAACGACTATCCCGCCATCCGATAGGGCATTATTGCCCTTATGACAGAACGAATATCCGCATGACCCCGACAGAGTAGTCACTATTGAAACGCGTGCAACCAATCATGTCGCCTGAATGAGCAGGTCAACTCCTTGCAGCTCCGATGTCATGGATGCTTCTAGCTCGAATCTATGCTGGTGATCGGCTGCCTCCGCGTCATTTAGTGATGATGCTTTCAAACGTAGCGACAGACCTCGCCAACGGAACATGTTTCTGGTTCGAGTTCGGCTGCGTTGGCATGCAGCTGGGCGATGGTCTCCCTGAGGGTTGCCAATTCCGCGATTTGGGCATCAAGCTCTCTCAGCCGCTCGCCCAGCAGATCTCGGACGTGCGAGCAGGGAGTTTGGCCGTGTTCGCGGATTTTTAGGATCTGTCGAATTTGGGCCAGGGTGAGCCCAGCGGCCTGGCCGCGGTGAATGAAGCCGATCCTGCCTACAGCATCGTCAGCATAGTCACGATAGCCGGAGGCTAGGCGCTCGGCTGGAGTCAGTAGTCCCGACTCCTCATAGAACCGCAGGGTCTTGGTCGTGGTGCCTGTTGCTTCCGCAAGCTGTCCGATCCTCATGTTCGTCAGGTTCCCTTTCAATGGCCACGATTCTTGACCTTCCACTGTACTGGAAGGTTCATGATGGTGCATAGAGACTTTTAGGCCACAGGGAAGAGAGACCGGGATGACAAGCGAAAAGTATGATCTGGCGATTATTGGTTCCGGGGGCGGCGCCTTTGCTGCCGCTATCCGAGCCACAGGGCTGGGCAAGCGCGTCGTCATGGTGGAGCGCGGCACCGTCGGTGGGACATGCGTGAACACCGGATGCGTGCCTTCGAAGGCGCTTCTGGCTGCCGCTGAGGCCCGCCACGTGGCGTTGGACTCGGCCCGCTTCCCTGGCATGAGGGCCTCGGCAGGACCGGTGGACATGCCGGCCTTGATCCAGGGCAAGGCCGCCTTGGTGGAGTCCATGCGGACGGAAAAGTATGTCGATCTAGCCGCGGACTACGACTGGGCCATGGTCGAGGGGAACGCTTCGTTCACCGGCAGCATGGACAGCCCGCTGCTTCAAGTCGCATCCTCGGATGGCGGGATGCACACCATCGAGGCCGGGCACTACCTGGTGGCCACTGGCGCCAGCCCCTTCGTGCCGCCTATTCCCGGGCTGGCGGAAGCTGGGTACCTGACTTCGACGACGGCGATGGAATTGGATGAGGTACCGGAAACTTTGCTGATCCTGGGCGGGGGCTACGTGGCGTTGGAGATGGCGCAACTTTTCTCCCGGCTGGGTTCTCGGGTGACTATGCTGGTTCGTTCCCGGCTGGCCTCACCGGAAGAACCAGAGACGTCAAAGGCGCTGGCTTCTGTGTTCGCCGACGAGGGCATCCGGGTGGTTCGGCGGGCCACCGTGGACAGCGTGGAGCGCGATGAGACAAACGGATCGGTGGTTGCCTCCGCATCCGTTGCAGGGGGAAAGGAAGTGTTCCGGGCCGACAAACTGTTGGTGGCGACGGGGCGCCGTCCTGTAACGGAGGGATTGAACCTTGACTCCGTCGGTGTGGCGACCGGCGCATCCGGGGAAATCGTTGTCGATTCCCGCCTGGCTACGGCCAATCCGCGTATCTGGGCCGCTGGGGATGTGACGGGGCATCGGGAATTCGTTTATGTCGCTGCGGCCCATGGCGCGATGGCTGTGGACAATGCCTTCATCGATGCCGCTGCCGAGGTCGACTATCGGCACCTGCCCCGTGTCACCTTCACCAGCCCCTCCATCGGGGCGGTCGGAATGACGGAGAAGGAAGTCATCGCTGCCGGGATCCGTTGTGATTGCCGGGTCCTTCCTTTGGAGTATGTCCCGCGTGCTGTGGTCAACCGCGACACCCGAGGCTTCATCAAGGTTGTCGCCGAACTGGGTACCGGGCGGATCCTGGGCATTTCCGCCGTGGCCAAGGACGCCGGGGAAATTGCCGCGGCCGGCGTTTACATCCTCGAAGCGGGAATGACCACCGCACAAGTTGCCGCCGCATGGAGCCCCTACCTGACGATGGCCGAGGGCATCAGGATCGCGTGCAAGGCCTTCAACACCGACCCCACCAAGCTCTCCTGCTGCGCCTGACTGCTCCCCACCACCGAAACCGCCCTCGCGGTCCGGAACACACCCTCTTCTTCCCAGCCTTGATCGAGAAGGCAGCGACTATTGAGTCCGCTTCTCCAAGCAGCGGTATCCGGGCAATTTCACCTAAGAACATCCTTACTGATGACGCCTGCATCACCACGGTCAAAGCTTGAAGAAAATACCCCACGGGGGTATGGTTGGAGTGTTGTCAGTGAAGTAGTTTGTCGCGGCCGTCGATTCTTCCAGCCGCCACTGCCGTTCAACCCCAACGCACACCATCTACCCCCTTTTCAAAGGAACTTCCCAAATGTGCGGAACTGAAACTCCAAAAGACCTCAAACTGACGCAGACAACCGAGAGCTCATGTAGCTGCTGCTCGACCGAGACAACAGAGGCCAAGGCAACCGGTGAGTCTGGAACCCTGTATTCCTTGGAAGGACTGACCTGCGGGCACTGCGTCCAAAGCGTCGAGGCAGCCGTTCAGAAAATTGAGGGAGTGGAATCAGCCACCGTTGATCTTGTCGCCGGCGGTATCTCGACACTGATGGTCTCTGGACCTGTACGCCCTGAAGACATTCGCTCTGCCGTCGTCACCGCCGGCTATTCCTTCACTGAGAGCTAGAAACCACTTCTATCAACCCGAACGGGGAGAGACATGGAAGAGAACAACAATGGGCACGACCACCAGGCACAGGCTGCCAACCCCGGTGAGACGTTGACTTCTGAGATGGACCATGCGGCCGTGGGTCACGGCGGCATGGATCATGACGACCATGCCGTCCACACCGCCGGCCAACATGCCGGGCACAGCACCGCCATGTTTAAGAATCGATTCTGGCTGACCCTGGTCCTTTCCATCCCGGTGGTGTTCTTCAGCCCCATGTTCGGGCACCTTCTCAGTTACAATCCGCCCGATTTCCCGGGGGCTGTCTGGATCCCACCGGTGTTGGGCACCTTCATTTTCTTCTACGGCGGCCAGCCGTTCCTCAAGGGTGGCTGGCAGGAAATCAAGTCCCGGCAACCGGGCATGATGCTGCTGATTTCCATGGCCATCACCGTCGCCTTCGTTGCCTCCTGGGTCACCAGCCTGGGTATCGGCGGCTTTGACCTGGATTTCTGGTGGGAGCTGGCCCTGCTGGTGGCCATCATGCTGCTCGGGCATTGGATTGAAATGCGGGCGCTTGGCTCGGCCCGCGGGGCCCTGGACGCCCTGGCCGCCCTGCTGCCGGATGAGGCCGAACGGGTCATCGAGGGCGGCACCGAGACCATCAGCGTCACCGAGCTACAAGCCGGCGACCTTGTCCTGGTCCGCTCGGGCGCCCGCATGCCGGCCGATGGCGTCATCAGCGACGGAGCCGCCGAGGTGGACGAGTCGATGATTACCGGCGAATCCAAAACCGTCCCGCGCACCGTGGGCGATCCCGTGGTGGCGGGCACTGTTGCCACCGACAACTCACTGCGGATGAAAGTCACTGCAGTCGGTGACGATACCGCCCTTGCAGGAATTCAGCGGCTGGTTGCCGAGGCACAGGCCTCTACCTCCCGCGCCCAGGCCCTGGCCGACCGGGCGGCGGCGTTCCTGTTCTACTTCGCCGCCGGCGCCGGCGTCATCACGTTCATTGTCTGGTCCCTGCTGGGAAGTATCCCGGACGCGGTGACCCGCACCGTGACCGTGCTGGTCATTGCCTGCCCGCATGCCCTGGGTTTGGCCATTCCACTGGTCATCGCCATCTCCACCGAACGGGCCGCGCGGGCCGGCGTGCTGATTAAAAACCGGATGGCTTTGGAACGGATGCGCACCATCGACGTCGTCCTGTTCGACAAGACCGGCACCCTAACCAAGGGTGAACCCGCTGTCACAGGCGTCGTTGCGGTAGACGGCGTCACAACAGAGGAGTTGTTGGCCCTCGCCGCCGCTGTTGAATCGGACAGCGAACACCCGGTCGCCCGGGCGATCATCGCTGCCGCTAAACAGACCGGCAATCCGGCTTTGACTGCCTCGGGTTTTCAGTCCCTGACCGGACGCGGCGTCCAGGCCACCGTCAACGGAACCAACACTGCAGTCGGCGGACCAGCCCTACTCGCGGAGCTCGGAGCCTCTGAACCCGCGGACATCGCAGACACAACCGCAGAGTGGATGGACCGGGGTGCATCGATCTTGCATGTGATCAGGGATGGCGCCATCGTTGGTGCTGTCGCTTTGGAGGATGAAGTCCGCGAGGAATCCCGCCAAGCCATCCAGTCCCTGCAAAAACGTGGCATCAAGGTCGCCATGGTTACCGGCGATGCACACCAGGTTGCCGCTTCGGTGGCTTCCGAGCTTCACATCGACGAGGTTTTCGCGGAGGTCTTACCCCAGGACAAGGACCTGAAGGTCGCCGAACTGCAGGCCCGCGGCATGAAGGTCGCCATGGTCGGCGACGGCGTCAACGATGCCCCCGCCTTGGCCCGGGCCGAGGTTGGCATTGCCATCGGCGCCGGCACTGATGTCGCCATGGAATCGGCTGGAGTGGTGCTGGCCGGCAATGACCCACGGGCGGTGCTGTCCATGGTGGACCTTTCCCATGCCAGCTACCGCAAAATGTGGCAAAACCTGATCTGGGCCACCGGCTACAACATCATTTCCGTTCCACTGGCCGCAGGCGTGCTGGCTTTTGCTGGCATCGTCCTCTCACCGGCCGCGGGTGCAGTTTTGATGTCGCTATCGACCATCGTGGTGGCACTGAACGCCCAACTGCTGCGCCGCCTCAACCTCAACCCCGCCGACGTCCACTAGGCACGCTCGAAGCTCTCGCCCAGCTTGTGCCCGTACAATTCACAACGACTAGCTAGATTCCAGCGGAGCCACGGAAAGGATTTCACCATGCGCATGCCAAGTAGCACGCCCACGATGGTGTCCTTCCTGCGCTGGGGCGCGATGATCGCTCTTGCCTTCGCTGTCATCGGGGGCATCTTCGGCATGCATGTCATGGGCGGAGCAGGCGTCTCGTCCATGGCTTCCCCCAGCATGATGAACGCCTCCACCGAAACAGTCAGTGTCAAGACCACTCCGGTCTCGGAGCACCCAGTGTCCGAAGGCAATGCAATGCTTGACAGCGCCGCTCATGCGCCCTCGACCACACCCGCGGCTTGCGGCTGTTCCTCCACTGGATGTGAATCATCCATGGACATGCACCAGAGCTGCATTCCCAGCCTGGCAACAGCAGTGGTGAACTTGCCCCTGCCCGGAACGCTCATGCTTCCTTCGACCGAATCGGCGTTTCTGGTTGTTACAGGACACAAGTCCTCGGGTCGTGTTCCCGATCCGCCGTCACTGAATCAACTCTCGATCAGCAGAACGTAAACCGATGAATCGTCCCGGGTATCTCTCACGGGTCCTCATTGGCGCGCCCTCCAAGCTAGGGCAACTGCAAAGTATTCGAGAAGTTTAAGTGAAGGACTGTTTGTTATGAAGAAATCATTGACCGTTTCAGCCACCATTGTTGCCGCCATGCTCGCGTTGGCAGGATGCTCCACCGGAACCGACGGCGGATCCATGCCAGGGATGAACCATAGCGGTCCGACCGCTTCCTCCATGGAAGCTACAGTCGCCGGTGGGGAGCATAATGCTGCGGACACGATGTTTGCCCAAATGATGATCCCTCACCACACCCAAGCGGTGGAGATGAGTGACATCATGCTTGCCAAGACCGACCTCGATGCGAAGATCACCGCGTTGGCTACAGACATCAAGGCCGCCCAGGGCCCGGAAATCAAGAAGATGACCACCTGGCTCACCGCCTGGTCCGAACCAACCTCCATGGCCGGAAACCACTCCATGAACGGAATGATGACTGGCGATGATCTTGACAAGCTCAAGGCTGCCGAGGGCACCGAGGCCAGCAAGCTATTTCTGACCCAGATGATTGCCCACCACGAGGGTGCCGTGGAGATGGCCAAAACCGAGATCGCCGACGGTCAAAATGCCGAGGCTGTGGCCTTGGCAGAGAGCATCGTTGCCTCCCAGGAATCCGAGATCAAGGACATGAAGGACCTGCTCGCCACCCTCTAACAGGCTGGCTCAATCCGTCCTCGGTGGTGGATCCAAAACTTCTTGGATCCACCACCAACTCTCCTTGCTAACCTTCTTCTTTGGAGTCCCTTTGTATCCCCGAATTTCGTTTTTCCCTGTCCGCCGAGCTGTAGTTGCGGCCGCACTAACCCTTCCGCTCGTTCTGGCAGGGTGTTCAGTACCGACCCCGGCCATCGATTCCACGCCGGCAGCCAACGCATTTGGACATGTTCATGGCATATCGGTTGACCCGGAATCCACAAGGATCCTACTTGCCACCCATGATGGCCTCTACGACGCCACTAAGAAAACCGCCCTTAAGGTCAGTGACACCATCGATTTGATGGGGTTCACCGTCACTGACGATCCAAAGACCTTCTACGCGTCAGGACACCCCGGAGCTGGATCTTCCTTGCCGAATCCGGTCGGTCTCATCCGCTCCACCGACGCCGGAAAAACCTGGCAGGAGATCTCTCTCGGTGGACAATCCGATTTCCATGCCCTCACTGCCAGCGGCGGTGGTCTAGTCGCCTTCGATGGCCAGCTTCGTACCAGTCACGACGGGGTTACGTGGGAAAACTCCACGACTACGTTTACCCCGGCTGTGTTGGCCGGCAACCCTGCCAGCACCGTCGTCCTTGCCACGACTGAGAGCGGCGTGCAGCGCTCCACGAACGCCGGCAAGACCTGGCAGCTCGTTCCCAATTCCCCGATTATCCAGTTTGCCGCCTTTGCCACGTCCCTGGAGAAGGCCCCGACGGAGACTGTTGGGGTATCCCCGGATGGCAGCGTCCATGTTTCAACCGATGCCGGTCTGAGTTGGGCTGTGACCGGGAAGGTTGCAGGCCAGGTCGAAGCCATCGCCGCCTTGGAAGGAAGCCACGGAAAGCCGCGGATTTGGGTGGCCACCACCACCGGCATCCAGGTCTCCGATGACGGTGGGGAGACTTTCCACACGGCTGCTTCCTAGGCCCATCACTCTGGCATCAGCGTGAGGCATGGGAACCTCCGGTCAGTGAAGCAATAGACAGCTCCACAAAGCCCGGCGGGCCTCCAATTGATCAAACCCCCGATGTCACGAACCACATGGCCGAGTACACCTAGCTGTTTGGCAGACCCGTTCGGAATGAGAATGTCCATCGCTGACACATAGGCTCAACGGTCCGGCTGGCCTGGAACAACTACCCAGATATTCGATAGAGCATTATTGCCCTTACTGCAGAACGAATACTTACATGACCCCGACACGACAGCTGACTTGGTGAACATGTTCGATGTGATGGTGGCAGGTGACAACCTGCCGGAACCGGCATGGAACATCAAACCGACGAACCGTGTCCCGGTCATACTGGAGTCCGCGAAGGGTGAGCATGAGCCGGTGCGTCGACTGGAGGCTGGCCGGTGGTCACTCACGCCGTCGTACTCCAAGGAACTGAAAACGAAGTTCGCCACCTTCAATGCCCGTTCGGAAACGGCGGCGGAGAAGGCCACGTTCCGCGGGTCGGTCAAGAGCAAGCGGGCGATCCTGCCGGCCGATTCCTACTACGAATGGCACACCGAGGGTGAGACAAAGACTCCGTATGCCATCCACTCCCCCAATGACGAAATCATAGCCTTTGCCGGCCTCTATACCTGGTGGCCGGACAAGTCCTTACCCGAGGACCACGAGGACTACTGGACATTGACGACCACAATCCTGACCCGGGCGGCGGTCGGTGAGGTGAGCCAGCTTCATGACCGCACCCCGGTGACGCTACCGCCGAGTTTCTGGGATGAGTGGCTAGACGCTGGCCAGGACGGGGACCAAACACTGGTCGACGCTGCTGTTGCAGCGGCCACGCCAGTAGCCGAGGCGCTGGAATTTCACCAGGTCGGCCCGCTCAAGGGGGACGGGCCAGAGCTGGTGGTGCCGATCAATTCATGAGGCTTTGGCGATAGGGAGCTCGTCCCAGTGGGTGGTGTAGCGGGGGCTGAGCATGTCGCGTTTCATGGACCAGTCCGGGCCGCCTTTGATGCCTGCTGACCCGAGTCCGATACTCCCCCGTCCGTGCTTCTTGGATATATCTTCAAGCAGCTGCCCGATGTGGCGTTCTTCATGTGGGTTCTCGAAGAGTTCTAGGGGTGATTGGTTGCCGGTGGGGCGTAGGTCGGTGACCATGATCCCGGCGCGCACGTATTTGACGCCTTCCACGATCCGGGGTGGTAGCGCGTAGGCTGCCCGAGCTAACAGCACAGGATCTGCCGTGGGCATTGGCAGCGGTACACATACGGAGGGATAGGACGTATCGCCAGGGTTGTAGTAGGACGTGGCAGCAAAAGCCGTCAACAGTTTGGCTTGCAGGTTGTGTTTGGCTAGGCGGGCGCTGGCTTGCTGCGCGTACAGGCTCATGACCTGGCGCATGTCTGCGCGGGTGGTGATCGGGGTCGAAAATGACCGGCTAAAAATCAGTTGGTCACGCCCGATCCGCTCTTCTTCCATCGGGATGCAGGGCTTACCTTGCAGCTCTAGGACGGTGCGCATCATGACTACAGAAAAGCGGTCCCTAATCATGACGGGATTGGCCTGGCTCAGGTCCAGAATGGTCTTGATCCCCAAGGCGTAGAGCCGTTTGGTTAGTTTGGTGGCCACGCCCCAGATTTCAATCACGGAGAGGCTGGCCATGAGGTGTTCGCGTTGCGCCAGGGGTACGGAATCCCAGTGACACACGCCGTTGAAATTGGGGTTGTTCTTGGCCCACTTATTGCAAAGCTTCGCCAGGGTTTTCGTGGACGCGATACCCACGCATACGGGTACGCCGCAATTGCGGCGCACGGCGTCTTTCATGGCACGGCCGAGCTGCAGCAGCTCCGGACCAGTTCCCTTGACGGTGCAGAATGCTTCGTCAATGCTGTAAATCTCGATTTCGTGACTGAACCTGCCCAGTAGCTCCATGACGCGGGCACTCACGTCCCCGTATAGCTCGTAGTTGCTGGATTTGGCAATCAGTCCCAAGGCTTTGGCGCGGGGCGCGAGCTTGAACCACGGCTCCCCCATCGGGATGCCTAGTGCCTTTGCCTCGGCACTGCGGGTGACGGCGCAACCATCATTATTCGAGAGCACGATCAACGGCTTGCCTTCCAAGGAGGGGTCAAAGGCCCTTTCCGCACTGGCATAAAACGAGTTAACGTCCACATGGGCGATGGCCTGCATACGTTCCACGACTACGGCCTACAAGAGATGATGCAGAGCAACGGAAGCCGTCCCCCAAATTTCAAGGCTCGCCAACTCAGGGACACGAATATCCGGGTAATCAGGATTCTCGGCCTGCAACACGACACCCGTAGGGGTGATGCGCAGCCGCTTAACCGTCAACTCACCATCAAGGACAGCGACGACAATAGACCCATCCTTAGGCTCCAATGCCCGGTTGACGATCAACTCATCACCATCACTGATGCCGGCGCCTTCCATAGAGTGGCCCGACACGCGAATGATGTACGTGCTGGTGACGTCCTTAATCAAGTGGTCGTTCAAATTAATCCGACCGTCAAAATAATCCTGGGCAGGAGAAGGGTAACCAGCTGCCACGGTGACCGAGGCCAGTAGTGGGTGCGACACAGGGGACGCGAAGTCTACAAGACAAATATTCGATACATGATCCATGACACACCAACTACTAGAAATAAAGTTCTATTAATTGAGTGTAAGCCCTCCCCCTGACAAGGACCATGCCTAGTGCATTAGGGGGGCGGAACCCTGCCTAGCGGTCAACCCTTACGCTCAACAGTCGGTAGCCTTCGGCCAACGTGCGGCGCATGGCGTCCACGCCTGCCTGATACTCAGCTGCGTCCACTTCCGTTTTCTCAATGACGCTGCCCTCAATACATTCCACAGTTCCAAAGATCTTCACTGATTGATTGTAAGTTCGACACGCGCCACCTCGCGGCTAAAGTTGGTATCTGGAGGAAATGCGACAATGCAACCTCGTCGTTTGAAGTGAGGGAACCAGCGCAGTGCCAAATTCAATATCCGAGGTCACTCGACGCAAAGTTATGGACCTCTGCACTCTTTTGCCTCTCGCCTGGTCCGGGCGTCTGAGTGAGCCAGAATTTTTGGCCCGTATTTTCCCCCTCAGGGATCTGCCCAGTACCGACAAGAGGTTCAATGACGCATACGGTGACGTCACTCAACATCGGGTCAACAATCCCGAGGATTGGGAGAACGATTACATCTTCACTGACCCACGATTCAATCTCCTGTGGGGTACAGATGAGAACTTCCTGAAATTTATTGAGATGACGGTTAACCCGGTGGCACTTTCCGGCGACGATGCGGCCTCCTTGGTAGAGACTTACAACAAGATTTTGAGCCCTGATGGATACAAATTCATACAGGACGGAAGTGTAAGTGGGCACCCTCTATATAAGGTTGAACCTTTCGACCCGTGGGCAGACCCCCAGAAAAAAGTCACCCAGAATAAGGCTGAGCCTGTCACCGAATGGCCTGCCACCGCATGGGGAACTCCTCTCACCGCATGGGGAACAACTCAAGAAAAGACTGAACCTGTCGACCCATGGGCAGACCACCAGAAAAAGATTGAAAAAACCCCTCAGAAAAAGGCTAAACCCGTCAACGCGTGGGAAACCCTTCCGACTAAGGTTGAACCTGTCGACCCATGGGCAGACCACCAGAAACACAGTATCCGGACTGCCGGGGAGCCAGTGGCTGATCTTCTTCATTCGCCTGGTGGAAGTCAAGAGTCAATCTCGTCAGCTGTTGGTATCCCAGGCGGCGTGCCAACCACAAGTGGCATTAAAACGTCTCCCGCCGAGAAAAGCATTTTCATCGTTCACGGCCACGATGATACGGCCAAGACCTTCGTTCATCATTTCCTCAACCAACTCACAGGACGGGATGCTGTCATCCTCCACGAGCAAGGAAATTCGGGTCAATCACTGATCGAAAAACTTGAAAAAGCTGCCGCCCAAGCTAATTTCGCGGTCATTATTTTGACTGCCGATGACCTGGGCAAGGCAAAAGATGACAAGGACCTTGAACCTCGTGGTCGCCAGAACGTCGTGTTCGAAATGGGCTACTTCATGGCACATCTGGGACGAGACAAAGTAGCTATCCTTCAGGCAACGGATGTAACTGAACCCGGTGATGTACGAGGCATGCTTTATATTCCTTTCAACAGTTTTACCAACGATTGGAAAGGCAAGCTCGCTGGCGAACTGGAAGACGCGGGGATTCAGGTCAATCTGAGGGTCCTAACGAAGTAGCTTCATTCAGCCTCCAACTGGCCCCACTCATTGCTCGCTCCTGACACACTCGGCACCAACTCACCCGTTGGTTTCAACAGAGACAAGGAGTGTCTCACTTCTAACGAAGTGGGACACTCCCCCCGTTTTGGACCATGGGGAACTTGTCCGATAGCCGGCTACTACTCACGGTTGTTAAATGGCGAAGTGACCAACCTATGGGGCACGGTTGGCCACTTCAAAGACGACACTACTGCGACATTTTAAGCGTTGGCCTGTCACCAGCTCGGCGGCACCTGTGGCCCGTCTAACGATCAACTCTTACATGCGCCCGTATGGTGATTTGAGACAGTGTTTAGGAGAATCTGTTTCATGTCGAGTCGTCGCAAATACAGTCCGGAGTTCAAGGCCGAGGCCATTGAGTTGGTGATTTCCTCGGGCCGTCCGGTGGTCCAGGTTGCCACTGAGATCGGGGTCAATGAGGGGACGTTGGGGAATTGGGTGCGGGTGTGGAAGGAAGAGCACCCTGATGCTGCCGCGGATGAGCCGGGCCCGGTGGAGTGGGCGAAGTTCAAGGCCTTGCAGGCCGAGAACGCGGAGTTGAAGCGGGAGATCGAGTTTCTGGGAAAAGTCAGTGCCTTCTTCGCCGCGAAGCAACGATAAACGACTACTACGCGTTTATCGGGCTGGAGAAGGCCAACTATCCGGTTGACTGGATGTGCCTGAAATTGCAGGTTCCCCGGTCCTCGTACTACCGCTGGACCAAGCCGGCGGAGCCGACCCCGACGCAGCGGCGCAACGAGCAGCTCACCAAGGATGTGTGCCGGGTGTATGAGCGGGAGAAGGGCATGGCCGGGCGGGACCAAATCACCACGATCCTGGGCCATGAGGGCATCCCGGCAGCCCCGAGCACGGTCGGGACGATCATGAAGAAACAGGGCCTGCGGGCCGTGCGCATGCGAGCGTGGAAGAAGACCACGGTCGTGGATCCTGGCGCCAGGACCGAGCACATCCGCAACCACATGCTCGATGAGAACGGGAAGCGGGACTTCAGCGCCACCGTGCCGGGAACGAAGCTGGTCGGCGATATTACATACCTGAAAACAGGCTCCGGCTGGCTGTACCTGGCCACGGTGATCGACCTGGCGACCCGGATGGTCGTGGGCTGGTCAATGGCCTCCCACATGCGCACCGAGCTGATCATTGACGCGCTGACCATGGCCCGGGATCACGGCCGGCTGCACGCCGGCGGGGCCGTGTTCCACAGCGATCGGGGCGCGCAGTACACCTCCGGGGACTTCCAAAAATGGTGTGCCGGCAACAATGTCACGCAGTCCATGGGCGAGGTCGGGGTCTGCTGGGACAACGCGGTTGCCGAGTCGTTCTTCTCGCATCTGAAGACCGAGATGTACCACCACCACGACTTCGCCAGCCACATGGCGGCACGGACCGCCGTCATGGAATACATCGAGTCCTGGTACAACCGGCGCCGGCCCCATGCCAACAACCAGGGACTGCCACCGGCCCGGGCCCTGGCCGAATACCAGAACCAAGATCAAGCCGAACAAGCAGCAGCGTAAGAAGAAAAATCAATCAAACTGTCTCAGAAACTTGACGGCCGCACAGGCCGCGGATCGTTGCGTCTGGAAGTTGCGACGGCGCTGCGGTCAGGACGTGTGACACGGCGCCCACAAAGGCCTGGGGGTCCCCGCCCACAACGCTTCCGGGACATGGTGATGATCTCTGACCGCCCCGCCGAGATCGAAGACCGCGCGGTTCCAGGCCATTGGGAAGGGGACTTAATCATTGGTTCGACGGCGTCGAGGTCCGCGATTGGGACCCTGGTCGAAAGGACCAGCGGTTACGTGATGCTGCTGCACCTGCCCGGGGACCACACCGCCCGCACCGTCGCCGACGCGATGATCACTGCGATGAACACCCTCCCAGAGAAGCTTCGCCGCTCCACGACCTGGGATCAAGGAGCGGAGATGTCCCGCCACCAAGAGATCACAATGGCGACCGGGATGCCGATCTACTTTTGCGACCCGCACTCGCCCTGGCAGCGCGGCAGCAACGAAAACACCAACGGACTTCTGCGCGAGTACTTCCCGAAAAGCACGGACCTCTCGTTCCACGGGCCCGGAATCCTCGAGAACGTCGCTGCCGAACTCAACCGCCGGCCCCGCAAACGCCACGGCTACCGCACCCCGGCAGAAGTCCTAGCCACGCTATTCTTAGACCCAACAAATCAAACAGGTGTTGCAGACACCACCTGAATTCGCCAGGGTGTTCACTATTAGTTATGAGACACATTGGAGTGCCCTGTGGGGAAATTGATCGGTTACGCGCGCGTATCGACGAAGCAGCAATCTACCGACCGGCAACAAGCTGACCTTCTCACCGCCGGCGTCCGGGCAGATGACCTCTATATTGACCAGGGCGTTTCTGGTGCAAGAGCATCGCGGCCTCAATTCGACCGGGCACTCGATGCTCTGATTGCTGGTGACACCTTGGTAATCACCACACTGGATCGACTCGGGCGCTCCACCCAAAACATGCTGACCTTCGCGCAAGAGCTCAACAAGCGGGGCGCAGGTCTGCGGGTCCTGAACCTTGACGGCGGCGATGTAGACACATCAACACCCATGGGATCGATGCTCTTCACCATCATGGCTGCCCTGGCACAAATGGAACACGACATTAAAAGCGAACGCATCACCGACTCCATCAATAAACGCAGAGCAGCAGGCAAAGACCTTGGTGGCCGTCCTCGCCGCATCACCGACAGCCAAATACTCAACGCCATCCGCCTCATTGAAAGCGGAGAACCCACAGCCCAAGTCACCCGCGACCTTGGAATGTCCCGCGCCACCTTCTACAGACGCGCACAAACACTCACCCCACCAAACCCAACACGGCACACCCAAGAAGCCCAACCCACTCCCCCACTCGGCTGAACGACACTCAAAGACACTTAGCCCGTACCGTACGACGCCCCGTCACCGGACAGCTCATCGGGCTACCCCTACGGGACAGTCCCAAATCCGCCATCATATAACCGCAGTTCAGGAGATGGTTCGTCCGATGAGGGACCGCCTTACGGGATGGTTTTAGATGCTAATGCGGACAGGCCTCTATCGGGACGACGCCATTGACTCGGTACAAAAAGAAGTGCTCTATCTGGTTCATATGCGGAGGGCCCAATCGATCTCGTTCGGCTGTTGCTTGACGCGATTCGATCGGCCACCGACGGGTCGCCTGAGAGAGAGTTTTGCTCACGCCTCATGAAACCTGGATCCGCTTCCCGCGGCGCACCACCAAACCCGACCACACTCTCACCTGATCGAACTCGACGGTGTTGTCCACTTACTTATACGTTGCTGCTGTTCATACCGCTACGACAAGCTCTGGGTAGGCTTGCTCGACGGCACGGCGCTGGACATACATGTCCCAGTAGAGTCCAGCGAGAGTATCGGGGTGAACTGTCGGGAACGTGGTGGCAGCCTCGGTGTCACCGGGGAATCCCTGGTCGGCGAGGGAGTCGCCACTTGTAATGAGGGCCCCGATGGTGAGGGTACCTGCGTAGACCCCGGTGCCTTCAAGCTCGCCATTGAGGGAATAGAGATAGTTGCGCATGGCCGCCATGGCCGGTCCGACACCGCTGAGGAAGGGAATCCCTGTTGCGGAGGAAGACCCATGGGTTACAAGGATCGCACCGTTGCCACGTTCGATGAGCTCGGGGAGGACCTGACGAACGATTTCCACGGGGGTGAGCAGGAACAGGCGCATGTATTTTTCCAGAGCTACAACATCTAGCTGTGCCGCGGGGACAAACCCTTGGTCGGCTGCGCTGGCCGGACCATATTCAATGACGTCGATACGGCCGAAACGCTCACGGATGCCGGTAATCAGGGCGGGAACCCGCGCAGGGTTGGAGAGGTCGGCAGTGAACGGAACTGCTTCTATGCCTTCGGCCTTCAACAACTCGGCGAACTCGAGAAGTGGCTCTTGGCGCCGTCCGACCAGGGCCACCCGGAAACCTTCGCGGCCGAAGCGGCGGGCCACCGACGCTCCAAGGCCGGGTCCGGCCCCGAAGATGACAATGACGGGTGAGATGTTAGATGACATATATATACTCCGAAGGACAGTGACGCGTTCACCGTTGTGAACGCACTAGGTAGAAGGATGCCAGGAATCGAAGTATTCCAAACTTACGGTACCCACTATTTAGTAAGTACTATGAGGGTATGCCTCAAACAGGAGAAAAACCTCACCGGTCCATGCTGTCAGTCCCGGCTGACTGCGCCACCCGCGCTGTTCTGGGTCATGTGACGAACAAGTGGGGCACGTTGATCCTGCTCGCCTTGTGGGGCGGTACGCTTCGCTGGAATGAGCTCAGGCGCGCCTTGGACGGTGTCAGTGAGAAGATGCTGTCCCAGTGCCTGCAATCCTTGATTTCCGACGGCTTCATACTGCGTGAACAGAAGCCCACCATGCCACCGCATGTAGAATACTCGCTGACCAAAGTAGGACGAGAAATCACGGAGCTCCTCGTCCCGCTCTTTGAACGTATCGCCTTCCATACCGGGGAACTCACAGAGCTCACCCCGCCGACCGAAAACTCCTCAAGTCCGCATCACACCAATGATTAACGTCTAATTCGATGGCTCCCTTATAGCAATCAGGGAACGCCCGCTGACGGAAGAATACGACCGAACATAGGCAAGGACGCCATGTGCGGAAAAGCTTCTCAACCGGAGCCACCCGTCCCGCAGAGCGTTCCTGTGCGGGACACCGAAGCCGCCGCTCCTAGCCGTAAGAAATACCCCAGCCTGACCCAAAAGTGTCAGAATGCCCGTCCGCACCAGTTACCGTCCACCGCTAAGGGCTTCGTATTCTCAAGGGCACCGACCAGTGCCCTGGCCTAGGTCTCAGGCGTAAAATGGTAATCACGGACGGTAAGGCACGGCCTCGAAGAGGATCACTGATGAACCTGCATTCACAGATTCCACGGTCAAACCCCGACAACGTCAAAGGCTCCAGCAGTGCCAGTCATCTTTTACCCATCTAATTCAGCGGAAAACTACGGCGATTGCTGACATATCGTGGGAGTCAAGAAGGGAGAAAGTTCCCTAAAATACACGAATTTTGATAGCCATCAGCACCCCGTGACATCCAGATGGTGAGATTCTCTTGGTCGTGGGTTCAATTCCCGCCCGGGGCACCCAACTGTGGCTCTGACCTGCGGTTTCATTCCGCGGGTCAGGGTCGCTTAAGGCCAAAAAACGCCCAAGTCACGTTTTACTCATCTAATTCAGCGAACTTTTCCTGAGTTTCTGGTCATCTTTTTCAGTCCGTGACGCTCATCTTTTTCAACATTCAGTCACAAAAAGGCCTAGATTCCGCGGTTCTCACTCTACCGTACGCGGCCGGGCAGTTGGGGGCAACACTAGGGCCTTCGATCGTCCCATTCCAAGGCTACATCCGCACCTCGGGCAGTGTCTTCCGAACGATCGTCGCTGGACACCGCCATCCTCGGCGTCGGACTTTTAGCGAATTCACAAGCCACCCCAAATACTAACGATTGATCTTCATCGACGCGGGCAACGACGAATCGGATCCCATGTGGCTGCGCATGATCGACCGCGCCAATCAAATCGTCGTGGACACCACGACACGCAACGACCGCGCCGAAGCCAGCTCCCCTGTTGACGGAAACACTGGCGGACCGCAACGAGCATTCAGCCAGCCTGCACGCTAAGCAGTAGCCGCCATCACCCAAGTCGATCCCAAGGCCACACGCGCCGATCTAGCACACGTCGCCAAGAGTTACGAAGCACTCGTGCGCCATTCCGTGCAGGTCTCCCATGATCCCTCCCTTGTCGATGGTCAGATTTCCTACAAATCGCTGCGCACAGCTACACAGCGTGCTTGGCCTCTGGCCGCAGCGGTTGTGGCCAACTGCCTCAGCCGGAAATGATACTGAGCAATCAGCCAGACAAACAGCGAGGACACCGGAAAATAAGGCCTCGCTGTCAGGCGTGGAGCCATATCAACACGGATTCAGGGGGTGGTCTGCTCGTCGAGTAGTTCGAGTATGTGCCGGTAGTCATGCCCGGTGGCGCGAGTCATGCCCAGTTCGCATGTGCGGTTGCAGGAGGCGTGGGCGGCGGCACCTAGGATGTTGACCTCGGCCGCCTGTTGTTCGGTGGCGGAGGCAGTGAGCTCGGGGTGGAGCATGCCGCGGTCCCCGGCGAAAGCACAGCACCCCCAACTGTCTGGGACCTCGACGCGATTGGCGACGGCTGCGGCCACCGCAGTGAGAGACGCGTTCAGCCCCATGCGCGTCGAGGAGCACGTGGGGTGCAGGGCCAGCGATGCCAGTTTGGTCCGCTCCGGCAGCAAGGGCAGGATCGTTTCAGCGGTGAATTCGACGGCGTCGATAATTCGTAGTTTCCGCTTCCCCGGACCTGGCTCGTGAGACTCCACAGCGTGTTGCAGGCCTTCGGTGCACGAGGACGCATCGCAGATGATCGGCAACTCACCGCCGCGTGTGGCCTCCCAGAGTACAGCTTGGGTGCGGGTCTGCATGGATCTCTGCCCTTTGGCCATGCCCTTGGAAGACCACGGGGTCCCGCAGCACAAGCCGTCGATGGAGGGCGGGACCAGCAGGTCGATGCCGGCCCGTTGGGCCAACCGTTCGAAACTGGCCTGCACGCCCGGACCAGCCCCGCTATCGTTTGCGGTCGTGGCCGGTCCGAACATGGCCCCGACGCAGGCGGGGAAGTATACTGCCGCCGGTGGTCCGGTCGGGGCGGGGCGTCGCCGGGCAGATCCGCCGCCGGGCAGTTCGCCCGAGTACAGAGGCACGGTGTCTTCGCCGAGAACGGCCCGGGCGATCTGGTTGGCAGGTCGGATGGCGCCGGCGGGGACCTTGGCGGCGGCGGTCAGCGCCAGGCCAGCGCCCCGTGTGATCGTCCCCCAATGCTGGCTGGCCAGCTTCCACCCGGCGCCTGCAACGGGGCCGGCCTTGTCCTGGCGTAGCTGCTTCACCAGATTGCCGGTGTTGATGCCGACGGGGCAGGCCGTCTGGCACATGCCATCGACGGCGCAGGTCTGGACGGATTCGTAGTCATAGTCACGTTCCAACTCAGCGACGAGCTCCGAGTCTCCCGCAAAGCGCGCCGTTTCGATGGCGCGCAGGGTGACGATGCGCTGGCGCGGGGTCAGTGTGATGTCCTTGCTGGGGCAGACAGGTTCGCAATACCCGCAGGAGACGCACCTGTCGACCTCTTCGGCGACCGGCGGATCCGTCTTGATGTGGCGAAGGTGAGCCTGGGGGTCGTTGTTAAGCAGGACTCCTGGGTTCAGAACACCTGCGGGGTCGCACAGGAGCTTGATCTGGCGCATCACGTCGTAGAGTTCGTCGCCGTATTGCCGACGGACATAGGGGGCCATGACGCGGCCTGTCCCGTGTTCGGCCTTGAGGGAGCCGTTCTCGCCGAGCACCAAGTCGACCATGTCCTCGGTAAACGCGCTGTAGCGTTCAAGTTCGGTGTTGCTGGTGAATCCGTCGGTGAGCATGAAGTGGATGTTGCCGTCCTTGGCGTGGCCGAAGATGACGCTGTCCTGGTAGCCATGGCGATTGAACAGGCCTATCAGTTCGCGGCAGGTGCGCCCCAGCGCCGGAACAGGGACGACGATGTCCTCCAATAGCGCCGTCGTCCCCTGCGGCCTTGCCCCGGCAACCGAGGCGTAGAGCCCCTTGCGAAGGTGCCACAGTGAGGCCCGGGTGGCGGCGTCAGTAGAAAACCCAGCGGGAGATTCGAGTGGAAATCCGGCCACGGCGGCAGCGCCCCGATGTTGGAGTTCGGCCAGTTCGTCGGCCTGCCCTGCGGCATATTCGACCAGCAGTGCCGCATGCTCGCGCACGTCCAGTCCTGCGACGGCCTGCGGCGTTCCCCTGAGTGACTGGCCGACGCGCAGCGAGGTGGCATCGAGCAGTTCCACAGTCGCCGCACCGGTCTCGACGAGGCCGGGCAGGGCGTCGTTGGCTGCGTCCAAATCGGGGAAGACCAACAGACCGGTGGCTGTGTGGGTGAGCTTCGGGACGGTGCGGAAGACGGCCTCAGCGATGAACCCGAGCGTCCCCTCGCTGCCGATTGCCAGGTGGGCAAGCATCTCCACAGGTGTGTCAAAGTCCAGCAGCGAGTTCAGGCCGTAGCCCATGGTGTTCTTCATCGAGAACTGGTGGCGCACCCTGGCCGCGGAGGCCGGGTTGTCGAGGACCTGGCGGGCCAACCGGTCCAGGCCGGCGTGCAGTCCCGGCTCCAGCGCGCGAAGCCGCGCATCGGCGTCGTGGTCTGCGGTGTCGATCACGGTCCCGGAGGGCAGTACCAAAGTGATGGATTCCAGCGTCCGGTACGTGTTCTCTGTGATCCCGCAGTTCATTCCGGAGGAATTGTTGGCCACCACGCCGCCGATGGTGCAGGCTGCCTCGGAGGCAGGGTCGGGGCCGAGGCGGCGGCCGTAACGGGCCAGTCGGGAGTTCACGGAGCGCACGGTGGCGCCCGGCTTTACCCGGACGCGTACCCCGTTATCGAGCACCTCCATGCCGCGAAAATTCCTGCGCACGTCGACCAGGACGCCGTCCGTGACGGCCTGCCCGCTGAGGCTGGTCCCGCCTGAGCGGAACGTCAGCGGGATGCCTTGGGCGGTGCTGGCCCGCATAAGCCCACCAACCTCGGCTGCGTCCCTGGCGACGACGACCGCCTGCGGGACAAGCAGGAAATGGGAGGCGTCGTGGGCGTTGGCGTGCAGGTCGATGGCTCGGGTCTTGACTTGGGCGGGGTCGGCTACGGCCGCCCGGAGGGTGCTCAGCATGGTGCAACCGTCTTTCGCTGCGGAGGTGGGTGAAGTCTTTCCCACTCTAGATCCGCCTGCCGGACGGCGTCTGTCGTCATTCTCGCCCACCGAGAACACCCATTGGCTGGCGGTCCGGGTACCGGCAAGACTTGGCGGACAGCACGCCTTGTCCAGGCCTAGTCCAGGACGGTGAGGCGTACCACCACCGGAAGGAACGCACCGTGATATTCATCGTCGTCAAGTTCAATGTCAAGCCCGACTGGTCGGACCGTTGGCCCGACCTTACCCACTCGTACACCGAAGCCACCCGTGCCGAGCCCGGGAACCTGTGGTTTGACTGGTCACGCAGCTTAGACAATCCGCACGAGTACGTCCTCGTCGAGGCCTTCCAGGACGACGCCGCGGGTGACCATGTGAACAGCGGCCACTTCAAGCAGGCCATGCTGGACATGGCCCCAGCGTTGGTCGACACCCCGCGGATCGTCAGCCGCCAGATCGACGGCGATGCCTGGGACCGCATGGGGGAACTGGAAATCAACTAACGAACCGCCACGAGGCTGTTAATTCCGGTCCCGTGCATGGACCGCCGGCGGTGACGGCCGGCGCTGCCCCTTGGGGGTGGACGCCGGCCGTCTTAACTTGGTAATCCTCTGCGCTGGGGACAAGATTGGGTGCATGGGACAAAACGATTCACTGACCGGTCTGGCTTCGGTCCAGAAGGCCTTCGCACTGTTGGATGTGGTTGCCTCCCACCACCGGGGAATGTCGGCCAAGGAGATTGCAGCCGAGCTGGCGATGCCGCTGCCCACCGTTTACCGGCTGCTGAAAACTCTGGTTGCCTCCGAGCATTTGATCCATCTCAAGGACGAGAGCCGGTTTGGGCTGGGCTATAAGCTCCACGCCCTGGACCAATCACTGCGTCGGCAGGTTGGCACGCCACCGTCGGTGGCGCGGCTGGTGCGTGAACTGCATGTGCGCGCCGATGCTGCCGCCTATTATGCGGTCCACCGCGGTGAGGACATCGTCGTGGCGCATGTGGTGGAATCCCCGACCCGGCCAAGAATCACCCCCATGGGCTTCGGGTTCAATGATGCCGCGCATGCCACTGCGTTCGGCAAGGTGCTGCTGGCGGGAATGGACGCCGAGCGCTGCCGGACCTACCTGCAGCGCCATGGGATGCCCAGTATGACGGCAGCCACGATCACAGATCCGGCAATATTCGACGCGGAGCTGGACGGGGTGCGTACCTCAGGCATCGCCGTCGAACGCGAGGAATTCATCCGTGGAGCCTCGTGCATGGCGGCCCCTGTGACGACGGCCGCCGGGCAGACGGTCGGATCGGTGGCGGTGTCCATGGATCCGTCTGACTTCCTCGTGCGCTCCGGGGAAGTCTCCGTGCTGCTGCGCGACGTGGCGTCCCGCGTCAGCCGCGCACTGCGCGGCACCCCACTGCTTGGGCGATAGGCGCCGGGCAGAGGGGTGCCAGCCAGTTGCTTGGTGGCAGCTTTGTTTTAGAGGGCCGAAGCTGCCATCTGGTCGACGATGTATTCGGCCTGGCGGATCGCCAGGGCCACGATCGTCAGCGTCGGGTTCGCCGCCGCACTGGTGGTGAACTGCGAGCCATCGGAGATGAACAGGTTGGGCACGTCGTGTGTCTGCCCGAACGCGTTGACGACCCCATCCTCGGGCCGCTCGCTCATCCGTGCAGTGCCCAAGTTATGGGTGGAAGGGTACGGCGGGGTGCGGTGGATCGACGTCGCCCCGACTGCCTCGTAGAGCAGGGACGCCTGCTGGTAGCCGTGGTTGCGCATGTTGACGTCGTTGGGGTGGTCATCGAAGTGCACGTTGGGCACCGGCAGCCCCAGCCGGTCGGTCACGGTGGTGTTCAACGTGATCCGGTTCGACTCCTGCGGCATGTCCTCGCCGGTGATCCACAGCCCGGCGGTATTGACGTAATTGTCCAACAATGCGGTGAAATCCGGGCCCCAGGCTCCGGGTTCCACGAAAC
The DNA here is from genome assembly GCF_040686795.1 of Specibacter sp. NPDC078709. Lineage (NCBI taxonomy): Bacteria > Bacillati > Actinomycetota > Actinomycetes > Micrococcales > Micrococcaceae > Specibacter > Specibacter sp. NPDC078709. The sequence continues at coordinate 378,357 of NZ_JBFBLU010000003.1, forward strand.
TGGCCAGAAACGCCGGCCCGAGCGAGATCATCTCGAGGTAGTAGCCCCCGGAGAATCCGCGCTCGACGTCGTGGCGTGCTTCGTCGGCGATCAAGCCAGCCATCGTCTCGCCCCGGTACATGTTCACCGGCTGGTCGAACTTGGCGTACACCGAGCCGGTTGTGTGGCGCATGTAGTTCCGCCCCAATTGCCCCGAGGAGTTGGCCAGCCCGTCAGGGAACAGCGGAGAGGATGAGAGCATCAGCAGGCGCGGCGTCTCGATGGAGTTGCCTGCAACCGCCACGATGCGTGCCTTCTGGCGTTGGACATTACCGTCGGCGTCGATGTAGATGACGCCATCGGCACGCCCACCGGGAGTGTGCGTGACCTGTACGGCGTGGGAGTCCGGACGCAGGTCCAGCAGCCCTGTGCGCAGCGATTTTGGGATCTCCGAGACCAAAGTGGACCACTTGGACTTGTTCTTGTCGCCCTGGAAGTTGAACCCGTCCTGGATCGAGCCGGGTCTGCCGTCATAGGGTTCGGCGTTCGTGGCGTAAGGGCCGGTGGAGAAGTGCCGGTAGCCCAGGCGCTTGGCACCATTGGCCAGGACCTTGTAGTTGTTGTTGGCCGGCAGCGGCGGGCGGCCGTGCCGGTGGGTGCTACCCATCTTCTGCTCGGCGCGGTCGTAGTACGGTTCGAGGTCGGCCAAGGTGATGGGCCAGTCCAGCAGGTTGGCTCCATCGATGCGCCCGTAGGTGGTGCGCGCCTTGAATTCGTGGGCCTTGAACCGCGGGGTGGCCCCGGACCAGTGAGTGGTGGTGCCGCCGACGGCCTTGACGATCCACGCCGGCAGATTCGGGAAATCACGGGCGATGCGCCATGATCCTGACGTGGTGCGCGGATCCAGCCACGCCATCTGGTTGAAAGCCGCCCACTCGTCCTGGTGGTAGTCCTCGTTCTTCAGATCCGGCCCTGCCTCGAGCAGGACTACCTTGATGCCCTTGCTGACCAGCTCGTGGGCCAGGGTGCCTCCGCCGGCACCGGAGCCGACGATCACCACCACGGAATCGTCGTCGTACTCAAAACGGGCTGAGATTTCTTCGGTGCTCATCGTGTGCGGCCTTCCTCGATCATTCCGGTGTCCTTGAACAGATTCCCTACGGGTTCAAAGCCTTCTGTGGGGGTGCAAGTTGCCACCTGGTACGGCAGCGGGCCGATCTCGGGTACGGGCTCGGTACACTCCTCGATCCGCGGATCAGGCAGCCAGGCGAGGTCGTTGAACCCGCGGTTGACGTAGCCGCCCTTCGAGTACGACTCGCCCTCGTAACCCAGCGCAGTGTGGACCTCCGGGTCGTCATAGAGGTTGAGCACCACCGTCCGCCGAATGAAGGCAAAGAACTCCAGATCGGCGATGCGCTTGAGCACCGTGATGGCCCGGTCTTCGGGCAGATCCAGGAAGTGCTCGTCCGTGAGCGTGTCCAGGGTCGCCAAGCCCTGGATGAGGGCCATCCGGAACCAGCGTGATTCCTCGGAAGCCTCGATGATCTTCTCGGTCATCCGTTCATAGGGGCCGTTCGGGAACTGCGGGTGCGGGAATGAGACCCGGATGATCCGGGTCAGGATTCGCCGCGCCTCGCCGGAGAGCTCCAGGGCGTTGAGTTCCGAGTATTTTGCGGGAAACACCATCGTTGTCACCTCGGTTGTTTAGGGTCAGGCTAGGTCAAGGCTCCCGGGCCGGCACTGGGTGGTGCTGCCACCTGACGGTCGGGAAGCCATACCTACAGTGTGTGCCACGCATCACACACGGGCCAACGGCTGTTATCGACTGGTGAGAATGCCCGTGCCATGGCCCACGCGGGTCCACATAGCCTGATCGCATGATTGATTTAGAAGAGATTACTATCCGCAACTGCTCCGTCAGTGACATGAACAACAACGTCTACCTGCTGACGTCCAAGCGCACCGGGACGCAGGTGCTCATCGATGCCGCCGATGACCCGGAGGCAATCCGGGAGATGATCGCCGCTTCGGAGGCCGACTCTCCCGCGCCGACCCGGCTGGAGTGGATCGTGACCACCCACTCCCATTGGGACCATGTCAGGGCACTGGCTCAGCTGGTGAAGAACACCGGGGCCCGTACAGCAGCCGGGACGGCGGACGTGCCAGATATTGAAGTCCCTACAGATCTGCCGCTGGAGGCCGGGCGACTGGAAATCGGGGACGGTCTGGAGCTAGAGGTCATCAAGCTCCGCGGCCACACTCCCGGCTCCGTGGCCTTACTCTACCGGGACCGGTCGGGACCCGACCATATATTCACCGGCGACTCTCTGTTCCCCGGCGGCGTCGGCAACACCTTCGGGGACCCCGAACGCTTCGCCACGCTGATCGCCGATGTCACTGGCCGGGTCTTCGGCCGGCTGCCGGATGACACCGTTGTGCATCCGGGCCATGGCACAGGCACCACCCTGGGTGCCGAGCGGCCGCAGCTGAGGCAGTGGCTGGAACGCGGCTGGTAGGTTCCCGCCCTCCAACCTCAGTAAATCGACCATGGGGACCGTCTCCTGAGCCTCTCCGTGCAGTGTTCGGGTCCAAAGCTGGGCACGCCGGCGGCCTGGACCGAGAGGGCGGAAACGGTCCGGACGCAGGGCACCGCCGTCATGATCCAGGGTTCTGCCCAGCGCTGGTTTGCTGAAGGTTTCCTGGACCGGGAGCCCGAGCTGTCCAGCCGGCTGCTGAACACCCTGCGCGACACCGACCAGTTCAGTTACGCCCACTGCTGCGGTGCGCTGGCCGGCTTTGACGTCAGAAACGAACTCGGACAAATCCGCGTCCCGTTGCTGGCCGTGGCCGGTTCAGAGGACTCGGTGGCAAGCCCGGAACTGATGCAGGAGATGGTGGATGCAGTAAACGCAGGGGCCGTCCAACGCGCCGACAAAGACACCGCTTCCGCAGATTCGGTGGCGAAACTCGCCACCCTCCCGCACGTTGCCCACCTGACACCAGCGGAGGCACCGGCCGAGGTTGCCCGCCTGCTCCTGGGCCTGATCCATCAGACCCAGCCCTGACCCCGACACCCGCTCGGGACGGCAAGACCTCCATCCACTGCGGTGATTCCTAGGCCGTCACCGAGCCACACTCCACCGAACAGAAGGACGAACTCCCGTGAACCATGCGTACCTGTACGACGCTGTCCGCACCCCCTTTGGCAAGTTTGGCTCCGGCCTGGCGGGCGTCCGCCCGGACGACCTGGCCGCCCATGTGGTGCGCGAATCCGTAGCCCGCGCACCGAAACTCGACGTGGAGCGGATCGACGAGGTGGTCTTCGGCAATGCCAATGGTGCCGGCGAGGAAAACCGGAACCTGGCGCGCATGGCAACGCTGCTCGCGGGCCTGCCCACCTCCATTCCCGGTACCACGGTGAACCGGTTGTGCGGCTCCTCCATTGACGCGGCGATCATCGCCTCACGCCAGATCAACGTCGGCGATGCCGACCTGGTGCTGGTGGGCGGGGCGGAATCGATGAGCCGGGCACCGTGGGTGCTGCCAAAGACGGAACGGGCGTACCCGGCAGGGGATCTGGCCCTCTCCTCGACCACACTGGGCTGGCGGCTCGTCAACCCCGCCATGCCCAAAGAATGGACAGTGAACCTGGGCGAAGCCACCGAGCAGCTGCGCGAAAAATACGGCATCACCCGCGAACGCCAGGACGAATTTGCCGCAAACTCGCACCGGCTGGCCGATGCAGCCTGGAACAGCGGCTTCTACGACAACCTCACCTCCGTGGTGCCCGGCACGGAACTGCTGCGGGATGAGGGCATCAGAGCCGGGTCGACGGCGGCGAAGCTGGCCGGGCTCAAGACGGTATTCCGAAAGGAGGCCGACGGCGTGGCAGGCGGCACCGTAACAGCAGCGAATGCCTCACCGCTGTCCGACGGCGCGTCCGCGGCATGGCTGGGATCCGAGGCCGCGGCCGGGATCCTGGGGATGGACCCGCTGGCCAGGATCGCCGGGCGCGGTGCGGCCGGGGTGGACCCGCAGTTCTTCGGCTACGGACCCGTCGAGGCCGCGAACCGGGCGCTGGCAAAGGCGAGAATCGGCTGGGACCAGGTGGGTGCCGTCGAACTTAATGAGGCATTCGCCGCTCAGTCACTGGCCTGCATCGATGCTTGGGACATCGACCCGGGAATCGTGAACCAGCACGGCGGCGCCATCGCCATGGGCCACCCGCTGGGCGCCTCCGGCACCCGACTGCTGGGCACCCTGGCCCGCAGCCTGCAGACCAGCGGCGAACGGTGGGGCGTGGCCGCAATCTGCATCGGCGTGGGGCAGGGCCTGGCCGTTGTGCTCGAAAACGTCACCTCGAACAAGTAAGGAAGAAAATGCCCATCATTGCAAGCTCCGCGGCCGAGGCCGTCGCCGGCATCCGGGACAACTCCACCGTGCTGATCGGCGGCTTCGGCAACGCCGGGCAGCCCATGGAACTGATCAATGCCCTGCTCGACGGCGGCGCCACGGGCCTGACAGTTGTCAACAACAATGCCGGGCAGGCCGACGCGGGCCTGGCCCTGCTCATCAAGGAACGCCGGGTCCGCAAGATCATCTGCTCCTTCCCGCGGCAGTCCGACTCCTGGCACTTCGACGCCGCGTACCGGGCAGGCGAGATTGAACTGGAGCTGGTCCCGCAAGGCAACCTTGCCGAGCGAATCAGGGCCGCGGGGGCCGGGATCGGCGGGTTCTTTACGCCCACCGGCTACGGCACGATGCTCGCGAAGGGCCGGGAAACCCGGATGATCGACGGCCGCGGCCACGTGTTCGAAACCCCCATCCACGCCGACTACGCGCTCATCAAGGCGCTGACGGCGGACCGGGCCGGGAACCTGGTGTACCGCAAGACCGCACGCAACTTCGGCCCCATCATGGCCACCGCGGCCAAGGAAAGCATCGTCCAGGTCGGCAACATTGTCGAGACAGGCGAACTCGATCCGGAAAACGTGATCACACCCGGCATCTATGTCAACACGATCGTAGCGATCAACGCCACCACGCCGGCACCGGCAGAACATGGGGTCAAGTAATGAGCACGCAAGAAAACGGCACCCGGCTTGGCCGGGAGGAACTGGCCGCGCTGGTAGCCGCCGACATCAAGGCCGGCTCCTTCGTCAACCTTGGCATTGGCCAGCCCACCCTGGTCTCGAACTTCCTGCGCCCGGAACAAGCCGTCACGCTGCACACCGAAAACGGCATGCTCGGCATGGGCCCGGAAGCTCACGGGGACGACATCGACGATGACCTGATCAACGCGGGCAAGATCCCCGTCACGGAACTGCCCGGCGCGTCCTACTTCCACCACGCCGATTCCTTCGCCATGATGCGCGGGGGCCATCTTGATGTCTGTGTTCTGGGCGCCTTCCAGGTTTCGGCGACCGGCGACCTCGCGAACTGGCACACCGGGGCACCCGACGCGATTCCCGCAGTCGGCGGTGCCATGGACCTGGCCACCGGCGCCAAGGAGGTCTACGTCATGATGAGCCTGTTCGCCAAGGACGGCACCTCAAAACTCGTCGAGGCATGCACCTACCCGCTCACCGGTGTCGGCTGCGTCACCCGCATCTACACCAACGACGCCGTCTTCCTCATCACCGCCGACGGCGTGCGCGTGCGCGAAACCTTCGGCACCACGGTGGCGGAACTGCAGGAACGCATTGCCGTGCCCCTCGAAGCGGCCATCCTCGGATGATCGAGGAACAGTCTGCCCAGCCCGTCGCCAGTGACCAGTATGTACAGTCGCTGGCCCGCGGACTGTCAGTCATCCGGGCCTTTGACGCGGACCATCCGGCCATGACCCTGACCGAGGTGGCCCAACGCACGGATTTGAGCCGGGCCACCTCCCGCCGCTTCCTGCACACACTGGTGGAGCTGGGCTACGTCCGCACGGACGGCCGGGCCTTCTCCCTGACCCCGTCCGTACTGCAATTGGGGTATTCCTACCTGTCCGCGCTCTCACTCCCCCAGCTGGCGCAGCCCCACCTGCAGGCGCTCTCCGCCTTGCTGGGGGAATCGACGTCGGCAGCCGTGCTCGACGGCGGCGACATCAGTTATGTGGCGAGGGTCGCGGCCCGGCGCATCATGAGTGTCGGTATCACCGTGGGCACCAGGTTCCCGGCCCACGCAACCTCGATGGGGCGTGTGCTGCTGGCCGGTCTGCCACCAGCCCAGCTTGACGAGTACTTTGCCGTCCACCCGGTCACTCCCATGACGCCTAAAGCCGTGGGGTCGGAGTCTGACCTGCGGAAAGTCCTGGCCGGCGTACGGGACCAGGGGTGGTGCCTGCTGGATCAGGAACTGGAGGTGGGCCTGATGTCCATGGCCGCCCCGGTACGCGGCGCCGGCGGTGAGGTCACAGCCGCCGTCAACGTTTCTCTGCAGGCTCAAGCCGTGGATGGGCAGGACGATCCGGAGGCGTTTCTGGACACTGTGCGCGAGCAGCTGCTGCACACGGCCGCCCTGATCTCCGCCGATCTCGCCGCCGGACGATAGCCGACGCGCCGTGCAGCCGTCACGCCTGCGCGGCGCTGACCGGCCACCAGGTTGGCGGGCGTTGGACAGTCATTCCGTGATCGCCACGTGTTGACCAAGATCGTGTTCAGGATTCATCTGGCCGACTGCACTGTGGAGGCCTAGTCCCCCGGCAAGATGCCGATCGGTGGTTTGGAAAGCCGCCGTAGTCCCTTGTGGACACGGCCGCTTCGTCTTTTTTCAGTCTGTGCATCATTTCGAGACCAATGCAGGCCAGACAGTACCGCTCAAAGCATTCCCGGAGGAAGAGAGTCGGTTCGCTGCCCAATGATGCTGCGGGATGAACCTTCTTTACACATTATTTGCAGGCGCCTCCTCAATTAGCTCGAGGGCTCTGCGCCGCGATTTTCTTGGCCATGGCCTCAATTCCCGCCCGGAACACAAAAAGGCCTCTGAACTGCGGGTTTACTCTTCTTGTCCGGGTGCGCCGAGGCGCCAGATCACGTTCTATTCACGTTATTGAACGAAAAGTTGATCACATTTCTGAAATTTTCGGGGTCTATTTCGAATCCACCTGAGGTCACGACTTTCAATCCGCGCGCATAAAAGTGGTGGAAATCCGGGGCTCATCCAGGCACGAACGACCTGCGACCCTGACTGCCAATAATTGGCCCTCCGATCGCCCTGCTCACGGAACTGGCGACCGCCGGTTACCAAAGAAATTCCCTCAAGACCGTAAACAGCCCGGCGTGGCGGATCCGATCTTCAAGCTCTCGTAATTCGGCAGAATTGCCCTAAACCACCATCCCAACGGCCGGCTGCGGCAGGTCCATTCCAACGCGGCGAGTACCTTGCAGTCGGCCAGACGCCGAACCCGTAAGCCGTTTTCTCACCGGTCAGACTCGCCCTGACCAGCAGCTTTGAATTGGCGCCATATTTTGTGTCCTGTTTAGCCTGTCCGGTAACTTGTCCGGTGGGCGACAAACGATGCGGTTCTTGCCACGGTTTCAGTCAGGAGTTCGGCACGGCAAGACTGCTTGGGGCTCTGTATGCGCAGGTGATGGCGATTCCTCACCTGCGTTTTCAATCATTTAGGCGATTTGGATGCGTTCGTCCCCGAGCTCGACCTCGATGCGCAACGTGCCTCCGATCGCTTCAACATATTTGCGTAGCGTGTCGACTTGGGCGCGGTCAATGTCACCGTGTTCGATCCGCGAAACCCGGTTCTGGGTAACGTTCAGACGACCAGCCAGCTGTACCTGAGTCAGCTCGGACGCCTCACGCAGTTCACGCAGACGGTAAGCACGAACCTCATCAAGCATCCGTTTCTTATGCCCCTCCACGACCGCCCGGCCGACCGGCCGCTTCGCCAGCATCTCCTCAATGGACATTGCCATCACGACTCTCCTTTCAAAGTCTTCAAATGATCATCGAACAAGTCATCAGCTATCGGAATATTTTTCGTGTACCACTTGGACCAGTTTCCAGCCTTGTCACCAGCCACGAGCAAAATCGCCTGACGCCGCGGATCAAAGGCAAACAACACCCGCAGCTCCGACCGCCCACTTGACCCTGGCCGCAGTTCCTTCATGTTCTTGTGCCGCGACCGAACAACGGTGTCCACCAAGGGCCGGCCAAGCTGCGGCCCGCGCTCAGCCAACAACTCCAGGGCAGCAACCACTTGCGCATAAGAGTCCTCATCCAGACCGAACAGCCATGCCTCAACCAAACCCGCGTCGACGTTCCACATCACCACCACAATACAACACCTAGGTGATACAACTCAAGGGTTATATCGAATCTGATCTGCCGACAAATTAGTAGGCCTGGAGCCAAGTAAGGGGTTGCAACTCATTCCGCGCATCAACCTTCTACTTGTTCGCAGTTTGGCGCACGAAACTTATTCCAATTTGGGCCGACAAGGTCGGCCAGTCGGAGGCGAATGGCCCCGAAATTCGGACGGATAGTGCTCCGCTCCCCCAACAAAGAGTCACAAAAAAGCACACTTCACGGCCTTATGGAGTCTGAACACGAGAAATACCGCTTCAGAACATCAATTCCCAGCGTTCAGCCCTTCCCCACCACCAACAAAATTCCGGTAGGTACTATGGCCTCGGCTGACTTCTGCCCCATCAGTGACGACCCTTAGAGCCGCACCGCTCCACCCATCAAACAGGTGGCGCACTGGGACAGACCTCCCCAGATAAGAACATTTACTTTCCCCCTGCCGCCGCATTTACACACTGGCCGTTTCGGTGGAACGGGCTTCACCATCTTGCGCTGGCCTATCCCAACCAGCATGCCTACTATGCGGTTCGTGTCCCTCGGTGCAGGGATTTGCCTCCGGCTTCCTTCCCACCCCACCTCACGGTGACGCAGTTACCATCGACTAGTTAAACCACCTTATCCTTCAGAGGACTTTCACCTCTAAGCAAATGCCCAGGCTGGGCATACACCCAGAAGTGCCGCCCCAACAAGGTGTTGAGGCGGCACTTTCGTGGGTCAGCGCTTCCGTGGGTCAGGGGCACAGACCCTAACTGAGATTTGTCAGCGAGTCGCCGGGCATTCCGCCGGTCACGTTGACTGTGAATACATTAGGTCCACTTCGAGTGACCCTAACCATGTCTCTCGGTGCGTTTGCCTTGGAGGAAACGTGGGCAATAGCCGCTTCCAAGGTGTGGTCGATGGTTGACTGGTCCCAAATTTTCAGGGTTAAGGTGTTCAATTCAAAGTTCATGCGCCATTGCTTTCTTTGACTGTTCCGGCCACCTCGTCATTGAGGCAGCCTCTTCAGGCTATGTCAGCTTCCACCCTCGAAGGCCCTCAATGTGACGGAGCACTCAAAAATCCTCTACCAAATGCGTAACATAGCCGCTCCTGTTAGCTGACTAGTTCGCGATTCAGCTCCAGCTCACAGGAGGGCATGAATGTTATGAGCCACCCACTTGGGCTGCATCCAATGCAGGTAGCGCTGGCCCTTGAGGACCTTCCCCGCATGGCGCTTGAGCGCGAACCCAGCTCTACATTTCATCCAAAGAAGACTCTCTAGGCTCCAAGCCAGTCCAGCAAGGGCGACAGAGAAACCACACCGGTGACATCCACCGCGACGCTTGAGGCCTCTGGCTAGTCAGTTGATGCCAGCAGATCTAGGACAAAGCGAGCCATCACAATTCTGCCGGCCATGAATACCCGCAGTTCCTCCGAATCGGGCTCCCCCAAGCGCTGGGAAGGTACTGCAGACAACCCCGTAAAAAGCGCCATAGTCATCGCATGACCTCGCAACACCGCTGATTCCCGCACATCCGCTCCGGACTCGGCCAGCCCGTCGCAGTAAGCGTGAAAGCAGAGAGGCTCCAATCGGTAGAGTTCCTCGCCGCTCATCAGCCCATTGTTAACTAAGCCCGACAACAGCTGACCGAGGTCAAAACCAGCGCATGCCGCTCCATAGGCTCCCCAGTCAATGACGACGAATCGCGGCGACGCTCCTGGCTCGCCTACGCTCGCCTCCCTCGTTTCGATGAGAAGGTTCTGTCGACTCGCATCTCCGTGCGCCGGAAATGTAGGAAGCTCAAGAATCTCATCGACCAGCTGGTGGGCCCGATCCGTCAGCGAGCGGAGCCCAGCAATGAGTTCGGCGCTGGCACCCTCGGCAACAGCAGGCACCTGCCACAATTCATCGCCACGAAGGCTCGGAATGTAGATCAAGGACCCCACTGAATCGAGGAAGTACCGGAGGCGTTCGGCATCCTTTTCTATCGAGAGCGCCGGTCCACTCTGACGAACAGCTCCGCTTCCTGCCAGCCTTCCCAGCAGTGCGGCTGCCTAGCAAACACCTCGGGAAGACGTCCGCCGTCGGGCATGTTATTCGCTAGATCGGAGGCGTACACCCGTGCTTCGGTGTGCCACGGATAATTGCGCACCAAACTCTCCCTGAAGTGATCAGGCACCTGCCATATCCCAGACCACAACGCCGGCGATTGGATTGACTTCACGACAACGCTGAACGGGACTGATTTGCCGGGTACCGCTGAACCATCCATTTGGGCAGTTCCGGTGATGCGCCACAAGCCACCAGTGGTCATATTGAAGAGCGGAACTTGGATCGGCGCAGCATTGGCGAAACCTATTTCCACCGGAGGCAGATGCAGAGCCGCGCCGGCGATTCGGCCCAGCTCCGACCCTGTGGGAGCGGCTGGGCCCAAGATGTCGAGATTCACTAGCGCGGCGTTGTTCATGGCGCTCCCCTGAGAAGAATCGAGATGCTCCCCCACGACAAGTCAATGGTTAACTAACTGTACCAATAATGGTAAAGTTACTTTATGAAAAATGTCAACGGCGAGTCCCAAATTGACATGCAGCTCTCCATGCCGGCGCTGTTGATTGGCGCCTTCGAGAATTTCCGAACTGCTCTCAACGCCGCGTCGCTGCCTGGCCTGAGGCCTTCCCACTACCGCGTGATGGCACTGATCCCTGCGGAGGGGCTCAAGCTCAGCGAGCTTGCCCGGCGAGCTGATATCACCAAGCCCGGAATTGGCCAGTTCATAGCGCATCTACAACGAGAGGGATACGTGGTCCTGGATCGCAATCCAGCAGATAATCGCTCAAAGATTGTCACGTTGACCGCATCCGGTGTTGCTGCGGCGGATCTGTCGCGGCAGCTCATCGCCGAAACTGAAGAGCACTGGGCCACAATCCTGGGCACCGACCGCTACCGCGAACTACGCCAGACCCTACTGGAGCTCAAAGCGCTCTCAGACCCCGAGCCCAACAAGTCGTAGCCGAGGCCACCTCCGGTGTCGATTCATGCCCAGATGAAACCACTCCGGCAGCGCTAACGAGGAAACCATCCACGGGCCAGCGCCCCAAAGTGTCCATACCCGACAAAGCGTGATTGCGATTCATAGGTGATCAATAGCTCGAAGTCGCCCATGCTCAACGGCACGCACGAACAGGACTCCCGCGAACGTGACTTCGTGAATACGCAGGTCCCCGAGACGACGGTGTCCGCCAACGATCGAGATGCCCTCGGCCGAACCTGATGGCCTTTCAAAACACTAGGGTTGTGCTCGCGGAATGCGTCGCGGACAGCTTCGATCGCAAAGTTGTGGCGCGCCAATTGGCAAAACAAGTCACCGGACCGGTACCTGCAGACCTTCGGTGGCACCAACGAGATCATAAAGGAACTGGTGGCCCGATCACCCTAATGCCAGACGATTCCCTTTGCTGATCTACCCGATATACCCAAACACGACGTCGGACAACTCACCATCCGCGCCCTACCTGTGGCTCGCTCTGGGTTGCGGCCTCGCACAGAGCGTCGCTCAAGGCCCGGATGCGGGGTTTGCTCTCGTAGCGGAAGAGACAGACCGCATCGCCGGTGAAAACTATCGGGCTCTCCGTCGACATATCTATTTCCTCACCCCTGACGCTTTGGACTGGCTTCGGCACGGATCACCCAGTACTGATGGCTCAGCGGAGCCTATCGAATCTTCTCCATACCCGCATTCTTCCCGCCGGGCGGAGAAACCGGCTCGGGCCCAATGAAGCATGTTGAGCCAGTGCAGGGATGGGCACTTTTGAAACGACTTGAAGTCTTCTCATTAACCCCTGCAAGGATTCGCACCGCACTAAAGGCCATAAAGCCACTGGAAATCTCACCAACCACCCCAGTGAAGCGCAACGCGAAACGACCGACGTCGATCATGACTGATTCGACACATTCCAGGAATTCGACAAGGAACTTGATCAAGTAGCTTGTAGGATCGTCTCATGACCGACCCACTCATGACACGAGCCTTCTTCGAAGCACTCCACCCACTGCTGCGACGCCTCACCAGCGAACGCACCATCTCCGCAGGAAAGATTGGGGTACTGCGGCATCTGGCGCTGCATGGGCGAGCGACAACCTCGGAATTAGCCACAGCCATACGCGTCAGTCCCCAAGGGATTTCACTTGCCGCGCGGGAGCTTGAACGCTTGGCATTTGTGGTGCGGGTCCCAGATGAGGAGGACCGCCGTCGAGCCTGGATCGAAATCACGGAGGCGGGATCTCAGCGGCTGGGCAAAGAAACGTTGGCGGGTGAGGGCTGGCTGGGCCAAGCCATCACCGAAAAGTTGACGCTCGAGGAGCAGAAGACGCTCGAAACAGTGATCCCGATCTTGAAGAAGCTTGGCGCGGAGCCGGCCGTTGACTAACGCGCGTTCCCGCCTAGTTCCGGCTCTCATCTACGCTGCACTTTCGACGGCGATCGTGAGTTCGCTGGGCATGTTGCTGGTACCCACCATCTCCCGCGAGATGGATGTCTCAGTCAGCACGGCGCAGTGGATGCTGACTGTCAATCTCTTGGTTGGCGCCATTGCGACGCCGGTCATGGGCCGGCTCAGCGACGGTCCACACAAGAAGCGGCTGCTGCTGGTGTCCTTGCTCATCATCCTCATCGGATCCCTCATCGCGGCGACGGCAGCAAACTTCACCATCTTTCTAATCGGGCGGGCACTGCAAGGCCTGACCTACGGGATCGTTCCGGTGACCATTGCCCTGGCCCGGCGCTACGTTCCGGCCAAGTCAGCGCAGGCCGCCATCTCTAGTTTGTCTGTGACAGTATCCACTGGAATCGGAATCGGCTATCCCCTGACCGGCATCATCGCTGGACTCTTCGACTTCAGGATCGCGTTCTGGTTTGCCGCTTTGTTTGTGGTCACGGCCATCATCGTTGTCCACCGCCTTATGCCAGAAGGGACTGATACTCAAGCCACAAGTACTCCCTTCGATTTCACCGGAGCAGCCCTCCTCGGTTTAGGTTTGGGCGCCCTTCTGCTGGGTATTGGTGAAGGCCCCAATTGGGGATGGGTTTCTCCGTGGACCCTTGGCGCATTCATTCTCGCGGCAATCACCCTGACCGCGTGGGCTCGACTTGAACTACGCAGTGACCACCCGTTGATCAACCTCCACGTGCTAAAAAACGGCGAGGTGATGCTGGCTAACTGCACCGCAGTGGGGCTGGGCGCCGCAATGTACATTGGCCTGTCAATTTCAAGCCTCATCGCACAAGCCCCCGCCACTACCGGCTACGGCCTCGCGATGCCAGTTTTCTGGGCTGGCTTCGTCATGTTCCCGCTCTCGGTGGGAAGCTTTAGCGCGAACCGATTGGTACGTCGCTTCTCACATCGAATTCATCTGGCGACGCTGTTACCCATCGGCACAGCTGCCATGACGGTCGCCGGAATGCTGCTCTGGTTTGCCCACACTGAACTATGGCAGATCCTCATTGGGATGTTGGTCTTGGGCCTGGGCATGGGCGCCAGCTATGCCGCCATGCCGGCGCTGATCGCCCGCAGCGTGGCCGCTGAAGAGCTTGGCAGCTCGGTAAGTTTCAATCAAGTACTGCGCACAGTGGGAAGTTCCTTTGGCACCGCGGTGGCCGGGGCGGTACTCGCAGCGAATATGGCCCCTGATCTACACCCCACTCACACGGGTATTACTGCGACGCTGGCGATCGGCGCAATCCTCTGTTTAGCAGTATTCGTTGCCCTTTTGGCCCGCAACTTGATAGCGCGTTCCCGGCCTGTCACAGGCTAGGCAACAGCGCTAGGGCACAAACGTCTCATCCCGCCACGGGCAAGCATGAGGACGATGATCAGAGCGGTCACTTGGAAGAAGCCCCCAAGCTGAACGGCATCACCGAAAACCAAGGCAACCAGTTCCAGAACCACAAACTTGCTACCCGGGAGCACCAACAGCAGGGCCGCAACATTAATGACTCGAACACTTGCACTCTTAGTGGTCTTGATCCGCCCAACGATGTTCTTCTTGACCCACAACACTAAATCGAGGACGACCTTGAGCAGGATTGCTGTCAGGAGCGCCAGCAGGAATGATTCGGAAATGACCTGCGGGAACAGCTGGGTGAAAGCCCCGAGCACCACCAGGTACACGAAGACATCCACGAGATCGATCGCTCGGATAATCACTCGCCGAGCATAACAAGGCCAAGCCGCCCCGTGTTAACACTAGTTTGAGGCGAAGCCGGGTAGCTGGAAAATACCGTGCTCCAGGCACCGAAGTGATGGGGGTCTGGAACAAGTTTTTCCACATCCCGGAGGGCCGGAAATGTCTTGGACTCTTCGAAGACTACGGCAGGCATGACGCCTCTTGCTCGCAAAAAGCAACGCTCATCTCGGCCGAGGCCGGTGGCCTAGGCTCTATCGAGATGGTTCCGACAGCACGGCATTATGACGAGCGAACAAGCCTATGAGACAGGCCATCTCGAGACCACTTGAACCGTTCAATAGAGTCGTCCTATGAATGAGTCCCCCGCAAATTCCGTTACCCTTCGTTTCCTTGCTGCCCCCACCGACGTTGGCCACAGCGGATCCGTGGACGCCGGCACCGTCCTGGAGTGGGTTGATAAGGCTGCCTACGCCACCGCTGTGGGCTGGGCCAAGTCCTACTGTGTGACAGCTTATGTGGGTAATATCCACTTTGCGGATCCCGTCAACAGCGGCGACATGGTGGAAGTTGAGGCCACCGTTGTGTACACCGGACGTTCCTCAATGCACATCAAAACCGTGGTCTCCTCAGGCGATCCACGTGGCGGAACCCCCACCATGCGCAGCCAGTGCATCGTCATCTTTGTGGCCGTGGGCGAGGACGGCAAGCCCATCCCCGTGACACCGTTTGAGCCGGTCACAGCCCAGGATATCCATCACCGCGATGACGCCCTGGACCGCGTTAGCGTCCGGGAAGAAATTGTGGAATCCATGAAGGTCCAGGAATACACCGACGCGGGAACGGCCGAACGCGTGGTCCTACGCTTCCTCGCAGCCCCCACGGATGTGAACTGGGGCGGCAAGGTTCACGGCGGAATAGTCATGAAGTGGATCGATGAGGCCGCCTACCTGTGCGCAAGCCGGTATTGCGGCACGGACACCGTGGCCGTGTTTTCCGGCGGCATTCGCTTCTACCGGCCGTTGCTGATCGGCCACGTGGTGGAGGTCGAGGCCCGGCTGGTTTACACGGGAAACAAGGGCATGCACATCGCCGTCCACGTCCGCTCCGGGGATCCCAAGGACCGTGAGATGAACCTGACCACCTCATGCCTGACCGTCATGGTGACTCGTGATCACGCGGGGAATTCGGTTCCGGTGCCGCCGTGGGTCCCCGTGTCTGAGGAGGACAAACGGCTGCACGCCCACGCCAAGGACCTCCTTGAAATCCGTGGCCGGGTGCCCGGAAACAGGCTCCCGAATCACCTTTTGCCAGCGGGGACCTAGCCGCGCAGGTGAGAGCAACGCCGTCGGACTTCACATATCAGGGGCGGGAGAGAGTGGACATGATGCGGGCAAGGGCGCGCTCCTTAGTCTTGGGCGTATAGCCCTTCAGCAGCGGCAGCATCAGCAGGTACCGCTCCGAGCGTGGCAGCTCCTCGAAAGCGGAGAGCGCAGTTGGGTTCAGGGCCAGGTTCGCGAGCAATTGGGCGGGCGGCTGAGCAGTTCGCTGCGGGGCATAGGCCCCGCTCCACCGGCCATCTGCTGTGGCCTGCTCAATTTCCGCCAAGCCCGCCGGGTGCATGCGGCCAGCCGCCAGGAGCGATTCAACCCGAGCCACGTTGACCTGCGACCACGGACTGCCTGCCCGCCGGGGCGAGTAACGCTGCACAAAGGACAGCTCGTCGTAGGACTTTCGCTGGCCATCAATCCAGCCAAAGCAAAGTCCCACGTCGCCCGCGTCAACAATAGAGATGAGCTCCAGTGCTGCATGACGCTTGGCTATGCGCAACCACGCTTCACTGTGTTGCGCGTGCTGGGTTTGCAACCAGGAATGCCATGCGCGGCCGTCACGGAATTCGAGCACGTCCATGGGTCACTCCTCCACCACCGTTTGCGTCTTCCGCTATTGACTGCCTCACCAGCGTAGGCGCCATGGTGCGGTTATGGCGGGCCAGAACCTTATTGTTTCAGCGCGGCTCGCACGGCGGGCAGGACTTCGGTAGCCAAGAGTTCAATGGAACGCAGGGTTGCAGTTTGCGACAAACCACCCAATCCCACCTGAGCGAGGAAACGTGTGTGACCTAAGACCTCATGCTCCCACAGGATCTTGTCCACAATTTCGGTCGGACTTCCCGCGAAGAGTGCGCCGCGAGATCCGGACCAAGCGTCAAAACTGGCCCGGTCCATCCTGCCAGCGCGTGGCATGTTTTGCTCAATGTAGGAGGAATAGTGCGGGAAGAACGTGTCCTTGGCGCCTTGGGACGTTTCCTCAACGTAGAAGTGCGAGGTGACACCGATCTGCCCCGGCTCCCTGCCAGCCTCTTGTGCCGCACGTCGATACAACTGCGCCAGCGCCCCAAATCGTTCAGGGGCACCCAAGATTGCCAGATACAACGGCATGCCCAGCCGGCCAGCTCGCTCGACAGAAGAGGGCGTACCGCCGACAGCAGCCCAGATGGGCAGTTGAGCCTGCACCGGCCGCGGCCAGACGCCGGCGTCCGTCAGCGGCGCACGCGTGGTGCCATTCCATGTGATGGGGTTTTCCTCGCGAATGCGCAGCAGCAGATCGAGCCGGTCCTCAAAATATTCGTCATACCGCTCCAACTTCTGGCCGAACAGCGGGAAGGATTCCACATAGGCGCCCCGGCCCGCGGTGATCTCCGCACGTCCGCCACTGATGAGGTCCAGTGTTGCAAAGTCTTCAAAGACACGAACGGGGTCAGAGCTGGAGAGCACCGTGACGGTGCTGGTGAGGCGGATGTTCTTGGTTTGCGCGGCGGCAGCCGCCAACACCACAGCGGGTGAGGAGACTGCAAAGTCTTCACGGTGGTGCTCGCCCACTCCGAATACATCCAGCCCGGCCTCATCTGCTACGCGGGCCCACTCAAGGATGTCGCGCGTGCGTGTCATAGCGTCGATGGGTTGGCCATGGGCATCGCTGGTCAGCTCACCAAAAGTGAAGATGCCGATCTCAAACGGCTTGGTGCCACTCATGCCGAGACCACCCCATGGGCACCGACTTCAAGGGTGATGAAGTCGCGGACATCACTGAGTTCGGCCGCGTTGATCCCATGCGCCAGCCCCGGATAAACGTGCTCGGTCAGCGAGGTGTGCTGCGGCAAATACTCGCTACTGCGCGTGATGGCAATCGGTGCGATAACCCGGTCCTCGGCTCCACGCCCCCAGAACAGTGCCGGGCGTCGTTCAATCAGCTGACTGTCCCCCGGCTGCGCGGCACCCAAAACAAATCCGCCCAACACCACCGGCGCCACCACACGCTGCGGCCGGGTACGCAACAGCTGGCTGGCCATGAGCCCGCCTTGCGAGAAACCGATGGGAACAATGCGAGTTTCCGAGTTCACGTTTTCATCAATCCAGGCCCAAATCGCTTCAGTGGCTACTTCCACCGGGGCGGCGTCGGGATTTCCGGGGGTGGTAATGGAGAACCACGCCGCTCCCCCATTGCCCACCTCCAGAGGTGCCCGCAGGGAAGCCCACGGCAGCTCCAGCCCCAGGGCCGGTGCCAACTGCGTGAGATCGCGCTCATTGGAACCGAAACCATGCAGGAAAAGGACCATCGCCTCAGGAGTATCGGTGGTGTTCCAGCCGGGTGATCGCACATCGCGTAGGGTGGTGTTCATTCAAACTCCTTGGGTAGTGGCCAGCTACAGCACTGTGCCTAATAGCTTAAAGATACACCCTTTACTTGTAGCTTCAACTATCAGGTAGCGGGGTTGACCGCAGTACGACGGCGAAATGCTCGCTTTGCTCCTTGAGTTCCAGCGCGACCCTTAAACGAAACAGCCCGTGCATATCAGCACGGGCTGTTCACGGTGTCCAGCAGGGGCACGATGCCCTGCGCCAGGGCAAGGGGCGCCTAGGCGGACGATGAGGTGATCGAAATGCGTAATGGTCATTTCGGAGCCTCCTTTCAGTGGGGTGCCGTCGCCGGCTCCGGCACCGCTTGAGGAGCAGCGGAGACTACCGGATATTGAAGAGGTCAACTCGAACGATCTCGCGATACTGACGTTCGCGAAGCTGGTTGAACTTTTGTTGATCCACGGGCGTAAAGAAGATCCTCTTGATGGAAGACTTCGTGGGCTTGGGGTTCATGATGGCACCTCCTTTCGACGCTGGATGTGAATAAGTGGACATATTGGGGCGCGACAAATAAAGCCTTCTTTTCTTTTATTGAATAAACGAAAAATGGCATCATAAGAGTACAAAAATGCGCGATTTGTTTTGTACGAATTTATCGGACCGGGACATTATGGGTTCCCGCAGAAGCATCAGTTTCAGCCCTCACAACGCATGTGAGGTGCAGAGAATTACTGGCTGTGGTAGCGGTGAATGACCTGGATCATCGGTCCGAAGCTTGCTGCATAAATGCGGCACTGGCCGAACGCCTTGCGGTGGCGGCCCTACGCTGTGACAGTGGTTAGATGTGCCAGCGGTTGTCGGGCGTGCCAGTAAAGGCATGATGAGATCCGATAATTCCGGACTTGATATTTGCAAACATCATGACCTCCCTTCAGTTGCACGCGGACATCCCGGACAACTCGTCGGGGACTACTAGATAAACTACAACAGAATCTCCGCATAAATCCAGTCTGAATTGAAATAATCCCCAATATTTCATTTTTATTGTCACCGCCGGCCAGAAAGCTCTCCCTCGGCTCCAGATTTTGAGCTCTTCTGGCATCACCATCGGCTCGGCTTCCACAAAACGCACGGCACCAGCGGACCTGAGCACATCAGATCTGCTGGTGCCGTGCGTGACCGAAGGTGCCGCGGTATCCGAAGATTTCCACGGGGTTGCTTGCTATTGCTCCGGCACCCAGGACGGGGCAGGCACTCCGCCCCCTGTGAGACTGTCGCAGTGGACAAGCTGCTGGCCAATCCGTTGTAGCGGACATTGCGGGAACACCTGCTGCGTGTTGTTGAGCGGGGTGCCGTCTGGATCCAGCCGGGCCGAGGCCGGTGCCGCCATGGTGGTGGCCAGCAGTAGTGCTGCAACGGCTGCTCCGGCCCATCGGCGCCCCTGATGCGATTTGTTCATGATGCTGCCTCCTTGGCGGGGTATTTCTCGTACTTCAACAGTGCCCCGCGAAGCGCTCTCCCGGCATCCGGGGAGACCCCTGAGAAAGCCCATTTCTATCCTCAGATTTTCCGGACACCAGAGCGTGCTTCGTGGGAAAATGAGGCGTGGAGGGAATCGTGGGAACAGCCGGGGCCGGGCTCGTCGGGCGGGCGAAGGAACAAGCTGCCCTCAAGACGTTTCTCGACGCTGCGGCCGCCGGATCCGCCGGAAGCCTTGTCATCTCCGGTGACGCTGGCGTGGGCAAGACCGCCCTGGTGCAACGAGCCTGCCGCGCCGCCGGCTCGGCACCGTGGATCTTCTCAGGTGCCGCCTTGCCCCTGGCCTCCATGACGGTGCCCTTCCTGGCGCTGCGGGCTGCATTCCGGAACGCGCCGCAGGTTGACGGAGTGGAACACCCCACGGACATCATTTCCAGCCAGGCCCACCCGGACGTCCCCGTCATCATTGACGCGTGGCTGGATCAGCTGTGTCCCCTCCGTCCCGTGGTGCTTGTCATCGACGACCTCCACTGGGCGGACCTCAGCACCCTGGATGTGCTGATGTACCTGATCGCCGGCCCACCCGACAGGCGCCTGGCCCTCATTGCCACCCTACGGAGCGGCGAGTCTGGTGTGGGGAACCGTTTGCTGCGCTGGCTCGCTGACATCCGCCGCCTGCCGCGCGTGGATTGGATGGCGCTGGGCCCCCTGGACCGGCTCAACACCGGGTTCCAGTTGGCGGGCCTGATGGGTGGCGCCCCGCACCAAAGCCTGGTCCAGGACGTCTTCAACCACACGGGCGGAAACGCGTATCTCAACCGGTTGGTTGTTGCCGATGTGCGCACCGGCTCACGCCATCTGCCCAGCGCACTGCCTGCAGACTTGAAGGTCGCTGTGCTGCGTTCGTGGGTGGCACTGTCCCCCGGTGCCCAGACGCTGACCCAGCTCATTGCTGTGGGCGGGCGCCCCATCGGGGCACAGGATCTGGCGGCCCTGATGCCTGCCGTGGACCCTGCTGCAATGCTGTCCGGCGGAGCGTTGAAGCTCCTGCACGAAAGCGCCGCGGCTGGCATCTTGGATTGCGGCCCCGACGCCACCCTTTGGTGGTTTCACCATCCAATGATTGCCGAAGCTCTCCTGCAGGAACTGGATGGTGATCAGCGCCGGCGCTGGCATGCGGCGTTTGCCCAACACTACGAGGACCAGCTGGCCGGGCTGGCACATCCGAACTTCCAGTCGCTGGCAGCCTTGGCCGACCACCACTACGCAGCAGGCCACGCCGAAGACGCGTTCTATGCGGCGTTGCGCGCCTCGGCTGCCGCCGGAAAAGTTGGCGGAGCGGCTGAAATGCTGCGCCTTCTCCGCCGCGCCCTCGACTTGCGTAGCAGCGTTCCAGAAGCGCAGGAGAGTTTTGCTGATCTGTGGTCACGGCTGCGCGCCGCGGCCGAAGAAACCGGCTCTCTGGAGGAGGAACTTGAAGCGGTGGAGGCTCTTCTTGCCCTGCCCGACGGCGGTTCCGGGCCTTTGGCCGAGGCTGAACTTTTGGTGCGCCGCAGCCTCCTGCGCTTTTCAACAGGCAAGGCCTTTCTCCCCGTGGAGGATGCACGCAGGGCAGTGCTGCTGGCTGCCGTCGAGCCCGACAGTTGGCAGCACGGGCTGGCGCTTGCCGAGCTCGCCCATTCCGGTCTGTGGCATGACGATCCCGAGGCTGCAGCCTGCGCCAGGCAGGCGCTCGCCATAGCCGCGGCCGCCGGGAATCAGCGCGCATTGAGCTACGCATTGACGGCGAACGCCATGGCCGCGGTTTTTGCGGACCGGGCCCCGGAAGCCATCGATTTTGCGGCGGGGGGCCTGCAGGCAGCTGTGCAGGCCCGCGACTTCTGGGCCTTCGTCCATGCCACCATGTGGCTGGCCAACGCCACAGACTGCTGGTCAAGCGTGGCGTTTGCCGAGCTCATGCGCACCGGGCGTCAGCAACTTCTCGATCTTGGCGCCCCGCACACCTATGTCGCCAAACTGGCCGCCATCGAGGCCGGCAGCTATTTGGCTGTTGGGCGCTGGCGTGACTGCGCCACAGCGCTCCGCCTTGCACTGGGCAGCGACCCCGGGGTCATGGCCGACGTCGATACCCGCCTCGTGGCGGCCAGGCTCGCAGCCTGGCAAGGCAGACAGGATGAGGCGGAGGCGCACCTGGCCCGCGCGGAAGAACTGTACGCCGCCAACGTGGCATTCCTGAACCTGAGTTTTGACGCCGTCCGTGCCGAGGTACTCCTTGCCGGAGGGAACCAGGCTGCCGCCTATGCGGCAGCCATGAAAGGGTCCTGCACAGACGGCGCGCCGCCAACCATGTGTGAGTGGTTGATCCCGTTGGCCGCCCGGGCCCTCGCCGACAGGATCGGGCTGGCCCAGGACGCCGGGAATCCCACCGCGGAGCTGTTTGCCCTGCTCGAGGACCTGAAGACGCGGTTCCCACAGGTCGTTTCCGACGAGGGCTACAACTCACCCCTGTACCGGGCGCAGCTGGCCGCTTTCAACCACTTGTACGCTGCGGAAGTCGGACGTGCGAGGGCAGAGCCCGGCAACGCCGTCCAGTGGGCCGCGGCCGCCGACGCCTTCCACTCGGTCTCGTTCCTCTGGGAGGAAGCCTATTGCTGCTGGCAGGCCGCGGAATCCATGCTGCTGCGTAGCCACACCCAGCGCACAGCTGCCGCCCTGTGGCTGCGCCGCGGGCTTGAGCTGGCCGAAGGGCTGCAGGCCCTTCCACTCAAGGACCAGCTCGAGAAACTGGCCGCCAGCGCCCGCATCGACACGAGTCACCCGGAGGATGCTGTGCGGTCTCTTTACGAAGTGCTGCCCGGATTGACGCCCCGGGAACGAGAGATTCTTGACCATGTGGTCGCCGGGCGCACCTATGGCGAGATTGCCCGGTCCCTGGTTGTCAGCGAGAAGACCGTCAGCTCACATATCTCAAACATGCTGCGCAAAACCGGGGCCACCAACCGCATGGACCTGTCCCGCCTGGCCACCCGCCCCGCCAGCGGGAAGCCGCGACGGTCCGGCTGACAGGGTGGCGGGCTGGGCGGCGACGGCACGGTTGCGGGATAGGATTTCGTGCATGGAGACAACCCGCACAGCACGGCTGCACCTTGAACTGGACCTCGAATTCACCGACGCCGGGGCGGTACAGGACCATGCCCGCTCATGGGCGAAAGAGAACGCCGGCGACAATCCGGAAACACAGGCCGCCATGTTGGAGCAAGCCGGTGAAGGACCCGACGCCGCACTCATGATGCTGGTGGAGCCCTCCGACGTGGTCGGCGGCATTCCTGGTGTCATGGCGGTGGGCGCCACCATGTGGGTGGAGGGTCCGGAAGGCGATGCCGGCGACGACTCGGGCGCGGAGGACTTTGCTGCGGACAACGACACTGAGGACCAGGAGGATGCCGGGACGGATGCCCTGGCGTCCGGCGAGGGGCTGGACAGTGAGGAAGACTGGCTGGAGAAAATTTTTGCCGATGCCGACAAGCTGCCGGGCCTGAATCTGGAACGGCTGGGGTATGACGCGGACGAGGGCGATCCCGATGCCCGCGCCAATTCACTGTATGGGGCCACGATGCTCCGTGGTGCCATCCACTGGGCCTACGAGTCGTTGATCGATGAACTCTTTGACGACATTTCAGTGCTCCGCGAGGCACCCGACGCCATCGATGAGACCATGCAACTGAGCAGCCTGCCTCCCTTGCACAGTGCCAGTTACGGGCCACTGTTCGCACAAAGGTTCCTGGCCGTGGCACTCGATTTGGGCACCGCCTTCGCTTCCTCCTTCACCGCGCCGAGCTGTGTGGCGCAGGAGCTTGCGCTCCGGCTGGTCCTGGACGGCGTGGAAATTCTGCCAGAGCTGCTCCCGTCTCTGGAGCTGCCCGAGGACTGGCGCGGTTCCCTGGAAGATTCCCTCTTTGAGGATCTGGATCACGAATTCCTGTACGACCCCGCCATGGACGGGATCAGCAGCAACCCGGACTACGCCCAGCTCAGGATCGTCAACCTCGACTTTTCACAGTGGTTCACGCCGTTCGCCGGCAGGACAGTGAACCCCTACGCCGCCAACGAATAGGACAGGAATGATCATGGCCACTTTTCGGGAACTCCATCACGGCACTGCCCCGCTGGTGCTGCCCAATGCCTGGGACGTGGGCTCGGCCATGGCCTTCGCGGCTGCGGGCTACCCGGCGGTGGGCACCACCAGTTTCGGCATTGCCGCCAGCGCAGGAATGCCCGACGGCGGCCGCTCCAGCAAGCAGGCCACCATCACCCTGGTTGCCGAACTGAGCCACATGGACGTCCACGTCACCGCCGACATTGAGGACGGATACTCCGATGACCCGGCCGACGTCGCTGACCTTGTTGCCGAGCTGGCATCCTTGGGTGTTTCCGGGATCAACCTGGAAGACAGCACCGACGGGCACCTGGTGGATCCGGCTGCCGCCGCCGTCAAGATCAGCACCGTGAAACACCGCAACCCGGACGTGTTCATCAATGCGCGCGTGGACAACTTCTGAGTCTCCGAACAGGCCACGGTTGACCAGGTTCTGTCCCGCGCCCGCCACTACGAAGTGGCCGGGGCAGACGGGATTTTCGTACCCGGACTCGCCCGTGCGGAAGACATTCAGGCCGTCACCGCCGGAACTAGCCTGCCGGTGAACGTCCTGGCACATCCCACACTGACGGTGGCCGAGCTCGGTACGTTGGGTGTCCGGCGCATCAGTTCCGGTTCCTTGCCGTACCGCAGGGCAGTGGACGCCGCCGTCGAAGCTGTCAATGCGCTGCGCGACGGTTCGCCACTGCCGCCGGCCACCCCCTATTGGGACTTGCAGGCACGGCTCGTGGGGTTCCGCCAGAACGCGGCCGAAACCGACTAAAGAAAAGTTACGCGCGGCCGCCGGGAGGGCCAACGAACATCATGGTGGCCATGATTCCGCCAACAAACACCACAAACAGCACGCTCAACAGCACCGGGCGGTTCAGCATCCAGCGCAGCACCACCTGGATCCAGTGACCGTCGCCCGGGTGACTGGTCGCGGAGGTGCGCCAGCCGCCGTCGAGCCTGCCCTGCTTTTCCAGCCGCCTGTCAAAGGGGATGGTCAGGTACGGGACAAACGCTGTCAGCGCCGCACCCACGATCAGCCGGGGGCGCCAGCGCTGGTTCAGCCCCACCAAAACGGCCGTGGTCACGTAGGCGATGAACACCAAGCCGTGCGCAAAACCGCCCACCGTGACGGGCCAGTCCCCCACCTTCAGCGCGTACTTCATGATCATTCCGGCAATCAGCAGCGTCCAGGTGACGGCCTCGGCGATGGACAATGCGCGGTAAAAAGTGCGGGGTGTCATGGGCTGGGTGCAGTCCTTGGCTAGTTGGTGACAGAGAGTCGGCAAAAGGCGCCGTGAATATCCTAGCCGCGCTTGCTGGGAGCCGCCTCCACTCCCAGCCGCATCCGGCGCGCACGGGCCGCGGCCTCACTGGGTCCCGGAGATCCCAAACTCCAGCGCACGACGCCGAGCACGGCTTTCGCCGGCACCGTCACCGGCAGCGGCACCGGGCCAAGGGACGGCGCCGCAAGCCGGAGCAGTTCCCGGTAGTCCGGTGGCAGGGACGCCACGGCGGCGGCGAAGAGCACCTTGTACCCGGCCTGCTGCGAGCGCGGCAGCGGCGGGTCCTTGATGAAGGCGATGGTTTCGGCCACGCGCTCGTCGTGGCGCAGCTCGGGGAGGAAGGCGGCCAGCTGTGCCTCCATTTCGGCCACCGTGGTGGGCGGGTTGTCCACGCGCATGAGCGCCCCGGCCACGGCCCAGTCGGCAACATAGGCGTCGGCCCCGCCCGGGATGGATGACCCGAAGGCCCGGTGGGTGCCCAGGAATGCCTGGGTGAAGGCGAGGTGGACCCAGCGCAGCAGGTCCGGATCATTGGCAGTGTAGGGGCGCTCCGCACCGGCGTTGGTGGTGTAGCTCCCGCGGATGTATTCGTGGATGCGCAGAACCTTCTCCGAGGCCGCCCGGGCAGCGGCGGTGTCGCCGTAACTGACGGTGAAGATCCAGCGGATGGTCCCGGCCAGCCGCCCCAGCGGGTCAGCACGGTAGTTGGAATGGTCATGGACCCCTGCGAGCGCACCCGGGTGCAGCGCCTGGATGAGCAGCGACTGGATCCCGGCCACGAGCGTCGTCATGGAGCCGTGCACCGCCCAGGCCGCCGATCCGGGCCCAAAGTACCCTCCGTCGTCGCCCTTTTCCAGGTCAAGCTCCCACTGCGGGACGGTGGGCGAATTGTTGCTGAACGTCCCGCGCAACTCCCTACGCCAGCGGCCCACCGTGCTGTCCAAGATGTTCTCCATGTTTCCAGTCTGTCCTATGCAGGCAGTCTGTCCTATGTAGCCAGCCTGCCACGCTCAGGCGTGGTCGGCACCATGGGTGTCCAGGTAAGCGATGACGGCAAGGACGCGGCGGTGGTCGTCGGCACCCAGCGGCAGTTCCAACTTGGCCAGGATGTTGCCGACGTGGGTTTCAACGGTTCGCGGCGTCAGCCACATCCTGTGCGCTATCCCCGTGTTGGTGAGGCCTTCCGCCATGAGGGCAATCACCTGGTGTTCCCGAGGCGTGAGCTGGGCCAGCCTGCTGTCTGCCCGGCGGGCGCCCAGCAGCCGGGCAACCACTTCCGGGTCGAGTGCGGAGCCGCCGGCGCGGACTCGTTCCAGGACGTCAAGGAACTCATCAATGTCAAGGACCCTGTCCTTGAGCAGGTAAGCGAAGCTCCCCGCCCCCACCAGTTCTGCCGACAGGCGCGCCTGGACGTGTTGGGACAACAGCACAAGGCCCATGTGTGGGAACTCAACCCGAGCGGTGACCGCCAGACGGGCGCCGTCGTCGGAGCAGTCCGGCGGCATCCGGATGTCGAGGATGGCCAGGTCCGGGGCATGGGCGCGGATGGCAGCAAGGGCGGCGACGGCGTCGGGCACGGCAGCGACGATGTCGTGGCCCGCGTCCGCCAACAGCCGGGCGAGTCCGTCCCGGAAAAGCGCCGAATCCTCGGCAATGACTAAACGCATGGCAGTTGCGCCTCCACCAGTGTGCCGCGGCCAGCCGGGCTGACCACCCGCAGGGTGCCGCCCTGCGCCGCCACCCTGTCCATCAGTCCTGCCAGTCCCCCGCCGATGCGTGCGACGGCGCCCCCGCCTCCGTTGTCGCGCACACCGATGCGGATCATGCCCCCGCCGTGCTCCAGACGGACGGCAATCCTGCTGGCCTCGGCATATTTTGCGGCGTTGGCCACGGCTTCGCTGGCAACAAAGTACGCGGTGGTGCCCACCAGCTCTGGAATGACGTCCGCCGGGTTCCCGGCCGGTCGGAGTTCGAGGTCTACGCGGAAGGGTGCTGTGTGGCACAGCTGTTCCAAGGCTGCAGGAAGGCCGGCGTCCAAGCTGCCGGGGCGGATCCCGTGGGCCAGTTGGCGGATCTCCGCCACCACCGTGCCCAATTCCGCCACTGCCGCATCCATGACACCTCGTAATTGCTGATTGCCGGCCCCAAGATGGCGCTGGGCCAGGCGCAGCGACATGCCCAGGGTCACGAGCCGCTGCTGGGCGCCGTCATGCAGGTCGCGCTCCAGCCGCTGGCGCTCCACGTAGCCCGCTGCCAGGATCCGGGCCCGGCTGGCTTCGACCTCGGCCAAGGCCATGGACAGCTCCAGACGCAGCCGCACCAGCTCCATGGGCCTGGCAAGCGCAGCCATGACCTCCTTGTCGGGCGCTCGCAGGTTCCCCAGTTCGGGAACCTGTCCCAAGAATCCCACGGCCTGGCCCGCCACTACAACGGCCGTTGCTGCCGGGTCTGGCGTCATGGCCCCACCCCTGGCATTGACCACCTCGCCAGTGCCAGGGAGCACATGGCCAATCTCCAAGCGCGGCTCCGACAGGACGGCCCGCAGCCTCGCTTCCAGGTCTTCGGGGCGGGCCCGTCCGGCATACACGTCTCGCTCAAGGCCAGCAACAGACTCCATGATCAGCCACCGTTTGGGGAAAAGCCGCCTGTCCACCCAACGCACCAGCATCTTGTGCACCGGCAGCAGCACCAGCACCATGACAGCAGTGGCAGCAGCCGTGGCCGCGGTAGATTCCTGCCCCAGTGCCGCACCGGCCCAGCCTCCAATGGCCGCCAGCGCCGCCAGTGCGACGGCACCAAGTCCAGTCCCAACAAGCCCTGCAGCAAGCACCCGGTCAACGTCAAAAAGTTCGGCACGCAGCACGGCGACAACCACCAGCGCGGGAAGGAGCAGGTAGATCAGCCACAGCCCCACCACCACAACATCCGAGGAACCGCCCAGTAAGTAGCCTGCCCAACACAGCAGCAAGGTGGCCGGAACCAGCACCCCCGCGGCGGCCAGCCACCGCATCTGCACCCTCTGCGCCGCGGGTGCGCGGCCGAACCTGACGGCAAATCGAACCACGCTGGCCAACAGGGACGCGAAAAAGAGCGGCAGCAACGCCACGGCCGCCACATCCGCCCCCGGCACGAGTGCCGCATCCCGGCTCACCCCGGGAAGTGGCGAAACCACGGGGCCCAGCGCCGCCAGCACGGCAAACAGGAGCACTATGGCCGGCAGGGCTGCCGCCAGGACCAGGTCAATGCGGTGGGTGGGAGCACCGCCGGGAAACACCAGCAGCAGCCAGGCCCACGGAAGGTAGTACAGCATCCAGCTTCCCTGGACGGCTGCGACGGCGATGCCGCTGATGGGAAGGCTGCCGGTGCCTGCAGCCTGCAGGACCTGGGCAGCCTGCAGGTAGTTGTCAATGCCAGCCAGCAGCAGGGCGACCATCCCGGCGAGTGCCAGAAGCAGCCCGGTCCGGTTGTTCGGGCGCAGCCACAGCAGCACCACACCCAGCACTAGGGACGGTAGACCGGCAGCCGCGGAGAGGGCAGGCCACAGTTCCGGCGGCCGGCCCGTTGCCAATGCAGGCAGCAAAAATCCCATGGCTGCCACCCCGAGGGAAACCACCACGATGCCCACTGGTTCAGCCCGCAGCCGCCGCATATTTCAGTGTATTCCCGCACCCGTCCCGCCGTCTTCAGTACTGCCACGGAGACATTGTCCGGTGCCAGCCACCTACTGCACTGCCGCCCGCCGGACCACGCTTAAGGCACCGGTCAAAGTGGCCGGCACCCACGATTGGCAGGAGCCCGCCATGAGCCGCACTCAAGCATTGAACACCACCCAGACTGCTGTTCCGCCGGTCCGGGACCTGCGCCGGTTCTGGCGCATCGGCGCCGCGGTGCTGATCCCGCTGGGCCCGCTGGGCGTCACGATCGGGCGGGGCATCATGCCGTACTGGACGGACCAGTCACCCGAGACCATCGTGGACAACGTACTGGCCAACCCCGGCTCCATCGCCGTGCTGAACTGGATGGGCCTGCTCCTGATGCCGGCACTGCTGCTGGGCGCCCTAGCCCTGGGATTCGTTGCCCGCCGAAGCGCCCCCGTCCTGGCAACGCTGGGGTCAGGCCTATTGTTCGTGTCCTGGGTGGGCACCACCAACACCGCCAGCACCGACTATCTGACAAACCTGCTGGGCAACAACGGCTTTGACGCGGCAGCCATTGTGCACATCAATGCGCTGATCATTGACGACCCCGTCAACGCCGCCGCCGGCATCTTCTGGCTGTTCGGCCACCTCGCGGGCATGATCATCCTGGCGGTGGCCCTGGGCAAGGCAAAAGTGGTGAAGCCTTGGGTCTGGATCGCGCTCATCGCCTCCCAGCCCGTGCACTTCATCGCCGCCGTCGTCATCCCCAGCCGGCTGCTGGACCTGACCCTCGGCTGGGGCCTGACCACCCTGTGCACACTGATGGTCGCCGCCGCGGTCCTGAAAATGTCCGACGACGAATGGGACCTTGCGCCGCTTGCCCGCCGCCGCTGAACCTCATGACAAACCTCCGGGAAGGGATCACAATGAAGGTGAGGCCGCGCGGCGCCCAGTTGCCGCCCGGCACGAGGGAAGGCACGCATCATGAACAACTCAACAATCCCCGTCGCCCCACAGACAACACCGGCCGAACGCGAGGCGGGCAACCCCCGCGAACACAGCGAAACCGCCGCCGAGGGCAAGGACGGCGTTGACCTGCCGGAGATCCGGATGCATTCCCAGGCGGCAGCCGAGGGGCCCGACGAGTAGCCGGCCCGGTCCTTCAGAAGCCAGCCGGAACCAAGCCCATGCGCGTCATGGTGGCAGTCATGCCCTTTTGCCGGGCACCTCGCCTCGGTGCTGCCGGTAGTCGCCGCCCTCGTGCGAGCCGGGCACGAGGTCCGGGTCTATACGGGCAAGGCGTATCAGGACGGGGTGCACCCCGCAGTGGCTATCTGGCTGGGGTGGGAGCACGCCCTCGACTTTGACGAATTCAACCTAGCCGCCACCTTTCCGGCCTCAGCGGGGAGCAAAGGCCCGCGGTCCCTACACGCTGTTGACCCGCCCGCTCCACAGTTCCTACAACCAAACCAGGCACGACGCCGGCCTGCCGCCCTCACGCATCCGGCTCGACACGGCCTGGTTCTCACCGGCACCGATCTGTGTCCTTGGCACTCCGGAAATGGATTATCCCCGGCCGGAGTGCCCGGCGCACATCCGTTATGTGGAGATAGTGCACAAGACCCCCGTGGAGAACTGGGACCCACCGCCGTGGTGGGACGCGGTGCTGACTGCCCCGCGGCCGCTGGTCCACATCACCCAGGGGACGCTAAACGTTGGCCCAGCCGAGCTGATCCGGCCAGCCTTGGCCGCCCTGGCCCCCTGGACGTGCAGGCTGTGGCCGTCACGGGCAGGGCGGGCCATACCGATGTGGGCCTGCCGTTGGCCGGCAACGCCCATGTAACGGACTTGATTCCCTATGAAGCTCTGCTCCCGCACGTTTCCCTCATGATCACCAACGGCGGCTGGGGCGGGGTGCTGGCCGCCCTCTCTCACGGCGTCCCGCTGATCGTTACCGGAGGGGACATTGACAAGCCGGAGATTGCAGCCCGGGTGGCCTATTCCGGGGCTGGCATCGATTTGCGCACCGGCACGCCCACGGTGGCCCGACTTGCCCGCGCCATTGCCGCGATCATGGCCGATCCGCGGCATGCTGCCCGGGCCGCCGAGCTTGCGACCTTAGCTCAATGCCTTGTCGGCGCCGAACGAAATTGTGCGGCTCCTTGAAGACTTGGTGCGTGCTGAGGCATAGGCTGTCCCCATGTCCACTTTTAGTGTTTCCCGCAGCGCCTTCATCCCCGCCCCGGCAGCAGACATCTACCCGCACGTCATCGGATTCAGAGGGTGGCGCAATTGGTCGCCGTGGGAGGCAATAGACCCGTCCATGCAACGGACGTATTCCGGTCCTGTGGAGGGCGTGGGAGCCAAATATGCGTGGAAGGGCAACGGCAAAGCAGGCGCCGGCACCATGGAGATTGTTGAAGCGGTGCAGCCCTCCCGGATTGCGATTCGGCTGGAATTTACCAAGCCCATGAAAGCGGTCAACCCCACCACGTTCACCTTTGCCCCCGACGGTCACGGAACCACCGTCGTCTGGACCATGACGGGTGAAAACAAAGGCTTTGGGCGGGTGTTTGCCTTGTTCATGAATATGGACAAGCTGGTGGGCGGTGACTTTGAAAAGGGTCTGGCTCATCTGGCTGCCGTGGTGGCTGCTGAACGCTGACCGTCCCGCACTGCTATGCGCCCGGCAATATGAGCGGCGTCCCGCCCCACACCGCCCAACAGAGTGGACGTCAACCCGAACTGGAATGGCAGTCCAACAATGAACAAGCCGGGAACCTCTGGAACTTCCCCGCGCACGGTGACGGGCCAGCCCCTGCTGTCCACGGGAATACCCCTACCCGGCAGACCGCCACGTGGCGGACCGGCAATCCAGCGATGCCCTATGTGGAATCGGCCGGTGCCGGCGGCCGTTGGGGGCTCGGGCGGGAACAGTCAGCCTCCCATTCATCTCGGGTGATCGCGTACTCGACGTCGCCGTGCTCATCGCCCGGAATCGATACCGGCCAGTCGGCGACGAAGGTCCGCACGAGGCGCATTCCGGAATTCTCCAGCACCCGTCGCGAGGCTGTGTTGACTGCCATGGTGGAGGCGACAACCCGTTGCACCCCGAATTCGGTGTACCCCTTGGCGATCAGTGCTCGACTTCCTTCCGTCGCGTACCCTTTTCCCCAGGCCGCGTGACGGAGCCGGTAGCCCAGTTCCGGTTGGTCCTGTGGATCACCGGGGGCTGGCCGGAAGTGGAACCAGCCAAGGAATTTTCCGGTCGTCTTCTCGAGCGCGGCCCAGAACCCGTAGCCGGGAAGGCGCTGGTAGTAGTCGAGAAACGCCGGGAGGACCTCGCCTTCTATCTCCGGCCGGGGCGTGGGGGCGCCTCCGGTGATAAACCACATCACGCGCGGATCCCCGTCCAGTTCCACCAGCAGATCGGCGTCGTCGGGGGTGAATTGCCGGAGCAGAAGCCGTTCAGTCTCCAAGAAGGTGCGCATACAGGCATTCTCGCACCGCCGAGAATATCCGTCACGCGGGCATTCCGCGGCCTCAGCCGTGCAGTGGAGAGCGCGCATCAACACGTGGAATGGCCAGTACGGGGACGGACTGTGTGGCCAGCAACTTGCGGACCACTGATCCGGTAAGCACCTCATTGACGCCAGCCAGCAGCCCCGGTCGGCGGGCCCCGACAACAATAGCTGCCGCCTCAGTAGCATCCGCCAGACGTCCCAGCGCTAGGCTGGGTTCCCCGCCCAGGACACGAAAGCTGTGCTTCAGCCCATATCGTAACGCCAATTCCTCTAGAATCGGCCCCAGTTCCCGCACGGCACTGGCGGCTTCGTCGTCCGGATCAAGCGCCCTTTCCAGAGACTGGCCCCTGACATTTCCGCTGGGGTCCCACTCAATCAGGTAGCTGCCCGGATCAACATAGGCACCAATCAATTCAGCACCGAGAGCCCCTGCCAAGGCGGCGGCCTGATTCAGCACTGCAGGATCTTGTTCCGGTAGCAGCCCTACTATCACCGGGCCGTATCCAAATCGAGGTTTCATGGCGCCCCCACTCCGTCCGGGCCCGGCAATAGCGTTCGGGCTCTCCCCCAAGTTTCCCGCATCAGCGCCCGCTATGAAAGAGTGAGTTTCCTGCGTCCCGTAACCACTGTCCCCTGCAGCCCCTTGTTACTGGCGATACTGGTTGAGAATCCCTGCGATGCAAGAATGCTGGCCGTCGTAGCTGCCTGCCGCTCGCTGCTTTCCAGAAGCAGCACGCCACCTGGAGCAAGCCATTGTGGTGCTTCCTCCGCGATCCTGCGGTGCATCTCTAACCCGTCGACTCCGCCGTTTAGCGCTGCATCCGGTTCGTAGATTCGGGCCTCGGCAGGCATGAACTCGATGGCTTCGGAAGGCACATAGGGCGCGTTGGCCACGATCATATCGATCCTGCCGCGCAGCGATTCCGGGAGCGCTGCGAACAAGTCGCCACAGTAGGCCGCGCCAAGGACGTCGGCAATGTTTTCGGAGGCGCAGGCCACGGCTGCCGGGTCAATATCCGCCGCATGCAGATGGCACCCTAGATTCCCCGAGTAGGCTGTATGCCCTGCACTCCTTCGCTGTTCCAACGCTTGAGCCAGTGCCGCCCCAATGGCGCCGCTGCCGCAACACAAGTCAAGGACCACTGCCCGGTGGGACTCACTCGTGGATGCTGGGGTGCTGGATACAGCAGGCCCGCCAACGGCGGCTCGAGCACCGTCACCGTCACCGTCACCGTCAAAAAGATCATCAGCAAAAAGTACGGCGAGCGCTCGCTCCACCAGAAACTCACTCCGCCGTCGAGGAACAAAAACTCCTGGCCCCACCTGAATACGCTGACCATGGAATTGGGCCCAGCCCACAATGTGTTCCAGTGGCTGTCCTTCTATCCGGCGGGCCAGCATGGCGACGAGTTCCTCCTGAGAGCGTGCTTGCTCCAGCAGGATGGTCGCTTCCTCCTCGGCAAAGACACAACCGGCATGTCGCAGCGCAGCAACAAGTGTTCCTTGGGGCATCTTCGCGCGATCCACCATCACCCTCTCAGGGTAGCCCTGTCACAGTTACGCTGGGGAGATGACAACCGTTATTTCCTCCCCCGAGCAGGCAAGCCCGAACGCAGCATTCCTGAACGCTTTGGGCCCCGCTCTTGACACCGTGGCCATCCACGAAAAAGCGGCCGGCATGGCCCGCTATATGAAATCGACCATGCCCTTCAAGGGCGTGCCCTCCCCCGCCGTGCGCAAAACGGTGCGGGCGCTCGCCAAGGAACACCCTTTCAGCAGCGTGGCCGAGCTCCTCGCCACCGTCAGCCACCTTTGGGATGAGGCTAGCTACCGCGAGGAACGCTATGCCGCTATCATGCTCACCGATTCCAAGCTGGGCCGAGGCGAACCAACGCTCCTGCCGTTTTACGCCGTCGTGATCAGGACGGGCCAGTGGTGGGACTATGTGGATTCTGTGGTGCCTCGCCTATGCGAACTATTACAACGGGACCGGACAGCGATGGAAGAGGTGCTTCGGGAATGGAGTACGCATCCCAATTTCTGGTTCCGCAGGGCCGCCATCATTTCCCAGCTGGCGGCAAAATCATCTACCGATACTCAACTGCTGAGTGAGGTGATCGCTCCCAATCTTGCAGACCGCGAGTTCTTCATCCGCAAGGCTATTGGCTGGGCACTGCGTCAGCACGCACGGACCGATCCGGTCTGGGTGCGCCACTATGTAGCCGTTCATGAAGAGCAGCTCAGCCCGCTGTCCCGCCGCGAGGCGCTCAAGCAGCTTTGAGCCGTTAGATCCCTATGGCAATATCCAGTTAAAGACCTAGGACCTCAGTGGCGCAGCACCCTTGGCATCTTGATGCTCACGCTGGCGGATAAACAACACCCGTGTCTTCTTGTCGCCATACATGATGTACAGCACCCCGGCGAGGCCCACCGCAATGGCCACAGCCCGCACCATCACCACCGGAATCCAGGGAAAGACGCTCAGCTGGTCGGTCAAAGCGATCACGGTGAAGAAGGCCGTCAAGTACAGCACCGTACGTGTCTGCCAGCCTTCTTCAATCCCGGTCACCGCAAAGAAGGCCAGCAGCCACAGCATGTACCAAGGCTGGATCATGGATGCCATGAGCACGACAGCGGCAAAAGCCCACGCCATTCGTCGCATGACGGCCAGGCTGTAAAGCTGCGCTTCGTCCAGAACAGGAGTGCCGGCGTCGTACTTTCCGGAAAGGGGTCGTATCCGCGCCCTGACCGGTAGGAAGGCTAAGGCCATGACGATCAGAATCGAGGCCACCTGTCCAATGTTCTGAATGACGTCGGTCACCACAGCCCCGGCTCCTCCTAGGAGCGTGACCACGAAACCCACGGCGTTGGAGAAAAGCCCCACAGGTGCGTACCAAATCCATACTGTGCCGGGCGTCTGCAGGGCAGCCAACCAGCCAAAGCCCAATCCGTTGATGGCTCCCATGATCGCCATCACGGCCGTCGAGATGCCCAAGGTGGCCGCCCATAGAGCAAATTTTCGCACCCAGCCGGCCTGCGAACCAGCCCAGAGCAAGCCAACAAACGGCAGCGCAATCAACGTGATCGGCTTGATAGCGATGGATGCGGTGACCAGCAAAATGCCCAGCACAGGGCGCTTCGCGGAGGCGTAGTAAAGGCCCGCCACGACCAGTCCGAGCATGAGTGAATCGTTGTGGACGCTGGCAATGAAGTTGATCAGCACCACTGGGTTTAAGACCACCAGCCACAAGGCGCGGTGCGGGTTGAAGCCGTGGCGGGCGGCCAGTTTTGGCACGTAGAAGGCCAGCAAGATCACACCGGCCAGGCAGGCGATCCGGAACGGGATCAACGCAATTTCGGGGCTGTTGGCAGGCAAAATGACCGCGAAGTGTTCCAGCCACAGCCACAGCGGGCCGTACGGTGTGGGCGCCTCGGTCCAGAGCGTGTCCGGGCCCAGCAAAAAGTAGTTATTGAGGGCAGAAATCCCGTCGGTGTACGGGTTCAGCCCCTCTTGCATGAGTCGGCCCTGGCCAATATAGGCATAAGAATCCCGGCTGAAGAGGGGCAGTGCCAGCATCATCGGCGCCACCCACAAGATCAGTGCCTTCTTCAGGACAGGAGCACTGCTCGCATCCCAGCCGGCCAAGTGCTGGCGCAGCCGCAACCAGGCTCTCAGCATCAGCGCTGCACCTAAACACAACAGCACGGTGGTGGTGACAACGGCCACAGGCGTGGTCCGGGCCAGAATGAACAACGGGTTCCGGATCAGCACCGAACTGCTGGCCAACCAGCCCACTCCCAGTGAGCCCAACAGCAGCATCAGGGAACCGGCAAAACCCTGCCACACGGCCGAATCAGCTGTTCCTAGGCGGAACGGCAGCCTTTTAGACACCTTGGCGTTCACCTCCGGATGGACACTGCGCGTGCTGGTCAACAACTAACTCCTGAACTTGTTCCGCCGATCATGGCGGCAATGGCTGGCCTGCGGCGAAGCGGACCGACCCGGGCAACACCGGGCGAGACCCGAGCAACACAAGGGCAACACCCGGGCAACACAAGGCGCCTGCGCTAATATATAAGCAGCCGCGGACACCGTTCTTGGCATTCTACCCACTCCAGCAGGGCAGACCGCTGGAAAGACGCCATGCAACACGCAGCATCTGCACCGCCCCGGGCCCGGCCCAGGCGCCCCCACACTTGAGAAGGACCGGACCATGTCCACGGACAAATTCTTTGCCACCCTCACCCAATGCCGGGATGCTGTGCTGCCCCCACGGGCCCAGTCTTGGCTCAAGACCCCTCGTGGCATGTGGACTTTCTTTGCTGCCATCCACTTGGTCTTCCTCACCTTGGCGGGCCTTTTGTCCCTCCATGGGGAAGCGTTTAGCGACACCAGCTTCTACCGCCTGTGGGCTTATGTGGACTTTGATGGCTCCCGCGTGGATGGTCCCAGCCCCTGGGTCTACCCGATTCTGGCCTTGGTGCCCATGGCCGTGGCCTACATCTTCGGTCTCGGTCCGTTCCTGTTTATTTGGGTTCTGATGATCGCCGGCCTGAACGCCTTGGCCGTGGGCAAACTCACCAGCTGGGGCCGCAACCACAAGGCCATTCCGGCAGCGCTTTGGTGGATCTCCTTCACCACACTGATGGCTTGGCTCGGCTTTGCCCGCGTTGACGGACTCACGGCTCCGGTGGTGCTCATTGCCTTGTGCTTCGGCGTCGCCAGCCCGTTCCTGACCTCGTTCATCCTCAGTGTGGCCACCTGGACCAAGGTGTGGCCGGCCGCCATCATCTTGGCGCTTTTCACGGTTGTGAAACAACGCATCCAAGTGGTGCTGGCTGGCATGTTGGTCACCGCATTTGTGGTGGCGCTGGCCATGGCCATGAACGCACTTCCGCTGCTGTTGAACTTCCTGCTCGAACAGGGCGACCGCGGCATGCAACTCGAAGCCGCCTTCACTACCCCGTGGCTCTGGATGAGCGTGCTCGGCATAGGCGGGGCGCGCATGTACATGAACCAGGACATCAACTCCATGCAAGTCGATGGCCCCGGATCCGATGTCATGAGCTTCCTCATGCAGCCGCTGCTGATCGTCGCAGCACTGCTGGTCGCGGCCCTCATCTTCTGGGCACTGCACACCGGAAAGCGCAATGGTGGCGCCGACCGCACCGCCCTACTCCTCTTCGGTTCACTCGCCCTCGTCACCGCCTTCATTGTGTTCAACAAGGTGGGCTCACCCCAGTTCATGGTGTGGCTGGCCCCCGCTGTCGCCGTCGGCCTGACCCATCAGTGGAAGGCTTGGCGGGTCCCGGCCGCCATGCTCATTGCCGTGGCCATGCTGACCTTTGTGGTCTACCCGCTCTTCTACAACGCCCTTGCGCACAACAACCCCATCATGGCCGGTGTGCTGACCTTGCGGAACCTGTTGCTCGTTGTCCTCTTTGTGTGGAGCGTGCGTCAGCTTGTGATCATGGGACGCAATCCCCTGGCTATTCCCAGGCACGACGCCGGAGCCTCCCCCGTGCTTCTCGAGCCTGCCGCTGTGGTTTCCTCAGCTGACGCCGCTGTGGCCACTTCTTCGGCCACTGGCACCACTTCGGCCACCGGTACCGCTTCGGCCACCGGTACGGCTTCGGCCACGAGTGCTGCGACTGATCCTGCGGACGATCCCGCTAACAATCCCATAAACAAGGAACACTAAGATTTCTGCGCCGTTGTTTGATCGAGTCCTAGGACGGGCGGTTGCCGTGCGTGGCCGCTTCCTGCCACCGCCGGTGATTGCCTGGTTCCGTACGCCGGCCAGCGTCTGGTGGGGATTTGCCGCCGTGCACGCATTTTTCTTGGCCTGGATGTTCAGCTTCTTTGTCCACGGGGACACATTCAGCGACACCGAGCAGTACCGGCAGTGGGCGCTGTTAGGCTACAACCCTTCCTCGTTGGGCGATACGATCAGCCCCTGGGTGTACCCCCTGCTGGCTCAAATACCTATTTTTGCCGCCAACGTCTTTGGTCCGTCGCTCTATCTGCTGGGCTGGACGCTGATCATCATTGCCCTCAATGCTCTGGGTCTTGTTTTCTTAACCCGCGGCAAACGCTCTGTCAGCGGCATCGCACCGGCTTGGTTTTGGCTCTTCTTCACCATGTTCATGGGCTTTCTCAGTTTTGCCCGGGTGGAGGGCATCACCACCTCGTTGGTGCTGATTGCGCTGCTCTACGCGGCGGAACGTCCCCTGGTGGCCGCATTGCTGCTCTCAGTTGCCACCTGGATCAAGGTCTGGCCGGCGGCAGTCATTGCGCCCTTGCTGATTGCCAGCGCCAAACGAGTCCAGATTTTCCTCACAGGTGTGGCTGTGAGCGCAGTCGTTGCTGCCTTTGCAGTATTGACCGGCGCGGGCTCGCACCTCTTGGACTTTGCCATTAACCAAGGTGACCGTGGCATGCAGTTGGAGGCCACGTTCTCTACGCCGTGGGTCTGGCTCAGCGTGTTCAACATTGGCGGGTCCAAAATTGCCGACAACGTGGCTATCAACTCCACCGAGGTTTATGGTCCGGGCGCCGAAGTGGCCGCGTTCCTGATGCAGCCGCTGCTCATTGTCGCTGCACTGGCTGGGGCGCTACTGATGGTGTGGGCTCTGCGCCGCGGCGCCGAACGCCAAGAGCTGCTCCTTGAAGGCTCGTTGCTGATGGTCACAGCTTTCATTGTCTTCAACAAAGTCGGTTCCCCGCAGTTCATCATCTGGCTGCTGCCAGTGGTAGTCGCCGGTCTGGTGCACCACTGGGATCGGTGGAAAATTCCCGCCACACTCCTGATGGGCATCGCTTTCACGACCTTCATCATTTACCCGTTGTTCTATACCCCGCTGATCCACGCGAACCCGATCATGGCGGCCGTTCTCACCAGCCGCAACGTGCTGCTGGTGACACTGCTGGTCTGGGCTGTACGCCGCACCGTGGAACTGGGCCGCACCGCGACACGGCCCGCAGCTGTCCCCGCAAAGCCAGCCGTCAACTAGCGCCGGCTTAGTTCGCAGTGCCCTCAACACTCTCAGTGCTGAGGGCAGCCTCACGGCTAAACAGCAGCTTGCGCGTATACACATCCACCACCAGCAGGTAGAGCACACCGGCCAAGGCCACTGCCATGGACAGCGATGCTGTGCCCACCGGCAGCTCCACAAAGCCCCACACAAACAACTGGTCTTGTGCCCCAAACACCACGAAGAAGGCAATCACTACGTAGCAGATCTTGATCTGCCAGTTGTTGCGGATGCCCGTCACCGCCAAGAAGGGCAGGAACCACAGGATGTACCAGGGCTGGATGATGGGCGCCAACAGCACGACGGCGGCAAACGCCAACCCCATTCGACGCACCACATGTTGCGGGTTCCCTCGGAACATGAACCACACGGCCAGGCCCACACTGAGAACTGTCAGCAGCGTCCGGAACCCATTTTCAAAGGCCACCCCGTCCAGTCCCAACGCGTTGCTGAGCGCCCCTACCATTTGGCCACCAAAGCCTGAGGGTGAGTATCCGGTGTAGCCAGGAGTTGAATCCAACAGAGCCCAGGTCCAGCCGAAGCCCAAGTTTCCCGGCAGGCCTAGGAGCCACAGAATAAGCAGGCTCAGAGTTCCTGTCCCTGCCCAGAACAGGAAGCGCCTCCCCCAGCCGGCCTTGTGCCCAGCCCACAGCAGGCCGATGAACGGCAGCAGCACAATCGTAATGGGCTTGATCGCAATGGACAGCGTCACCAACAACACACCCAGCACACCCCGCCGTGTTGCCGCAAAGTAGGTGCCGGCCACGGCCAGACCCACCATTAACGCGTCATTGTGGGCGCTGGCCACGAACGAGATAAGGAACAAGGGATTCGCCACAGAGATCCACAGGGCCCTGGCACCATCAACACCATGCAGGGCGGCCAGTTTGGGAACATAGATGACACACAGCGCCACACCCACACACGCAAGTGCCCGAAACAACAGCACCGAGGTGTCCGGCTGCCCACCGGTCAAGGCCACCACGCCGCGGCTCAGCCACAAAAACACGGGCCCATAGGGGGTCCGATTCTCAGCCCAGGAGGGGTCAGTGCCGAGCATAAACCAGTTGCTCAGTGCCGAGATTCCGGTGGTGTATGGGTTCTGGCCCGCTGCCATGAGCCGGCCTTGGCCAGTGTAGGCGTACACGTCACGGGAGAAGATGGGCACGGCGGCGAACAGCGGAGCACCCCAGAGCAACACTGCCGTGACCACGGTGTGCAGCGACCCAGGGCGCCATGCACGAAGCCGCTGTCCCAGCCGCAGCCAGGAGCGCAGGAGAATAATGGCGCCCAACGTCAAAAGAATGGTGGAGGTGATGACCCCTACGCCTTCCGTGCGCATGTCTATCACCAGCTGATTCCGGATCATGGGTGAGCCATTGGCAATCCAACCCACACCCACTGAACCGGCCAAGATCATCAAGGAGCCAATAAACCCTTGTAGTAACTGCAACCACGCGAACCAAGGCCCTTGAACGGTAGTACCCGCAGGGGCAGCGGCAGACGGTGCCGACTTCATCCCACGCCTCCGGCCATCAAAAAGTAGTTTCATATCATGTGGGCGGTACAGCAACCCCGAAGCCCCAATTTTAGCGCACGGGGCGGCAGGAGCCGGGTTCGCGGTACATTGGACGGGTGGCTATAACTAATGAACGCATTGTGTGGATTGATTGTGAGATGACCGGCTTGGATGCCGTCAATGACGCCCTGATCGAGGTTGCGGCACTTGTCACAGACTCCGAATTGAACATTCTGGGCGAGGGCGTTGATGTGGTCATCAAGCCCAGTGACGAGGCTCTGGCGCAGATGGGCGACTTTGTGCGCAACATGCACACCACCTCAAAACTGCTCGACGAACTGGCCGGTGGCACCACCATGGAGGACGCGCAGGCGCAGGTTTTGGCCTACATTCGCGAACATGTCCCCGTGGCCAACAAGGCTCCCTTGGCTGGGAACTCCATCGGAACAGACAAGGTGTTCCTCGCCCGTGACATGCCCGAACTGGTGGAACACCTGCATTACCGGGTGGTTGATGTCTCCACCATCAAGGAGCTCTCACGCCGCTGGTTCCCGCGCGCCTACTTCCAGTCGCCCGCTAAAACCGGAAACCACCGGGCACTGGGGGACATCATCGACAGCATCAACGAGCTCAAGTACTACCGCGAGGCGGTATTCGTGCCGGCTCCGGGCCCCGATACCAAAACGGCCAAGAAGATTTCGGCACAATTCTCGGGATAAATTCCGCGTCTTTTCGCCCCTCCGCCACTGCCGTGCTGCGACTTGCATCACAAATACTGCAAAAGGGACCGCTTTGGTCTTGACCCCCTTTTATTTCGGGTAGACTATTTGTCGTTGCCACAAGCAAGGCGGACATCGCAAGATGCTCCAAGAGACTGCGGCGGACATGGTGGGATTAGCTCAGTTGGCAGAGCGCCTGGTTGTGGTCCAGGAGGTCGCGGGTTCAACCCCCGTATCTCACCCCTTATGTGGTTCGCTGAGAATCACGAAGACACCCCGGTCATTTGATCGGGGTGTTTTTCATTGCCTGAGTGCGCTAAAACTTGAAAAACGTTTTCGAGCCTGAAAAGGAATCCGTCATGACCATCCGCCCCGTGACCATTTTGGGTGAGCCCGTGCTCCACCGCCGCGCCGATGAGGTCCAGGCCTTCGATGAGGACCTCAAGGCCCTTGTCGCCGATATGTACGAGACCATGGATGCCGCCCATGGTGTGGGCCTGGCGGCCCCGCAAATTGGTGTGGGTTTGCGCCTCTTTACCTACCAAATGGAGAACGACGACGACGTTCCCGCCCGCGGCGTGGTTGTGAACCCCACACTCACCGTGGGCAAGATTTCTGGCAACCCGCCGAGCGTGGACGACGAGGTGGAAGGTTGCCTCTCCGTTCCCGGGATCGACTATCCGCTCAAACGCGCCGAGTGGGTTCGAGTGCGTGGCTTCGACATAGACGGCAACCCCCTCGATTTTGAAGCCACTGGCTGGTTTGCTCGCTGCATGCAGCACGAATACGACCACCTCGACGGCAAACTCTATGTGGACCGGCTCAACGCCCGCTATTCCAAAAAGTCCAAACGTGCCGCCAAGAACAATGGTTGGGGCGTTCCGGGGCTAACCTGGATGCCCGGCGTTGACCCGGACCCCTTCGGCCACTAATCCCCAATTCCTCCCCAACCTCGTTCCTCGGCCGGGGCCCCTCGGAATTGTGGGCCCATCCACGCGCTTTCTTCCCCAGTGCAGCCGCCCCCTTACTGTGGCACAGCTCCCATGAGTCATATCTCACGGCTCTAATCAGCGATTAAGACGGCTAGAAACGCCCCACTAGGAGTAGTTTTACCATTTGGAATTACTAAGCACTTTTTTCAAATGGGCCACGCTAATGAGCGAGGCGGCTTCAAAGGGGAACCATGTCCGGGACAACTATGCAAAAACAGCCAGCAACGGGGATACCTAGAAAAGTTGCGGGGCTGGCCATCGCCGGTGCGGTGGGAGGATTCCTCTTTGGCTTTGATTCATCGGTAGTCAACGGAGCCGTTGACGCCATGCAAGATCACTTCATTCTTGGCGATGCCCTCACCGGGTTCGCTGTCGCCGTCGCACTTTTGGGTTGTGCCGTAGGCGCCTACCTCGCCGGCCGCATCGCCGATGCCAAGGGCCGCATTCCCGCCATGAAGATTGGCGGCATCCTGTTCTTGGTCAGCGCCTTGGGCACTGGCTTTGCCTTCAGCGTCTACGACCTGGTCTTCTGGCGCTTCGTCGGCGGCTTGGGCATTGGCTTGGCCTCCGTGATTGCGCCGGCCTACATTTCTGAAATTTCCCCAGCCAAGCACCGCGGCCGTTTGGCATCGCTGCAACAGCTAGCCATCACGATGGGTATCTTTGCAGCATTGCTCTCCGATGCAT
The DNA here is from genome assembly GCF_040686795.1 of Specibacter sp. NPDC078709. Lineage (NCBI taxonomy): Bacteria > Bacillati > Actinomycetota > Actinomycetes > Micrococcales > Micrococcaceae > Specibacter > Specibacter sp. NPDC078709. Next base: position 421,464 of record NZ_JBFBLU010000003.1, read on the forward strand.
TGTTCGCCAATGCTGCCGGCGGCGCTGCTCAGGAGCTGTGGTTTGGTTTGCCGGCTTGGCGCTGGATGTTCCTTGCCGCCGCCGTGCCGGCCGTGGTCTATTTCGTCATTGCCATGGTCCTGCCGGAATCACCACGCTTCCTGGTCCTCCACGGTAAGGAAGAAGAAGCCGCCAAGGTCTTCAAGACCATCGCACCGAACGAGGACGCTGAAATCAGCATCCGGGAAATCCTGGACGCTGTCCACGCCGATAAAATGGCCGCACGCCAAGGTACGCTGCGCGGCAAGCGCTTTGGCCTGATGCCCGTGGTCTGGATCGGCATCATCTTGTCCATGTTGCAGCAGTTCGTGGGCATCAACGTGATCTTCTACTACTCCACCACCTTGTGGAAGGCCGTGGGCTTCCAGGAGAAGGACTCGCTGACCATTTCCGTGGTGACTGCCATTGTGAACATCCTGGTCACCTTGGTTGCCATTGCCCTGGTGGATAAAGTTGGCCGGCGGCCCATCCTGCTGGTCGGTTCAGTGGGTATGGCACTGTCTCTGGGCACCATGGCGTTGGCCTTCTCCACTGCCACCGGTACCGGCTCTGATGTCTCACTCTCCGGCGCCTGGGGCCCCGTTGCCCTAGTTGCAGCCAACGTGTTCGTTGTCAGCTTTGGCGCTTCCTGGGGACCGCTGGTTTGGGTCTTGTTGGGCGAAATCTTCCCCTCTCGGATCCGCGCCCGCGCTCTCGGTTTGGCTGCTGCCGCCCAGTGGATTGCCAACTTCGCCATCACCTTGACGTTCCCGTCCATGGCCGCCGCGTCCTTGCCGCTCACCTATGGCATGTACGCCCTGTTCGCCGTGGCGTCGTTCTTCTTCGTGATGTTCAAGATCCCGGAGACCAACGGAATGTCGCTGGAGCAGGCTGAAACCCTGTTCGATAAGAAGCCCAAGGCTGCCAAGCAGTCCTGATCTGTGCTGTGCTGAACCCTGCAGTCTGAAGCTGCGTTCGGTTACGTCTTAACGGCGCGCCACTCCTGGAGTGGCGCGCCGTTAAGGTTTAACCACGCGCAGGAGCAAACTAGGCGGATCCAGCAAGGCCGGCCGGGTCCCCACTATGGTCGCTAAGCTGGGCTTATGACCTTGCGCACTGCCATGAGCCCAGACCAAACACTTGAGTACCTGAACATTGCTCCGGAGGATCGGGCCGAGGCTTTGGCGCTGCTGCAGAATCCAGTGACGCCGGCGGTGGAAGCCGTGCTGGCTCATTTGGCAGCGCGCCTGGGCAGCTCCGATGACTCACTTCCTGAGTTGAGCAGCCCCGAGGCACCCATCACGGAGCTCGACTGGCTCACTGCCATGCTCCACTTTGTGCCCGAAATCGTGGCCTGGCATACCGAACGCGGTATTCCCGAGACCACCTCCCGGGAAACGCTGGCTGACTTCGGCCGCAACATGGCCATCAACCGCCGCGTCCACCAACGCTTCGGCATGGACACCTACAAGTGGCTCAACCATGTTTTCTCCGGCCGCATCTACCAGCTGGGCCGTCTGCAATATCTCATCCACCAGCCCGCAGCACAGATCCCCGGCGTTGGCTCCGACGAGTGGATTCTAGGCATTCACATTCCCGAGGACGGCGGCCTGCCAGCAGACGCGGTGGCCCACAGCTTGACACTAGCGGCCCCTTTCTTTGCCAAACACTTCCCCGAAAAACCCGTCCGGACCGCCAATTGCGAGTCCTGGCTACTGGATCCATACCTGTCAGCCCACTTGGCCCCTGCCTCCAACATCGCCACCTTTGCTGCCCTCTTCACTCCCTATGGCGAACCGCGCACCGAGCCCACCGACGCCGTGTACTTCACCTTCCGCACCCGCAGCATGGAGAACCTCACTTCCCTCCCCCGGACGACGGCGTTGCAACAGATTGTCCTTAACCGCATCGATGGCGGAGGTGCTTGGCAGCTGGGCTTTGGCAGCCTCACCCTCCCTGTTTAGCTCGCACTTGAGCATCGCCTGAGCTGTGCCTAGCCCTCGCCGAGCCCGCGCACCCACGTCAGGGATGCCGCCGTCGTGCGTGCCACCAAAGGGAGCCGCGGGCTGCGGTAAACTAGATCGTTGCGCCCTCTTTACCTTTTATCTTGCTTGAACAAATTCTTCACCGCTAGAAAGTAGTCTTGTGTCCTCTCCGGCCCAGTCCCCCGCCCGTGCCACCGAAATTTCCGGCCAGGCCGAGCGCCGGCGAACGTTCGCCGTCATCTCCCACCCCGATGCCGGTAAGTCCACGCTGACCGAAGCGCTGGCGCTGCACGCCAAAGTGATCGGTACGGCCGGTGCCACGAACGGCAAGTCCAACCGTAAGGACACGGTTTCTGACTGGCAGCAGATGGAAAAGGACCGCGGCATCTCGATCAGCTCGGCTGCGCTGCAGTTCTCCTACCGCGACACCGTCATCAACTTGCTCGACACCCCCGGCCACGCCGACTTCTCCGAAGATACGTACCGCGTGCTGGCGGCTGTGGACTGCGCCGTCATGCTCGTGGATGCTGGTAAGGGCCTGGAAACACAGACCATGAAGTTGTTCGAGGTGTGCCGTCAGCGCAACCTGCCCATCATCACCGTGATCAACAAGTGGGACCGCCCGGGACTTGACCCGTTGGAACTGATGGATGAGATCACCGAGCGCACGGGCCTGACCCCCATGCCGTTGACGTGGGCCATTGGCATCGCCGGTGATTTCCGTGGCGTGTGGGATGTTCGCCGCAATGAGTTCGCGAAGTTTGCCCGTAACAGCTCCGGCGCCCAGATCGCCCTGACCGAAATCATGACCCCCGAGGAAGCTGCCGCGTCTGAAGGTGTTGCGTGGAGCGATTCCATCGACGAGGCGTCCCTGGTCATCGACGAGGACAAACCCCTAGATTTGGAAGCGTTCTACGCCGGCAAGGCCACCCCCCTGCTGTTCTCCTCGGCGGCGCTGAACTTTGGTGTCAAGCAGATTCTGGACACCCTGGTGGACTTCGCGCCGCCGGCCGCACCCCGACCCGATGTTGATGGCAGCGACCGCGCCATTGACGCCCCGTTCTCCGGCTTTGTGTTCAAGGTCCAGGCCGGCATGAACCAGGCCCACCGCGACCACGTGGCCTTTGTGCGCGTGTGCTCAGGCATGTTTGAGCGCGGCATGGTGGTCACCCAGACCCGCACCGGCAAGTCCTTCGCCACCAAGTATGCGCAGCAGGTCTTTGGCCGCGACCGCGAAGTCATCGATACGGCTTTCCCTGGCGACGTGGTGGGCCTCGTCAACGCTTCGGCGCTGCGCGTTGGCGATTCCTTGTTTGTCGAGGAACCCGTGGAATACCCGGCCATCCCGCTGTTCGCACCCGAGCACTTCCAGGTGGCGCGGTCCAAGGACCCCAGCAAGTACAAGCAGTTCCGCCGCGGCATCGAACAGCTTGAACACGAAGGCGTCATCCAGGTGCTCCGCTCGGATCTGCGTGGAGATCAAGCGCCGGTGCTGGCCGCCGTCGGACCCATGCAGTTCGAAGTGGTCGAAGACCGCATGCACCACGACTTCAACGCCCCCATGCGTCTGGAACGCCTCAGCTATTCGCTCGCGAGATTGACGACGCCGGACGCAACAGCCGTGTTGGCCAATGTCCATGGCGCTGAGGTGCTGGAGCGCAGTGACGGCGAATTCCTGGCTCTGTTCAATGACATTTGGGCCATGCGCCGCGTGGAAAAGAACCACCCGGACCTGCCTCTGAGCGAAATCGGCACCACGATGTAGCAACCCCCGGATCACTCCGGCTCTGAGTCTGCCTTCTGGCTGCCTCCTTCACGGGAGGTAGCCAGAGGGCAGGCTTTGCTGTTTCGGGCACAGGCCCAAAACACGCACCATGGCGGACTTCTCGGCAGGGGTGACCCACAGCCGGTAGGCGGCCTTGACGGAAATCTGGCGGGCCACATAATGGCACCGAAACTTTTTGGACGGCGGCAGCCACGTCGCGGCGTCGCCGTCGGACTTGTCTTGATTCGCCTGACCGTCAACGGCCAGCAAATTTAGCGGATCGTTGGCCAGACTCTGCCGCTGGATGGGCGTCAGCGCCGCGGCTCCTGTCTGCCAGGTGTTGCCGAGTGCCACCACGTGGTCGATCTGCACCGCCCCGCTACTGTCCTTGCCACGTTGAAAAGAAACCCCATGCCCCGTGTAGGGCTCTTGCAGTGTTCCGGAAGCTACCAAGCACAGGGAACCGTCCGTGAAAGTGAGGCCCTGCATGTCCCTGCGCAAGATGTCGTTGCGGGTGTCGCAGCCGTTAGCATCGGCATCCAGCCACGCCTCACCGAACGCACTGCGCTGGTAGTCACTACGGGGCGCCTTACCCTTCACCACAAGCGTTTCCAACAACGCCAGCGCAGTTCCTGGGCCCACCACGGCCACCGGCTGTCCCAAACCCGGAGGTGAGATGCCCACGGCAGGCGGCGGACCGGCGTCGGGCGTAAATGGCCAACGGCCGGAGGTATGGAGCCAGCCAAGAAGGATCACCGCAACGAGAACAAAAAGCACAGCAGCGGCTGTGAGGGGCGGACGCGCTGGGGGTAGCGGGCGCACAGGGAGCTGTTGCGCATGCCGTGACATCAACCACCCCGCCCCTGACCCACCGTGGGTTCTGATCCACCTGTTGGGTGTTCTAAGAAACGGTGAATCGCAATGGGCTTAAGTCTAGGGACTGGCGGGCAAACGTGCGCCCGGTTATCCACAGGCGTTCGAGACCCAAAAGTCTTCGAGACCCAAGAATGCCACCGTTTGACGCAAATGCCATAGCTCAAACCCTGGCATCAACGTCAAACTGCGGCATTTTCCATAAAGGTGATGTGTGTTGGATAGGGCAGCCGTTACGCCGGGTTTTGTCATCCGTCACAGTTACCCGTGGCGGAGAGGCAACCATCCATCTACGAACGCCGTTGCCGACGCCCTCTAGCAGCCTACCCAGGCACTCGGGCGGACAGCCCTCAGTCATGCCCTGTCTGGCCTTGCTCCGGGTGGGGTTTACCTAGCTTCCCTAGTCACCTAGGGAACTGGTGGTCTCTTACACCACCGTTTCACCCTTACCCGCTCCAGCCGAAGCCGTGCGGGCGGTCTATTCTCTGCGGCACTGTCCTGCGGGTTACCCCGAGTGGGCGTTACCCACCACCCTGTCCTGTGGAGCCCGGACGTTCCTCGAGCCACTTGCGTGACGCGCGGTTGCCTAGCTGCCCTATCCAGTTATCAAGTGTACAGGGCGAGGGGCCCCGAGCGAGCGGAGCGAAGGTGGCGCTCGGTACAAAAGCTAAGGCTCCGGCGTCGGACATTAAGGTTCGACGCCGGAGCCTGCTTTGGGTGCCGAGGCTAGGCCTGCGCTGTGGCCAGCTCGGCCGACGCATCAAGTGTGGGGAATGCGCGTGGGTGGACCCCGGCCATTTCCTCCATGACGCGCACTACCTGACAGCTGTAGCCGAACTCGTTGTCGTACCAGACGTAGAGGACCAGGTTTTTGTTGGTGCTGATGGTGGCCAGGCCATCGACAATACCGGCGCGGCGCGAGCCCACGAAGTCGCTGGAGACCACCTCGGGAGAATCGATGTAGTCGATCTGCTTGCGCAGGCCCGAGTGCAGCGAAATCTCGCGCAGGTAGGTGTTGACCTCGTCCTTGGTGGTGGCGTTCTCCAGTGTCAGGTTCAGGATCGCCATGGAGACGTTGGGGGTGGGGACGCGGATGGAGTTACCGGTCAGCTTGCCCTCGAGTTCGGGCAGGGCCTTGGCTACTGCCTTGGCGGCGCCGGTTTCGGTCAGCACCATGTTCAGGGCTGCCGAGCGGCCACGGCGATCTCCCTTGTGGAAGTTGTCCGTCAGGTTCTGGTCATTGGTGAACGAGTGAACCGTCTCCACATGCCCGTGCACAATGCCGTACTTGTCGTTGAGAACCTTCAGCACCGGGGTGATGGCGTTGGTGGTGCAAGAAGCGGCGGTGACGATCTTGTCTTCGGCGGTGATGGTGCCATGGTTGATGCCGTGCACCACGTTCTTCAGCGTGCCCTTGCCCGGAGCGGTGAGCAGTACCCGTGCCACACCCGTGCTCTTAAGATGCTGGGACAGGCCTTCCTCATCGCGCCAGCGGCCCGTGTTGTCCACGATCAGGGCGTTGTTGATGCCGAAGCTGGTGTAGTCAATGGTGGCCGGACTGTCCGAGTAAATGACCTGGATGGCGGTGCCGTTGGCTTGGATGATGTTGTTCTCGTGGTCAACCGTGATGGTGCCGTTGAACGGGCCGTGGACGGAGTCGCGGCGCAGCAGGCTGGCACGCTTGGTCAGGTCCATGTCGCCGCCGTTGCGGACCACAATGGCGCGCAGTCGCAGGCCGTGGCCACCGCCGGAGTGTTCAATGAGGATGCGGGCCAGGAGGCGGCCGATGCGGCCAAAGCCGTACAGGACAACGTCGGTGCTGGTGCGTTCGTCGGCGCCGAATCGGTCAACGATGTCGGCCAATTCGGTACGCAGGAAGGCTTCGAGATCGGCTTGTCCGGAGGCTTTGAAGCAGGCGTTGAGTCGGGCCAGATCCAGTGAAGCGGCGCCCAGTTGCAAAGTTACTAGGGCCCGCAGCAGTGGCAGGGTCTCCTCCAGGGGAAGTTCAACCTCGTCAATCTGACGGGCAAAGCGGTGAGCTTTCAAAAGGCTGATCACCGATTGGTTGATCAATGAACGGCCGTGAATGTTGGTTAGGACATTGTTTTCCCGGTAGAGCTTGCCGATGAGCGGAATCATGGCCTCGGCCATGGTCTCGCGTCCGATCCAGGAATCCAGGACGGCGTCGGAGTTGTTAGCCACGAGTTCTTGCACCACTGTAGTTACCCTCTTCTAGCTTAAAACACCCTTGGTTTAAGCCACCCCCAGTGTCTCAGGAGGCACATACTACCGGCGAGTTCAGTGAGCGCACTCACTAGACCGGTCTAGGCGCTGCCCGCTCCTCCCCAGCGCAAGGTGTGAACCACGCCCGCCCGCCCCGCACGCGCCCCGCCCCGCATGCCCCACGCCCGCCCCGCGCGCGCCCAGCGAAAGGTGAGCGGCTGACAATGCTGACGTCCCGGATTGTCAGCTACTCACCTTTCGAGCAAAGGGCGGAGCGGAAACGTCGGGCCCACCGAACCGATAAGCTCGAACGGTGCTAATTTTGCTTCCCCCCTCTGAAGGTAAGACCCCGCCCGACGCCGGCGCTCCCGTTGATCTGGCCGAGCTGAGTTTTCCTGAGCTCAACGCCGCCCGACAGGAAGTTGCCGAAGCCTTGGCCACCGTTTCGGGTCAAGACGACGCACTGAAACAGCTTGGTGTGGGTGCCACCTTGGTGCATGAAGTCAGCCGAAATACCCGGTTGGCCCACGAGCCTGCCGCACCAGCCCACAGCATCTACACGGGCGTGCTGTTCGATGCCCTGGGTTACCAGAGCATGACGGCAACGCAACAGCGCAAGGCCGACGCCGCCGTCGTGGTTGTCTCGGGGCTGTGGGGTGCAGTGGGCTTTGCCGACAGAATTCCGGCGTACAGGCTGTCCATGTCGATAGGTCTGCCTGGCCTAGGCAAGCTGGCCAGTTATTGGAAGCCGAAACTCGCCGAGGCCATCAACGGCCATACGGAGGGGCATTTGATGGTCGATTGCCGCTCCAGCACGTATGCAGCCGCTTGGGTTCCGGATCCGGCCCACACCGTGGCGGTTAACGTTTTCACCGAGCGCGACGGCGTCCGTAAAGTGGTCTCGCACTTCGCCAAACATACTCGTGGGGAACTGGCCCGGCATTTACTGACCCGCCGCGGCAAGGCGCCAGAGACACCCGCTCAGCTGGCGAAGGCAGCCGCGGAAAAGTGGGTGGTGGAGCTTGTTCCAGGGACGGCGCGCAAGGCCCATACCTTGAATATCATCCTGACCGACTGATTCTGAACTAGTAGCGCGAAAAGCTGCGGCCGGTCCTGGCATATGCCGGACCGGCCGCAGCTTTTAGTTGCTGTCGCAGCGCTCGCTCCTGAGCGCCCGCACCTGAGGAGCTAGTTAGCTCCATTCCTCCGAGCGGACCAAGATGGCACCGGAATCCGGGCACATCACGATGGTGTCGGGGCTGGCCTTCTTGATCTCAGCCAAGTCACCGGCGCTAATGTGCATGCCGGAGCCTTCAGACTTCCCATGGAACAAACGCGCTGCGCCCACACCGTATTTGGCCAGCGAACGGTTGTAGATGGCCATGAGCGCCGGGTCAAAGGTAGCTGCCAGCTCGGCACGTTCTGCCAGGATGGCATCGCGTTCCATCTTGAGGCCGCCTAGCTTGCTGCGCACCTCATCCAGAACCTCGTCGAGGACGCTCTGCATCTGGGTCACCAGATCCCGCTCGGCCTGAGCCTTAGCGGTGGCTTCCTCAAAGGCTTCCATGGCTTCGAGCTCAGTATCCTCAAGCTCACTGCGACGCCGTGTCAGCGACTCGACTTCACTTTGCAACGCCATGAGGTCCTTGGACAGGCCGGTGCCACTGTTCAACTTGGCTTCGTCGCGCTCAATCCGGGCCACCACGGCGGCCACATCATCTTCAGACTTGGTCAGGGCCCGCTGGCAGTCACTGACAGCCGTGTCTAAGACCACCAGATCGCTCTTGGCCACGGTGACGCCCGCGTGCAGGTCCGGAAGTCTGGGGTCTTCCTTCAAAGCCTTCGCCTGGACATCTAGTGCCCGCAATTTGCCATCCAATACCTGGACCTCCAGCAAACGCATTTGTTCGGCCGGTGCTGCCTTAGCCATGTAACTCCTCCTGCTGCATCAAGTGCTGTGATTGTTCTTGGTAAGAGCCTAGTTCCCGGGAGTCAGAATAAAGTCCCAGGGGTCCGTGTTGGTCTGGCTTAGTGCTAGTTCCGCGGCAAACCCCTGGTCACCGAGTACATTGCCAAGAGCCACCATGGCGTTAGGTAGCCACAACCATTCGCTGGCAAAGTGTGAAAGATCAATCAGGTATGGACGTCCATCAAGCCGTGCCTCGCGGGCTTCAGAAGCTGGGTGGTGGCGCAGGTCTGCGGTGACAAACACATCCGCATCACTGGCTCGCACCGCATCAAAGAGGCTGTCCCCGGCGCCGCCGCAAACAGCAACCTTGCGAACGAGTGCGTCTTTGTCCCCTGACACGCGCACTCCCCCGGCCACGGCGGGCAGGGTCAGGAACACCTTAGCGGCAAGGTCACCGAGCTTTTCCGGAGTGGGCAGGAACCCCACCCGACCAATCCCCTCTTCAGCCAATCCATTGGGTGCCGGCATGAGCGGCAGGACCTCGTCGAGTTTCAGGATGTCGGCCAGGACATCAGAGACACCGCCCACGGCACTGTCGCCGTTGGTGTGCACCGTCAACAGGGCGCAGCCACCTTCAATCAGGCTGTGGATGGCCCGACCCTTCCCGGTGGTGGCGGCCACTGAATTAACACCCTTGAGCAATAACGGGTGGTGGGTGATGAGGAGTTGAGCTCCCCATTCCAGAGCTTCTTCAATGACCTCATGTGTGGGGTCCACAGCAAACATGATCCGGTCTACTCTGGCTTCGAGGCGCCCCACCACCAAGCCCACACGGTCCCAATCCTCGGCGAGCGATTCCGGCCACAGTTCTTCTGCCGCCAGGAGCACATCGGAAAGGACAGGGGTTTGTAAAGGATTCACAGGCTCAGCGTTGAGTTCCGAATCCGCCTCTACTCCAGGCTCGGACACAGTGACGCGTTCAGTGACGCGTTCAGTGACGAAAGAATCGTCCGTTACGTCTTCTTCCGATTCCAGTACGTCCGTGCCACCCTCATCGTCACCGATGATGGAAGTGCCGTCCATGTCAGTGCCGTCGCCAGCTTGATCAGCGAAGCCAGCTTCACCAGCGGATTCCGCGCCTGAAAAAGCGGCGTCTGCGCCAACTACCGACTGTTCCGGAGTGTCGGCGAGGTGGGCACCTGCAGCACTTCCGGCGTCGGACGTGGGAAAAGTTGGTTCCTTGCTCATACTTCTACCTTACTGGCGGGCAGGAGCTGCAGCACACATCAGCGCCGCCCGGGAATCTTGAGAGCCATTAATGACTTATAAATAACCATGAAGACTTTTGTATTAGGCGGCGGCTGCTTTTGGTGCCTCGATGCCGTATATCAGATGACCCGCGGCGTGGAATCTGTGGTGTCCGGCTATACCGGCGGCGCCATTCCCAACCCGAGTTATGAACAAATTTGCACAGGAATGACCGGCCACGCCGAGATTGTCTCCGTCACTTTTGACGAGACCATCATCCCGGCGGACGTCATTTTGGACATGTTCTTTATCCAGCATGACCCCACCACCTTGAACCGCCAGGGATACGACGTCGGCACTCAGTACCGCTCGGTCATGTACTACCGCGATGAGACCGAGGAGGCGGAGTTCCGGGCTGCGATTGAACGTAACCAGCCGCTGTTCTCGGACCCGATCGTCACCGAAGTCAGCCGACTCGGTGTGATCTATGAGGCCGAGCACTATCACCAGGACTTTTACGCTCAGCGGCCCGAGGTTGGATATTGCCAGGTCATTATCAACCCAAAAATTGCGAAAGTTAGAAAACATTACGCGAAGTGGCTCACCGCCTAGAACCAAACTAAGGTACTCGATACGCTGACGACTAAGCACAGCGTCGAGTTTCTTGCATCGAACTCACGCACTCCCCCGCTTCACAGATTGATTAAGGACCACACATGGCACGTATTTATGACAATGTCACCCAGCTGGTTGGCGGCACACCGTTGGTGCGCCTGAACCGCCTGACCGAGGGCCTTGCCGCCACGGTCGCTGTGAAGCTGGAATTCTACAACCCGGCCAACAGCGTCAAGGACCGGATCGGTGTCGCCATTGTCGACGCCGCCGAAGCCTCCGGCGAACTCACGCCCGGCGGAACCATTGTTGAAGGCACCTCCGGCAACACCGGAATCGCCTTGGCGATGGTCGGCGCCGCACGCGGCTACAAGGTCATTTTGACCATGCCGGAGACCATGTCCACTGAGCGTCGCGTCATGCTGCGCGCCTACGGGGCCGAGATCGTCCTGACACCGGGTTCTGAGGGCATGCGCGGCGCTGTGGAAAAGGCGAAGGAAATCGTCGCCACCACCGAGAACGCCATCTGGGCCCAGCAGTTCGCCAACCAGGCCAACTCTGACATCCACCGCACCACCACCGGTGTGGAAATTTGGGAAGACACCGACGGCGCCGTAGACATCCTCGTTGCCGGCATCGGCACCGGCGGCACCATCACCGGCGCAGGCCAGTACCTGAAGTCCCGCAAGCCGGGCCTGAAGGTTGTGGCTGTTGAGCCCATCGATTCAGCAATCCTCAACGGTGGCGCACCCGGCCCGCACAAGATCCAGGGCTTGGGCGCCAACTTCATCCCCGAAATCCTGGACCAGGACATCTACGACGAGGTTTTGGACGCCACACTGGAAGATTCCGTGGCTTTCTCCCGCGCACTGGGCAATCAGGAAGGCATCCTCGGCGGCATCTCCGCCGGTGCCGCAGTATGGGCTGCCATCGAGCTCGCCAAGCGTGAAGAAAACGCCGGTAAGCTCATTGTCGCCGTGGTCCCCGACTTCGGCGAACGCTACATTTCCACGGTGCTCTACGACGACATCCGGGGCTAGCCTCCTAACGTCTCCCGATGTTCTTTTGTTCTGCCGCTGGCGCGCCGGAACATTGGGCCCGGGTTGTAGGCCCTCGGGCTGTAGGCCCAAATTGTGGACCCAAGTGTCCACATTGTGGTTAGCCGGAATTTTTCCCGCATTACTGACGCTATGTCGGTAATGCGGGTCTTCTGGTCTGTGGCCCCAAATACATGCAAGCTCCGCCCTCACATGGTGACGGCGATAAACTGAAAGAAGTCTGTGGGATTTTTCGGCAGAATGCGTGAAGACCTCGAATCGGCCCGGTCACATGACCCGGCGGCCCGAGGCTCCATGGAGAACTTGTTTGTCTATTCCGGCCTGCACGCCATCTGGGTGCATCGGCTGACACACAAAATGTGGGCCGTTCCTGCCCTGCGTTTCCCCGCACGGCTCCTCTCGCAGATCACCCGCTCCCTCACCGGTATTGAGATCCATCCCGGCGCCACGATCGGCCGGCGGTTCTTTATCGACCACGGCATGGGTGTGGTCATCGGTGAAACCAGTGAAATTGGCGACGACGTCATGATCTACCACGGTGTCACCTTGGGCGGGCGCTCCTTGGAGAAAACCAAGCGCCACCCCACTATCGGCAACCGGGTCACCATTGGTGCCGGTGCCAAGGTCTTGGGCCCTATCAACATCGGCGACGACTCTGCCGTGGGCGCCAACTCCGTCGTGGTCAAGGACGCGCCAGCCGCTTCAATCTTGACCGGCATCCCTGCCACCATTCGGCATCGCGACGCCCGCAAGGAAATGGCCCCGGCTGTAGATCCTGCCGAGTACATTGACCCTGCTATGTGGATCTAACTTCGTTTTAAAGTTCGACGGCGGCCGGTGACCTTCCTAGGGAAGGTCACCGGCCGCCGTCGTTCTCAGCCAGATGGGCCCACAGGCTCAAAGAACCCCCGAACCAATGGGCCCACGCCCGCGAGGGCCCCAAGTTAAAGACGCGCCAGCGTCTTCAACTTGGGAGCGGGTGGGGACTAGTGTGTGTCGACTGCTTCGATCTCGGACTTGTCGCCACTCCACTGGGTGTGGAAGGTACCTTCAACGTCAACACGGCTGTACGTGTGGGCGCCGAAGAGGTCGCGCAGGCCCTGGGTCAGTGCGGCGGGCAGGCGCGGGCGGCGCAGGCCGTCGTAGTAAGCCAGCGAGGAGGAGAACACCGGAACCGGAATACCCAGCTGAACGGCGGTTGCAACCACGCGACGCCAAGCCGGAAGAACCTCGGCGATTTCTGCCTGGAACGCCGGAGCGAACAACAGGTTGGCCGGCTTCTCATCAGCAGCGTAAGCCTTGGTGATGTCCTTGAGGAGCTCGGCACGGATGATGCAACCACCACGCCACAGCGAAGCAATCTCATCCAGCTTCAGATCCCAGTTGTACTCGGTAGCTGCGCTGGTGAGCATGTCGATGCCCTGTGCGTAGCTGATGAGCTTGGAAGCGTAGAGTGCCTGGCGTACGTCTTCAACGAAGTCGGCGCCCAGTTCAACAGCAACCTCGTGGCCGGCCAGAACTTCCTGGCCGATGGCACGCTGATCACGCTGTGAGGAGAGACCGCGAGCAAAAACAGACTCGGCGATGGCGGAGATGGGCGAACCCAAGTCCAGGCCGGACTGAACCGTCCAGCGGCCTGTGCCCTTCTGACCTGCGGAGTCAACGATGACGTCAACCAACGGCTTGCCGGTCTTGGCGTCAACGTGGCCCAAAACTTCAGCGGTGATTTCGATCAGGAAGGAGGCCAGCTGGCCTTCGTTCCACTTGCCGAAGATCTCTGCCTGCTCGGCCGGCTCGATGCCAGCGGCGCTACGCAGGAGGTCGAAAGCTTCACCAATAACCTGCATGTCGGCATATTCGATGCCGTTGTGAACCATCTTGACGAAGTGGCCGGCGCCATCGGTGCCGATCCAAGCGCAGCACGGCTGGCCATCAACCTTCGCGGAAATCTTTTCCAGCAGCGGGCCAAGAGCATCGTAGGATTCCTTGGAACCACCGGGCATGATGGATGGGCCCAGAAGAGCACCTTCCTCACCACCGGAAACGCCAACGCCTACAAAGTGGAGGTCCTTCTCGGCCAGTGCGGCTTCGCGGCGGCGAGTGTCCTGGTAGTGCGAGTTGCCGCCATCGATGATGATGTCGCCAGCTTCCATGAGCGGAACGAGCTGATCGATGACGGAGTCAACGGGGCCGCCAGCCTTGACCATGATGAGCACGCGGCGCGGCTTTTCGAGGGAGTCAACGAGTTCGGCCAAGGTCTCCGTGCGAACGAATTCGCCTTCGCTGCCGTGGGCTTCGAGCAGTGCGTCAGTCTTGGCGACCGAGCGGTTGTGCAGCGCAACGGTGTATCCGTTGCGAGCCAAGTTGCGTGCCAGGTTGGCGCCCATAACGGCCAGACCTGTAACACCGATCTGTGCAGTGCCAGTTAGTTCAGACATACTACCTCCAGGGTGAATTGAATAGTTTCCTACAGCTTATCGGTGATGGGTCCAGTTCCCCACCTCATTCCATGATTTGGATACGTAACATTACGCAAGCCACATGGGCAAGCTGGCAATCGGATGCCAAAATTCAGACTCAATCGGCGAAGTTGAGCAGAACTTTCCCCGACTGAGCCGAGTTCTTAGCCATATCAAATGCAGCCAAGGCGTCGCTGAGTGCGAATTCATGCGTAATCACGGGTTCCACAAAAAGGGAACCGTCAGCCAAAGCGGCAATCACCTCGACAATTTCCTCATTGAAGCGGAATGACCCCAGGAGCTCAAGCTCGCGCGTGATCGCCAGTGAGATGGCAACCGGTTGCGCACCGGATGGGAGCAAGCCCACCATGACAACTCGACCACCGCGCGTTGCGCCATTGATGGCCGTTCCCAAACCAAAATGGTTTCCGGAGGATTCAATCACCACATCGGCCTCGATTGCGGCAATTCTCTCGGCATCCGGTGCCAGCAGCAACACATCAGCGCCCACGGCCGCAGCAATGTCCAACGGCCTCTGATGCATATCGACAGCAGTGATATGGCTAGCCCCAGCGCGCTTGAGAACGGCAATTGCGAGGGTTCCAATGGGGCCACAGCCCACTACGAGCGCCGATTTTCCACGCACGTCACCGGCCCGAGAGACGGCATGCCAGGCCACGCTGGCCGGTTCGATCAAGGCTGCCAAGCGCAAGGGCAAGGAATCCGGCAGCACCCGCAGCATGCGAGTAGGCAAGTTCGCGTAGCGCAGGAACGCACCATCGGTGTGCGGATGGCGTGCAGCGCTCCCCAGATAGGTGCAACCCGGGGAAAGGTTGGGCCGATCAGCCGGGTACCTCGCCGCACCCGGGGCCGGGGTGGCCGGATGCACGGCGACGGGGGTTCCTACGCCAGGTCCGGTGCCATCCGCGGCCGCACGGGCCACGACGCCAACCACCTCGTGGCCCAGCACCATGGGGTCCTTCAAAATGGATTCCCCGGCAGCTCCGTGCAGCCAGTAGTGCAGATCAGAGCCGCAGATGCCGCCGTAGGCAATTTCAATGACGGCCTCGTCGGCACGCGGTTCACCCAACGTCACCTGGTCAATCCGCAGATCGTCCTTGCCGTGAGCCACGACGGCCGCAGCTGTCACGGGAAGCGGGAGTTGTTCGTTCGCCATTTAGACCACCACCGTCATGCCGCCATCGATGAAGATGGTCTGGCCGTTGACAAAGTTGGAGGCATCGGAGGACAACCAGACGGCCGGCCCCACCAGGTCCTGCACGGTTCCCCATCTGTTGGCCGGGGTGCGGCCCAGGATCCAGGAGTTGAACGTCTCGTCATCGACCAGGTTTTGCGTCATCTCGGTGTGAATGTATCCGGGCGCGATGCCATTGATCTGCAGGCCACCGCTGGCCCATTCTGCCGTCATGGCACGGGTCAGGTTTCGCAGTCCACCCTTGGCCGCGGTGTAGGCAGCGATGGTGGGGCGGGCCAGATCTGTCTGCACCGAGCAAATGTTGATGATCTTTCCGTGTCCGCGTGCCAGCATGCCGCGGGCAGCTTCGCGGCCCACGAGGAAGGCGCTGGTCAGGTCGGTGCTGATGACCCGATCCCAGTCCTTCACATCTAGCTCAAGCAACGGAACGCGGTGCTGAATTCCGGCGTTGTTGACCAGGATCTCCAGTGGGCCCACGTTCTCCTCCACCCAGGCAATGCCTTCCGCGGCCGCCACACCGTCAGTCACATCGAAGGCGACGGAGCGAATCTGCCCCTCGGCAAAATCCGCGGCCATGACGGCCTCGGCTGCTGCCAGACGCGTCGGATCAATTCCGTGAAGCACCACGGTTGCCCCGGCCTGAGCCAGTCCACGCGCCAAGGCGTTGCCAATTCCGCGGCTTGAACCAGTCACCAGGGCCACCCAGCCGGTCAAGTCAAACAATCCACTCATCAATTCTGTCCTTAATGGTTTTCTAGTCTTAGTCGATCTAGGGCTTCAATGATTTTGAAGACTTTCAAAGGTCCGACGGCGCACGGCTCACCCAAGCGGTGGTCACCGCGCACGTGTCACCGGCACACGAGCATGTCACCGCGCACGTGTCATCGCGGCGAAGGCTTGTTCCCGGTGCCGAGCCGCGCGATGGTTTCCCGCACCACTGTCAGGTCCTGGTCCCCCAAGCCCTGATCCTTCAGGGTGCCGTACAAGGCGTGTCCCGCACTAGCCATGGGGGTCGCGGAACCAACTGCGGCGGCACTTTCCAGCACGAATCCCAAGTCCTTGTGCATGAATTTCGCCGGGCCGGTGGGTGTGTAGTCCTTGGCCGCGATCTTTGGCCCGCCGAGCCGCAGGACGTTGCTGCCGGCCAGACCGCCGGCCAACACCTCAAAGAGCGCCGGAACGTCCATGCCTGAGGATTCGGCGAGCTCCGCCGCCTCGGCGAGGGCTGCCATGGTGGTTCCCACCAACAACTGGTTGCAGGCCTTGGCTAGGGATCCGCTGCCCAGCGGGCCCAGCAGGCGCACGGTGGTGCCCATGCTGTCCAGTACTGGGGCGATGCGCTCAAAGTCGGCGGCGTCTCCTCCGGCCATGATGGCTAGGGTGCCTTTTTCGGCACCGACCGTGCCTCCGCTGACGGGAGCATCGATGACGGTCGCCCGGCCAACAGAGGCTTCCGCTACCCGGGCACCGAAGGCCTGGACCGCCTGCGGGGAGACACTGCTCATGACCACCACAACGGTTCCCTGTGTCGGTGGCGCTTCTCGCCATGCGGCTAGCAGCGGCTCCGCAGCTTCTTCAATGAAGCCCAAGTCCGGGAGCATGAAGATGATGACGTTGGCATCTCGCAGTTCGGCCACGCCGGACGCGGTCCGGGCACCCTCTGCGGCTAGCGATTCGAGCGCTGCAGCCGAACGGTTCCACACCGTCACGTCCCAGTCGGCGCGGAGCAGATTGGCGGCCATGGGGGCACCCATGTGGCCCAGGCCGACAAAGCCAATGGCGGGCGGGGCCTGCCGGGGGGAATCAGTGGTTTGCGTCATTGAACACCAGTCCTCACAACTTTGTGGTTTGGTTCTTAAAGTGACTCATCGCCACATTTGTTCAGTATTCTATCCGCAATTCAGTATGATGAACATCATGACGCCTAATAATCTCACCGTTGCGATTGCCGTACCGCTCGAAGCAGAGCACGTGGAGGCCATCCGTGCCGCCAATCCGTCCGTGACCGTATTGTACGAACCCGAGCTGCTCCCCCAGGAGCGCTTCCCCGCTGATCACGCCGGCGATCCGGCGTTCAAGCGCACGCAGGAGCAGGAAGCTCGCTACTGGGAGATGCTGCAGCGCGCCGACGTGCTGTACGGCTTCCCCAACGAGAACGCGGCCGGACTGGCCGAAATTGCCTCCAGCGAGAAGCTCCAGTGGATCCAGGCCATGGCCGCCGGCGCGGGCGGGGCCGTAAAGGCAGCCAACCTGACGGCGGAGCAGCTGGCCCGCATCAAGGTCACCAGCTCAGCCGGCGTGCACGGCCTGCCGTTGGGTGAGTTCGCCATGATGGGCGCCCTCAACGGCCTCAAGCGCAGCGCCGAATTGGCTGCTGACCAGGCCGCCAAGCACTGGCCCGAACTGCGCACCCCCACCCGCCTGGCCCGCGGCTCCAACGTGGTCATCACCGGCTTGGGCGAGATCGGCCTCGAAACCGCCCGCCTGGCCCGCGCCCTTGGCATGAACGTCAGCGGCACCAAGCGCACCGTGGAGCCCATCGAGGGAATCGAGACTGTCACCGACACCGCCGGGCTGCCCGGCCTCGTCGCCACGGCCGACATTCTGATCAACACCCTCCCCGGCACCCCCTACACGGAAAAAATGATCAACGCCGAGATCTTCAACGCCATGAAGCCGGGCACCATTGTGGTCAACGTGGGCCGCGGCACGGTCATTGATGAGGATGCGCTCCTTGAGGCTCTCAACAACGGCCAGGTTTCCTACGCCTGCCTGGACGTGTTCGCCGTCGAGCCGCTGCCGGAGGCGAGCCCGCTCTGGGAGCACCCGCGCGTCATGGTCTCCCCCCACACCTCGGCCTTGA
This sequence comes from Specibacter sp. NPDC078709, assembly GCF_040686795.1. Classification (NCBI taxonomy): domain Bacteria; kingdom Bacillati; phylum Actinomycetota; class Actinomycetes; order Micrococcales; family Micrococcaceae; genus Specibacter; species Specibacter sp. NPDC078709. The sequence goes on from NZ_JBFBLU010000003.1 coordinate 439,693, forward strand.
GCTCCGCCGAGAACCGCCTGATCGCCGAGCGCTTCATCGACAACCTGTCCCGTTTCCAGGCCGGCACGCCGCTGCTGCACACAGTGGACCCCGTCCACTTCTACTAATAGCACTTCCTCAAGGGGAGCCTTCCGTTCGCGGAAGGCTCCCCTTTCGCATGCCCGCACCCTGTTTTGCCCGCACCCTGGTGGCGGCTTGCCCTCTTAAAGTACGACGGCGACAGGCTCGCCCTCCCAGCGCAGGGGGACGGGACCGGCGTCGTCCATCACCAAGGGACCTTAAACGCCAAGTGGCACCCGCCGGAGCAGGTGCCACTTGGTCAACGGAAGGTTAGGAGGCGTCCTCAACCAGGTTCAGGTCGCGGGCCGCGGTTTCCGGTGTGAAGAACGTGGTCACGAAGGAGATTCCAGCTAGGACCGCGGAGTACACGGCGAGCACCAGCCAGGAGTGGTTGGTGACAGCCAACAGGGCGACTCCAACGATCGGCGCAATGCCACCGGCAAACACGGCGGAGATTTCACGGCTCATGGCGACGCCTGTGAAGCGGTGGGTGGCCCCGAAGAGCTCGGGTAGCATGGCACACTGCGGGCCAAGCATGGACTGCACGCCGATGGAGATGCCCACCACCATGACAGCCCAGACAAGCCAGACGTGGCCCAGGGTGATCAGGTAGAACGCCGGGAAGGCAAAGAGCAGCTGGAACAGTGCACCGTAGCGGTAGACCTTGACGCGGCCAACGCGGTCGGAGATCGCACCGAAGGAAATGACCATGACCGCGGCGAATCCAGCCGCGATCAGCAGGCCCACGGGACCGATGAATTTGTCCCCTTCAAAGACGCCGCCCTTGGCAGCCATGAAGCCGACCAGGAGGGTGGAGTAGATGCTGGAGTTGCCGTTTTCGCCCATGCGCAAGCCAATGCCGATCAGGACGTTCTTCTTGGAGGTGCGCCACAGCGTGCCGAGCGGGTTCTTGGTGACGTTCTTGTGCTTTTCCAGCTCCTGGAAGACCGGGGTTTCCTTGAGCTGGAGGCGGATGTACACGGCCACAGCGATCAGCAGGATGCGCCCGTCAAGTTTTTGAGACAGCTTGATTGGTTTTTCTTCTTAAGCTGCTGCTTGATTGGTTTGATTCTGGTACTCGGCCAGGGCCCGTGCC
>NZ_JBFBLU010000004.1:0-394150 GCF_040686795.1 Specibacter sp. NPDC078709
TCGGCAGGACTTTCGAAAATGGGCGGGCGCTTGCGGGAAAAGACGGCATTAGACGGCCGTCTTTTCCCGCAAGCGCCGTCCGATGTGGAGCTACCCCACTATTATGGTGCCCACATGATGAGGCGGGCCACAGCTCATCACCCCGGGTCCACTAAATGGATAGCCATCTTGTGCAAACAGATGTTCCCTTGGACGTCTAGAGACAACGCCGCTCACTACGGCGAGAGCTGCGGTGTGGCTTTGACACGTCGCGGGCACGGATTTCTGTTGTCGTCTGCACAGCCTTCAGGCGTCCGTTTGCGGAACACTCTTCGGTTCACTGGTGTGGCCCAAAGCGGAACCGTCAGGGCGTAGTCAGTGCTCGCAGACGTTACGGCGGTGGCCAAGTTGGATCTCTGCTACGACGAGGATGTTCTCGTCAACGGTGAAGGTGATGCTGTAGTCCCCCATGTGAACTTCTGAGTATGTGAACTCTGAGGACGGGACGCTCTTGGAGGGATATTGGGGGCCTCATCTGTCATCGCCTCGTGGAACGCCGCCACATCTGCGATTTCTTCCAAGGCCTCAAGCGTCTGCTCGTAGTGCTCAGGGCTGACAATGACATGGTTAGCTTGTACGTCCTGCGCCGCGAAATGTACATGAAATGGCTTCCTTGAATGGAAAGCCATACGGATTGCGTTGCCGACCCGTTGCTTATTAGATGTTGGCCAGTACCAGTGCCACATCGAGGTTCGGGATGTTGATCTGGGCGTCAGCCACGGCCCGCACAGCAGGCTTGGCGTTGAAGGCCACGCCCAGAGTGGCTGCTGCCATCATGTCCAGATCGTTGGCACCGTCCCCAATGGCCATAGTGGCGTCGGCGCCGATGCCGGCTTCTGTGCTCCATGCCCGCAGCTGCACAGCTTTGGCCGCCCGGTCCACGACGGCCCCGCTGACCTTGCCAGTCAGGTGTCCATCAACAATTTCCAGATCGTTGGCCATAGCGTGGTCCAGGCCCAGACGTTGCGCTAACGGAGCCAGAATCTGGGAGAAACCACCTGAGATTGCACACACCACATGCCCGGCTGCTTTGGCGTCAGCCACCAGCCGTTCGGCACCCTCGGACAGCCTAATTTTTGCGCCCACATCTGCGAGTACGCTTTCCGGCAGCCCGGCCAGGGTAGCTACACGGTGGTGCAGGCTCTGCGCGAAATCCAGCTCCCCGCGCATGGCAGCCTCGGTGACTTCGGCCACCTCTGCTTCCTTTCCGGCATGGGCGGCCAGCATTTCAATGACTTCTTGTTGGATCAGGGTGGAATCCACGTCCATGATGATGAACTTGCGTGTCGCTTCCCGCAGCGAATCGGGGACCACGGCGGTACTCACCCCGTCCTGGGCAACATCTGCCAGTGCCGCGCGAAGGCGGGCAATGCGTGCTGCTGCCTGAGCATCGCTGGCTCCGCTGGGAGCCAATGAGCCCAATTCCAGCACTGCCGCCACAAATCCGGGGTGGTTCTCCGTGCGTTCGCTGGCCACCGTGTAACCATGATCGGTCAAAACCGACCGTACCTTCGCAAGGGCTGTGGGGGAGAGCGTTTGGCCGTAGCTGACTGCAGTAAATGTGGAGGGCATGAGAAGTATTCTAACCAATCCGGGGCACCGCTTGCCTCAGTGGCTTGTGATGGCGCCGCTTCGGTTAGCATTGGCCGCCTTCCTTGTCATAGGCTCAGTGCTTATGAGCGAAGTTTTGGGTTTGGCCGGTGTCAGCGTAGTCCGCGGCACCAAGACATTATTGGACAACATCGATTGGCATGTGGCCGAGGGTGAGCGCTGGGTGGTGCTTGGGCCTAATGGTGCTGGCAAGAGCACCCTGCTGCAGATTGCCGGGGCCCGTATGCACCCAACCCGTGGCGTAGCAGGCATCCTCGATGAGGTGCTGGGCGCCGTCGACGTCTTTGAGTTGCGCCCCCGGATCGGTGTGGCCTCCGCGGCTCTGGCTCACCAGATCCCGGAGCACGAAAAAGTTCTCAACGTGGTGGTGACCGCCTCCTACGGAGTGACCGGGCGTTGGCGTGAGGATTACGAGCGCGACGACGAACGCCGCGCCTTTGGGCTTTTGGAAGAGTGGGGGGTTTCCACCTTCTTCAACCGCCCCTTCGCATCCTTGAGCGACGGCGAACGCAAGCGCGTTCAGATTGCCCGCGCACTGATGAGCGATCCCGAATTGCTGCTGCTGGATGAGCCCGGTGCCGGACTGGACTTGGCCGGCCGTGAAGGACTCGTCAAGCGTTTGAGTGAACTGGCCGCAGATCCCTTCGCGCCGAGTACCGTGCTGGTCACCCACCATCTCGAGGAAATCCCGCCCGGCTTCACCCACGCGCTGTTGCTCCGCGATGGCGGCGTTGTGGCTAAGGGGCCTTTGGCTGAGGTTTTGACCGAAGAGCACCTCAGCAGAACCTTCGGCCTGCCGCTCACCGTCACCAGCAACGGCGGACGGTACACGGCAACGGCACGCCACTAGCCACCACCGGCAGTCGCTAACCGTATTTTTCTCCCCACCATTTTGCGAAGGACTTTTCCCCGGCAGTGAACGCGCTCGAATCCTTCTTCATACTGCTCGGCGGCTTATGGGCCGGAACCATCAACTCTGTGGTTGGTTCCGGCACACTGGTCACCTTCCCTATTCTGATCGCTCTGGGAGTGGCCCCGGTCATGGCTGTGGTCAGCAACGCCATGGGCTTGATCGCCGGGGGAGTCTCCGGCACCTGGGGCTACCGCCGCGAGCTGCGTGGCATGAAGTCGAATCTGATCAAGCTCATGCCGGCGTCCATCCTCGGCGGCATCACCGGAGCCTACCTGCTCCTGCACCTGCCGGAGTCCGTGTTCGCACTGGTAGCGCCGGCCTTGATTGTGCTGGCATTGACCCTGGTCATCTTCCAACCGCGACTCCAACGAGCCATCCAAGCTAGGCGCGGCGCCGGGCCCACTGCCCGCACGCACGATCTCGCCATGGTGGCATTGGTGTATTTGACGGGCGTCTATGGCGGGTATTTTGTGGCCGCTCAGGGCGTGCTGCTGGTAGCGATTCTGGGTATTTTCATGTCCGGCACCCTGCAAAACGCCAATGCAGTAAAAAACCTCCTCTCGCTCAGCGTCAATGTTGTGGCTGCTATCTCGTACCTGTTATTTGCTCCCGAAAAGATCATTTGGCAGATCGTGGCGCTGATTGCGGTCAGTTCCCTAGCGGGTGGATTCATGGGGGCCCGCATTGGCCGAAAACTATCTCCCCTAGTCCTGCGCAGCGTCATTGTCACGCTCGGCGTGGTGGCCCTGTTCTTTATGATCCAGAAATTGGTGGCCGCATGATCATCCGTCTTGAAACCGCCAGCGATCCCCGCGTCAGCGACTATCACTCCCTGACCGATGTGCAGCTCCGTAAAACGAGGGAACCCGCCGAGGGCCTCTACATTGCCGAAAGTCCCAAGGTAGTCCGCCGCGCACTCGCCGCCGGACACCGACCGCGTTCTTTTTTCCTGGCAGAGAAACGGTTGCCGGAGATAGCGGATGTGCTGGCAGCACATCCGGACATCCCCGCCTACGTGGGTACCGGGGCCATGCTGGAGGAGATCACCGGCATCAACCTACACCGTGGAGCCATGGCCGCCATGCACCGCCCCGCGCCGGTGGAGATCCCCACCTTGCTGGCCGAGGCACGCCGCGTGGCCGTGCTGGAAGACATCAGCGACCACACCAATATTGGTGCCATCTTCCGTAGCGCTGCCGCGCTCGGCATTGATGCTGTCCTGATCAGTCCGCGCTGTGGCGACCCTTTGTACAGGCGTAGTATTCGCGTCAGCATGGGAGCGGTATTTCAGGTTCCGTGGGCGCGCTTGCCCGAAGGCCCCAGTGGTTTCCAGATGCTCCAGGAGGCCGGATTTACGACGGCGGCCCTCGCCCTTTTGCCCGATTCGCTCACTATCCATGAGCTTGCCGCCCGCAACGAGGAGAAGTTGGCACTGATCTTGGGCAGCGAGGGCTACGGGCTCAGTGCTGAGACGTTAGCCGCGGCAAACCATTCGGTCATGATTCCCATGTACGCTGGAGTGGACTCGCTCAATGTTGCAGCCGCCAGCGCGGTAGCCTTCTTCGCCACCGATCCGCGGACCTCAAAGAGCGCTAACGCTGTCTCCCGAGAGTAGTGTTGAAGCATGAAGATTGATGAGAAAGTTGCCGAGTTCTCCTTGCCAGACCAGCACGGGAAGGTCCGCAGCCTTTCCGAGCTGAGCGCCAACGGTCCAGTGGTGATTTTTTTCTACCCGTTGGCGGGCAGCGGTGGCTGCACCAAAGAGGCCTGTCATTTCCGTGACATGGCAGCAGAATTTGCCGCCGAAGGGGCCTCGATGGTCGGCATCAGCACCGATTCGGTGGCCAAGCAACTCGACTTCGCCACCAAAAACCACTTTAGCTACCCGCTCCTGAGCGACCGTGAGGGTGCGGTGGCTGATATCTTCGGCGTCCGGCGTCGCCTGTTGGCAAAGTCACTTCCGACGAAAAGAGCCACATTCATTGTGGATTCTAGCCAAATTCTGCGGTATCAGATCTCCAGCGAAACCAATATGGATGTCCATGCCGACAGCGCCTTGGCGGCCTTACGGTCGCGGGCTTGGTGAAATGGGTGTGAACCGGTAAAGTTTCTAGCTGGTCCTTGTGGCCATAACATTCATCAGTCTGGCAAAAACCAGGCAATAACACTCTGAGGTTCACTGTGAAGCAGAACACCCACCCCAAGTACGAAGCCATTGTATTCAACGACCTGGCCTCCGGCACCAAGTTCCTGACGCGCTCCACCGCGACGTCCAAGAAGACCATCGAGTGGGAAGACGGCAACACCTACCCCGTCATCGACGTTGAAATCTCCTCAGAGTCACACCCGTTCTACACGGGCAAGCAGCGCATCATGGACAGCGCCGGCCGCGTCGAGCGCTTCAACGCTCGCTTCGCAGGCTTCGGCAAGAAGTAATACTTCTTTCCATAGTTTTTTCAAGCAGGGTCCGCGCCGGTTGGTGCGGGCCCTGCTTTTTTGCACTTGGTGCGTTCCACTTGGGAAGATGTAGTCATGGCTTCCCAATTGCACGGCGAATATAAGGTCCACGGCGGTAAGTTAGTGGTGGTTGACTGCTCTGTCACGGACGGTTTACTCCACGATGTCCACGTCAGCGGTGATTTCTTCCTAGAACCTGACGAAGCGCTCGATGACATTAACGCAGCACTGAACGGCTTATCTGCCAGCCTGTCAGCTGATGCGTTGGCGGAAGCCATCACCGTGGCGCTGCCTGCGGATGCTGTGCTATTTGGTTTCTCGGCACAAGCCGTGGCCATCACGGTACGTCGCGCCCTGACCAAGGCAACTAGCTGGATCGACCACACGTGGGACATTATTGCCCCGACAATTCTGCCGACGGCACTGAACGTGGCGCTGGATGAGGTGCTCACAGAAGAAGTGGGCGCAGGTCTACGCAACCCCACGCTGCGTTTTTGGGACTGGGATGAGCCAGCCGTGGTGATTGGCAGCTTCCAATCAGTGCGCAATGAACTGGAACCGGCAGGCGTGCAAAAGTACGGCATCAATGTGGTGCGCCGGATCACTGGTGGCGGTGCCATGTTCATGGAGGCCGGTAACTGCATCACGTACTCGCTGTATCTGCCCCAGACCCTGGTGGATGGCTTGAACTTCGAGGACTCTTACAAGTTCCTTGATGCCTGGGTGCTGGCGGCCCTGGAATCCATGGGCATTGAAGCGTTCTATGTTCCGCTCAATGACATTGCCACGGACAAAGGCAAGATTGGTGGCGCAGCCCAGAAGCGGCTGAGCAATGGGGCTATGCTCCACCATGTGACCATGAGCTACGATATCGACGCCGACAAAATGGTGGAAGTGCTGCGTATCGGCAAGGAGAAGCTCTCGGATAAAGGGACCCGTTCGGCAAAGAAGCGCGTGGATCCCTTGCGCCGGCAGAGCGGCATGAGCCGGCAAGAGATAGTGGAGCGCATGTCTGAAACATTTGCCGCCCGCTATGACGCTCAGCTGGTGACGCTCACAGAATCCGAACTGGAAGAAGCACAGCGCAGGGTTGAGAGTAAGTTCGGCACTGAAGAATGGCTCCACCGCGTGCCATGAGCCACTTAGCCCGTGCCACCTCACGCATCAGGAACAACTGGCCGAACCAACCCACGGCTTCCTTTGCTTTTGTCATGGCCACGGGCATCGTGGCCGCGGCGCTCCTAGATGCTGGCTGGTCCCGGGCATCGTGGACGCTGCTGTGGATCGCCGTTGGCGGTTTGCTGGTGCTGATGGTGGGCTTGCTGGGCCGGCTGCTGGTCCACACCAACCATGTCGTGGCCGATTTCCGAAACCCACACAAGGGTTTTGGCTACCTGACCATGGTGGCGGCCATCAACGTGGTGGGCATTGGTTTTCATCCCGTAGCGCCAGCTGTCACGTGGATCATGGCGGCCATGAGCATCCCATTGTGGCTGTTTTTAGCCTACGGTGTGCCGCTGTCGATGATGTTGCGTACAGAAATTGGTGAGACTAGAAGTCCGCGGCTCCTCCCAGTGGACGGAACCTGGTTCTTATGGGTCGTATCCACGCAATCGCTGTCCATGGCCGCCGCTTCTCTCGCCACCGGCGGCAGCCAGGTGCGTCTACTCAGCGACGCAGCAGTGGCCCTGTGGGGTATCGGGATAATGCTGTATTTGACCCTGACAACGCTCGTGATGTTGCGCTTGCTGACGGGCGGTGAAAATCAAGGCGGTATTGTGCCCACTAACTGGATCTTCATGGGTGCCACAGCCATCACAGTCTTGGCCGGATCCATGATTTTGCACCTACCCGGGGATGTTCCTGTTGTCCAGATGGCCGGTCCCACGGTGGGTGGCATCAGCTATCTGCTCTGGGCCTTTGGGTTGTGGTGGGTGCCGTTGCTGGTGGCCTTCGGCTTCTGGCGCCACCTAGTTAGGCGCGAGCCGCTGAACTACTCCACTTCCTTGTGGTCGGTGGTGTTCCCTTTGGGCATGTTTGCCGTGGCCACCTACAGATTCGGCACCGTCAACCAGATGCCGTTGGTGGCCTGGCTGGGCAACGTAGCCACTTGGGCCGCAGCGGCAGCCTGGCTGGCCGTCTTTTTGGGAATGGTTTTTACCTGGGGGAGATGGGTCCTTTCCGGCACCCAACTCAATAGACCTCAACGCCCTAGACCCCAACGCCCTAGACCTTAGGCGAGTAAGCGCACCGTATTGCCCCAGGGGTCATCGACAGTGATGAGGCCAGACTCCTGCATAAAAGTCAGCCCAGCATCACTGAGGCGCCGTGCAACGTCCTGCAGCGCGGCTTCATCGCCCACGTGAACAGCGAGGCTTCCCAGCCCCGAACTCTCGCCCCTAGCCTTGGCGCCGGCGCTGCTCCACGTGTTTGTCGCAAGGTGATGGTGGTATCCGCCGGCCGCGTAGAAGAGTGCCCCGTTCGCTTCGGCAGTGACGGCGAAACCGAGCGTGTCGGCGTAGAACGCGCGAGCCTGCTTCAGGTCACCCACGCGCAGGTGCACGTGCCCTACCGTTGCTGCTGCATCCGTGGCGGCTGCGCCTAGATGCTCGTTGAGGAACGCGTTGGGATCCAGTACTGCTGATCCCATCTGGACAAGTCCGTCTTTCCAAACCCACTCCTCCCTTGGGGTGTCGCTATAGAGCTCCAGACCATTCCCGTCGGGATCAGAGAAGTAGAACGCCAGGCTCACTGCGTGGTCCGCGCTGCCTGCATAACTCTGTGGAGCTTCGGTGACCACGTTCAACAGCGTCTGGGCAAGTGCTTGTGCGGTGCGATAGAGGATTGCCGAATGGTAGAGCCCGGCCTCGGTGGGCGAATCTGCGCTAAGGCCGTCAGTGCGTGTGACGGATAGCAGTTCGACGCCGTTGTTGCCTAGGCTGAGGTGCTCGGAGGACTCTCCGAGCACCTCGAGGCCCACCGCGTCCACATAGAAGTCACGCATGGGTGCCAGTGCTGCAGTGCGCAGTTCGATCGTGCCCAGCTGGGTGCTGTCCGGCAAGACGGCGGCTGTTGCTCCTGTGGCGCTAGACCCTGCGGGCGTATCTGAGGAGGTGGCATTCATGCCCCGCCAGATCCCGGCGGCTGCCAGAAGGAGGATCAAGGCTGAGGCAAGAACGATCCAAAGGGTGCGCTTGGGGTGTGGACGGCGGGAGACAGCGGTTTGTTGGGAGACCATACTCCCTAGCAACTAGTTGAAACTACAACTTATTCCGATGGTCTTGATTACCTCCCTGCCTGCGCACGCAATGCTCGCAGGAGGTGATCACGCTGTTCGAGGACGATCCGGCGAAGACCCCTGGCAGCGTTTGGGTGCTCTGCTAACCACTGGTCCGTACGGTGGACCACCGGGTGGTGCTCCGGGGTGAGCCCGCCAGCCAGATCCTGGTGCGCCGGGAACAGTCCTCGGACAATGCGACCGGCGATTTCCAAACTCCGAGTGTTCCACACCGACTCAATGACCTCAAAGTACCGTTCTGCATACGGCTCCAGCAATTCCTGGCTACCCATCATGAAGCCTTCAATCGTGGCGCTCAACAGCTGGTTGCTCAGTGCAGTCTGCTCCACGGCTTCGGCCCAACGCTGTTGCTTCAAGGCGGCCTCGGGCAGTGCTGCCACGGCCGTGCAGTGGTTGGCACGGTGTTCAGCGGTGGTATCGGCGGCCAACTCGGCATCGAGCTCGGCAATCGTTGCTGCACCACGCGCAGCGAGCTGCTGCCACAGGAGCCAGCGCAGGCTGCCATCCACTTTCAGGCCTTCCGGCACGTCACTTCCGGCGAGAAGTTCCCGGCTCCGGGAGTTCACAGCGTCGCTGCCCCTACCCAGGAGCGCAAGGGTGCGCACCCAGATCAGCTGTTCGTCGCTGCCAGGTGTGGCCTGGCCCAGATGATGTTCGACGCCGGCCAGCAACAGTTCCGCGGCATGGGCCCGGTCTGCGGCGGGGCAGTAGTGGTTCACTGCGTGCAGTGCGTTGTCAGCCAGAGTCTGCAGCAAGCTCGTGTCAGCTTCGCCACCGGCGTGGGACGCCACGGTGCGAAGATACACGGTTGCCGGGAGCATGCCGTCACGCGTCGCATTCCACAGGGTCGACCAGACCAGGCTGCGGGCCAGCGGATCAACAATGCGGCCAACGCTCGACAGTGCCGTGCTCATCGAACCGGGGTCCAAGCGCACCTTGGCGTAGCTGAGATCCTGATCGTTCACGAGCACTAGATCGGGAACGGGGGAGCCCACGGCGTCGGTCACGACCGTCTCAGCGCCCACCACATCGAGTGTGAACGATTGGCTCTTGACCAAGGCTCCGGCGTCGTACGTGAAGAAGCTGATGCCCAAGCGGTGCGGGCGGAGGGCCGTGCTGCCGGTGACCGGATCCAGGGATGTCTGCTTGATGGTCAAGGAGGTCACGGCACCCTTGTCGGTGTCCAGATCAGGGATCAGCGTGGACATCCCGGAGGTGCCCAGCCATTGGCTGGCCCACTCGTTGAGATCGCGGCCCGATGCGTGGCTCAGCGGTTCCAGCAGATCGTTGAGGGTGGTGTTGGAGTATTCATGGTTGCGGAAGTACTCCCGGGAGCCGGCGATGAACGCGTCCTGGCCAACATAGGCCACCAGCTGCTTGAGCGCGGAGGCGCCCTTGGCGTAGGTAATGCCGTCAAAGTTGGCCTTGGCAGCTTCCAAATCGGGGATGTCAGCCACGATCGGGTGCGTGGTGGGAAGCTGGTCCTGCGTGTACGCCCATGCCTTGCGGCGGCTGGCGAACATGATCCAGGACTTCTGACCCCACTCGGTGGCTTCGGCCACGGCCAGATGGCCCATGAAATCGGCGAAGGATTCCTTCAGCCACAGATCATCCCACCAGCTCATCGTAACGAGGTCGCCAAACCACATGTGGGCCATCTCGTGCATGATCGTATTGGCGCGCTGCTGGTAGGCGGAATCGGTGGCACGAGAGGCGTGGAGGTAGGCCTCGGTGAAGGTTACCAGGCCCGGATTCTCCATGGCGCCAAGGTTGTATTCGGGCACAAACGCCTGATCGTACTTGCCGAACGGGTACGGGTAGTCGAAGAGCTCGTTGAAGTACTTCAATCCCGCCTTGGTGACCTTGAAGATCTCATCAGCATCAAAATGCGGCGCCAGGGATGCCCGGCAATAGGCGGCCAAGGGGATATCCACGCTCGTGCCTGCGTGCGTGCTCTCGGGTGGGAAAGCCATGGTGAAGTGGTCTTCGACTTTGAAGTACGGTCCGGCCAACACCGTGGTGATGTAGGTAGAGATGGGGAGCGTGGGGGCGAAGTCCCATCGGGTGGTGCCGGAGTCGGGGAGCTCAGCCTGAGCGGCCACTGTAGCTTTCGCCGTGGGCGCCTTGCTCACTACGGACTGGTTGGAAGCCACTTCCCAGCCGCTCGGTGCCGTGACGTGGAAGGTGAAGGGAGCCTTGAGGTCTGGCTGCTCAAAGTTGGCGAAGACCCGGCGGGCGTCGGCCGGTTCGTATTGGGTGTAGGTGTAGGTCTGGCCGTCGGCGGGATCCACGAATCGGTGCAGGCCCTCGCCGCTGGTGGAGTAGGCGGCGGTTGCGGTGACCACCACCTCGTTCTCGGCGGCGAGACCCGGAAGGTGAATCCTTGCATCATCCACCACCTCAGCAACGTCCAGCGGCGCTCCATTCAGCAGAACCGACTCCACGCCGAGTCCCATGAAGTCCAGAAAGGTCTGCGCCGAGTCCGGCACGGAGAGGTCCGCTGCGAAAGAAATGCTGGTTCGGCTGGCGAATCCAGGAACTGAGAGGTCTTGCGCCTCGCTGAGATCTAGCTCGACGTCGTAGCTGTGGACGGTGAGGAAGGATTTACGGGTGGCGGCATCGTTGCGCGAGAGATTGAAATTAGACACCCTGTGATTCAATCACGCACGGGCTCTTAATGCAGATCAGGCAGCCATCAGGTGCACGGCGCCGAAAGCCAGTAGTGCGATGAGCGCCCAAGAACATAGAGCCATGACGGTGGCCCGCAACCCGGTATCCAGTAGATCGCGGACCCGGACACTGGAACCTAGGCCAAAGAGCGCTGCGCCAAGGGCTATGTCCTGGGCCAAGGCGCCGGCCTCAATGCCAGCTTCCGGCAACCACCCCGTGGTGCGCAGGGCCGCCAGCGCCAAGAAGCCCACCACAAAGAGGGGGATGACAGGCGGAAACGTGCCCGTCTCCGCTGCGTTCTTGTGCCGCCGCCGTTCCATCGCCCCGGCAACACCCACGATCGGCGCCAGTAGCACTACACGGGTCAACTTAATGACCACGGCGGCACTGAGTGCAACGCTTCCAGCAGTTTGAGCCGTGGCCACCACCTGCCCCACATCATGAACGCCCGCGCCCACCCACTGGCCGAACTGCAGAGGTGTGAGCCCCAGCGGGTGCATGAGCAGCGGCAGGACACCAATGGCAAGGGTGCCGCAGAGGGTCACCAGCGCCACGGGCAACACGGTGTCCTCGTGTTTAGTGCCCTTGACAGCTGCCATGGCGCCAATCGCCGAGGCGCCGCAGATGGAAAAGCCGGTGGCGATCAGCAGGGGAGTGTCGCCGCCGAGCCGGAACAGCTTCCCCAGCACAAACGTTCCAGCGAAACTGAGCAAAACCACTGCCACCACAAGAGCAACACTGATCCAGCCCAGATCCATGATGTCGCCCAGGCTGAGCTTGAGCCCCAGAAAAACGATCCCCACCCGCATCAGGTGCTTGCCGGCAAAGTTCAGCCCTGCCCGCCACGGGCCTTGGCACCACGCCGAGGTCCCGGGCAGGTTGACAGCGGCAATACCAAGTACGACGGCGACAGTCATCGCCGGCAGCATCGGCACCAGGGCGTGGACCGCTAAGGAGACGGCCACGGCCGCGAAGGCGGCTGCCAAACCTGGCCCTAATGTCCGCAAGGATGCCGCAAAAGCCAGCCTGCCGGCGTCGTCCTTCACCACGGGCTGGGCTTGTAATCCTTTAGGAAAACACCGTACTGGTCTTCGCCGGATTCACCCATGACGATGGGATCGTAGACGCGGGCGGCGCCGTCCACCAAGTCCAAGGGCGCATGGAAGCCCTCTTCGGCGAGGCGAACCTTGGTGTAATGCGGGCGTTCATCGGTGATCCAACCGGTATCCACGGCGGTCATGAGAATGCCGTCGGAATCGAGCATTTCCTGGGCACTAGTGCGCGTGAGCATGTTCAGAGCGGCCTTAGCCATGTTGGTATGGGGATGGCCGGGTCCCTTATAGGCGCGGGAGAACTGGCCCTCCATGGCGGAGACATTGACAATGTACTTGCGGTTGGCGCTGGATGCCTGCATGGCCGGGCGGAGCCGGGATACGAGCAGGAACGGTGCCGTAACATTGCAGAGCTGGACCTCGAGCATCTCCAGCGGATCAACCTGATCAACCACCTGGGTCCAGCTGTTGATCGCGGCGACATCGGGAACCAGACCGCCTGCGTCGATGGCGGTGCCGGCTTCAATGCGTTCTAGCGAGGCCGATCCCATGGAGAGGGCCAGTGAGGCGATCTCATCGCCTGCCAGCTGCGGGTGCTCCATCATCTGCGTGGCCAAAGCCAGCGGATGCTTGTCATGGGCGTGACCAAAAGTGACCAACTCCGGCATGGGGGTGTCCGTGGGGAGCTCTTCCAACTCGGCGTCCACCAAAGGCTTGTAGGCGTTGCCTGAGCGGCGCACCGTCTGCGCAGCATTGTTGATGATGATATCCAGGGGCCCGGCCTCGTTGAGGGAATCGGTCAGGGCCACCACCTGGGTTGGATCGCGCAGGTCAATACCCACTACGCGCAGCCGGTGAAGCCATTCACCGCTATCTTCCATGGCGGCAAAGCGCCTGGCCGCGTCCTTGGGGAAACGGGTGGTGATGGTGGTGTGCGCGCCGTCTCGCAGCAGCCGCAAGGCAATGTACATGCCAATTTTCGCGCGGCCACCTGTTAGCAGGGCGCGCTTGCCACTCAGATCGGTCCGTGCGTCGCGCTTGGAATGGTTGAACGCGGCACAGTCCGGGCATAGCTGGTGGTAGAAAGCATCCACGAGTGTGTAGTGCTGCTTGCAGATGTAACACGGGCGGGAACGCAGCAGCGTCCCCGCCGTCTCACCCGTCGCTGACGGTTTGAGTTTGTTACCCCGCGTCTCATCGTCGATCCGGTCAGGAGCTGCCGTCGCGGTCAACGCAATAACAGCCTTATCGGCGTCATTGATCGCGTCACGCTTGACTACTCGGCGGTGCCGTTTGACGGCCTTGAACATCTTGCCTGTAGCTCGGCGAACCGAAATATAGTCAGGATGTTCTTCGTCGTAGACGTGGATGTTCTCCAAAACTTTTAGACAATTTTGGATTTCTTCAGGGGTTAAATCGGGGGCGCTCACCCCACAATGTTAGCCTCTTCGCCGTCAGACGCTGACCCATCGGGTACCGCGCTGATAGCTGCGATCTGGTTCTTCACCACCTTGTCAAGGGTTTCCTGAGCCAGCTGGCCTCGACCCATGGCCAACTCCAGCGCTTCGGGAAGCTCTGCAGCGGCTGCCAAGGCAAGCTTCTTTTCCCGAGCATCCGGGGGTGAAACAATCTGCCCCTTACTCAAAACGGTCAGTCCGGATTCGGTGATGGTGAAGCCGCGAGCCCTGTCGAGTTCCGGATCCACACCAATCGTGGCGCCCGCGGGGATCTTGACATTCTTGTCAATAATCGCTCTGCGCACCACAGCACCGGCACCGACGATGACCTTGTCCATGAGGACGGATTCTTGAACACGTGCCCCGACAGCGACGTACACATCGTTGGATAAGACGGAGTTTTCCACAACACCGCCGGAGACCACTACACCGGGAGCCACGATCGAATCGAGCGCGGTTCCCACCGAGTTCTGCTCCCCACGGACAAACTTTGCCGGCGGCGAGGTGGTGTTGCGGGTGAAGATGGGCCAAGCCCTGTTGTACAAGTTGAAGATCGGCATAGGCGAGATCAGGTCCATGTGAGCGTCGTAGTACGAATCAATGGTCCCTACATCGCGCCAGTAGTTCCGGTCCCGATCGGTGGCGTCCGGGATGTCGTTCGTGGAGAAGTCGTAGACAAACGCCTCATCGCGACGGACAAAGTAAGGGATGATGTCCCCGCCCATGTCATTCTTGGTGTGTTCCTGGACGGCATCATGCTCCAGAGCCTCAACGAGTGCATCGGCATCAAAGACGTAGTTGCCCATGGAAGCCAAGAACTGGTCCGGAGCATCAGGAAGTCCAGGCGTCGATTCTGGTTTCTCCACGAAGGCGGAAATTTTGTGGGCGCCGATCGCTCCGTCGATCTTGGCTTCATCAATCTCGATGACACCAAACTGATCGGCCATTTCCAAGGGCTGACGCACGGCGGCAACTGTGGCGCGTGCACCGGAGGCAATATGGCTTTGGACCATCTGTTCGAAGTCCATGCGATAAACGTGATCAGCGCCAACCACAACAACAATGTCCGGTTCAGCATCGACGATCAGGTTCATGGATTGATAGATGGCATTGGCGCTACCCAAAAACCAGCTCTTGCCGCGGCGCTGTTGTGCCGGAACCGAGGCAACGTAGTTACCCAATTGTGTGGACATGCGCCACGTTTCTGAAATATGACGGTCCAAACTATGGGATTTGTATTGCGTCAACACGACGATTTTGAAATAACCCGAATTTGCCAAGTTGGACAATGCGAAATCAACCAACCGGAATCCTGCGAATGGAACGGCCGGTTTTGCGCGGTCTGCTGTCAAGGGCATCAATCGCTTGCCCTCACCGCCTGCTAACACGATCGCCAGAACTTTCTTTACTGACATGATCCCAACCTCCGACAGCTTGAATGGTGCACCGTGCTGTGTCTTATCTATGAGTCACAACAACTTCACACTAGAACAAATGTGTCCAGACAGACTACCTTGAGAGGGTGCGTATAGACATTGTGACAAAAGAGTTTCCGCCCGAGATTTATGGTGGAGCCGGCGTGCATGTGGCCGAGCTCAGCCGTGTCTTGGCAGCCAAAGCAGATTTGCATGTGCATGCCTTCGGAAAGAAAAGGGAGAAGGATTTTCATGGGGCAAATGTGACCTCTTATGAAAATCTTCCGGAACTTTCGGATGCAAATGCAGCGGTGCAGACTTTGGGTGTTGATTTGCAGGTGGTTTCGGCCATTGCAGGATCAGATCTGGTCCATTCACACACCTGGTATGCGAACATGGCCGGCCATATTGCCTCGCTGCTCCATGGCATCCCGCACGTGCTCAGCGCCCACAGCCTTGAGCCGCTGCGCCCCTGGAAAGCTGAGCAGTTGGGTGGCGGTTACGCCGTTTCTTCGTGGGTGGAAAAGACTGCATATGAAGCTGCCGCTGCGATTATTGCTGTCTCGGATGGCATGCGTCAGGACATTTTGCGCAGCTACCCCGATGTAGATCCGGCGAAGGTGAAGGTCATTCACAACGGCATTGACGTCGATGCGTGGCAGCGGGATGAGAAGGACGACGTCGTCCGTTCACTTGGTATTGATCCGGACCGTCCCAGCGTGGTGTGGGTTGGGCGTGTTACGCGTCAGAAGGGTGTCCCCTACCTTTTGAAGGCGGCCGCGGCACTGCCTCCCGAGGTGCAGTTGGTGTTGTGTGCCGGTGCTGCCGATACTCCTGCGCTTGGTGCCGAGGTCAATGAGCTCATTGAAGGCTTGAAAGCCCAGCGCGACGGCGTCATCGTCATCGAGCGCATGTTGCCTCGCGCTGAACTGATGCAGGTGCTCAGTCATGCCACGGTGTTTGCTTGCCCGTCCATTTATGAGCCGTTGGGCATTGTGAATTTGGAAGCCATGGCGTGCGGTGCTGCCGTGGTTGCCAGTGCCACCGGTGGAATCCCGGAGGTGGTGGCTCACGGCGAAACGGGGTTGTTGGTTCCTCTTGAGCAGGTCTCCGACGGTACTGGAACGCCCTTGGATCCGGAGAAGTTCGTAGCGGACTTTGCCGCTGCGATGATTGAAGTTGTCAACGATCCCGCCCGAGCACGGGCCATGGGAGAGAAGGGCCGCCAGCGCGCCCGAGACCACTTCTCGTGGGAATCGATTGTCGAGCAGACCCTCGAGGTCTACAAGAGCGTGCTCCCACAGGCGTAAAGACTCTCAAGAGTTGGCAATTGTCGAGAGGGAGGGGTCCGGTCATATTGACAGGGCCCTTTCCTTCTTAACGTGACTTTAGGATGAGTGAAAGGACACCCATAATGCACACTCGCAGTCACACCCAAATGCCAGAATAGGACCCATCAGGCTGACGATCAGTCTTGAACCAGCAGATACCGCGCCTCATGAACGTTCGAGGTTAGTCCGCTCGGTAAAGGTTTCCTGACCGGGGCCGTGGCTCAACGGATTCAGTACGCGAGCGGAGATATGCGAACCACCATTTCGAAGTTCAGCGAACAGAATCGGCCAGCGAATCAGGGACTTCTTGACCAGGTCACTGCAATTGCTGAGACAAAGGGTGCTAGTTCTGGCCAGATTGCCCTCGCGTGGTTTCTTGCGCAGCAACCCTGGATCGTCCCCATTCCCGGACCGGTCATACCTCACGGATCAAGGAAAGTGTTGGTTCAACAGCCGTAGTGCTCTCGGCCGACGAGCATGCCGCCGTTTCGGCCCTGGCTGCCAGCGTTGGTGTTGCAGGTGCGGGCTACAGCGGCCATCACCTCGGGCTGGTAGACGGTTAACTCGGGCTGGTAGACGGTTAAGTAGTATCAGGGAGTTAGGCTACGGGGCGTTGGATTAATGAGCAAGTGTGACCCGCAGGAATCCGCCATGTGAGCAGGGCTGTCTATTCGCACCAAAATACCGTCAGATGATTAACAAATCATTGCCCTGACGGTGCGTTCCGTCCTCACTTATGGAGATTCCTTGAGTCCTCTCACTGCAGTGCTGTCCTCACTGGCCACCGGAGCCGTCGAGGTTTGCGACCTGACCGCGCCGCTTTCGGCCGACACTCCTACCCTGGTTCTGCCCGAGCCGTTCGCCAACCTGATCGACTTCAGCATTGAGGCTGTCTCCGAGTACAACGAGCCCGGTCCCTTTTGGAAGCACCACAACATCCACACCGGTGAGCACATCGGCACCCATATCGACGCGCCGATCCACTGGATCTCCGGCCGCGACGGCAAGGACGTTTCGCAACTGGACCCGGCCCGCCTGGTGGGTCCCGCCGTAGTACTCGACTTCAGCGCAGAGTCCGCTGAGAACCCCGACTTTCTCATCGACGTCGAACATCTGCTTGCGTGGCAGCAAAAAAATGGTGCCTTCCCGGCCAATTCGTGGCTGCTGTTCCGCACCGGATGGGACCAGTATGATCACAGCCAGGAAGCGTTCCTGAACTTGGATGAGACCGGATCGCACACCCCCGGATTTACGGCAGAGTGCGCGCAGTGGATTGCCCAACAGCCGGAGATTTCCGGAATCGGCGTGGAAACCGTGGGGATCGACGCCGGTGAAGCAGCCGCGCTCAACCCGCCATTCCCCATGCACTACTTCCTTATGGGCGCTGACAAGTACGGGATCACCTCACTGAAGAACCTGGACAAGCTGCCGGCGCACGGGGCCATGATTGTGGTGGCTCCACTGCCTATTGTTGGTGGGACAGGAGCGCCCACCCGCGTGCTGGCACTGATCCCGGCGCAGTAATTGTGCTGCTCTAGCGTCGAGGCCACTACGCAGCTAAGGAAGCAGTCATGAATATTGCACAACTAGTCGGAAAAACCTTGGCTGAGCTGGGCGTTGGCCACTGCTTTGGTGTGGTGGGTTCGGGGAACTTCACCATTACCAATGCGCTCATGGAGCACGGCGTCCCGTTTACTGCGGCGCGGCATGAGGGAGGCGCAGCCACCATGGCTGACGCCTATTCGCGAACCAGCGGCAAGGTTTCCTTGGTCTCCGTGCATCAAGGGTGCGGTCTAACCAACGCTGCAACCGGCATTGGTGAGGCCGCCAAGTCCCGCACTCCCATGATCGTTCTTGCCGCTGAGGCTGCTCCCAGTGCAGTGTACTCAAACTTCGCCATGGACCAAGATGCACTTGGAGCATCTGTTTATGCTGTGCCAGAACGCGTGCACTCTGCTGCCAGCGCAGTGGCGGACACCGTCCGGGCCTACCGCCGCGCTGTGAATGACCGGCGCACTGTTGTGCTGAACCTGCCGCTGAACGTGCAGGCCCAAGAGGCTCCCACAGAAGCCGCCACTGTACCTGGCGTGGTTCCGGTTGAGCCCATCCGGCCTTCGCGTGCTGCTGTCCAGGCTTTGGCCCGATTAGTGGCCGATGCCCGGCGCCCGGTGTTCGTCGCCGGGCGCGGGGGTCGCGGCGCGCGGAACGAAATTCTCGCCCTCGCAGCTCATGCCGGTGCCCTGGTGGCGACCTCCGCGGTAGCCAAGGGTTTGTTCAATGGGGAGAAGTTCAATCTGGGGATCTCGGGCGGATTCTCGTCCCCGCTGGCGGCTGAGTTGATAGCTGATGCCGATCTCATCGTCGGCTTCGGCTGTGCCCTGAACATGTGGACCATGCGTCACGGTCACCTGATCGGGGCTGACACCAAAGTGGTCCAGGTTGACCTCGAAGAACAGGCGCTTGGTGCCAACCGGCCCATCGATCTGGGCGTGGTGGGCGATTCGGCTCAGGTTGCTGCGGACACTCTCGAGACCTTACTAACTACCGGCGTTGAGGTACGTGAAGGCTACCGCGGTCCGGCTGTTGCGGCTCGTATTGGATCCTCAATCCACTGGCAGCAAGTGGAGTTCGATGACCTTTCAGACGGCCAGCTCATCGATCCCCGCACCTTGACCAAGGCGCTGGATAAGATGCTGCCATCCGAGCGCATTGTGAGCGTGGATTCGGGCAACTTCATGGGCTATCCGAGCCAGTTTCTGAACGTGCCGGACGAATATGGTTTCTGCTTTACCCAAGCTTTTCAATCGATCGGTCTGGGATTGGCCACCGCGATTGGGGCGGGACTGGCGCAGCCGGGACGAATGCCAGTGCTAGGAACTGGCGACGGCGGTTTCCACATGGCGATCGCCGAGCTGGACACCGCGGTGCGGCTGAAAATGCCACTGGTCTGCATTGTCTACAACGACGCTGCTTATGGTGCCGAAGTGCACCACTTTAGCCTTGACGATCCTGCTTCAGACATGCGTTCAGTCGTGTTCCCAGATACTGACTTTGCAGCCATTGGCCGTGGGTTTGGCGCGGATGGCATCACGGTTCGCACGCTTGCGGATCTGGACGCAGTAGGGGACTGGCTCGCCTCCAATCCGAGCAGACCTTTGGTTATCGATGCAAAAATCGCCAATGACTTGGGCTCATGGTGGCTGGCGGAGGCGTTCAAGGGACACTGACTCTCGGCACGTGCCCAACCCCTGTGGATAACGTAGTGGCGCGTACTGCTGCTGGGCTGTATTTTGGAATGAAGCCAGCAGCAACGACTTCAACGAGGAAGCCGTTGCTGTTCAGCAGATGTGGGGACAGGCTATGCGCCGCACCATAGTTGAACATCGAGGCAGTAGACGATTCGCCCTAGTGCTACTAGCGGCCTGTTCCCTCGTTCTGGCCGGATGTTCGTCCTCATCGCCGGTTGATCCACCACCCCCAGCGAGCTCAGCTCCGACCACCAGCATCGAATCTTCAGGGACTGCGATGCTGACCCCCACAGTGCCACCGACCGCATCGCCTGCTGTTTACAAACCAGCGACGGATCAGGGACCAGCCGAGAACGTCCCGGTTCCGGTGCTACCGGACAAAGCCAAAGAGTTCAGCAAAGAAGGTCTCATCGCCTTCGCCGAATACTGGTACTCAACTTTGGGCTACGCCTTTGAAACCGGCGATCCTGAGCCGATGATGGCCATCAGCGGCCCCGACTGTCTCACCTGCGAAGCCATGAGCAGTGCCGTGGGCCCGTGGCACGCTGATGGTCGATGGATAGTTGGTGGCCAGATGAGGGTCCTGTCCATGAATGCGTCTTTTGAACCGCTGCAGAACGGCGAATATGAAGTCGTTGCTTTAGTGAGACAGGCGCACCTGAAGTTCTACCGAGGCGACAAAACACTTTCTGACGATCGAGGTCAGAAACCATCCGTGGCCGATTTAATGACTGCTTTCTACGAGAGCGGCCAGTGGATTGCTCTCGATGTTAGCCGGTTGAAGGGATAATCGTGCTGATGAATGGATCTAAGCTTTTGTCTCGATATCTGGGGGCCATTGCCGTCGCGGCACTTCTCGTGTCGATCAACACGAGTGCGGCGCTTCCAGCTGGTGAAGATCCCATTCTGCCCGAATGGAACAACACGGGCATTGATGCCGACGGCAGCGCGACGACTCCTGGCTCTGGTGGAGCCCAAGGAGAGACACCCTCGTCTGAAGTTCAGGAGAACATTGTCTATGAGGCAAGGATCGCCTGCGCTGATGGTGATAGCGTCATCTTTCCCGAATGTGCGGTGGTGATGCCTGATTGTGCCTCCGGAGCTGGGCAAGACAATGGTGAACCAGGGACGGCCGTCTACTGGTATTTCGCTGAAATAACTACATCTCCACGTTCATGGGTCTTCCACTCAGGTCCGGTCTGCATCCATGACGAGCAACCCAGAGACCTCCTCGCTGAGATTGCCGGGCAAATAGCTACCGAGTTCCAGCGCACCCCAGTAGTAGCGGCCGAATTCGGCAGCCAACCAGGACCACACACCCTCCGCGGCAAAGAAACCAACGTCTGGGCCACAGCCAGTACACAAACCTTCAACCTCACCATGCTCGGCCAAAACGTCACCATCACCGCCACCCCAGTCGCCTACACCTGGAACTATGGCGACGGCACCATCTGGGGACCAACACCCATTCACGGCGCACCCCTGCACCAAGACCGGATCGGCGAACAAACCCAAACCAGCCACATCTACACCGAAACCGGACGCCTCACCATCAGCGTCACCACCCACTTCGACGGCAGCTACACCGTCAACGGCGGCCCCGAACTACCCATCCCCGGCCAAGGCAACATCCCCTCACCAGCCCAACCACTGACCGTCTGGCGCGCCGAAACCCACCTCTACGCCGACGACTGCATCGTCAACCCCAACGGCACAGGCTGCTAACTCAGGCGAAACCACCGCAAAAGGGAACGACGGCGGCACCCAAGGTGGGTGCCGCCGTCGGCCATACATCGGTACAGGTTACTTCTTGGAAGCGGACTTTGCCTGCTGGATCAGAACCTTTTCATCAATAGGACCATCGGAGCTGGCGCGGAGCTTGCGGAAGTAGTCGCGAGCTTCGTCCTGGCGCTCACGCTCAATGCCCGTGGCAATGGTGGCCCGCAGGTGTTCGGGTCCGTAGCCAAAGGCATCCACCAAATCGAGCGCGTGGGGACGCAATTTGCTGAGTATGCGGTTGATGTAGGGGGACAGGGTGCGGGCGCGCATCATGGAAATACGGCCATTCATCAAGTACCAGGAGAGGTGCTTTTCGATCAGGCTCAGACCAAAAAGATCGCGAAGGCGGGTCATGACGCGCTTGGTACCAGGATCGGTAATACGGCCAAGTGCGGTGGTGAACGCTTCCCACTGCAACAACTCTGCGTGGGCGCGTGCGGCCTCAATGAGATCATGCTGATTGTTGTTGAAAACCTCTGCACCCTTCGCCTTGGGAAGCTTCGCGGCTTCCTTGAGAGCGCCGGCAACGTCAGCAACCATGGCCTGGACCCGATCGGACAACATGGCCCGCTGTGTGTCTTCATCCTTGAGTGCCTTGGCCGACTTCTGGGCCGAACCCGTGTCTGCTACAAACTGGGCAACCTGGCGCAGGCCAGTCTTGTTGATGGTTAGATCGGCTGCCTGATCGGCGACGAAACGGGCCAGGACACCAAAGTCTAGGTTCCGGAACTCCTTGCTGTAATCAGCCAGTAGACGTTTGGCGACCAACTGTAAGAGAACGGTGTTATCGCCTTCAAAGGTTGCGTAGACGTCAAGATCTGCACGCAATGAGGTGAAGCGGTTTTCCACCATGAACCCGGCACCGCCACACGCTTCGCGGCATTCCTGCAAAGTCTCCAGCGCGTGCCAAGTGCTCAGAGACTTCAAGGCGGCGGCAAGGGTTTCTAGGTCCTGCCGGTCTTCGTCGGTGTCGTGCCGTCCGGAGAAAACGTCGTCGAACTTCACCAGCAATTCCTCATGTGCAAAAGCGGCCGCGTAAGTGGTTGCCAAGAGAGGTAGGAGTCTGCGCTGGTGGCGCTGGTAATCCAGGAGCACCACTTCCTCGGTGTCCGAGGCGGCGTTGAACTGTCGGCGTTCGGTGGCGTACTGAATCGCGATCTTCAGGGCAACTTTGGACGCTGCCACGGCTGCGCCATCCAGAGAAACGCGGCCCTGAACCAGGGTGCCAAGCATGGTGAAGAATCGGCGGCCGGGACTGGCGATCGGTGAACTGTAGCTGCCGTCGACCGCCACATCACCATAGCGGTTGAGCAGGTTGGTCCGGGGGATCCGAACGTGATCAAAAGCTAGGCGGCCGTTGTCAATGCCGTTGAGTCCACCCTTGATGTTGTCATCCAAACCCTGAATACCGGGCAAGAATTCCTTCGTCTCAGGATCACGCAGGTCCACGTAAAAAGCGTGGACACCGTGGTTGACGCCTCTGGTGATGAGCTGGGCAAACACCACTGCGGCAAGCCCATCTACGGCTGCGTTGCCGATGTATTCCTTCCAGGCTGCCTGGAACGGGGTGTTGATGATAAATTCCTGCGACTGCGCGTCATAGGTAGCCGTGGTGGCGATGGACGCAACGTCGGAGCCGTGGCCAATCTCCGTCATGGCAAAAGAGCCCGGGATCTCCAGGTTCATGATGCCCGGGAGCCACTTGTCCTGATGTTCCTGGTTTCCCAAGTGCAGCACGGCGGAACCGAACAGGCCCCACTGCACGCCGCCCTTGATCTGCAGAGATGGATCAGCAAGGACCAGTTCCTCGAAGCCGGCAACGTTGCCGCCGTGATCGTCACTGCCACCAAGCCGGGTGGGAAAGGCGCGGTGAACACCTTCCTTCTCTACGAGAATGCCCAACTGTTCGAACACCCGCTTCCGGTGCTCGGTGTGGCTCAGGCCCTCAGTTTTGTGTAGCTCGGGCAGTCCGGCCAGGGCGCGGGCCTTCAGCCGGACATCAGCCCATCGGCCCAGGAGAACTTCACCTAGCTCTGCGACGTCTACTGTGACATCGTTCTGGCTGGTTGTCGGAGACAGCGGGCTCATTGTGTCAGTCATGATTTTCCTTCTGCTGCAGTTGCTGAATGGTCAGGGGTGGCGGGGGAGACAAACTGTCCCACGCCGTTGAATAGCCAGGCAGAGATCTGTCCAGCCATGGTGTTGAAATCTGGTTTGCCTGGTTCTCCGGGGCTTCGCAGCCACAGCTCTCCGGCTGTTCGAACCATGCCGATTGCCGCCTTGGGCCAGTAACCCAGCAAGGGTGATGTTGGATCGCCCAGCAGGTGCCGCAATGGATCGGTGATCATGGCGGTAATGCTGTCGAAGAATCCGCTCAGCTCACCTGACTGGCGGGATTCGCCGTCTTCTGGCACCGTGACAAAAAAGTAGACGTTGGGGGATGTCTGCGCCATCTGCAGGTACGCCGAAATCATTGCGGTGACGCCTTCGCGGGGATCTGTGGCGCCGTGCCGGGCCGCAGCGATGGTGTCCTGCATTTGCCGGATCACTACCGTTCCCACGGCATTCCGCAACCCTGATTTGTCCCCGAAATATCGGTAGAACACCGATTTTGATGTTCCGGCCGTGACGGCGATGTCCTCCATGGAGGCGTCGGGACCCAGTCGGTGGATGGCTCTGCGGGTTGCTTTTATCAAGGCACGACGGCGTTCCTCACGGTGGGTATCCCATCTCACCGAGCGTCCGTCGAGAGATGCCACCGTGGCCTTGTCTGCGCTGGGCACTGAAGAGCGGGCCGACACGGCCGGCCCTTGCTGTAACGAGTTCACGATACTCAGCGTATCAGGTACGCTGGGTATCAGTAACAATCGGTGTTCCCGAAGGAGAGAGCTTCATGACAATCCCAAACGCAGCAGCATCCAGTAACCAGCCGGCAGGCGGCACTGCTTCGAGAGGCAAGACTTCAGCCACCTCGCCGGCTGCCCCCCGCAAGGCAGTTGTTGTTGGCGGAAACCGCATCCCCTTTGCACGCTCCGGCGGCGCCTACGCACACTCCTCCAACCAGGACATGTTGACAGCCGCTCTAGACGGACTTGTTGCACGGTTCGGTCTGGCCGATGAAGAGATCGGTGAAGTTGCAGCAGGTGCAGTCCTGAAGCACTCCCGCGATTTCAACCTCACCCGCGAAGCAGTCCTTGGCTCGGCACTCTCGGCAACCACACCGGCCTACGATCTCCAGCAGGCTTGTGCAACAGGCATGGAAGCGGTCATTGGACTCTCCAACAAGATCAAGCTGGGCCAAATTGACTCCGCAATTGCCGGTGGCGTTGATTCCGCCTCGGATGCCCCTATTGCTGTCAGCGAAGGGTTGCGTGCCATTCTGCTCGATCTGAACCGAGCCAAGACCATGGGGCAGAAGGTAAAGATCATCAGCCGCATCCGGCCCAAGGACCTTTCCCCGGATGCGCCCTCCACCGGCGAGCCACGCACGGGCCTATCCATGGGTGAGCACCAGGCGCTGACAACGGCCCAGTGGAACATCACCCGTCAGGCTCAAGACGAACTGGCCCTGGCCAGCCATAAGAACCTCGCCGCTGCCTACGATCGCAACTTCTTCGATGACCTCATCACCCCGTTCCGCGGATTGAACCGGGACTCGAACCTGCGTGCTGACAGCAGTTTAGAGAAGCTCGCCAAGCTCAAGCCAGCCTTCGGCAAATCCCTCGGTGATGCCGCCACCATGACTGCCGGCAACTCCACGCCGCTGACCGATGGCGCCTCGACCGTGCTGTTGGCCTCCGAGGAATGGGCTGCTGCCCGAGACCTTCCCATTCTGGCCGACGTGCTTGATGGCGAAGCTGCTGCCGTTGATTTTGTTCACGGTAAAGACGGTCTCCTCATGGCACCTGCCTTTGCCGTCCCGCGCTTGCTGGCCCGCAATGGCCTGACATTGGCGGACATTGACTACTTTGAAATCCACGAAGCCTTTGCCGGAACAGTACTCAGTACCCTCGCGGCGTGGGAAGACGAAGAGTTCGGCAAGACCCGCCTCGGCTTGGATGGTGCCTTTGGTTCCATCGACCGCGCCAAGCTCAATGTCAACGGTTCATCGCTGGCAGCCGGGCACCCCTTCGCTGCCACGGGCGGACGCCTCGTTGCCTCGCTGGCCAAGATGCTCCACGAACACGGTCCTGTTGACGGACGCCCGGCACGCGGCCTGATCTCCGTTTGTGCTGCTGGCGGACAGGGTGTCGTTGCCATCTTGGAAGGACGGTAGAGACTATGAACTCCCAGAAGACATCCTCTGCCGCGCGGGAGAAGGCAGATAAGTACACCGAATTCGTCAGTCGTGGTTTCGGTAGGGACTTGGCCAAGCGACTAGGCCTGCCGCAGCCCGCCGTGTTGCGCCGCTACACCCCCAACACTCCTCTGGTTCAGGGACCCATTTTGGTTCTTGGCCAAGGAGCAGGGGCCGACGCCGTTGCCCAGCTGCTGCTCGATTGGCACCAAGATGTGCGCCGGCATGCAACACCCAAAGAAAAGTTGGGTGCCATTGTGGTGGTCCTAGACGAACTTGACCACCCGGACCAGCTCTCGGCGCCTATGCTCGCCGTTGGCGCTGCGCTGCGTGACTTGAACAAGAACGCCCGTGTGGTCGCTATCTCCAGGGTGGCAACTGTCAGTGACAAACCCGCAGTGGCTGCCGCACGCAACGGCGTGGACGGGATTATTCGCTCACTGGCTAAGGAACTGCGCGCCGGAGCCACGGCAAACGGTGTGTTGTTGGCCAACGACATCGCCGCGGACGCACCCAGCGCCTCGTCGGCGCTGCGCTTCTTCCTCTCGGCGCGTTCAGCCTTTGTGGATGGGCAATTCCTCACCGCTTCCTCCGCTGGTTCCACAGCGGAGGCCGATTGGGAGAAGCCCTTGGCTGGTTCTGTTGCCGTTGTCACGGGTGCTGCGCGCGGCATTGGGGCGTCCATTGCTCGTACACTTGCCCGTGATGGTGCCACGGTTTTGGCGGTAGACGTACCAGCAGCCGGAGACCACTTGGCCGCCGTCGCCAATGAAATCCATGGCACTGCGCTCCAACTGGACATCACCAGTCTGGACGCCGGTGAACGCATTTTGGAACATGCCATCTCCCGCTATGGGCGCTTGGATATCGTGGTGCACAACGCCGGTATCACCCGCGATAAGTTGCTGGCCAACATGGATGCCGCGAAGTGGGATTCAGTCATGGCCGTCAATATCGCATCCCAGTTGCGGATGAATGAGGCATTCCTGGCTAGTAGCGATTTCGCCAACAATCCGCGCATCATCAGTGTTGCCTCCACCAGCGGGATTGCCGGTAACCGTGGCCAAACCAACTATGCAGCGTCGAAGGCAGGGGTTATGGGCATGGTCCGTTCTACCGCACCCTTGTTGAGCGAAAGCGGTGGCACCGTGAACGCCGTCGCCCCTGGTTTTATTGAAACTGATATGACGGCAAAGATCCCCTTCGCCACGCGGGAAGTGGCCCGACGCCTGAACAGCCTGCAACAAGGCGGTAAGCCCAGTGACGTGGCCGAGGCCATCGCCTTCTTCGCCCAGCCTCAAGCAGCAGGTGTCACGGCGAATGTATTGAGGGTGTGCGGACAGAATATGGTGGGGCAATGAGCGAGCCTACCCTGCTGAGCGAGATGCCTTCGCTGTCCAAGCTCTACGTCAATGCCGCGGCCATGGCGGCCAAGAGCAAAGTGGTACGGAGCGAACCCATTGTGGCACTGCCCTCACGGGCAGTAGAGGTGCGTGGTGTGCGGGCCGATCTGGCCAAGGTCACGGAGTTTGCGCACCTGATGGGTGAGCCTGCACGTGACGTGTTGCCCTCTGGCTATCTGCACGCGTTGGTCTTTCCCGTGGCCATGTCGGTCATGGTTCAGGACGATTTTCCGCTGCCGCTACTGGGCATGATTCACCTGCGCAATCAGGTGGAACACGTGGCTCCGGTGTTGTTTACGGATGAATTGTTGGTACGGGCCTGGGCGCGCGACTTGGTGGGACATCGGAGCGGTACCCAGGTGCAGCTTGTGGCGGAAGTTTTTAACGCAGACGGCACGCAACTGTTGTGGCGTGGCGTTTCCACCTACCTCGCCAAGGGCGTTTTTCTGCCGGGTCTGGACAAGCCTACGGCGGCCGCCGGCCGCGTTGACTTCGTTCCGCCGGTGCCCACGGCGCAGTGGCGGTTGGGCGTTGATACGGGGCGAGCCTATGCGGCGGTCTCGGGTGATTTCAACCCGATCCACCTCAGCGTGATCACAGCGAAAGCACTGGGTCTGCGGCGTTCCATAGCCCATGGCATGTATGCGGCGTCTCGTGTACTGGCGACGGTTCCGCAGTCCAAGCCCCGTTCGTTTAGCTGGGACATCAGCTTTGACACGCCCATGTTCCTGCCAGCTACGGTCTCCCTTGAGGTCCTTGACCACAGGACTGACGACGGCGTGTGGCTGAGCTCGGAGTTCACCGCGTGGAACGCTCACAGTGCCCGAAAGTACTTCAGCGGCACTGTGAGTGCAAGCTAGTTCGTCATCGACTCCTCATACGGGTAGGCAGCGATGACCGCTTGAATCCGGTCTAGTGCGGGCTGGTCCAGGCCACTGGGGGAGACCCCATTCCAGGCCTGGACCGCCACGTCACCAAAATTATGGCCGTGGCTGGCCGGAACCGATTCGCCCATGAACATATCAAAGGCCACCTGCAAGTAAGTGATCAGGGGTATCCAGCGCATGGAATCACTCACATCGGGGGCGCGGCCTCCGCTGGCTGCACTTCCTGCGAGCCAATCCGGTTTCTGCCAGATCAACCGAGGAGTCAACCACGTCACGGCGTCGGTGCCATGCTGCAGATACGCCACGCGGCCAGGTTCCCACGGTCCATCCAGTTTTTCAAAGTCACCATTGTTCGATAGCCAGCGCACGTTGTGTCCGCCGTCGAAGACGGGTTGCCATACGGGGGAGCCGGGGTCACGCTGGGCCTGTAGCTGACCCCATGGTTGAGAGTTGTTCGGAGCCCCTGAAAAAACTGCTCCGCCAATGCTGCTAGTCAGATCTTCTACAGTGCTGAACGCGGATTGCATTCCGGAGGCCCCCAAACTCAGCCCGTAGACCAGCAATTCGGGGCGGTTGCCTTCCGGCATGGCATCCCATTCGGCCTTCACTGCCGAGTACAGTGCCTGTGCTGAGGTGCGGGGAAGATCTTGGTGGAAGAGAAATGAGACCCAGCTGGGTTGGTAGGAATATTGCATGGACACAATGGCGGTATCGCCGCCGTGCAGGTATTCCAGTGAATCCACTGCCTGCCGCTCCAGCCAGCCTGATCCAGTGGGGGTAGCAATCAGGAGAGTGCCGCGGCCAAACGCGCCCGTCCGTTTGAGTTCGGCGACGGCCACCTGCGCGCGGTCCGCCACGGAGTTCTCTTGCTCCGATCCTACATAGACACGAACCGGTTCCTTGGCTGGAGCCCGGGTCACTTGCTCGATGGTGGCTGCTGTGGGACCGCCACCCACAAAGGCGCGGCCCTGCATGCCTAATTTGTCCCAGTCAACCGCTGATGCCGATCCAGCAGAACGGAACTCCGAATCTGGTTCTGTGATGCCTGCAGGTGTGGTGTCATTCCTGGCTGAGTACACGCGGTCCGTGCCCATGAGAGCCCCTGAAACTAGCAAGGTCAAGGCCAGCGCCGCGGTCAGAATTCCAGTGAGCAGCCCACTAGCGGTGACGAGGCGGGTGTTCCAGCCTGCACGGCGAGCCCAGCGCCGTCCCAAGGCAGCCATCTGCACTAAACCCCAGCGGACACCAAAGACGACAGCTGCTACGAGAACCGCCACCAGGAAAAAGGTACCAAGTTCCATGGCGTCTATGGGGGGCATGTCCACTTTGGCACGGACCTCGTTTTGCCAGGACACGGCAAGAATTCCCACGACCGCCACATAGATCCCGCCCATGGCCCCGAGCGCTGGCCAGACCCACAAGGGAACTGCTTTCAGCGCTGTTGGATCAGCAGGAGCCGGAACAGAAGGCGCCAGACCATCTGGATCAGATAGCGCCAGTGTGGGTGTGGCCGTAATGGTGGAAAGCTGTTTCCGCCGTGCCAAGAATCTCGATACCGCACGCCATAACCAAGAAGCTGCCAGATAAGCCAGCCCAAAGCTGAGCCCGGCCAGGAATCCTTGGAAAAGGGCGGGTCGTGGAACCAAGGATGGAGTCAGAGCAATGCCAACAGCTGCCACTCCCGCCACGAGCCCGGCAATGCGGGCGAATCGGGTGTGCTCCATGGCGGGCATGTCCTTACTGCTGCGTGTTGAATTGAAGTCCCAGACTATCGGTTACGCCTTGAGTGAGCCGCGGGCAGACGGACTCATTTCGGCATTGACGCTGGCTCTGGTTCCGGCGTAGCTGCCGGCCGAATGGGCATTTCTGGATCCCATGGACATGCTTTGCCGCCGAGCCGCACGAATCTGCGGGTACAAGTGATTGACATGTTGGTCCGCGCGATCCCGGCGGCTTGCCAGCACCAGCTCGTTCCCGGGTTCTCCATGGGTCACCTCAGCGCTGTAGATGGCGCCGATCCTGCCGGCGACGGTGGTGAGGAAACCGAGCTGAAACTGCCGACGTTCGAGCGTCTTTTCCTGAGCACTCAAGAAGTCTTTGTAGGGGTATGTGGGCCACCACGCCTGCATGGCTGCCGCCAATTGCAGACGCAAGGAATCGAAGAGTCGTAGCACCTGGTCCACATCGGATTCGGCCCCGATGAGATAGAGGATCTTCTTGGTCGGAGTGTTGGCCTGCAGCACCCTGACGGTGTTGAAGGCCAAAGCGACCGAGGTGAATCCACGGGCCTGGCCCACCTTGTATTGCCCACCAAATTCCACACGTTCCTCCACCATGGGCTCTTGTGGGCGGCCGGACTTACCAGCCTCGGCGTCGATGGTGGCCTGCTCGATGCCGTAACGAACCATAAGCCGTTCGGCATGCTCTTGAAAAGCTTGCGCTTCAGCAGGGAAGGGCGTGTTTGCCGCCTTCGCGAGCAGTTTGGTGATCAGCTTGAGCGTTTTCTCGGCCTTGCGGCTAGATTCTTCCTCGGTCTTCATGGTGCAGCACTCCTTTGCATTGATCAGGACTCTACGGCGGGGGTCTGACAAAATAGTGGGCCCGGCCTAGAACCTATGAAGCACGGGGCGGGCCTTGACGGGCTGGACCACCGGTTAGGCAATGGGGCCTGCGCTGGACGGGGCGGTCGCCAGGTAGTTACGGGTTGGATTCGAAAACGCGGATGATGCGATGAAAATCGAGAATTTGTCGCTTCTTCTGCAGTCTCGAACAGGTTAAGCGCAGCATCTGCAGTTTCGAAGCAGAAGCCGTTGACACGCCCGGGCTGTACACACATTCTCGCCGCTACCCCGAGACCTTGGCCGCACTCGAGTCGTCAGATGCTGCACTCGAGTCGTCAGATATGGCCCGTTTAATCGCATTTTCGGGGCCAGACATGGCAACTCGAGGATTGCGGATTCGAAAACGCGGATGATGCGATGAAAATCGCGAATTTGTCGCGTCTTCTGCAGTCTCGAACAGGTTAAGCGCAGCATCTGCTGTTTCGAAGCAGAAGCCGCTGACACGCCTGGGCTGTACACACATTTTCGCCGCTACCCCCATTTTGGCCGCTAACCCAAGAAACACTGGGTAATCAGTGACCATAATCACGTCCAGGAAGGGCTCTTGAGCAAACAAAAGACTCCCTGAGAACCTTAGTTCTCAGGGAGTCTGTCAGTGCGCGGAAAGGGACTTGAACCCTCACCCCGTTTCCAGGACTAGCACCTCAAGCTAGCGCGTCTGCCATTCCGCCACCCGCGCAGGTGATCGCAGGAATTCGTTTCTCGCTCTCGCTTGAATCGTTGTTCCCTGCAGCAGCGATGAAAACAATAGCACGACTTTTATGTGAAAGAACAATCGAGTCCTGCCCCGCCCATTTTCCGGCTGTCCGGGTGCCTGAAAGGACCCGAAAGGTAGGCTGGGCTAAACGCCCTAGAACATAAGGAGTCATCCCGTGAACAACGTCAGGCCAGAGGACGAAGTGGCAGGCATTTGCGCCGATCTCATTCGTTTCGACACCAGTAACTACGCCGATAACGAAGGTCCGGGGGAGCGGGCCATTGCTGAGCACACTGCTGCTTTGATTTCCGAGGTGGGGTTGTCGGCTGAGCTCTATGAGTCGTCTCCGGGGCGAGCCAATGTTGTCAGCAGGATTTCTGGAACAGATTCTTCACTGCCAGCCCTGGTGGTGCACGGCCACCTAGACGTCGTACCGGCGCAGGCCTCGGACTGGAGCGTTGACCCCTTTGCCGGCGAAGAACGTGACGGGATGATTTGGGGTCGCGGTGCGGTCGACATGAAGGATATGAACGCCATGATGCTTTCGGTCATGCGCTCTATGGGTCGCGAAGGCCGTCAGCCCAAGCGGGATCTGATCTTCGCCTTCTTCGCCGATGAGGAAGCTGGCGGCAAGTATGGTGCCCGCTGGTCCGTGGACAACCGCCCCGATCTATTCGAAGGAGCAACTGAAGCCATCTCCGAGGTGGGCGGCTTCTCCACCGACATCAACGGTAAACGCGCCTACCTCCTGCAGACCGCAGAGAAGGGCCTTGCTTGGCTACGTCTGACCGCCCACGGCCGCGCCGGCCACGGATCGCACATCAACACTGACAATGCGGTGACCCGGCTGGCCCGGGCCGTAACCCGGATTGGTGATCACGAGTGGCCCATTGAGTACACCGATACCACCCGTGCCTTCCTCGAGGGCGTTTCGGAGCTCACCGGCATCGAGTTTGACGAGGGAAACCCGGAAACTCTGCTGAGCCAGCTCGGCACGGTGTCACGATTCGTTGGTGCAACACTGCAAAACACGTCCAACCCCACGTTCCTGAAGAGCGGCTACAAGGCAAATGTGATTCCCGGCACGGCCGAGGCCATGATCGACATCCGCACGCTGCCCGGCCAGCATGAGCAGGTCCTTGAAATCGTCCGCGAGCTGGCAGGTGATGGCATTGAGATCTCAACTATCCACAACGACGTCTCCCTCGAAACTCCCTTCGCCGGCAACCTCGTGGACGCCATGATCGATTCCCTCCACACTGAAGATCCCGGCTCCACCGTCCTGCCCTACACGCTATCCGGCGGTACTGACAATAAATCGCTGAGCCGTCTGGGCATTAGAGGCTATGGCTTCGCCCCACTGCAGCTGCCCGCGGAGTTGGACTTCACTGGCATGTTTCACGGAGTGGACGAACGCGTTCCCGTCGATTCACTGAAATTCGGCTCCCGCGTTCTGGACCGCCTGCTGAGCAACTACTAAGGACCTCGCACCATGAGTATTGACCTGCAAGAACTGCTCCCCGATGAGCTGCTGGAACGTTTCCGAGTCCGTGCCAAGGGTTATGACGAACGCAATGAGTTTTTCCACGAGGACCTCGCCGAACTCAAGGACCAGGGCTACTTGCGCATGTTTGCTGCCACGCACGACGGCGGACTCGGCTTTGGTCTGGAGCAGGCCGCTGCCGCACAACGCAGGTTGGCGACAGCCGCCCCGGCCACCGCATTGGCGATCAACATGCACTTGGTGTGGACCGGCGTCGCACATCTTCTAGCGCAGCGAGGGGACAACTCTCTCCACTATGTGCTGACGGAGGCGGTGGCGGGGGAGGTGTTTGCCTTTGGTAATTCGGAGGCGGGCAACGATTCGGTGCTGTTCGATTCCAACACCGTGGCAGCGCCCCAGGGCGACGGTAGCTACTCCTTTACCGGCACCAAGATCTTCACCTCGCTCTCGCCAGCCTGGACCCGGCTGGGGATCTTCGGGAAGGACAGCAGCGGGGAGGAAGCTGTTCTAGTGCATGCGTTCATCACCCGTGAGACACCCGGATACACCATCAAAGACGATTGGAACACGCTCGGCATGCGGGCGAGCCAGTCAAACACCACCGTGCTCGACTGCGTGGTGGCACCGGCTGATCGGGTGTTCCGGAAACTGCCTGTGGGCCCCAACGCGGACCCGCTGATCTTCTCCATTTTCGCTTGCTTTGAGACGCTGTTGGCCGCCGTGTACACGGGTTTGGGCGAGCGGGCGTTGCAGATTGGTGTGGAAACGGTGCATAAACGTAAGTCCAAGAAGTCGGGCAAGAGCTACGCTCAAGATCCGGACATCCGTTGGCGCATCGCCGACGCGGCGTTGGCCATGGACGGGCTTTACCCGCAGCTGGAATCGGTGGCCCGCGACGTAGACAACCTGGTCAATCATGGATCCCAGTGGTTTCCCAAGATGGTGGGACTGAAAGTTCGGGCCACGGAAACGGCCAGGACAGTTGTGGACTTGATCATCCGAGTCAGCGGAGGCAGCAGCTACTTTGCTGGCAATGAACTGGGCCGCCTTTACCGTGATGTGTTGGCGGGAATGTTCCATCCTTCGGACGACGAATCGGCGCACTCCACGATTGCCAACGCATGGCTGGGTCCGCTCGAGGACTGAACAGCGGCCCCTAAGTGCACTGGCCACCAATCCCGTGGTTCGGGGTGGTTGTGGACGGTCTGCCTCAGGAGAAGATATCGAGGGTCCGCTGAACCCGTAGCACCCTGCGGCGCATCACGTATTTGCGGTGCCCGCCCATGTACAAGGTGCTGCGGGCCAACTCCCACTTGCCGTATTCGGCATGTTCACGCAGACGCTGATAAGCGGTCGGTACCGACTCGCCAGCGGAGACCGTGATTTCCAAGTACTCGTACTGGCGCAGAGGTGCCCCCGGGCTGGTCGATGCAGGTTTCAAGGTTTCCCTCATGAAGTGTCCTTCCTGTCCGTACTTTCCGAGCCACTTGCCGCCACTATCCCTCCAGCAGATCCCTAATAGTGGGGTATCTGGAGCCGGTGCGCAAAGTGTGCCGCTTCACACCAAGCTACCCGTGTTTCCTGCCAAAATCCTCACCCAGTGAAAAGGACTTTCAAGTTACCGGGCACACTGGTACCGTCAATCGCATGAGCATCGATCCCCGCGCAGCCCTGAGTGCCCTGACTACCGCCCTAGAAGAACACCTGGTTGCCGCTTCGGCACGCCGCGGGGAAGAAGACCCCATCGTCGAAGCAACCTTCCTTGGCATTATTGACGCCTTTGAAGCCTACGAAGAAGCGCTCTTTGACGCCTTCGATGAAGTAACACCATTGGTCATCTACGGCGAAGACGGTGACGAAGGCGACTTTGATGACGACGACGACAATGATGACGACTCCGAAGACGATGACAACGATGACGATTCAGAGGATGAGCCGGAGAATTCAGGCAGCGGTACACAGGGATAGCTAGTAACTCGTAGCTAGCTGTCAGGAGAGCTGGGAAACCTCGTTCAGGACCGTTGCGATTTGTTCCGGCAGCGGTTCCAAGGAGGACGTAAGGATTTCCTGCAACTGCTCTTGGGTGCGCGGGCCAACCACGGCCGAGGCCACGGCATGGTGCTCCAGCAGCCAACCCAACGCAACATCTAGAGGAGCGCGCCCGAGGCCTTTGGCGGCCGTAATCAAGGCCTCGGTGATGCGGGCCGGGCGGCCATCCAAATACTTCTCCACGTAGGCGCTCATGGTGGTGCTGGCCCCGCGTGAGTCAGCCGGAATCTGTCCACGGTACTTTCCGGTCAGGACGCCGCGCCCCAGAGGAGCCCAGCACAGCAGACCGGCACCCATATGCTCGGCGGCGGGGACCACCTCACGCTCGGCCTCGCGCGCCAGCAAGGAATACTCCACTTGATTGGCCACGAGCGTGGTCTCACACAGGGTCGCGGCCCGTGCAAACTGCCAGCCGTTGTAGTTGGAGACTCCGGCATAGCGAACGCGTCCGCTGCTGACGGCATATTCCAAGGCGCTAAGCGTCTCCTCCAAGGGCACGTTCTCGTCCCACACGTGCGCCAGCCACAAATCTAGATGGTCCGTACCGAGACGCGCCAAGGAAGCATCAAGTCCGGCAAGCATGGCACGCCGGGATGTGTCCACCATCCGCCTGTCGCTGCGGTGACTGACGCCAGCTTTTGAGACCAACACCACATCGCTGCGGGGGACTACATCTCCGAGCAGTTCGCCGAGGATCGCTTCACTGCGCCCCTCAACATAACTGACGGCAGTGTCCAGTGTGGTGCCGCCGGCATCCACGAAATCTCGCAGTTGCGCCCGCGCAGTCTCGGGGCTGGTTTCATTTCCCCAGGTCATTGTGCCCAAGGTCAAGGCAGAAACGCGCAGTCCGCTGGTGCCCATGAATCGTTGTTCCATGGCTGCAAGCTTACGGGGAATTGGCTGTGTGTTTTGTCCGACGTTGCCGCGTGTGCATGGCGTAGCGGCGCACATGCTTTAGGCTGAAACCCGTGAACTGGTTTGAAGCTGCCTTCTTAGGCCTTGTCCAGGGCCTGACTGAATTCCTCCCGATTTCTTCAAGTGCCCATCTCTTTGTCGTCGGTAAATTCCTGCCCTCAGGGGAGGATCCCGGTGCGGCCTTTACCGCTGTCAGTCAGCTGGGCACGGAAACTGCCGTGCTGCTGTACTTCTGGCGCGATATTGTCCGCATCATCAAAGCGTGGTGGGGATCGCTGAGGGGACGTGTGCCTCGCACCGATCCAGATGTCCGCATGGGTTGGTTGGTCATCATCGGCAGTTTGCCCATTGCTTTGCTGGGCGTGCTGTTCCAACACCACATCGAATCCACCCTCCGAAACTTGTGGCTCGTAGCCACGACCCTGATTGTCTTCGGCCTGATTCTTGCCGTGGCGGACCATATCGCAAGCCAGCAGCGCGAACTCAAGGACCTGAGCTACAAGCACGGCATCCTCTACGGATTCGCCCAG
Source organism: Specibacter sp. NPDC078709 (assembly GCF_040686795.1). Taxonomy (NCBI): domain Bacteria; kingdom Bacillati; phylum Actinomycetota; class Actinomycetes; order Micrococcales; family Micrococcaceae; genus Specibacter; species Specibacter sp. NPDC078709. The sequence continues at coordinate 36,174 of NZ_JBFBLU010000004.1, forward strand.
GCGCTGGCCCTGATTCCCGGGGTTTCGCGTTCCGGCGGGACGATCACCGCTGGCCTACTTATGGGTTACACACGTGAGGCCGCGGCACGCTACGCATTCTTGCTGGCCATCCCCGCCGTTTTCGGCAGCGGATTCTATGAGCTGTACAAGGTTTTCGCTAAGCACGAGGGGGCACAGGGCCCCTTCGGCATCGGCGAAATCGCCCTGGCAACCGCCATTGCTTTCGCTGTGGGATATCTCATCATCGGCTGGTTCCTCAAGTACATCTCCACCAAGAGCTTCCGCCCCTTCGTTTGGTACCGCATTGGCTTGGGACTGCTGCTCTTCATCCTCCTCGGGACCAACGTCATCACCCCGTAAGGGAGAGGCGTTAACTCTCCAGCTGGCCAAGCCTTGCGCTTCCCAAAGCTCTCTTCGCTCACTTTGGGTCCCTCGGCGGTTAGGCTTGTGCATGTGAAAACTTGGAAGTCCCACTCCCTGCCCCAGCTCCCCGGCCTCATGCCTGCCCTTGCGTTGCATGAAACGACTCGGAATCGAGTCGAGCTTTTGCCGGAGACTGGCCCAGCCAGCATGTATGTCTGCGGCATCACCCCCTACGACGCCACCCACATGGGCCACGCCGCCACTTACGTTGCCTTCGACCTGCTCAACCGGGCGTGGCGCGACGCGGACCGCACCGTCAACTACGTGCAAAATGTCACTGATATTGACGATCCCCTCCTAGAACGCGCAGCCCGCGACGGCGTTGACTGGCGTGAACTGGCAGCCTCCCAGACGGCGCTATTCCACGCCGACATGGAAGCCCTGAACGTGCTCGCCCCAGATCACTACATCGGTGCCGTTGAAGCCATTGAGTGGATTGTGCCCGAGATTGAGAAGTTGTTGGCCGCGGGTCTCGCTTACCCCGTTGCGGGACATGATGGAGCGCCCGACGGCGATATTTACTTCTCCGTCGAGGCTGCTTCGGCTGCCGAAAAGGATAACGGACCCGAAGCGGCGTGGTGGTTGGGGCAGGTCTCGGGCCTCAGCCAGGAGGAAATGCTTCCTGTCTTTGCTGAGCGTGGCGGGGACCCGGCCCGCCCGGGGAAACGCCACCCGCTCGATGCCTTGCTCTGGCGGGTCGCCCGCGACGGCGAGCCCTCCTGGGACGGTGCCTCCCTGGGCGCCGGACGCCCCGGTTGGCACATTGAATGTACCGTTATCGCCCAGCGATTCTTGCCCAAGCCCTTCACGGTGCAGGGCGGCGGCAGCGATCTAGTCTTCCCGCACCACGAGATGGGAGCTGGCCACGCCTATGCGCTGAGCCACACTCCCATGGCATCGCACTACGTCCACACGGCCATGGTTGGTCTGGACGGTGAAAAAATGAGCAAATCCCTGGGTAACTTGGTGCTCGTTTCACAATTGCGTGCAGAAGGTGTTGACCCGGCCGCTATCCGGTTGGCAATCATGGCCCATCACTACCGCAGTGACTGGTTCTGGACACAGGAGCTGTTGGAATCCGCGCAGGACCGGCTGGAGCGTTGGCGGAAAGCGGCACCGCGTGCTGCCGAAGGCTCTGCCATGGCGTTGGTGGCCGAACTGCGTGCGGCGCTGTCGCAAGATTTGGATGCGCCCCGTGCCCTGGCTGCCGTAGATGCTTGGGCGGAACTATCTACCGCTAGCGATGCCACCCCAGCTTCCGAGCGCGATGCCGCATTGGTATCGGATGCTCTTGAAGCCCTCCTCGGCGTGGAGCTCTAAGCCACAGAGGTCGGCGGTGCAGCCCTCAGCGAGCTTAGGGCTGCTCGTTGCCTCTGCGGCGCAGGTAGCGCTCGAATTCTTGGGCAATGGATTCGCCGGTCGCTTCGGGCAGTTCTGCCGTGTCCTTAGCTTGTTCGAGCTGTTGGACGTACGCGGCGATCTCGGCGTCCTGGGACGCCAGTTCGTTGACCCCGCGTTCCCAAGCATGGGCGTCCTCGGCCAAGTCGGTAGTGGGTAAGGAGACCTTCAAGAAGTCTTCGATCTTGTTCAGCAACGCCAGTTCAGCCTTGGGGGAAGGCGCCTGAGCCACGTAGTGCGGCACGGCTGCCCACAGCGACACGGTGGGCAGCCCCGCCAGCAAGGCAACCTCATTGAGTACCCCGACAATGCCAATGGGGCCCTCGTATTGGGAGGCTTCCAGCTTCAAACGAGTGGCGAGCTCGTCGTCGTCGCACGTTGCTGTGACGGGAATGGGACGTGAGTGGGGAACGTCGGCCAGTAAGGCGCCCACTAGTACCACGTAGTTGACGTTCAGTTCGGCGGCCTTGGCCAACAGCTCTGCCGTGTAGGCACGCCAGCGGTACGACGGTTCAATGCCGTGCACCAGGATCACATCAATGTTGGTGCCCGGAATGGAAGCTTTGGCGATCTTGGTGACGGGCCATTTGATCTTGTGGCCGCCGGAGGAGGTGAGCCGAACTTCGGGGCGGGTGAATTGGAAGTCGTAATATTCATCGGGTTCAATCACCGCGACCCGTTTGGCATCCCACAGTCTGTGCAAGTATTTGAGGGCGTCGCTGGCTGCCTCGCCGGCGTCGTTCCAGCCTTCAAAGGCGGCTAACAGGACTGTTAACCGCTCCTCACCGGCAGGCACTTCCAAAAACGCTTCCGGTTCTTCGGCTTCTCCACCACTGAATGTGCTCACATCCCCAGCCTAAGGCGCCTAGCGGTTTGCGGCACCACCCACCACGCGCGGCTGTGGAAAACAGTTCCACGCCTCTCTCCACGTAGACTAGTGGCATGCTTTCACCCACTCCTGCCGCCGCCCACCTTGAGGCATCCACCGACCATCCGCTTAAAGCTGTCCTCTGGGACATGGACGGGACGTTGGTGGACACGGAACCGTATTGGATCGCCGCTGAAATAGCTCTCGTTGAGGCCCATGGCGGGCAGTGGGATGAGGAGAAGGCCCACCAGCTAGTAGGCAACGCACTGGATAGCACCGCCAAGGTGCTGCAGTTGGCCGGTGTGGAGCTTTCCGTCAGGGAGATCATCGACTACCTCTCCAATAGTGTGGTGGCCGGAATCCGCAAGGTGGTGCCTTGGCGCCCCGGAGCCCGCGAGTTACTGGCAGAACTGCACGCGAAGGGAGTTCGCTGTGCCCTCGTGACCATGAGCGAACGGCACATGGCGCAAGAGGTCGTTGATGCCCTCGATGAGAACTATTTCGAATTCCTGATTACCGGCGATGAAGTCACCCATGGCAAGCCGCATCCTGAGCCGTATCTCTTAGCCGTGGAGCAATTGCAGGGGAGCGATCCTGAGCTCACGCTGTTCAACTGTGCGGCTTTGGAGGACTCTGTTCCGGGTGTGGCCTCCGCCATCGCCTCAGGGATGGCCACGATTGCTATCCCCAATGCCGTGCCCTTGGCAGATGACCCACGGCGCACCACGTGGGACACGCTCGCTGAGAAGACGTACGACGACGTCCAGCTGGTTGTCGCTGCCCACGCACGTTCTGCCGGAGCTGCTTTGTGAGCGGATCCACCAAGGAAATGAAGGAAAAGCGTGAAGGGCTAGTCTTGGGATCGATCGGGGGGACCCCGATTATTCTGGCCAACTCCTGGTTCTTGATCGCCGCCATCACAGTCATGATCTTTGGCCCGCAGCTGGAAAGAAACTTTGCCGGACTCGGCTGGCGTGCCTATGGCGTGGCCTTTGCCTATGCCCTACTGCTGTTATTTTCCGTGCTGATTCACGAATTGGCACACGCCATTGCGGCCAAGCTGTATGGCTGGACCACCCACAAGATTGTGCTCAACCTCTGGGGCGGGCACACGGAGTTTGATTTCAGCAAGGCGACTCCAGGCAAAGCACTCGTGGTGGCCTTCGCCGGACCTGTCGCCAACTTTGTGCTGGCGGGCTTGGGCTGGCTGGTAGCGATGCTCTTGACGGAAGCCACCACCCTCACAACAGTGATCCTGGTCTTGCTAAGCAACATCTTCATCTGGGCCAACTTGTTGATCGGTGCGTTCAACATTCTCCCCGGCTTACCGCTCGACGGCGGACGCCTGGTGGAATCTATTGTCTGGAAAACCACCGGCAACCAGGAGAAAGGTACCGTGGCCGCTGGCTGGGCCGGACGGATCATCGTGGTGGTGATGATTGCCGTTGTCCTGGCAGTGCCATTACTGCAGGGCCAGCAGCCCGAACTGACCACCACCTTTATCGTGGTCTTGCTGGCGGGCTTCTTATGGATGGGTGCCTCGGCATCCATCAAGGGGGCCACCATGCGACTGCGGCTACCAGCTGTCAGCGCCGGCACCTTGGCAACTCCGGCGGTCAGCGCCTCGATCGAATGCACCGTGGCCCAGCTGTGGACGTTGCGGGGCCAATTCCCGCAGGAACCCATTGTGTTATTCGGCCAAGACGGCCGTCCCACAGCTGTCGTTGACGAGTACGCTTTGGCCCATGTGCCGCCGCAGGCTGCGCTCATCACACCGGCAAGTGCGGTGGCCCGGTCACTATCTAAGGGAGCCTATGTTCCCGATGTGGCTTCGGGGGTGGAGCTAGTGTCCTACCTAGCCCAACTACCGGATACTGAATATGCCGTAATCAATCTGGACGGCAAGGTCACTGGGCTACTCAGTCAGGCGAAGGTTGTGGCCGCCATGACCGGCAAGCCAATCAGCTGATGGCCCCGTGAGGGTTGACCACCGTCGCCACTTGCCCCACATTTTTCCCTTTCCTAGCATTTCACTCTGACCAGGCCCCCACTGCGGGCCGCAACCGCTGACCTTTAGGCACCAAACGTGAGGAACCACCCGATGAAGCAAGACGAAACAACGCCAGAAACCGGCCAGCAGCCTCACGGTGCCGCATCACGGCGTGGGCCTTTCCGCTCCGGCGAACGCGTGCAGCTCACCGATGAACGTGGCCGCATGAACACCATCACCTTGACCCCCGGCACGGCCTACCACACACACAAGGGCTTCTTGAATCACGACCTTTTGATCGGCCAGCCCGAGGGCTCCATGGTGGAAAGCAACGTGGGCCAGCAGTACCAAGCACTGCGTCCGTTGCTCTCTGACTTTGTCCTGTCCATGCCCCGCGGTGCCGCGGTGGTGTACCCGAAGGATGCCGGCCAGATCATCACCATGGGTGATATTTTCCCCGGCGCCCGCGTGGTTGAAGCCGGCGTTGGTTCCGGAGCCCTGTCCATCTCCTTGCTGCGTGCTGTAGGAGATCAGGGTTACTTGCATTCCTTCGAACGCCGTCAGGAATTTGCCGACATTGCCCGCGGCAACGTGGAAACTATTTTCGGCGGCCCGCACCCCGCCTGGAAGATCTCCCTCGGTGACTTCCAAGACCAGGTAGTAGAGCAGGAAGCCCCCGGCAGCGTTGACCGTGTCGTCCTGGACATGTTGGCTCCCTGGGAGTGCCTAGACGCCGTCGCCACCGTTCTGGCTCCCGGCGGCGTCTGGATCAACTACGTTGCCACCGTGACCCAGCTGTCCCGCACCGCCGAGGCCATCCGTGCCGACGGCCGCTTCACCGAGCCCGACGCCTGGGAGTCCATGGTTCGCGGCTGGCACCTTGAAGGCCTGGCAGTGCGCCCTGACCACCGCATGGTGGCCCACACAGGTTTCTTGATGGTGACCCGCCGCCTCGCCGACGGGGTCACAGGGATGACACCCAAGCGCCGCGCGTCGAAAACTGACTTTGCTCAGGAAGACCTGGACGCGTGGACACCGGCCGCGGTGGGCGAGCGTTCAGTCTCAGATAAGAAGCTGCGCCGTGCCGCCCGCGATGCCTCTTCGACGGTACAAACCAAGCGGAACCAAGAGCAGTCGGAGGAAACTGAAACCCGACAAGACGGCTTCGGCGAGCAGTAGCACTAAGATCGGCAGTACCGGTTAGCCACGGCTGCGGCGGCATACACCGCGGAAGGATACAAAGTCATGAACGACTCAACGCACTCCACCCCAGAACTTCCCGAGGACGGCAGCACGCCAGGCACGGGAACACCCGCGCCTGGCTCCCTCGGGGCCAGCTACTCTATCGGCCCCGGCCAGCAGGCCGTGCTCGAACGCCAGCTCAATGTGCTCCGCGACAAGGCCCGCAACTTGGACCGTCAGCTGGCATCGGCAACGGCGAACAACTCCAAGCTGGTCGCAGTGCTGGAAACAGCCAAGACGGAGATTCTCAAACTTCGCAGCGCCCTGGAAAACGACGGCGAACCGCCCTACAGTTTCGGGACCATTTTGTCCCTGAATCGGGCTTCGGCCACGACAGGCGCCAGCACCGCCGTAACGAAAGAAAACCTGGATGTGTATGCATCGGGCCGTAAAATGCGCGTTTCACTGAGCCCCTTGCTGCGCATGAATGATCTCTCAGTGGGGCAAGAGGTGCTGCTCAACGAGGCCTACACAGTCATCGCCGCGTTGGGACTGCCCGACGTTGGTGAGCTCGTCACGGTGAAGGAATTGCTCGGAACGGACCGTGCCATGGTGGTGGGCCGGGCCGATGAGGAACGGGTGCTCCGGCTTGCCGGCGCTTTGCAGGGTGGCGTCGTCAAGGTGGGCGATGCGCTCACCATGGACGGACGCACCGGCTACGCCATGGAAAAGATTCCGCGATCAGAGGTAGAGAATCTGATCCTGGAGGAAGTTCCAGACATCTCTTACGCCGATATTGGCGGATTGGCCTCGCAGATTGAACAAATACGCGATGCTGTTGAATTGCCCTTCCTGCATCCTGACCTCTACCGTGAGCACGGGCTCAAGGCGCCCAAGGGCATTCTGTTGTACGGCCCTCCCGGCTGTGGCAAGACGCTCATCGCGAAGGCCGTGGCGAACTCTTTGGCTCAGCGAGCCGCCGAACGCTCCGGGGTCAAGGATCAAAAGAGCTACTTTTTGAACATCAAGGGCCCGGAACTGCTGGATAAGTATGTGGGCGAGACGGAGCGACAGATCCGTCTGATCTTCAGCCGCGCCCGAGAAAAAGCCTCTGACGGTAGCGCCGTGGTGGTGTTCTTTGACGAGATGGATTCACTCTTCCGCACCCGCGGCACGGGCGTTTCCTCGGACGTAGAGACCACCATTGTGCCGCAGCTACTGAGCGAGATCGACGGCGTCGAACGTCTCGATAACGTGATTGTGATCGGTGCCTCCAACCGTGAGGACATGATTGACCCCGCCATCCTGAGGCCCGGCCGTCTGGACGTCAAGGTCAAAATCCAGCGCCCCGACGCGGAATCAGCTGCAGATATTTTCACGAAGTATGTCACCACCAAGCTGCCCTTCCACGCCGATGATGTTGCAGCGAACCACGGCAGCTTGCAGGAGACCGTTGACGCCATGATTCAGCGCACGGTTGAGGCCATGTATGCCACGAACAAGGGCAATGAGTTTCTTGAGGTGACCTATGCCAACGGTGATACCGAGATGCTGTATTTCAAGGACTTCAACTCCGGTGCGGTCATTCAAAACGTGGTGGATAGGGCCAAGAAATACGCCATCAAGGACCTGTTGACCAGTGGTGAGAAGGGGATTCGGATCGAACACATGCTGCGTGCGGTGGTGGATGAGTTCCGGGAACACGAGGACATGCCCAATACCACCAACCCCGATGACTGGGCCCGAATTTCCGGTAAGAAGGGGGAACGGATCACCTACATCCGCACCATCGTGCAGAGTAAAGAAGGCCAAGTTCCGGGACGGACGTTGGAAACCCTGCCGAACACGGGGCAGTACTTGTGAGTGCCATCCGGGTCATGGGGGCCGAGACAGAATACGGGATCCACGCGCCGGGTACCCAAGAGTTCAACGCCACCTGGCTCTCCACCCAGGTGGTGCACGCGTATTCGAGGGAAACAAATCACAGGGCCTCCGCCGGTGGGGAAACCCGCTGGGACTACACCGACGAGGACCCCTTGGCGGATGCCCGCGGCTGGTCCATGCCACGCTCCGTTGCGGACCCTAGCCAGCTGACGGATTCTGAACCTGTGCTGACGGCCGCCCAAATCGCATTGGAAGGCGGGGAAGTCGGTGAGGTTGGTGAGAGTTCGACCCCACTGATGATGAACATGGTGTTGGGCAATGGGGCGCGGCTCTACGTGGACCATGCCCACCCGGAATACTCCTCACCTGAGGTGACCAACCCGCTTGACGCCGTGCGCTGGGACGCGGCCGGGGATCTGGTGGCACTGGCCGCGGTACGCAGGATTGGCGCCACCCCGGGTGTACCTGCCATCAATCTGTACAAGAACAACACTGACAACAAGTCGGTCTCCTACGGCAGCCACGAGAACTATCTGATGCCCCGCAGTGTCCCGTTCAAGGACATTGTGGCCGGGCTGACGCCGTTCTTTGTTACTCGCGCCATCATGTGCGGGGCTGGCCGTGTTGGCCTGGGCCAGGATGGTTCGGGCCACGGCTTCCAAATCACCCAGCGGGCTGACTTCTTTGAAGCAGAAGTTGGGCTAGAAACAACCATTCGCCGGCCCATCATCAACACCAGAGACGAACCGCACGCCACGGCCGAGAAATACCGGCGCTTGCATGTGATCATAGGCGACGCCAATTTGTGCCAAGTCTCCAATTTTCTCAAATTCGGCACCACGGCGCTTGTGCTCGACATGATTGAACACGGTAGTGCACCCGAACTGGAATTTGCGGATTCGGTGGCAACCCTGCGCGCTATTAGCCACGATTGGGAGCTCAAGGAAAAGCACCAACTTATCGATGGCCGCTTGGTCAGTGCCTTGGATGTGCAATGGCAATACCTGACGGCAGCGCAAGCCCACTGCGTTGCCAACGGATCGAGCCACCCCGACACGGGGGACGGCCACACCAGCATGGTCTTGGCTAAATGGGAAGAAGTGCTGACAGCGCTGGGGGACGATCCCATGAGTCTGGCCGGACAACTGGAATGGGTCGCCAAACTAAACCTGCTCCAGCAATACCGGGCTCGGGACAAGATGTCGTGGGATGATCCGCGCCTAGGACTCATAGACCTGCAATGGTCTGATATCCGTCCCGAGAAAGGCCTCTACTACAAGTTGCTCCAGCGCGGGCGCATCGAGCGGCTGGTCACCGATGAGTCCATTGCGGCTGCCGTGCGGCAGCCGCCAGCCGATACCCGGGCCTATTTCCGTGGCCGCTGCATTCAGGCCTTTGGCCGGCATGTGGTGGGGGCCAGCTGGGATTCCGTCATCTTTGAAGTACCTGAGCTGCGCAGATTGCAACGTGTTTCTACGAAGGAACCGCTGCGGGGGACCGAATTGCTGACCCGTGAGCTATTCGATACCCACTCCGAGCTGCAGGATTTTCTGACCACGCTCTTGGCTGCGGGGCACTAGCAGGGAGTCCGGTGAGGCGTCGGTAGAGAATCAGATATAATTAGTCATTCGATTATACAAATGGGGGATAGTATGACTTTTTCATTGAATACTGCACGTAAGAACGCACGTCCGTCCGTCCTTATCTCGGTCGCAGCAGCAGCCATTTTGGCGCTGACATCTTGCAGCGGTGCTGCAACACAGGATGCATCATCGGAGCAGAGCCCTGCAGCCTCAACTGAGCAGAGCGCAGCCGCCGAGTCCACCACAGCGAAGGCTGAGGAGACGAAGGCCGCCTCGTCCAAGGAATACACGGAGGCCGAGCTGACAGCAATCCTGGAGGGCCTCAAGGATGCCGACGGTAACCCGATCACTCTGGTTCCGGCCGCAGATTTGAAGAAAGGCCAGGATCTTGCAAAGTCCAGTATGGACTCGATCACCATCACGCCCGAAGCGTGCAAAGCGTTCGCTAACTCCAACACAGAACTGCCTGAGGGCAGCGTCTACGCGGCTGGCACCTGGGCAGGAGATGTGACCGCCGGACAAATGACGGCAGTTACCATCCTCTCCGCCAAGCCTCAGGTACTCGCCGAGACCATGGACCGTGCCACCGGCGACCGAGGAGCCTGCTCCACGTTCACCATGGAAGCTGCCGGTCAGTCAGTGAAGACCACCATGAAGCCGGTCAAGGTTGACACTTCCGCCGAAAAGGACAACGGAACCCTGATCACCCAAGAACTGCCCACCGGCACCAACAACACCGTCACAGTGGAAGCGCTCAAGGGCGGCCTGCTGGTCTCGGTAGTGAAGATGGGTGGCGGTGCCGATGAGGCAGCCGCCGCAGAACTGGCCACCTTGGTGGATAGCATCCTGGCTGCTTCTTAATCCAAGCGTCCGACTTCTGATACCGCAGGCTCTGTTACCGCAGGCATTACTGCAGAATCTGAATTCGCACTGTCTTAAACCACTGACTTAAACCACGGACCCGCTGACTGCACGCAAAGTCAGCGGGTCCGTGGCAGTATGGGAGCAGGTGCCGAACAAGGCTCCGGGAAATCAGTAAAGAAGGATGCATCATGGCTTCTCAGGAACAGAAAAACGTCTCCTCGCGCACCGAGGAAGAGCACGTGGATGAACTTCCCGCCCCCACGCCCACCCCGGACTCAGCAGCAGCCCAAGCCGCTACCTCCGGTGTCGATGACCTGCTGGATGAGATTGACGGTGTATTGGAAGTCAACGCTGAGGAATTCGTGCGCGGCTTCGTCCAAAAGGGCGGTCAGTAGGGTCCATGGACGGCACTGGGTACAATGGCAGCAAGCACCCTGGCTTTCCGGCACTAGAAGGTGATGGCTCCTCGTCGTCGTTCTTGGATCATGTGAGCCGAAGCAATCCAGGGCTCCTGCCGTTTGGGCGCGAGCTCCCTGCCGGCGGTATGCCTAGCACCCCGCATGGCACCACCATCGTGGCGTTGACGTTTAGCGGCGGCGTGCTCATGGCGGGCGACCGCCGGGCCACGATGGGTTCGATGATCGCTAGCCGGCGGATTGAAAAAGTCTTCCCGGCGGACAAATATTCGGTGCTGGGTATCGCCGGGACCGCAGGTATCGCCATTGACATGGTGCGGCTATTCCAGGTGGAGCTGGAGCACTACGAGAAGATTGAAGGCACGCGCCTCAGTCTCGAGGGCAAGGCCAACCGGCTCGGGGCCATGGTCCGTGCAAACCTCCCGATGGCGCTCCAAGGGCTTTCGGTGGTGCCCCTGTTTGCCGGGATGGAACGCGGCGAAGCGGCGGGGCGGCTGTTCTCCTACGACGTCACCGGCGGCCGGTATGAAGAACTCGAACACCACAGTGTCGGTTCGGGATCAGTCTTTGCACGCGGCGCCCTGAAAAAGCTGTGGCATCCGGAGCTCTCCGGAGATGACGCGGTAGCCGTAGCCGTGGAAGCGCTCATCGATGCCGCCGACGACGATTCCGCCACCGGCGGCCCTGATCTGATCAGGCAGTTGTGGCCCGTGGTCTATGCGGTGACGCGCGACGGCGCAGCGCGGGTACCGCAAGAAGCGTTGGCTGCCGTTGTTAGCAAGATCTTGACGCGCCGAACCGCCGAACGCCGGGAGGCCTGAGATGAGCCAACAATTTTACGTGTCACCGGAACAAGTCATGAAGGACAGGGCTGATTTTGCTCGCAAGGGCATTGCCCGTGGCAGGTCCGTGGTGGTGCTCAGTTACCGGGACGGCATGGCGCTCGTGGCTGAGAACCCTTCGGCCACCCTGCATAAAATTGGCGAGATTTATGATCGCATCGCCTTTGCCGCGGTGGGGAAATACAACGAATTTGAGAGCCTGCGCCAAGCTGGTATCCGCTACGCCGATGTACGCGGTTACTCCTATGACCGGGTTGATGTGACAGCTCGAGGCCTGGCCAGTGTGTACGCCCAAAGTTTGGGCACAGTCTTTACCGCCGAACAAAAGCCGTTCGAAGTTGAGCTGGCCGTGGCCGAGGTGGGTGAGAGCGAATCAGAGGATCATATCTTCCGCCTGAACTTTGACGGTTCCATTGCCGATGAAACCGGATTCTTGGCCATGGGCGGTCAAGCGGATACGGTGCAGTCAGCTCTGGAAAAGCTGTGGCAGCCCGGGGCTGATTTGGCGTCCGCACTGCGCTGGGCGGTTGGTGCGCTGGAGTTTCCCCGCAGAGCCACCAGCGACACCGGTGCTGCCAATGCTGCCAATGCTGCCAGTACTAGTGGGCCCACCGACGCCCCGGTATTTTTACCACTCGAGGCCGCGACTTTGGAAGTTGCCGTACTGGAGCGCCATGCCTCCCGGGTCCGTGGATCCCATCGCGCTTTCCGGCGCCTAGAGGACACCGAACTCGCAGCTCACCTGGCCAGCGGCTAGTTGTCCTCGCCTCAAAACATTACTCAGCTATGTGAACACATCAATATAAAGGAGACCTGACCGGTGGACCGGCGGATATTTGGCATCGAAACCGAATTTGGCGTTACCTATTCAGCGCCCGGGTCCCGGCCCTTGTCCCCGGAAGAAGTGGCTCGGTACCTCTTTCGCAAGGTGGTCAGCTGGGGCCGTTCCTCCAACGTCTTCTTGCCCAACGGCTCCCGCCTGTACCTAGACGTAGGGTCTCACCCCGAGTATGCGACGGCAGAGTGTGATGGCATCGCCCAGTTGATCGCCCAGGACCGGGCCGGTGAGTTGATTCTGCACGATTTGGTGCAGGAGGCCCAGATCAAGCTGGCACAGGACGGATATGCCGGGAAGATCTTCTTGTTCAAGAACAATGTGGATTCCGCTGGAAATTCCTACGGTAGCCACGAGAACTACCTGATAACACGACGAGGGGAATTCAACCGCCTAGCGGACATCCTCATTCCGTTCCTGGTGACACGGCAGCTGATTGCCGGCGCCGGCAGGGTGCTGCCTGCCCATCAGGGTGGTAAGTTCGCTTTCTCTCAACGTGCCGACCATATTTGGGAGGGCGTGTCCTCGGCCACCACCCGATCCCGCCCCATCATCAACACCAGGGACGAGCCGCATGCCGATGCGGAACTGTATCGCCGCCTGCACGTCATTGTGGGGGATTCGAACATGTCCGAGACCACCAGTATGTTGAAGATGGGAAGCATGGATCTCATTCTGCGTATGGTGGAGGCCGGCACCATCATGACCGACATGCGCCTTGAGAACCCTATTCGCAGCATCCGCGAAATCTCCCACGATCTCACCGGATCCCACCCGTTGAAGATGGCCGACGGCCGGACCATGACTGCGTTGGATATACAGCGGCACTATCTAGAAAAAGTTAGTGGATTTGTGCGCTCCCACGGCGCCCACAACAACTTGGTTCCACGCATTCTCGACTTGTGGGAACGGACCCTTGACGCCATTGAATCCCAGAACTACTCGAGCATTGACACGGAGATTGACTGGGCCATCAAAGCCAAGCTCCTAGGCTCCTACGCAGACAGGCATAACCTGCCGTGGGGATCGGCACAAGTGGGTCAGCTGGACCTGCGCTATCACGACATTGACCCGCAACGCGGGCTCTTCAACATGCTCGAACGTCGGGGGGCGGCAGCGAAATTGATGAGCGGCGCCGAGATTGCAGAGGCCGTCGACATAGCCCCGAGCACCACTCGGGCGCACCTGCGTGGGCAATTTGTCAACGCCGCCCGGAAATCTGGGCGTGATTACACCGTTGACTGGGTGCATCTAAAACTCAATGACAGATCCCACCAGACCATCCTGTGCAAGGACCCGTTCAAGAGCGTTGATGAGCGTGTTGATGAACTGATTGCGTCCTTGCAAAGCCAATAGCCACTCAACGGACAGCGTTCATTCAGCTTTACCCGATAAACTAGGTTTGGCCGTGTTTCACGAACGCCGTGTTTTACGAACACAGGATTGACTCGCGTGATTGCACACCGGCCCGAAAATCTTAGAGCTTCACCGTGGCTGCAATTCTTCGCCACGGCACCTGACCTGTTTAATCCAGCCATCGAAAGTGTATCTGTGCGTCGACTTCTTGCACTGCTTCTTCCTCTCCTGCTTCTTGTGACAGCCTGTTCCCAAGCAACTCCGGATGCTTCGGCCAGTTCTACCGTCTCGGTCCCGCCCTCTCACGCTGAGGTACTTGCTTCGGTCAAGGCTGAGGATCAGGGCGAAGGAAAGGCCCCCGCGGTCACCTTTGACAAGCCACTGGCCATCACGGATGAGTCCATGCGCCTCATGACCCCGGGCACCGGAGCGCAGGTGAAGGCCGGGCAGGCTGTTGAGTTCCTTGCAGTGGCACTCAACGCTGAGACCGGCGAGGTTCTTGACGAGTCCTTCACCAAGGACGCCGGTGGAACGATCGTTCTCAATGATTCCTTCAGGGACCAGTTCCCCTTGGTGTACTCCATTTTTTCCAGCGCCAAAGTGGGTTCCTACATTGCCTACGGACTTGCAGGTAGCGCAGCGACCCAAGGCAGCACCGAAACTCCGGCACAGGCTGCACAAGCTGCCAGCTTGAGCGTGTTCCAGGTAAAGTCCGCTGCGGATGTGCCGCCCGTAGTTGCGCCATTGTCGGCCCCTGAAGGCGAGTCGGTGACACCGCCAGCAGGTCTTCCCACTGTCAAAGACGATGACAAGGGAATCCCTCAGATCACCATTGGTGATGCCAAGGCTTCCAAGGAACTCATTGCCCAGGATCTGATCAAGGGTAAGGGCGCTGTCGTAAAGGCCACAGACAGCATTGTTGCCAACTACGTCGGTGTGAACCTTGTTGGCGGGGCAAAATTTGATTCCAGCTTCGACAGTGGCCAGGTCGCAGAGTTTTCTTTGCAACAAGTCATTAAGGGCTGGACCCAAGGCCTCGCAGGCAAGACCGTGGGCTCACGTGTTCTACTGCAGATTCCCGCGGACTTGGCCTACGGTGCAGCTGGCCAGGGCGACGCCAAGGGCGATCTGGTCTTCGTCGTTGATATCCTAGGTATCAAGTAACACCAACAACCCCAAACCAACCCCAAGGAGCATTATGTCTTTCGGAGACCGCAAGCTAGACCGCACCAAACCGGAAATCGATTTCCCGGCCCACGAAGTCCCCACCGAACTGGTGATTGAGGACTTGATCGAGGGCACCGGCACCGAAGTTGTGCGCGGCAGCACCGTCTCAACCCACTACGTCGGAGTCGCCTTCTCCACCGGTGAGGAATTCGATTCTTCCTGGGGCCGCGGCGCACCGCTGGACTTCAAGGCTGGCATTGGTCAGGTCATCCAGGGCTGGGACCAGGGCCTCCTAGGCATGAAGGTCGGTGGCCGTCGTCGTTTGGAGATCCCCTCGGAGCTGGCTTACGGCTCACGCGGTGCCGGCGGAGCCATTGGCCCGAACGAAGCACTGATCTTCGTGGTTGACCTGGTAGCCGTTCGCTAAGCTCCCGTTTCACAAAAATGCCGTCGTTTGACGCATCTGCCATAGTTCAGACCGTGGCATTTACGTCAAGCGGCGGCATTTTTCGTCGTAACGTGGACGCAGTCATGCCCTGAAAGCGCTACACCACCTAGTACGCTGACAAGGTGTCCACAAAAATTGATGCCACAGAACGTCTGCTGAACCTGGTGATCGCCCTTCTGGGTACCCGGCGCGGATACAGCAAGAGCCATATCCGCAACAACATCAACGGCTATGCCAGCGATGCTGCCGGTGATGACGAGAAGGCCCAGGTCTCGTTTGAGCGTATGTTCGAACGCGACAAGAAGATCCTTTTGGAACTCGGCATTCCCTTGAAGCAATCCGAGGTTGCCGGAAACGATGCTCAGGAACAGGTGCTGTACCGCATCCGCCCGGAGGACTATCGTGTCCCTGAAATCCGTCTCGACGAGTCAGCCATGACGCTGCTGGCCATCGCAGCCAACCTGTGGGCGGGAGCTTCACTCGGGGCACCGGCCCAATCGGCATTGCGCAAAATTGCGGCTCGTACCGGCACCGGCTGGTACGAGGACGACACCACTTCACAGTCACGGATCCGTACGGCTGAGCCGGCCTTCGAGGCGCTCTGGGATGCTCTGCGCAACCATCACCCGGTCACGTTCGACTACCGTAAGTCCGCCACCGCCCAGGCCACCCCTCGCACCGTCCAGCCGTGGGGGCTGGGAAGCAAGTACGGCCAATGGTATTTGGCTGCGTACGACCTGGAGAAGAATGCAGAACGCAATTTTCGCCTCTCACGCATCACTTCCGAGGTGTTGGTGCACGGCAAGGAGCGCTTTGAGCCACCGGCAAATTTCCAGATCGGTACTGTCCTGAGTCGACTGGGCACGGGGACCGAACTCAGCGCACACATCGGCGTTCCGGAAGGCTCGGCCCACTGGCTGCGCACCGAGGCAATGGGCCAAGCCGCAGCGTTACAAACGTCACAGACACGAGCCCCAGAAGCACAAGCCGCCGATGATGGCTTGGACGATCTTCTTTGGAGCAGGGAGGGCTGGGAGGTACTGACTACCACCTACCGTTCGCCTGAACTCATGGCCGACGACGTTGCTGCCATGGGTGCCCAGGCGTTCGTTGTGGCTCCTGCCGAACTAAAAGACGCCGTGGCCGGGCGGTTGCACAGGGCCGCCGCTGCGGCTGAGCAGGAGCCCCAAACTCTGAACTGGTCCAAGCCAATGGCCCCGGCCAACTCACGCAAGCCAGATTCTCGTGAACGGCTGGTCCGGCTCTTATCCATGGTGCCGTACCTGGTGACGAACCCGGGAGTGGAAGAGTCCGAGGTCATGGCTGAGTTCGGTATCAGCGCCAAACAGTGGGAGAAGGATCGGGACACGCTGAGCCTGACCGGACTGCCCGGGTATTTCCCGGGAGATCTTATGGATGTCTCCACCGAATCCGGCCAAGTCTTTATCAGGGATGCAGAAACACTGGCCAGCCCCCTGCGCCTCACCCAAGAGGAAGCCTGCTCCGTATTGATCGGCCTACAGGCCCTGTCCACCATCCCGGCACCCGGCCGGGCGCGCGCTCTCGAACAAGCCATTGCCTCACTCACCGCGGTGGCTGGCAAGGACGCCTGGCTAGCTGACGCCGTCGGACTTCACCTGGTCTCCGGCAAAGAAATGGACAATGTTGCCGCCCTACAGAACATCATCCAACAAGGCCGCGCATGCTCCATCACCTACCTTGTGCGCCACCGGGACGAGGTCAGTGAACGCATCGTGGAACCGTTGCGGCTCTTTTCTCTGGATGCAACCTGGTATCTGCGTGCTTGGTGCCGCAAAGTGGAGGGGCTGCGCAGTTTCCGGGTGGACCGCATCCAAGAAATGAGCGACGCCGGCACCCAAGCCCATGTGCCAGCCACCTCGGTCGACTGGCAGCCCGGCGGCAGCATTTACAGTCCAGGCAGCGGCGATCAACAAGTCCAGCTGATCGCCGATTCCACCACTGCCAGAAGGCTGGCACCAGCCTACAATGCCCAGCTCTTCGACCTCGGCGGCGGCATGGTGGGTCTGCAGCTACTGGTGGGGGACACCTCCACTCTGGCCCCGCTCATGGCGCGGCTAGGGGGTCACGCTCGCGTTGCTGGCCCGGAACCGGTCCGCCAACAGGTAGCAGCCTGGCTGAGCGAATCGGCCACCAGCTATGACGCTGACGGCGAAACAGTCCGGGCTATTCCCAGCGTGGGCCGATAGACTCATCACATGCCTTGGTGGTCTTGGATTCTCATTTGGATAGCGCTTACAGCCCTGTCCCTGCTTTTCGTTCTCTTTTTGGGTTTCAAGCTGTGGCGCGGCGCCATGGCGGTGATGCGCACCGTCAGCGGGATCTCGGCTGAGCGCAGCACTTATTGGGACACAAGCCTAGAACGCGCCAAAGTGCAACACATCACAGAACCGCGTAATGTAGTTCCGGGCGCTGCGGTTTTTGCAACCCCTGAAGAAATGAAGCATGATTACCTAGCTGCCAAAGAAGAACGGCGTTTCGCCCGACTCCAACGGCGCGTCGCCCGCAGGAAAGAACGCGGACAGCTCCAATCCTTGCGCGACATCGAAGCATTACAAGACGTAGGATGAACCAAAAGGAAAGGCTTTACCGTGGGAAGACTTTTTGAGAGCCCCTGGGCTATCACCATCATTATCATTGTTGTACTTCTGCTCTTCGCAGCCCCCAAGCTGCCGGGCATGGCTCGCAGCCTGGGTCAGTCCATGCGGATTATCAAGTCCGAGGTCAAGGAAATGAAGAACGACGGCAAGGACGAGAAGGCAGCTCCTGCTCCCACCGCTTCCCCTGAGCCTGAAGCCCCGTTTGAGGGCAAGATCGTTAACAATCCGGCACAGGGCAACGCCACGGGCGACGGTACCGGAACCGGTACCGGCGCTCAGTCATAGAAACCGTCGCCAAGCCGGTGGGTGCCACAAAGGGCCGTAAGGCCAACCCTGAAGGCCGGATGCCGCTCAAGGCACACTTGATTGAGGCGCGCAATCGCCTCTTCAAGAGCGCCTTGGCCATGATCCCGGGTGTGGTCCTCGGCTGGATCCTCTACGATCCGCTGATGTACGCCATTACCCAGCCACTACGCGACATCAGTGAGAGCCGAAACATTGTTGCCTCGCTGAACTTCGAGGGCGTGACAACGTCCTTTGACTTGAAGATTCAGATCTCGCTGATCCTTGGCTTGATCATTGCCTCACCGGTATGGATTTATCAGCTCTGGGCGTTTATCACTCCCGGTCTGACGAAAAAGGAACGCCGGTACACGCTGTCCTATATGTTCGCCTCGGTGCCACTGTTTTTGGCCGGGATCTTTGCTGGCTGGACTATCTGGCCAAACATTGTCAAGGCGTTGACGTCTTTCACTCCGGCGAATACCGAGAGTGCCAACTTGATGAAGGCGATCGATTACCTGCAGTTTGCCCTGCAGCTGATGCTCTTCATGGGCGTAGCCTTCTTGGTGCCGGTATTGCTCTTTGCGCTCAACGCCATTGGCATGGTGCGGGGAAAGACCTACCTGAAGGCTTGGCGTTTCACCATTTTGGGCGTCACCATTGTTTCGGCCATGGCCGCACCTGGCTCGGACGTCATGAGCATGTTCTTCTTGGCTGCACCCCTGCTGGTGCTGTACTTCGGTGCCATTGGGTTGTGCATGCTCAATGACAAACGTAGGGACCGCAAGGAAGCCAAAAAGGTGGTCGAATCTGAAGCCAACGCGGATGTTGCTACACCCTCAACTGATCTGGAATTACTCTGAGCTTTGAGCCAGTCTGGCTGACGTAGGCTTGTACTATGCCCACATCAGACATGCTAAGTCCTTCCGAACGATTCTTGGCAGCGAAGCTGCGGGTTCAAGATGACAGATCCGATCTTGGGGACTTCAAAGCGGGCCTGAATTTTGACCTTGACGAGTTTCAAAACACCGCGTGCCGCGCCGTTCAGGCCGGTCGCGGTGTTTTAGTTGCTGCACCTACCGGCGCCGGGAAAACCATCGTAGGCGAGTTCGCTGTTTATCTAGCTCTGCAACGTGGGAACAAGGCGTTCTACACCACCCCCATCAAGGCCCTGAGCAATCAAAAGTTCCAGGAATTTTGTGCCAAATATGGCGCAGAAAACGTAGGCCTGCTAACCGGGGATACCAGCATCAATTCCGAAGCGCCCGTGGTGGTCATGACCACCGAGGTACTCCGGAACATGCTGTACGCCGACTCCCACACACTGACCGGTCTGGCCTACGTGGTCATGGATGAGGTCCACTACTTGGCCGACCGCTTCCGTGGGGCTGTGTGGGAAGAAGTGATCATCCATCTTCCCAGTGAAGTCTCCGTCATTTCACTGAGTGCAACCGTCTCCAACGCAGAAGAATTTGGTGCCTGGCTAGGTAGCGTCCGGGGCGACACCGCCGTGGTGGTCTCCGAGCACCGCCCGGTGCCGCTATGGCAGCACATCATGGTCCGCAAGGACTTGGTGGACCTCTTCGCCGAGAACGTAGCGTTTGATGAAATTGCCCCCGAAACGGTGGGCCCCGGAACCCAAGAACGCCGGGCCGTCAGTACGGCCAAAACCCCCAAAATCAACGCTGAACTACTCAAACTTGCCCGCAGCGAATCCGTCAGCACCGGAAGGGGCTCAAGCCACGGCCGTAGAGGTGGCGGCGGATCTCGCGGCCGCGGCTACCAGGACGCTTCCCGGCAGGATCACGGCACCCGCAACGGAGGTTCCCAGGGCAGCCCTCAGGGGTGGGCCCGCGCCGCCTCCCGCCCGCAAGTCATCAGGGCGCTGGAGAGCAAGAACCTGTTACCTGCCATCACCTTTATCTTTTCCCGTGCCGCCTGCGACGCCGCCGTACAACAATGTTCGGCCGCCGGGCTCTGGCTGACCACAGCTGAGGAACAAGTCGAGATTGCGCGCCGTGTGGACACAGCCTGCGCGGAACTTCCCGACTCGGATAGGGAGGTCCTGGGTTTTTGGGGCTGGCGTGACGGTCTCCTGCGAGGACTCGCCGCCCACCACGCAGGGATGCTGCCCAGTTTCAAGGAAGTGGTGGAAGATCTGTTTGTGGACGGACTGGTCCGCGCCGTCTTCGCCACTGAAACGCTGGCCCTGGGCATCAATATGCCAGCCCGCACCGTGGTGCTGGAAAAACTTGAGAAATACAACGGCGAGGCTCATGTGGGCATCACCGCGGGGGAGTACACCCAGTTGACGGGCCGTGCTGGGCGGCGTGGCATCGACGTTGAAGGTCACGCCGTAGTGCTGTGGCAGCCTGGGACAGACCCGGCCGCTGTGGGCGGCTTGGCTTCCAAGCGCACCTACCCGCTGAACTCGAGCTTCCGCCCCACCTACAACATGAGCATCAACCTCATCGCCCAATTTGGCCGGGTCCGTACGCGCTCCATTTTGGAATCCTCCTTTGCCCAGTTCCAGGCCGACCGTTCAGTGGTTGATCTGGCACGCCAAGTCCGTTCCCGCGAGGAATCACTGTCGGGGTACGAAAAGTCCATGACCTGCCATTTGGGGGACTTCAACGAGTACGCCAAACTGCGCCGGGAACTCTCGGATCACGAGTCCGGCGCGTCCAAGTCCAAAGCCAAGCAGCGCCGTGACGCCGTAGCCCAATCCATGTCGAATCTGCGCGCTGGGGACGTGATCATGGTGAGCGGCGGGCGCAACCCGGGCTACGCCGTCGTACTTGATGAAGACAGCAAAGCGCGCGTACCGCGGCCGGGTGTATTGGGTATGGATAAGGAGTACCGGCGCCTGAACGTGCAGGATCTCGACGGGCCCGTGGAGCCGGTGGGCCAAGTACGTGTCGCCAAGGGGTTCAATCCCAAAGTGCCCAAGGACAAACGCAACCTGTTGGCCGCTGTCGAGGCCAAGCTGGCCGAGCCCGCAGCGCAGCGTCCACACCGCTCAGCTGCCTTCTCATTTGCTGGATCTGCCGCGGCCGACGACGAGGCGATCGCCACGCTGCGCCGAAACCTGCGCGCCCACCCGTGCCACGGCTGTAGCGAGCGTGAGGATCATGCGCGTTGGTCCGAGCGCTGGTGGAAACTGCGGAAGGAAACAGATGGCATAGTCCGTGCCATCCAGGCCCGCACCAACACCATCGCCCGAACCTTTGACCGGGTGATTGATCTGCTGGCCAGTTATGGGTTCGTGGTGGCTGATCCTTCCGGGAATCTGGTGCCTAGCGAGGACGGCCAACGCTTGCGACGCGTGTACGGTGAGAAGGACCTGCTCATTGCTCTGGCACTGCGCAAGGGTGCCTTTAACGATCTCGATGCGCCGGAACTTGCGGCGTTTGTGACCACGCTGGTCTACCAATCCAAGCGCGACGCCGAGGGCACCCGCCCGCGCATGCCCAGCGTCAGTCTGGAACAGGCAGCCGAAGACGTAGTGGTGTTGTGGTCTGCGCTGCAGGACGCTGAGGAATCGCACAAGCTGCCGCTGACCAGCGAGCCCGAGATGGGGTTGGTGTGGGCCATGTACAAATGGGCCAAGGGGCGGAGTCTGCACGATGCCCTGAACAGCACCGACCTGGCGGCGGGTGACTTTGTGCGCTGGACCAAGCAAGTGATCGACCTTTTGGGCCAGCTCTCCCAGGTCCCAAATGTGCAGCCCGGTTTTTCCGGAACCTGCCGGAAAGCTGTTGAACTGCTACGCCGCGGCGTGGTGGCGTATACGACGGTGGAGAACTAGAAGTAGTAGACACGGGGACTCCGTTGCACAGGTGCACAGGTTGCGCAGGGCGTCCACCTCCGATCCGAGGGTCACCGTGCCGAAATGCCGAGGCCCGAAGCGTCACGATTTTTGTTGGATTATTTTTATTGAATTTTGTCCAGGTTGGACATTGTGAAAGGACCATAAAGCCATGTCTTTAACCCTGTACCGCAACGGTTCGGTATACAGCTCTGTAGACCCGCTGGCCACGGCCATGCTGGTAGATGGCGACGTGGTGGCTTGGGTGGGCTCCGAACACGCTGCCACTTCGCTGCTGGATTCGCGTATGCGGGAAGTGAACTTGGCAGGGGCTTTGGTAACACCGGGGTTCGTTGATTCACACACGCACATCACCGAGACCGGTTTGGCGATGAACTCAGTGGATCTTTCCGGGGCCGGTTCTGCCAGAGAGGTCCTGGAGTTGGTCGCCGCAGCATCGGCGTCCGCGACTGACGGAGCCGCGAATGCCGGAGTGCTGCTGGGTCATGGCTGGGATAACTCACTGTGGCAAGACACACGCTTGCCCAGTGCAGTCGAGCTGGATAACGCCACGGGCGGGGGAGAGGTTTATCTGGCCCGCGTAGATGTGCACTCCGGGCTCGTTTCCGCCACTCTAGCCCAGCGGTGCTCGCTGGCCGGCTTGGCTGGTTGGGACGGTGACGGCTTGGTCAGCGGCGCTGCCCATATTGCCGCACGTGATGCGGCCCGTAATCTCACGCCAGAGCGTCGTGAGTCCGTTCAGCGTAATGCGCTTCGGCACGCGGCCGCGAACGGTTATGTGGCCTTGGCCGAGATGGCTGCCCCTCATGTGGGTTCACCCGCAGACCTGGCAGCTCTCGTGGCGCTGGGTGCCAGCGACGCCACCGAGGCGCTTCCTGAAGTGCTGCCTTACTGGGGGCAGTTGGTTTCCAGCGCCGATGAGGCCCGTGCAGTGATGGCAAGTCTCGGCGTCGCTGTTTTAGGCCTTGCTGGCGACATCAACATTGATGGCTCCCTGGGCTCACGCTCGGCCTTGCTGCGCCAACCCTACGCCGACGCCCCTGAAAACTACGGCACAGCCCACCTCACGGTAGAGCAGGTGGCCGACCACTTTGCTGCCACCTCAGAGCTGGGGCTGACCGGGGGCTTCCATGTGATTGGCGACGGAGCCATGGAGATCGCCGTGCAAGGCCTCGAGCGTGCTGCCCAGCGGGTAGGCGTCGATCAGATCAGAGCCGCCGGGCACCGTCTCGAACATGCAGAAATGGTCGACGCCGCAGCCATGGACGCCCTTGCGAAGTACTCCGTGACGGTTTCTGTTCAGCCTGCCTTCGATGCACAGTGGGGAGGTGCTGAGGGTATGTATGCGCGCCGCTTGGGAGCTGAGCGCGCCAGCGATCTGAATCCCTTGGGTCGGTTCTATGCGGCCGGTGTTCCGCTCTGCTTTGGCTCAGATACTCCGGTGACGCCCCTGAACCCTTGGGCCAGCGTTAGGGCTGCACTGAACCACCACAACCCCGCTGCGAGGGTCTCAGCACGGGCTGCCTTTATTGGGCACACCCGCGCTGGCTGGCGAGCAGCAAAGACCGAGAACCCGTTCATGGGCCAGCTGGGCCCGGGTGCGCCGGCAAGCTTCGCCATTTGGGATGTGGAGCAGCTCATGGTCCAGGTGGCCGATGAGCGCGTGCAGTCGTGGTCCACGGATCCGCGGGCGCGTACTCCGTTGCTTCCAGCCCTGGACACTGGCAGTGACCCGCGTTGTCTCCAGACGGTCCACCAAGGACGGGAACTGTATGCTGCCGCTGACTTCGATGTGGCGGATCCCACGCCTTAAGCTCTGTTCTTGTTGTGCGTCTTGTTGAGCGCTCATCCGCGCTGGCAGGGTTGTAAGGATGCTGCCTAACAGGAAAAAGATTGTCCTCGCCTTCACTGTTCTGACCTGCACTGATAGGCATCAGCGCAGGTCAGGGCCATGTTGACAGTCCTGCCGGAGGCAATTAGTTTTAGGGGAGTGGAGAACCTCCTCTGGGAGGCTTCCGGTCGGTATGGATGTCTTACACCTCCGCCGACACTTTGGAGATAAGCTCACGCGCCAGTAGAAAACAGAGCTGTTCTGCGCCTTTGCGCAGATCGGCTTTGGTCCGAAGGCGTGTGGGCTTATCTTTTGCTCCGCGCCCTCGCCTATAATGGATTCTTGGCGCTATCTGCCGGGTCACTGTGAGGAGAATTCCAGTGCCGGCCCGGGCGGAAGTGTTGGTAGCGTCCTCCACCTTGACTATCTTTACGGAAAGGCACCAATTGTTGCGTGTCCTGACGATCATTCCCACATACAACGAGATCGAGTCGTTGCCCAAGACGCTGGCCCGTCTGCGGGCTGCTGTGCCGCATTCGGACGTGCTGGTTGCTGACGATAACAGCCCCGATGGCACTGGCCAGTGGGCCGATGAGTTCGCAGCCAACGACTCCCAGGTTCATGTCCTCCACCGCGCCGGTAAAGAAGGGCTCGGTGCCGCTTATCTGGCTGGCTTCACGTGGGGCCTGGCCGAAGGGTATGACGTGCTCGTGGAGATGGACGCCGACGGCTCCCACCAGCCCGAGCAGCTGCCGTTGTTGTTGGATGCCATTGATCAAGGCGCAGACTTGGTGCTGGGTTCACGTTGGGTTCCCGGCGGCAAAGTAGTCAACTGGCCGCTGCACCGCAAACTGATCTCCACCTGTGGCAGCCTCTACTCAAGGGTCATCTTGGGGATCTCCATCCGCGACGTCACCGGTGGCTATCGGGCTTTCCGCCGCACCACCCTTGAGGCGTTGGACTTCAGCGCGGTTGAATCTGTGGGCTACGGCTTCCAGGTCGACATGTTGTGGCGCGTCTGCCAAAAGGGCATGAAAGTGGTGGAAGTTCCCATCACGTTCGTGGAACGCGAATTCGGCGCCTCCAAGATGAGCGGCAACATTGTTCAAGAAGCCATGGTCAATGTCACCAAGTGGGGCTTGAGCGCCCGTTGGAACAAGCTGACCGGCCGCAACAAGTAACGCCAATCTTCTAAACACTATGCTTCTGCCGCGTACCTCAGAACACAGTACTTAAGCCGTTCCTGGCCGGTGACGTGGGTAGCTGTACGGGCAAGCCGCAGCAGAAGTTGGTGCAGAGACCTGCTCGAGCCCATGAGCCCGAAGCCATTAATCAAAGAAGCCATTAATCAAAGAACGCCCCTGGGAATCTTCCCAAGGGCGTTCTTTGCAGTTCGGTGCATGAGCCAAACCGTATGAGCTAAACCGTATGGTCTAAAGCTCATGCCTGAACTGTTTCGCTTAGACTTTTTCGCCGCGCTTTTCGCGCAGGACGGTCAGTCGGTCGGCCAAGATCACTTCCAGCTCGGGAAGGCTGCGGCGTTCCAGCAGCATGTCCCAGTGGGTGCGGACAGGCTTGTCGTTGGAGGTATCGGGGGCCTCGCCGTTGACCAGCAGGGCTTCCTTGCCGGTTTTGGACATCCACGTGGCCGGGATTTCAGCCTCGGATGAGAATGTGACGAACACCTGCTCGCCATCGGCGCAGCGGTACTCCACACGCTGGCGGGGAGCCGGCTCCACACCTGATTCAGTTTCCATGCTTTGTGCGCCCAGACGCATGCCACGCAAGCTGCGATCGCTCATGACTTCTCCCTCAAATTGATTACTGTTGTTTCAACGCGCCACATCCGCCAGTTGTTCCTGCCCTGACATCTGTGATGCTAAAACTCCGGCCGGGCAAACGCCACGCGGCCAATCACCCATTATACGTGATTGGCCGCGTGGACTATGCAGTTGGTGGTGTTGGCAGGTGCCGGGTTATTGCCCGGCGCCTGCGAGAGGATCGTGCGTCTCGTCCGAGTCAGGTGAACTGGTCCCCAAAACGTTGCCGATTCCCTTCAATGCCTCGCCCACTTCACTGGGGATGATCCACAGCTTGTTGGAGGTTCCGGAAGCGATCTTGGGCAGTGTCTGCAGGTACTGGTAGGCCAGCAGTTTCTGCGTCGGGTTGCCCTTGTGGATAGCTGAGAAGACCTTCTGGATGGCCTGAGATTCACCATCGGCACGCAAGATGGCCGCTTTAGCGTCACCCTCCGCCTTCAAGATAGAGGACTGGCGTTCACCTTCAGCAGTCAAAATAGCTGACTGCTTGGTGCCTTCCGCGGTCAGAATAGCTGCACGGCGGTCACGCTCTGCGCGCATCTGCTTCTCCATCGAGTCCTGGATAGACAGGGGCGGATCAATGGCCTTGAGCTCAACACGACTAACGCGGATTCCCCAGCGGCCGGTGGCCTCATCGAGCACGCCACGGAGCTGACCGTTGATCTGGTCACGTGAGGTCAGCGCCTCTTCCAAGTTCAAGCCACCCACAACGTTACGCAAGGTGGTGGTGGTCAGCTGCTCAACAGCTTGGATGTAGTTGGCGATCTCGTACGTTGCCGCACGGGGATCGGTGACCTGGAAGTAGACCACGGTGTCAATGGAGACCACCAGGTTGTCTTCGGTAATAACCGGCTGCGGCGGGAACGATACAACTTGCTCACGCAGATCCAGCAGCGGCAACAGACGATCCACAAACGGGATCAAAATGGTCAGGCCAGGATTGAGTGTGCGCTGGTACTTACCCAGACGCTCCACCACACCGGCGCGAGCCTGCGGAATGATGCGCACCGAGCGCACCAGGACAATGACGACAAATATCAGTAGGACAAGAATTACAAACAGCCACACTATTGCGCCGGCTCCGTCTCCCATCAAATCCCCTCTTTTCTATGTTAAGAATCGTGTATCTGCGCATGGGTACACCGCGCAGCCGCGGTGTACCCAGCGCATGAAGTGCTTAGGCTGTTGTTGCTGGTGTCCCGGGTGTTCCACTGGCCTTGTGCGTGGACGGGTGTTTGATGATGGCTGTTGCCCCGTCAATGGCGGCAACTTCAACCGTGGCGCCCACAGGAATATCGCCACCCCCGGAAATCCTGGCAGTCCAGATGTCTCCACCAATTTTGACCAGTCCGCCGCCGGTACCAACTGTTTCCAGGACTACCGCAGAGTGACCAATGAGGCGCTCTACGTTGGAGAGTTGATCGGCGGGGCCACGATGCAGGTGGCTCATGGCCAGCGGCCTAATGAGAACTGTTGTGGCCAGGGCAACGACGCAGAAGATGACA
This sequence comes from Specibacter sp. NPDC078709, assembly GCF_040686795.1. Classification (NCBI taxonomy): domain Bacteria; kingdom Bacillati; phylum Actinomycetota; class Actinomycetes; order Micrococcales; family Micrococcaceae; genus Specibacter; species Specibacter sp. NPDC078709. The sequence goes on from NZ_JBFBLU010000004.1 coordinate 63,336, forward strand.
ATCTGCAACCAGAGCTCAGCGCCAAACAGGAATGCCACAAGTGCGGCGAGTGCTCCTACGGACATCAAGATGAAATACAGATTCAACGTCAGCATTTCAGCGACAGCCAGAAGCAGGAAAACCGTCAGCCAGATGATCCAGCCGAAGTCATTGATCCATTCGAGCATTGAGTCCCCCTTAGGACTTATTTCGTATCTATGACCCTACTACGTTGAGCTGAAAACTTCCGGCTAAATTACTGCTTGAAGGGGCATTCTTGGCGGTTCCGAACCAACCTGTCCAGACAGCGAGCTCAGGATCTGCACACCGTCACGTAATTGCTCGTTGCTATAGCAAAAGGGCAGCCGCAAATGCCGCTCAAAGGCACCGTCAATGCCGAACCGGGGTCCGGGCACCAGACCCAGCCCTTGCGCACGGGCGGTGAGAGCCAGCGCGGAGCTGGACATGGTTTCGGTGTTGATCCACAAAGACAGGCCGCCTTCAGGGACGTCCACCTGCCATTGCGGCATGTACTCACGGAGCAATTGCACCAGCGTGTCGCGGCCGCGCCGCAAGTCTAGGCTGCGACTTGCAGCCATGGACGGCAGATCGTTCATGAGGGCAAGGGCTGCCAGCTGTTCCATCAGCGGGGTGCCAAGATCGACGGCGGGACGGTTGCGTAGGAGTCGAGCCTGCATTTCCCGAGAGCTTCTGATCCAACCGATCCGCAGCCCGCCCCACGCGATCTTTCCCAAGGACCCCAACGTGATGATGTTGGGGGAGAAGGATGCCATGGGTGGAAGTGGACCACGGTTGATGTCCAGCAGAGCCGTGGTTTCATCCACTACCAAGACCGTTCCTTCCCTGTCAGCTGCTGCGGCCAAATATTCGCGGTCGGCCACTGACATGCTCAACCCGGTGGGGTTGTGGAAGTCCGGCATCAGGTAGGCCATGCTGGGGGCGGCGCGGCGAATTTGCAAGAGTGCTTGCTGCAAATCCCAGCCAGTTTCCTGTCGTACCGGAAATGCCAGAATGCGAGCGCCCAAGGAGGTGAAGGTGTCTAGGGCGTGGGGGTAGGTGGGCTGTTCAACGAGGATGCGTTCTCCGGGGGAGTACAGGGTCTTCGCCACGAGATTCAATGCATGTTGAGCGCCTACTGTGACCATGATTTGATCTGCGCTGGTGGGCAGTCCTCGATCGCTAAAGCTTTGCGCGATGGCTTCGCGCAGATCCGGCAGGCCCACCATGTCAAAGCCGTCGTGGGAGAGGTAGCAGGGCAGTTCGCTCAGTGCCGTGGCGTAGGCGGATTGGAGGCCGGGATAGGCGGGTGTTGTGGCCTTCGTGAAGTCCAAGGCGATGCCGGGGTGCAGGCTGTGTTCGCCGCGTTCGCGGCCGGGCAAGCGCAGGGTGCTGCCAGATCCACGGACACTGTCCACAAAGCCGTCCTCGCGCAGCTTTGAGTATGCGGCCGCGACGGTGGTTCGGCTTAGGTCTAGGGCCTGGCTCAGTTCGCGTTCGGCAGGGAGCTTGGCGCCACTGGAGAGCCGCCCATCCATCAAAAGGACCCTGATGCGTTCGGCGAGGGACCGGTAGGCGGGGGCATTACTGCGCCATTCACCGAGTTCGCGCGCCAGCCTGCGTCCAGTGACAAAAGTGTTCATAGGGCCACATTAGTTGAATTGGATCTATGTTGTAAGGCCACTTTCACTAATGATGGACTCATGCGCCAGTTCTTCACGTCTGTGATCACCACCCAAAACCTCTCCGTGCGGTTCGTTCGACTCTTCGTAGGGCTCGTCCTGTACGGCATTGCCATCGCGTTGATGATCAGAGGAAACATTGGCGCCTCACCATGGGACGTCTTCGCCCAGGGACTGTCTCGCACAGTGGGTATTTCCTTTGGGCTGTGCACCATCATTATCAGCGCTGTGGTGCTGCTGTTCTGGATACCGCTGAGGCAGCGTCCGGGAATAGGCACCATCGCCAACGCCATCCTGGTGGGCGTCTTTGCTGATGTGGGGCTAGCCCTGATTCCGCAGGCCGACCACCTCGCCCTGCAGACCTTGTCCTTTGCCGCAGGTTTGTTCATGCTCGCTTTCGCAACAGCGCTGTACATTGGTGCTGGTCTGGGTCCGGGGCCACGTGACGGTCTGATGACCGGGCTGGTGCGCGTCACCGGTCGCCCTGTGTGGCTCATCCGCACCGGTATCGAGCTGACAGTTGTGGTGGTTGGCTTCCTGCTAGGTGGCGTAGTGGGTGCCGGCACCGCTGCCTTCGCCTTGGGTGTGGGCCCGTTGACTCAGGTGACGCTGCGCTGGCTGCGAGTGGACCTGCACGCTAAGAGCCAGCGCGCCGTCAAGGTAGAGCTGCCAGAGCCTCACCGTTAGAGCCGGAACTCTAGTGCTGGCGGGCCGTGAAGGTAGAAATCCGGAACGCAGCCGTTGCTTCAGTGGTAACAGGTAGCTGAGCCAGACGCTCGCCGAGCTCAACTTCGTCCAGGTGATGACCAGCCGGTCCCATGAGGGCAACGTTGCCAATGTCTGCTGGCCCAAGACGCAGAGGTACCAGTAGCTCGCGACTACCCGCCGGTGTGAAGTGGTCCTCAAGGGAATGCTTCAGCGCAGCTTCCTTGTCCTCTTGAATGCCCAGCAGGCCGGCCTCTTGGGCAATCTCGGCCAGGTGGCTCGCCAGCGGGGTGACCACGATGAGGGTGCCGCCCGGTTTGAGGATGCGCGCAAATTCGCTGGCGTTGCGCGGCGCAAAGACCACAAGTACGACGTCGGCCGTGCCGGCTCCCAGCGGTAGCTCACGCCACAGGTCCCACACAATGTTCAAGGCGGCCGGGTTGCGCCGGGCCGCCCGGCGTAGCGCGAACTTGGAGATGTCCATACCCACGGCAGTCACCGCAGGCGCCATCCCAGGATCCTGGGTCTCCCCGTGGCCCTCATTACATCCGGCCAGTACATGCTGGAGGTAGTAGCCGGTGCCGGTGCCGGCGTCGACAATCAGGGGAACGGCATTTAGGCCTGCGCCAGCTATGAGTTCCTTAACCTTCTCTGCGAGCGCTAAGGCAAGCGGTTCATAGTGCCCGGCGTCAAGGAAGGAATCGCGGGCGGAGACCATTGCTGCTGTATCGGGGACAAATTTGGTCCCGTGACCTGTCAGTAAGTTCAGATATCCCTGCCGGGCAATGTCAAAGCTGTGACCGGCAGTGCATGCCAGAGACGCAGCGCCAGCGGCCGGGGTGGAGAACTCCGATCCGCAATGAGGGCACAACAGGGCATTGACAGCAGAGATTTCCATGCAATCATCTTAGGCGCTCGCAGGCAGAGCAGTTGAGGCTGGACAGCTGCGGGTCACCAACTCAGAAGCGAAGGCCCGCCTTCGCGGCGACAATGTCGGGATTAGCCCAGTGCTCGCTGTACTGTGCGTTACTGGCCAGTGAACGCGTGTGGGCCTTGTCTATATAGAGGGTGCCGAACAAGTGGTCGGCCTCGTGCTGGACAATGCGTGCCTGCCACCCCGAGAACTGGCGGGTGCGCGCGGTGCCGTGTTCGTCGTCGTACCTCAAGGCAACGGCGGCGGGCCGGTCAACAACCGCCTGCCAGCCTGACATGGACAGGCAGCCCTCATAATGCGAGGCCAGCTTCGGGCCCAGTGGCTCGTAGTGCGGGTTGATGATCGTGAAGTGTTCCAAAGGTTCGCGATCGCGGGCAGCGGCGTTCTCAGGAGAAACTTCGAACATATCTTCGAGCACGGCGAGTTGCAGTGGAATGCCGATTTGCGGGGCGGCCAGTCCCACGCCCGGCGCTGCGTGCATGGTGGCCGTCATGATCTCGATAAGCTGGGCCAGTTCCGTCGCAGTGAGTTGGCCGGTGAAGGGTAGGGCCCGGGCGCGTAGTACGGGGTGGCCGGCCTGCACTATGGCGGGCAGTTCATCGGCGGCCAGGATGGCGGCAACGGTGGCGCGCAGGTAGGAGTCATCGATGGTCAGTGGCTCAGACATTGCCGCCCCCGACAACCCCGGCTACCCTACCTACCCCGGCTGCATCGAATTCATTGCTCTCTAACAAGGTGAAACCCTGCATATCCGTACCGTGCACTGTCATGCCGCGCGCTCCTGGGTCTGATGATTGTCTCTGCTGATGTCTCTGCCAATGAGGAGGCCCTGTGTCGATCCCCGTTCCTATTGTGCCAAGCAATGAGTGATGCGCGTGCCTTTAGGGTGCGCGGCCCATGACTCGCCGCAGGGCCCTACCCAACCCACCGGGGCTATTCTGGGGGAAGCTAAGGACCGGGTTCACCGTGCTCGCTGTTATGACCGATGGGAGATGCGCAGATGGTTCAACGCAGAACGGTGGCTGTTCCTGATCTCGTGGGTCAGCCTGTGCATATTGCAGAAGAGATGGCGGCGAACCTTGGGCTGCTTCTCTCCAGCGGTGATCCTGACGGGCAGGGGCTCCATTCGCGCACATGGCCCGGGCTGTTCTGGGTGACCGCCCAAGACCCTTCGGTGGGGTCGTTCCTCGAGTGGGGCAGCGACATCCGGATCACTTTCATGAAGGACGGTCAAGCCCGCAGTGACGTGCCCGCGCAGCCGAGTGGGCCTGCGCCCACGCTGAAGAACCACGCAGACGATGCTGCAGATCCCGACAGGGACTCGTGAGAGCGGCTAAGGAGACTCGCTGCACTCTTGCCTTCTGCGCTATTCGGGGCCATGGTGGCATAAAGGGTTGGTTCGACTAAGGGGATAGACATGTCTTCGAATAGTTTCGATGCGCGCAGTGAGCTCGTGGTTGACGGCGAGCGCTATGAGATTTACCGGCTTGATGCCGTGCCGGGGTCGGAACGGCTGCCGTACAGCCTGAAGATCCTGCTGGAGAACCTGCTCCGCAATGAGGATGGGCGCCTGGTCACCGCGGATCAGGTGCGTGCCGTGGGGGAGTGGGACCCTGCAGCTGAGGCCAGCAAGGAGATCCAGTACACCCCGGCGCGCGTGTTGATGCAGGACTTCACCGGTGTCCCCTGCGTGGTTGATCTGGTGGCCATGCGCGACGCCATGGCTGATTTGGGCGGGGATCCCACCAAGATTAACCCGCTCATTCCCGGGGAGCTGGTCATTGACCACTCCGTCATTGCCGATGTTTTCAACCGGCCCGACGCTGTGACCCGCAACTCCGAGTTTGAATTCCACCGCAACAAGGAACGGTATGAGCTGCTGCGCTGGGCCCAGCAATCGTTCGCCGACTTCCTGGTGGTTCCGCCAGACACCGGCATCTGCCACCAGGTCAACCTTGAGTACCTCTCCCGGGTGGTCTTCACAAGAACGGTCGACGGCGTGGCGCAGGCTTATCCCGACACTCTCGTGGGCACTGACTCGCACACACCCATGGTGAATGGCTTGGGCGTGTTGGGCTGGGGTGTGGGTGGCATTGAGGCTGAGGCTGCCATGTTGGGCCAGCCGATGAGCATGCTGGTCCCACAGGTGGTGGGCTTCAAGCTCACCGGTGAGCTGCCAGAGGGCACCACCGCCACCGACCTGGTCCTGACCGTCGCCGAACTGCTGCGCAAGACGCGGGTGGTGGGGAAGTTCGTGGACTTCTTCGGCCCCGGCGTTGCCAATGTGCCGTTGGCCAACCGTGCCACCCTGGGCAATATGAGCCCCGAGTACGGCTCAACCTGCGCCATCTTCCCGATCGACCAGGAAACCCTGGGCTACATGCGCCTCACCGGCCGCTCCGAACACCAGATCGCACTGGTGGAGGCCTACGCCAAGGAGCAGGGGATCTGGCACGACCCCAACCACACCCCGGACTACTCCCAGATCGTGGAACTAGATCTCTCCACGGTGGAGACCTCCATCGCCGGGCCCAAGCGCCCGCAGGATAGGATCCCGCTGCGCAGCGCCACCCGTGCGGTCCGAGGACTGCTCGCAGGGGAGAGCCAGGATGTTGCCGTCATGGCCGGCGGGCTCGACGATGCCGGGGATGAGTCCTTCCCGGCGAGTGACCCCGTGGCCATCAGCTCCCGAATCCCGCGCGACGAGCCACCGCACGTCTACGCGGACAGCGGTGATGAAGACGCAGGTGACGGGCTCGACTGGCCCAGCGACCCGGCGTCGTTCATCCTTGACGGGGCACAGATGAGCCTGGACCACGGCGACATAGTCATCGCCGCCATCACCTCCTGCACCAACACCTCCAACCCGTCGGTCATGATCGGAGCAGGGCTGCTGGCGAAGAAGGCTGTGGAGCTGGGCCTGGACCGCAAGCCCTGGGTCAAGACCACACTGGCCCCGGGCTCACGCGTCGTCACCGACTACCTCGACCGGGCCGGGCTCAGCCCATATTTGGACAAGATCGGCTTCAGCCTGGTGGGTTACGGCTGCACCACCTGCATCGGCAACTCCGGCCCGCTCATCCCCGAGGTCAGCGCCGCCGTCAATGGCAATGACCTGAACGTCTCCGCCGTGCTCTCCGGCAACCGCAACTTCGAGGGCCGCATCCACCCCGAAGTCAAGATGAACTTCCTCGCCTCCCCGCCCCTGGTCATCGCGTACGCGCTCGCAGGCAGCATGCACGTGGATCTGCTCCGGGACCCCTTGGGCACCTCCGCCGCCGGGGAACCGGTGTTTCTGAAGGACCTTTGGCCCACGACGGCGGAGATCAAGGAAGTGGTTGACGCCAGCCTCGAGGCGCACATGTTCACGGACGGCTACGCGGATGTCTACCACGGCGATGAGAACTGGCGTGGCATGGAGGTGCCCGAGGGCGACATGTTCGCCTGGTCCGACGACTCCACGTATGTGCGCAAGCCACCCTACTTTGACGGCATGGAGCGCGAACCGGCGCCCGTCACCGACATTGAGGGTGCCCGCGTGCTGGCGCTGCTGGGAGATTCGGTCACCACCGACCACATCTCCCCGGCCGGCAATATCCGTGCGTCGTCTCCGGCAGGTGAATATCTGCTGGAGAACGGCGTGGCCCGGGCCGACTTCAACTCCTACGGCTCCCGCCGTGGAAACCACAACGTGATGATCCGCGGCACCTTCGCCAACATCCGGCTGCGCAACCAGCTGGTGCCAGGCGTGGAGGGCGGCTTTACCAAGCGCTCTGCCGAGGGGGAGGTGGAGACGATCTTCGACGCCTCCACCGCGTACCTGGCTGCGGGCACGCCGCTGGTGGTCATCGCCGGCACCGACTACGGCTCGGGCTCTTCCCGCGACTGGGCGGCCAAGGGCACCATGCTGCTGGGCGTCAGGGCGGTGCTGGCCACCTCGTTTGAGCGCATCCACCGCTCCAACCTGATTGGCATGGGCGTGCTGCCGCTGCAGTTCAAGGACGGCGAATCTGCCACATCGCTGGGGTTGACGGGCTTTGAAACGTACTCCATCGTGGGCCTTGCCGGGGCGAACCCGCTCCCGCGCGAGGTGATTGTCAGGGTTGAATCCGGGGGAGCCACCCGAGAAATCGCGACCACCCTGCGCATCGACACTCCCGCCGAGGAAGCGTATTACGTTCACGGGGGCATCCTGCAGTACGTGTTGCGTCAGCTTCTGGATGCTTAGGCTCGTGGGTCGAGCGTGAGGTGATGCTCGGATTCGTCCGTTCGCTCACGGGCCCGTACGCCTGCAGCCCGCATCACGGCACAGGGCCATCATATTTCCCGATTGGGGAACGAAACGCTCAGCATGGCGGGACACCAATATTGAGATCACCGGCGACATGGAGCTCGCCGCACGGTATCCCGGTAGCGTCAACATCTCGATAGCGTCAACGCATCTAAGACCGGGCCCTCTGGAGCTGAACCCGGGTGAGCGGTTACAGTCCGGTGATAAGCGCGGCAGCCCGCTCGAGTGCGCCTGGAACCAGAGAGTAGTAGGCCCATGTGCCGCGCTTTTCCCGCTCCAAAAGGCCTGCATCCACCAGAATTTTCAAGTGGTGCGAGACGGTGGGTTGGCCCAAGTCCAGCGGTTCGGTGAGGTCACATACGCAGGCTTCGCCGCCGTCGCCCGCTTTGACAATGGAGAGCAGCCGCAGGCGATTTGGATCAGAGAGAGCCTTGAGGATCCGGGCAGATTCCTGCGCCGCCGCAGAGGACAGCGCGGGTTGGCCGCCGGGCTCGCAACAGAGCTGAGCAGTATCTGTCTTCAGCGTTAATGCAGTGGTCATGCACCCATTATGCCCTTAGATTGACATTTATCGATATAGCGGTCGATACTTTCTATATCGACAACCGTCAATCTAATGCAGAATCGGCAAGGACCCTTGTGAGTACCCAGATCAGGACACCACCCATCGCTGGCGAGGCTGTCGTGGTCGCTAAGCTCTCCACCTTGGACCGGTTCCTGCCGGTGTGGATTATCGCTGCCATGGCCATTGGTCTGTTGCTGGGCAAGTTTGTTCCGGGCCTGAACACTGCCTTGGACGCAGTGAAGATTGGCAGTGTCTCGCTGCCTATTGCCATTGGTCTGTTGGTCATGATGTACCCGGTGCTGGCGAAGGTTCGCTACAACGAAACCGGCAAAGTGCTGGCGGACCGGACGTTGCTGATCACCTCGTTGATCATCAACTGGGTAGCGGCTCCGGCATTCATGTTTGCCCTGGCCTGGATCTTTGTTCCGGATCTGCCCGAGTACCGCACGGGGCTGATCATTGTTGGTCTGGCACGCTGTATTGCCATGGTCATGATCTGGAATGACTTGGCCTGCGGCGACCGCGAGGCAGCCACGGTGCTGGTGCTGATCAACTCCGTGTTTCAGGTCTTCGCTTTCGGCGCACTGGGCTGGTTCTATCTTCAGGTGCTGCCCGGCTTGTTGGGACTTCCGACGACGTCTGCTGACTTCTCCTTTTGGGTCATCACCGCCTCGGTGCTGATTTTCCTCGGCATACCGTTGTTGGCGGGTTACCTGACCCGCACCCTTGGCGAAAAGGCCAAGGGTCGTGACTGGTACGAAGGAAAATTCCTGCCCAAGCTTGGGCCTTGGGCCCTCTACGGGCTCCTGTTCACGATCGTGCTGCTGTTCGCACTCCAAGGCGATTCCATCACCTCCAATCCGCTGGACGTAGCCCGAATCGCGTTACCGCTGCTGGTCTACTTCATCGTCGTCTTCGGAGTCAGCATGGTGATTGGCAGAGCCCTCAACCTCGGCTACGCGAAAACCACCACGCTGGCGTTCACTGCCTCCGGAAATAACTTCGAGCTCGCCATAGCTGTGGCGATCGGGACCTTTGGCGTCACCAGTGGCCAAGCTCTGGCGGGTGTTGTCGGCCCACTGATTGAAGTCCCCGTGCTGGTCGCTTTGGTCTATGTGGCCCTGTGGGCACGCAAACGATTCTTCACCCACTAACCGCGATCTGTTTGCCCCGCCATCCCTACATTTACTTCAAGGAGCGTCGATCCATGAGCATCACCGAAACCACTAAGAAGCCCTCCGTTCTGTTCGTCTGCGTGCACAACGCCGGACGCTCCCAGATGGCCGCCGCCTATCTCACCTCCCTCTCCGACGGGGCCATAGAGGTCCGCTCCGATGGATCCGCACCAGCTGATTCGGTCAACCCCGCAGCCGTGGCCGCGATGGCAGAGGAGGGCATCGACATGTCCACTGAGATCCCCAAGGTCCTCACCACGGACGCTGTCCGGGAGTCCGACGTCGTGATCACCATGGGTTGCGGCGATAGCTGCCCGATCTTCCCGGGAAAGCGCTACGAAGACTGGGAACTTGAGGACCCAGCCGGGCAAGGTGTTGACTCTGTCCGTCCCATCCGCGATGACATCAAGGCCCGCATCCAGACCCTCATCGCCGAGCTTCTGGCCAGCTAACCCCACACTCACACAACTCGCAGTGAAACGCTTGAGGAGGACCACGGACATGACGGAACGACGAAATGATCTACCAGTTGCCATCATCGGTGCAGGCCCGGTGGGTCTGGCCACGGCAGCGAACCTGATCGAACGCGGCATCACGCCTATCATCTTTGAAAAGGGTGCGGACGTGGGTTCGGCCATTCGCCAGTGGGGACACATTCGATTGTTTTCTCCGTGGCGGCACAATATTGATCCCGCCTCCCGCCGCCTGCTCGAACCCACCGGCTGGAGTGAACCCCGGCTCACCTCCTTGCCCTACGGTGCCGAGCTCGTGGAGAAGTACCTCAAGCCGTTGGCTGCGGTGCCTGCCATCAATGCTGCTCTGCGCACCTCCGCCAAGGTGACGGCTGTGAGTCGGGTCGGGATGGATAAATCGCACTCCCGGGATCGCAACGAGCGGCCCTTTTTAGTGCGGGTCGAAACCGCCGACGGGACGGTGCGCGATCACCAGGTGCGCGCAGTGGTGGACACTTCCGGCACCTGGGCGCACCCCAACCCGCTCGGCCAGGCCGGGCTGCCAGCTCCGGGTGAAGCTGAAGCCATGATGGCCGGACTCATCACTGAGCCCTTGCCGGATATCACTGGAGCTGACCGTGCACTGTTCGCAGGCAAGCACATCATGGTCATCGGAGCTGGCCATTCAGCAGCAAATACGTTGCTCGCCCTGGGCCAGCTGGTCAAAAATGAACCAGGAACCCGGGTTAGCTGGGCAGTCCGCGGCGCCGACGCCTCGCGTCTCTACGGCGGAGGAGACCTTGACGGATTGCCAGCCCGCGGACAACTCGGTACGCGCCTTCGCGGCCTTGTTGAGGATGGGCATATCGAACTGCATACTTCCTTCACCACCACCTCCTTCAGCGTTAGTGATGGCTTGGCGGTCACCGGCACAACACCGGACGGGGACGTGACACTGGATGTGGACCTGTTGATCCCCGCCACCGGATTCCGGCCCGATCTGGAGATCTTGCGTGAAATCCGTTTGGAGCTTGATCCAATCGTGGAAGCTCCTCGGGACTTGGGCCCTTTGATCGATCCCGAATTCCACTCTTGCGGCACCGTCCCAGCCCACGGCGCGAGTGTCCTGGCCCACCCGGATAGGGACTTCTACATTGCCGGGATGAAGTCCTACGGACGCGCTCCTACCTTCTTGCTCTCCACTGGATATGAGCAAGTCCGATCCATCGTCGCTGCCTTGGCTGGAGACCGGGAAGCAGCCAATCAGGTCCACCTTGACCTGCCGGAAACCGGTGTCTGCTCCACAGGCCTCGGCGGCAGCGCCGACACTCCTGCTGCAGACGCCACGGAAGCAGTCGAGCCAGCATCATCGTGCTGCGCCACCCCAGAGCCGCTCCTCGACCGGCACGGACTGAAGGAAGATCCCCTTATGATGAGGAACAATGCAGGAGTCCTGTTCGTGTGTGTGAAGAACGGCGGTAAGTCCCAGATGGCCGGCGGACTCATGCGCCACCTCACAGGAGGCACCGTTACCGTTTATACGGCTGGGACCACACCCGGCGCCGTGCTCAACGCCCAATCGGTAGAATCCTTGGCAGAATTAGGGATCGACATCTCCGGGGAACACACCAAGTCCATCACCGCGGAGATGCTCGCCGACGTCGATCTCATCATCACGCTCGGTAGCGAAGCCGTAGTGGATCAAATCCCCGGTATCGAGATGCGTCACTGGGACACCGATGAACCCTCCCTACGTGGCATTGACGGCATGGAGCGGATGCGGCTGGTGCGCGACGATATCCACGTCCGCGTCAAAGACTTGGCTGCAGAACTGAGCGGAGACAAGAGCTGATATCCGAGAAGCTCCCACGAACGCTGCTATTGGGGGATCTCCCGGTCGGCTGCTGGTTTATCCATCAACGGATAGCACTCCCAGGAGGCGTAGCTGGCTCCCGTGGAAACTTTTGTTACGGCGGGGCTCGCCCGGGAATCCGTGGGCCAAGCCCGTCGCTCTATTGAAACGTGCATAATGCTTTTATGACAGTTCACATCAAAACCGAACGCCTTGCCCTGCGCCCTTGGGAGGAATCCGACGTCGATTTTGTCTTCGATCTTTACTCCCGCTGGGTGGTTCAGCGCTTCATCGGGACCGAGCCGGCCGTGATGGAAAGTCGTTCCGAAGCGGTGGAGCGAGTCCGCCGTTTCATGGAGGTCGGAGAACACCCTGTCCACGGCATTTGGGCCGTGACACGCAAAGAAGATGGCCTGCCCGTGGGTGCGCTGCTGCTCAAACCGATTCCCGCTTCAGGCGAGGAACCGCTGCAAGCCTCGGACGACGTCGAAATTGGCTGGCACTTCCACCCGGATCATTGGGGGAGCGGCTTTGCCTCAGAGGCAGCTACGGCAGTGCTCGAGCACGCCTTTGCCTCCGGTTTGGAGCAAGTAGTGGCCGTGACCAACCCCGCCAACGAAGCTTCCCAGAGCGTGTGCCGCCGCATTGGCATGGAACACCAAGGCTCCACGAAGAAGTACTACAACGCCCGTTGCGAGCTGTTCGTTATCGAGAAGCCAGCCGAAGCGCAGCCCGTTTCGTAACAGTCGGCAGAAGCCAGCAAGGGATCAAGAATTATGAGAATGCCCGGGCCAAGAATTTGGTCCGGGCATTCTCATAGGTGGGGGAGTGAGTTACTCCGGCCCGTAGCGTAATTGAGCAGGATTGAAGAACGAATTCTCACTCCGGAAGTAGCCGTTGGCGCTACAGTGGACAGCGACCGCGCAAGCGGGAAGCCCTAGAGAGAAGAGCCAGGATGAGCCAGGACCTGACAGCGCAGGCTGCCGAGAAGCACTCCGCTGACACCCATGATTTGATCCGTGTGCAGGGTGCTCGAGTCAACAACCTCAAGAACATCAGCGTCGAGATTCCCAAGCGCCGTCTCACGGTGTTCACAGGCGTCTCCGGTTCGGGTAAAAGCTCGCTTGTCTTCGGCACTATCGCCGCCGAATCGCAGCGGATGATCAATGAAACCTACAGCGCGTTTGTCCAGGGTTTCATGCCAACACTGGCGCGCCCCGACGTCGACGTCCTAGAGGGGCTGACCACGGCCATTTTGGTCGACCAGGAGCGGATGGGCGCCAATCCGCGCTCCACCGTGGGCACAGTAACCGATGCCAACGCCATGCTTCGGATCGTCTTTAGCCGGCTGGCGCAGCCCCACATTGGCTCTCCTCAGGCGTATTCGTTCAATGTCGCCTCGATCTCCGGTGCCGGTGCCGTGACCATCGAGCGGGCGGGGGAGAAGGTCAAGGAGCGCCGCAGCTTCTCCATCACCGGCGGCATGTGTCCGCGCTGCGAGGGCATGGGCAAGGTCAACGACTTCAACTTAGCCGCGCTGTTCGACGCCGAAAAATCGTTGTCCGAGGGGGCCATCACCGTACCCAACTACAGCATGGATGGCTGGTACGGGCGCATCTTTGCCGGCTCCGGATTCTTCGACATGGACAAGAAGCTCGGCAAGTTCACCAAAAAGGAACTGCACGATCTGCTCTACAAGGAACCGGTCAAGATCAAGGTTGAGGGCATCAACCTGACCTACGAGGGCATCATTCCCAAGATGCAAAAATCCATGCTGAGCAAGGACGTGGACGCCATGCAGCCACACATCCGCGCCTTCGTGGAGCGTGCCGTCGTCTTTACCACCTGCCCCGAGTGCGAAGGAACGCGTTTGGCCGAGCATGCGCGCAATTCCATGATCGACGGCGTCAGCATCGCCGATGCGTGTGCCATGCAAATCAGCGATCTTGCCGTGTGGGTGCGGTCCTTAGATCAGCCGTCGGTGGGTCCGCTGCTGGAATCGCTGGGGGAGTCCCTGGATTCGTTCGTGGATATTGGACTCGGCTACCTTTCCCTGGACCGCCCGTCCGGCACCCTGTCCGGCGGTGAGGCTCAGCGGACCAAGATGATCCGCCATCTGGGGTCATCGCTGACCGACATCACCTACGTTTTTGACGAGCCGACCATCGGTCTGCACCCACATGACATTGCCCGAATGAACCAGCTGCTGCTGCAGTTGCGCGACAAAGGCAACACGGTATTGGTCGTTGAGCATAAGCCCGAAGCCATCACCGTTGCCGATCACGTGGTGGATCTGGGTCCCTTGGCTGGCTCCGCCGGTGGGGAGGTTGTCTACGAGGGCACCATCGCTGGCCTGCGAGCCAGCGGCACCCTGACCGGCAAGCATCTCGATGACCGGACGTCGCTTAAGGATTCTTTCCGGACGCCAACAGCTGCCCTCGAGGTGCGCGGCGCCAATGAGAACAACTTGAAGAATGTGAACGTCGACATTCCGCTGGGCGTGCTGACGGTGATCACGGGCGTGGCCGGTTCCGGCAAGAGCTCGCTGATCCATGGTTCCGTTTCCGGGCGCGAAGGCGTGGTCACCGTAGATCAGGGTGCCATCCGCGGATCTCGGCGCAGTAATCCGGCCACCTACACGGGCCTACTGGAGCCCATCCGCAAGGCTTTCGCTAAGGCCAATGGCGTCAAGCCGGCCTTGTTCAGCGCCAATTCCGAGGGTGCCTGCCCTACCTGCAACGGTGCCGGGGTCATCTACACGGATCTGGGCATGATGGCGGGTGTCTCCACCGTTTGCGAGGAGTGCGAGGGGCGCCGCTTCCAAGCAGCCGTCCTGGAATACCATTTGGGCGGAAAAAACATAAGCGAGGTGCTGAACATGTCCGTGGATCAGGCGCTGGAGTATTTCCGCGAAGGGGAGGCTAAACTACCTGCCGCGGATAAGATCGTCAGCCGCCTGTCCGACGTCGGACTTGGTTACCTCAAGCTGGGTCAGCCGCTCACAACCCTCTCCGGCGGTGAGCGCCAGCGCATCAAACTGGCCACGCACCTGGGGGAGAAGGGCGGCATTTACGTTTTGGACGAACCAACCACAGGCCTGCACTTGGCCGACGTCGAGAAGCTCCTGGGGCTGCTGGATCGGCTGGTTGAGTCAGGGAAATCGGTGATTGTGATTGAACATCACCAAGCCGTGATGGCCCATGCGGACTGGATTATTGATATTGGACCTGGGGCCGGGCACGACGGCGGCACAGTGGTTTTCGAGGGCACGCCGGCTGCGTTGGTGGCCTCGAAAGACACGCTGACAGGCCAGCATCTGGCGGCTTATGTTGACGCCTGAGGGACCCTTGAGTCAGATGCCCCGCCCCGAAGGAAACTTCGTCAACTATGAACCGGATGAGAAGTCACTCGGTGACGCGCTGGCGCCCGGGCAACTGGTCATTCGCCAAGCCGTTGTGGCCGATATCCCTCGAATAGTTGAGACCAACGAGCAGTCGGGTCAGGATTCTGTGGGCCTCCTCCCGCTCGCAGCGGCGATCTCGGATGAGTCGCGGCTGGTGGTGGTTGCCTGTGTTGAGGGGGTCATTGTTGGCTGGGCTAAGACCCATTTTTGGGCGCAGGCGGACGAGTTGGCTCCGGCTGGGCACTATTTGGGCGGAGTCAGCGTGAAGCCCGAATGGCGGCGGCGGGGGATTGGTATTGCCCTGACACAAGCGCGGTTAGCCTGGATCTGGGAGCGGGCTGCGGTGGCTTGCTACGTTGTGAATGCGGCTAATTTGGCCTCCATAGACCTGCATGAACGATGGGGATTTCGTACTGTTGAGACCGCCGCAAAATTCCACACGACCGAATTCTTAGGTGGCGTGGGGCTACTCATGCGCGCCGTCCGCCCCAGACAACGGGAAGACGTCACGGACGTGGAATTAGTAGGGGGAGTGGAACACCGCAAGCTCGAGCTCCTGCCCTATGACCAGTCTTGGCCGGTCCGCTATGAGGTAGAACGGCACAAGATTGAATCCTCGCTGGGTGAGCATCTTGTGTCGATCGACCACGTTGGCTCAACCTCTGTCCCTGGCTTAGCCGCAAAAGACATTATCGACATTCTGGTCACCGTTCCTGACATCACAGACGAGGAACATTATGTCAAGCAATTGATTTCTGCCGGATACGAATTGCGTGTGCGAGAACCAGGGCATCGCCTGTTAAGGACACCCGCCAAGGACGTGCACATTCACGTGAACGAAGCCGGTGAGCCGGATGCAGCAGAAAAGCTACGGTTCCGGGACCAGCTCCGTCGCAGCGACAATGATCGAGGGCTCTACGAGTCAACCAAGCAAATGTTGCTACGGCGTGACTGGGCTGACATGAATGTCTACGCCGACGCCAAGACCGAGGTCATCAAGGAAATTTTGTCGCACACTCAGTAGAGCTGTGATTCTCCTACATAGGCATCCAGAGGGCAGAAACCCCTGAAATCTGCCACTTTCAGAAATAGTGATATTGCGCCGATAATCTACATTATGTCAAGTAAAGTGAATCTGGGCTCCGGAAGGGGCGCTGCTGTCCTGGCTTATCTAAAGTGACGCAATTCTCCTCTGCCCTATCACCAGTCATCTTGCCGATTCGTGGATGATCCCCTTCGAACGCTTTCTCTCGATCCGACGTCCCGCAGCTTACAAAGGACACCATGATTTTGCGGGTCAGTGGTGGTGTGCCACGAACCAGTGACATGTCGGATTCGGATCTTGGCGCGAACGTGACCAGCTGATGCGATTCGACTTTGTTCTAGACGTAACAGATGTGGCCTCGCAACCCTTTAGGATTACTGCCTCCGGCAGCACTCCCCCAGACAACCCGTGTACCTGACTACTTTGCCGTGCAGGCTGATGGCACCGGCATTGTTATCGATCGCGCACGCTGAGCCACTGCCGCGAGATACACCTATTGGTCGTCCCTGTCGCGTATCGGTACTAGTTGGCCGGTCGTATAGCGTGGTTACATTGACCCATGCCTTCCCGACCTTCGACCGCAGTGTGGCCAGCCGTTCACAACGAACGCGATGCCCTCATTAGAGAACTTGAGTCGCTCACCCCAGAGCAATGGGCCCAGCCCTCGCTCTGCCCCGGCTGGGACATTCACGACGTCGTAGCTCATCTCGTGGATTCCGCGAAGACAACCCGCCTCAGCTTTCTCCGTCGGCTGATCGCCGCGAAGTTCGATTTCGACAAAGACAACGCAAACGGCATCACCAGGGAGCGTGCCGCGACCCCGGAATCGACCCTGACTGAGTTCCGCCGTGTACGCGAAGCGACCAAGACGCCGCCTGCTGCTCTAGCAACTCGACTCGTCGAAGCAATCGTGCATGGTGAGGACATTCGGCGTCCCCTGGGGCTTTTGCGCTCCTACCCGAGTGAGTCGATCGACGCGGCCTTGCGATATCAACTCAAAACCGGCGGTTCTATGGGCGGTGGCAAGGAACGCGCAGCTGGATTTCGTCTGCAGGCGTCCGATTCAGGGTTTGAGCACGGTTCTGGCTCAGAGGTCAAAGGAACCTCGTTGGCACTTCTCATGGCTATCTCGGGTCGCCCCGCCCATAAGGAAGATTTCTCAGGTGAAGGTGCCGCCACATTTGTACGAAAGCTAGAACAAGCGTCTCAATGAGCATCCTCGTCCCCTACTTCCTTCCATCAGGAGCCCGAGCCTGACAGATACCTCCAATTTGCCCGCCTCCATGTTGCCCGTTGGCGGTGGCATCCACACGATGCCCATCCGGTTGGCCTTGCGAAAGACCCTCGGCAAAGGACTCGGAGTTGCGGTAGACGTGCACCTGTCCGTGCGCACCGCCTGAGCAGCTTCTTGCACCCGGTAGAGGTTTCCCTTCCGTGACGACGGCCGCCGGCCGGCCTGCGGGGTTTCCGTGCTTCAACGCGGATGAGACAGGACATTTGGCATCTATAGCCGCGCGTTCGGCGCCACTGAATCCCGTCGTCTAAGGCTGCCTCCAGACACTAGACTGGTCCGCGTCGACCAAACGAGTCGGCACAGTATTGGGGGAATTATCGTGGGTAGATTCTGCAGGACAATCACGACGGCGGCGCTCGGACTTGCGCTGATGGGCGGACTGGGCGGATGCACTCCCGACCCGCAGTTGCCGTTGCCCACGGCAAGCCAATCTCCGGAATCAGTCCTTGACGCCAGCTGTCCCATACTGCCTGCAGACTCGATCAAAGCGGTAAGAATTCCGCAAGGCGGCCCCGCGGAAGCAATCGACAACGTCTTGAAGTCCTACAGCTCATGGGTGAATGCGGGAACGGATGTACTCAGGGGCTGGGCCGACACGGCGGGTACCGTGCCGGATGAATGTTTGGATAGGTTGGCCGAGCAGGGCCGGATTGCCTACTCACAAACTATCTTCACAACGCACAGCGACGTTGCATGGCAGAACTACTACGCTGGGCAGCAGGAGCTCACTGCCCAGTCCCTGCGCAATGCCGTAGATGCCAGCACCGAAGGTCAAGGGAATCAGGGACGCTTTGAACTGCTCAAGGAAATCTCCTCCAGTGCCACAGAGAACGGAACGTTCCTGAAGTTTGATGCTATCTACCGTCCGGCCCCAGGCGCGCCAGCAGATCCATCAGACTGGGCGGGGCTGGCCAAGCCAACCCGCTGGTACGTAGAGCTAGTGCCCTTCGATGGCTTCTTCATCATTAACTACATCGAGCAGAATCCAGCAACAGGTTACTGACCCAGCTCCACTACTGCCACCGGAAGGTTCTGCCAGCGAGTTGGGCCACTCCCCCGCAATGACAGATGATTGCACCGTGGAGGAATTAGTAGAGATCGCGATCGAACGCGGGCTCGACGCTGAACTCGGAGCTGCGCAGATTTGGGCAGCTGCTACGGCCGAGCGGGACCGACTCCCCTCCATACCTCGTGCTGACGACAAGCTGCCGGGTATTCACCAAGCGTTGAGCCAGACCGGAGCTACGCTACACATTGCACGTAAAGCGACGTCGATCGTCGGGTTCTACCTTCTCGTCCTTGGCCCACGAACCAATTCCTTTGAGGTGCTCTACTTGGCAACCGCGCCCCAAATGTGGGGCGACGGCATCGCCCGCGCCCTGCTGGCCGACATCCAACACTTCGCATTGGAACGCGCCGCTTCACTTGAATTGTGGGTCATTGCGGACAACACCCGAGCCATCACTACCTACACCAGATCGGGTTGGCTGCAGACCTCGGACTCAAAAGTGCGAAATGCATCAGGCAAGCTTGAAAATCGCTTAGAACTACTGCCCCACTAGCCCATTCCTGCGCCGGCTGCAACCTTCAGCTGGCTAGACTGGCATGCATGATTCAGATTGTTGACGGGCCATCAGCGCCCAGCGGCACGGCTGTGCGCCATGATGCTGTTCGCCCCATTTGGACGTCGGAGGTGATTTCGTGGCTGTTAGGATCACCGCCGGATGATCGCCCCCT
Organism: Specibacter sp. NPDC078709; assembly: GCF_040686795.1. NCBI lineage: Bacteria > Bacillati > Actinomycetota > Actinomycetes > Micrococcales > Micrococcaceae > Specibacter > Specibacter sp. NPDC078709. The sequence continues at coordinate 82,468 of NZ_JBFBLU010000004.1, forward strand.
AGCAGTCTTGGATCTAGGAGCTGGGACTGGTCTAGGTACCCGCACGATTGCAGCTCTCGGACACTCCGTCACCGCGGTTGATACAGCTGAAGACATGCTCTCGGTGCTCCGAAAGAGTCGTGAGCAGCTCTCGTCCGTAACTGCGAGTCGAATCACCACTGCCAGCGGCTCCGCGGAAGACATCCCTTTGGACGATCAAAGTGTTGACGCCATTATCTGCCTCCAAGCCTGGCACTGGGTTGAACCTACATTGGCTTTACATGAATGTGATCGCGTGCTGAGGGAAGACGGCATGATGAGTATGGCTTGGCATACTTGGGATCGCAGCAGCGAATGGGTGAAGGAGCTTGCCGCAATCGTGGAGCCGGGCGGTTCTCCTCCCGACCAAACCCGAAGCGTACCTCGAGAGTTTGCCGGGCGTGGCACCTTTGATCGCAAAGAATTCCCCTTCAATTACGAGCTGTCCCTAGAGCAGCTCATTGGGCTTGCCAGCTCATGGACTTTCGTTTCTCAGAGACCCGATCAAGAAAACGTCCTGGAACGAATACGTTTACTGGGCGAACTGGCCCGTTCACCAGAAACTGGCCTAGTTAGCTTTCCCCACATCACAGCTGCCTTTCGGCTGAGCCAGCCCACAATGGGAGCTATCTCGTGAAACCTATTACTTTGACTGGACAATTGATATGTGGGGGCAGCGATGAGCTGGCAGCGGTCCAGGAGTTCCTACCTCGACATATTGAATTGACGCTTGCCGAATCAGGGTGCATTTCCTTCTCCGTGGAACAAAGCGAAGATCCATGGGTCTGGAATGTCTCCGAGCGTTTCCAAGACGCTAGCGCTTTTGAGTTGCACCAAGCGCGCGTTAAAGCCAGTGATTGGGGACGTGTAACTGCCAAAATCAAACGCAGTTATTCCGTGACTGGCCCGTCTTAGCTTCTAGTCAGATCCTCAGCGAGCATTACGATGATGCCGCTAGGGCCACGGACATAACTGAGTTTGTAAATGTCCTGGTAGTTGGCCACGCCACGAAGCGGGTAGCAGCCGTGACTCGCGGCAATTTTGAGTGCGGCGTCGATATCGTCAACAGAGAAAGCAACGCGATGCATGCCGATTTCGTTGGGCAACGTGGGCTCAGTTTGAATGGCGTCAGGGTGAATGTACTCGAAGAGCTCAATCCGACCGGTGCCATCTGGTGTTTGGATCATCGCGATTTTGGCATGGTTGCCATCTAGTCCGACGGCGGTGTCGGCCCACTCTCCACTGACTGTGTCCCGACCTACGAGGGTCAGTCCAAGGTCGGTAAAGAAGGCGATAGTCGCGTCGAGGTCCCGTACGGCGATACAGACGTTCTCGAGTTTTATGGGCATAGGCGGCACTGTATCAAGTGAAGAGCGACGGCGGGAGTCGTTTCTGTTGATCAGCAATCAGAACGCGCATCCTCGGCCCGCTCATAGACGCCCAGGACAATACTAGATTCGGTGCGATTCTCGAGCGCCGAGGCTAGGCAGGACTTGGCTCTGACCTGGCCCCGATAGTCGGAATCGACTGCTAGTTCATGCACCACCACTGTATTGCTCGGAGCCAAGACCATATTCTCGATCCGAACATCCGTGGTGATCATCGCTGAGAGAGTTCCCTCCCAGGAGGGATCGCCCTCAAGCCCGTGGACTAGCGCAAATCCAACAACTCTCCCCGCCCTCGAGCTATCGAGAGCCGTCCGCAAACAAGAGCAAGCAGGCCTGGGCCCAGTCGGCTATCTCAGCCAGTGAATCCGAGTCCTCCTAATATGGTGCAACAGAGAACGCTGCACTGAACACCGCCGCAACCTCCTCCCAAACTGACTGGGGTGCTACGCCGTCGGACGTCTCATAGACGGGCTGCAGCTCAAGGGGAGTATCAAGTATCCCTAAATCCTAGTGGTGCCTCCTAGCTCGGGCGGTAAACTCGTCAAGGGCGCCCACAATATCCTTCGCCAACCAAATGCGGTTGCGCTTTCCGGTTGAGATTTGACTCAGGATGCCAGCGTCAACCAGGCGGTTGATGGCGACTTGGGCGTTGACGGTCGAGATACCAAGTTGAGTTGCCGCAGCAGCACTGTCAAGAACTGGCTGGCGAAGCAGTATGCCCAGGAGTCGGTGAGCTGAGGAATCTCGCCGCGCCTGAACGAGATCGCTCCAGCCGCGCTGGATGGTTTCAAGGTCCGCCACGAGAGTGCGGCCATTGTGCACCGCCGCAAACGAGGCCTCGGCAATAGAGCGGACAATCGGTGCAATATCCCCTGTGTGGTAAGCGCTCAAGGCATCAAAGTAGCTGCCTGTGTCCTGGAGCAAACCTGCGGAGACTGGAATTGCCACATTGCGTGTTAGCTGCCCTCCGCGCAACATCGCCTGGATGAGCGCACGGCCCACCCTGCCGTTGCCATCCGGAAACGGATGGATCGTTTCGAATTGGGCATGGGCAATCGCCGTCTGTGCAAGCACAGGCAGATCTACACGATTGGCGAAAGCAGCAAAGTCGTCCATCAGTTCAGCAACACGGTCGTGATGGGGTGGGACGAATTGGGCTGTATGCGGACCCAGACTCCCGCCGCCTATCCACACCTGCTGTTGGCGCCAGTGACCGACGATGTCGGGGCGACTTTCCTCGAGCAATGCGCGGTGTATTTCCAAGATCGCCGGGCCGTCAATGGTTTCGGCCAGGTTCAGGGCAGCTTGCATGGCTCTGACGTTGCCCACGATCAGCTGCGCATTCCGCGATGAATGGGCCCCGAGCTCTGCCAAGGCGATCTGCCGCGCTCCGCTGCTTAAGTTCTCAATTTCTGAGCTGGACGCACTTTCGGTGCGTAGGAGAATCGATGCGAACGGCGCCGCAACTTGTCCAACCTCTGCATCGAATCGGGCGAGTTCGCTAGCGGCCTCTTCCGTCAGTGCCTGTAGCTCGCCATCGAGATGGAATCTCAGATCGGCAATGAAGGGTGGCACCGCAGCCAGGTACGGCCCAGTGGTGGGGCGCTTCTGCGTTCGTGAGCCGTACGCGTCTTGAAGGCTCTGCCAGGGACGTTCTTCATAGCCCAGCGATGGCCAGGGAGCGTCGATTTTATCCGTTGGCATGAGTCAATCATAGCAATGCTTAGTTTGATATCCATTGCTATGGCGAATCTCTATTCCCAATTGTGCCGTGAACCAATCCCACTCCCCTGACGTATCTCTGGATGAAGGCAACTTTTGCCCGCATCAACCCGCATCAACAGGGAAGCGTGGGTCACCTCATGAGTGCACCGATTCCACAACGCCACAATCCTCTCAATACCACCCTGCGACTAGTGGTTCCTGCAGCGCTATCCCTTAACGCTGTGGTGCACCTGCAACTTGCTCCGTATTATCAAGAAGCCATCCCCGGTGGCATTGGGCAAGGAAACTTGTTCCGCATTGAGGCCGCAGCGGCAATACTCGCGGGCTTGTACGTTCTGATCCGTGGCAGCCGCCCTGCCTATGCAACAGCACTAGTGGTGGCTGGCGGTGGCCTCGTTGCCGTCCTGGTCTACCGCTACATCGATGTTCCGGCTTTGGGTCCCTTCCCTGCCATGTATGAGCCCGTTTGGTTCTTTCAAAAATCACTCAGCGCCGTTGCCCAAGCAGCGGGTGCCGCCCTGGCCGTCGTCGGACTTTTCAGGCTTCGCCACAGCAAAGCAGTGCGTCAATAAACAGTTTCTGGCCAGCTGAACTATCCGGGCCCATACTGCGTATTAGCGGCAGGAGGATTGGATGCATCTGGATCAGCAGCAGGCACTGCGCGAGTTGCACGGCGACTATGCCCAGTTGCTCTGGCGCTTTGTGATGCGGCTGGTGCATGACCGGGCGCAGGCAGAGGACGTGGTCCAAGAAACCCTGCTGCGTGCCTGGCAGCATCCAGAGGTTTTGGCGCGGGAACCCAACGCTCTGCGGGCCTGGTTGTTCACCGTGGCCCGGAATCTGGTGATTGACGACTGGCGCAGCGCCCGCCATCGGCACGAGTTTGGCACGGCCCAGCCGCCCGAAACCCCCGACGATGATCAGAGCGAAAGGATTCTCGACGCCTGGCTGGTGGGTGACGCCCTGGCCACCCTCACCCCGGAGCATCGTGAGGTGATCCGGCAGGCGTACTACGGAGGCAAGGACACAACGTCGATCGCGGCGGCACTGGAGATCCCTGAGGGAACCGTCAAATCCCGGCTGCACTACGGCTTGCGGGCGCTGCGTCTGGCACTTGAAGAAAGAGGGGTGAGCGGCTGATGGATACCTCGGATCCTTATGTGCTCTGGGATGCGGCTTACGTGCTCGGCTCCCTGCCCGCGGCCCAGCGCCGTGAATATGAGCAGCATCTTTCGGGCTGTTCGGCGTGCCAGCATCAGGTGGCGGCGTTGTCCGGGATGCCAACTTTGCTGGCGCTCAGCCGTGCTGAAAATGCTGCAGCAGCAGCGTCGGCATCTGACGCGCCGTCGCCCGTGGTTGCACCGCTCTATGCCGGATTGGCCGCGCATCTTGCCCGCAGGCGTCGCCGCTTTACCTTGGCTGCGGCAGCCGCTTCCATCATCTTGGCAGGTACGACGGCGGCCATCACCACCGGGATTAACTCCGGTACCACTCCCCCGTCGTCGGCTGTCAGTAGTGCCTCCTCGAGCGTGCCTCTCGCGTTCGTCGGTACCTCGCCGCGTGGACTTACCGCGACGGGTACGCTGTCCAGTTATCCTTGGGGCACGCAAATTAGTTGGCACTGCAACTACGCTCAGGGAGCTGCGTACGCAGGTGATCCGGCGGGCCAGGATTATGTGCTGGTGATGGTGTCTGCCGCCGGGGCGGAGACCACCGTGGCTAGTTGGACGGCCGGCCCAGGCAGTGAGGTGACACCCGCCGCAGCAACTGCCACCCCGGCGCAATCTATCGCACGGCTGGATATCCGGGACAGCAGCGGGGCCACGCTGCTCAGCGCGGCCCCGTAAGGTCTGCCGGTTCACCTCCCGCAGGAACCAGAGAGGTTGTGACTCTAGTATCCGCTACCGATCTGTGCCGGAGCGGATGTGAGCGCCGGGGTTGGAGTGACTGTCGGGGCATGGGTGACCTTGGCGCCGTCGGCCCCGATGACCCACCAAATTCCACCGTAACCTTGGCCCGAGACATCCCCGGGATTCTTGTCTGCTGCATAGGTGTACAGGGGTAGGCCGTTGAGCGTGACTTGCGCGGCGCCGTCGACCCCTGTGATGGTACCGACGGTTCCGGTGACTCCAGTGATGGTGGGCACCATGCTACTGGTACTGACCGCCGGCCACAGGCTGGCGCAGGGGCCCGAACAGGTGCTGGCCTTCTCTTGGGGTGTGTCGTGATCGAAGAAGTAGACAGTCATTCCGGCCCCGTTGACCAACACCTTGCCCAAGGTGGTGCTCGCCGTATGAAGATCGCTGGTGGTCGAGGCGGGGTTGGGGCTTGTGTCATGTGAACCTGCCGGAGCGGTGGAGCTGCCGCAGGCAGTCAGGAGTGCCAGTGGCAGTGCCAGTGCTAAGGCTCTGACGGCAATCCACAGTCTGGTGTGAGATTTCATGGGAGGCTCCCGTGGCCGATGTGACGTGGCTGGTGGAACCAGGACGGTTCCATATCCAGCAAACGGCACAGCGGCACCGAGGGTTCACCGCCGTCGAATATTTCTGGCAGCGGGTCACGAAAATATCCAGCAGCGGTTCCGTGGGTTATGGCGCGAACTGTACCGCAGCTGTCTCCACCGTTGACGCTGTCCGACCCGGAGCCTTCTGATTGTCCCAATACAGGTTGGTATGAACAATGACCAGCTCCGGGGACGGCGCACCCCAATCGGTGAGGTCTGCTCCTGTATGAGCGTCACTGACCAGCGTGACATCATAGCCCCGGGCGAAGGCTCCGTGGATGGTGGAGCGAATGCACATATCGGTCTGAGCCCCGGCGACGACGAGCTTTCCGACGCCCTTGTGTGCCAGCACCTCTTCCAGAGCAGTGCCTTCGAAGGAATCTCCATACATCTTCGGAACCAGCGGCTCGCTTTCCAGCCGGACGAGTTCTGGGACGTAGTGCCAACCCTCGCTGCCCGGGACCAGCTCGGCGTCCGAGTGCTGCACCCACACCACGGCAGTTCCGGCCGAACGTGCCTTGTCAACGAGGGATTTAATATTGGCAATGACCGCTTCGGAATTGTAGCTCTCGGCCATCACGTCATTTTGAACATCGATCACAAGCAGCGCCGTATTCGGTCGATTACTGAGCGTTGTCAAGGGAAATCATCTCCTGCGTGGTTGAGTTTCACGTCCCCAAAAACACACTACGCGGTTGGCTAGCTGAGGTGAATACCCTCGGCGGATGGTTCATTACTGACGAGTGGTGTTACTCCCCTGGACTCTTGTGGACGGCGGGCAGCTCCACCATAGAGGAGGGATTGCCTGAGGGTTTACGGCTCATGGGTTTGAGCTCACTGACCAGCACGCTAAGCACAATGAGCACTGCGCCCACCAGGGCTAGAGCTGGCAACCGGTCCCCCGCGATGCGTCCGATGACGCCTGCCCATACGGGCTCCCCCGTGTAAATGATGGTGGCCCGCGTGGGATCAACCGATTTCTGCGCCCAATTCATGGTCAACTGAATGAGGCAACTGGCAAGACCCAGGCCCACTCCGGCCACAAGCCATACCCAGGAGAACTGCGGGATGGATTCGCCAGTGACTGGCATAGCCAAGAATGACAGCACGCTGCACACCAGCAATTGCACCACCGTGACGCGGCCTAAATTGACCTTCGGGGCAAAGAGGCTGATCAGCACGATCTCTCCTGCAATGGCCACGGTGCTCACCAGGGTGGCCACCTCGCCTGGGCCCAACCCGACCTGGAAGGCATCTGGACCAGCCAACATCACCAGTCCGGCAAACGCCAGCGCCGCCCCGATGAAGGCCATGGTGTGAGGCCGCTTCCGGAAGACCGCCCACTGCAGAAAGGGCACTAGGGGAACGAAGAGTGCTGTGAGAAAAGCCGAGGTACTGCTGCTGATGGTTTGCAGCCCCACGGTTTGAAGGCCATAACCGAAGAAGATCATGACCCCAATCGCGGCCCCGGCGCCCAGATCGGCCCGGCTCATCCCCCGCAGGACGCGGCGGAAGATCAGGCACGCGACTAAAGCTGCGACGGCGAAGCGCAGGCCCACAAAGAACATCGGCCCGCTGTACCGCATGGCCAAGTGCACCACCAGATAGGTGCCACCCCACACGGCCGTGATGGCCAGCAGCGCCAATTCCGGCTTGCTGAGCGAAAGAGGGTGCGGTCGACGCGCGATGGGAACCATTCTGCCCATCTTAAGGCACACGGGCGAGAGGCACGCAGGCGAGTCACGGCGTTGTGCTTCTCGCCTCCGTTCGCGCCAGCTCAACGCGGGGGTTCAGGTGCTCCCAGCTTTTCAGTTCCCAGACCTGCCGTTCCCATCCCCAGCGCCGCATGGAGGTAGGCGATGGCGTCCTGATTGCCGAGTCCCAGGGAGCGGATTTGGTGGGCGTATTCTTCAGCGGCCTTCTGCGCCTGACGTGGGATGGGATCCTCGTGCACAGAGACGAAGGTGCCGTGCCGGCCGCGGGTCTCAATGGCTCCGTTGAGCTCAAGTTCGCGATACGCCCGGGCCACAGTATTGGGCGCTAATCCGAGATCCGCGGCGAGTTTCCGAACGGTCGGCAGCCTGGTTTCAGGAATGAGTTCGCCCTGGCTGATGAGTCGGAGGATTTGAATCCGGATTTGTTCGAACGGTGGCACTGCCGAACGGGGATCAACGCTCAGCATGGTTAGCGTTCGCCGCTCGTGGTGGCTTCGGTATCCATCAAAATCTTCGGCCACAACCGATACCGGAAGTAACTGTGGGAGCTGCCATAAGTGAACATTAGAAGAATGGCGAGGAATCCCCAAGAGATGACTAACTGGCCAAGATTGAGCCCCGCCGAGACGGCAAGGCTGGGCTCCATAGCCTCGGTCACGCCGAGGGCACCCGCACCAAGAGCCAGCCACGCAACGCTTGCCGTCAGCAGATGGAGCTTTCGGAAAGTGTCTGCCCGGATGGCGTCGGCCCACGCGAGCTCCAAGGGATCACTGACGGGCTGGGGCGTCTGCACAATTCTGCGGGACACCAAGACCGCGCCCAGCAGCGCTAGCACCGCTACCGCCAGGGATGATAAAGCCATACTGCCCCAAAAGGCACTCAAGCTGATTGCCTCCATCGCGCCGAGCACCAAAGCAACGACGAACACCAGTCCCGCCAAAATGATCAGTAGCGGAGCCATTCGAACCCGCCATGGACTCAGGTAGTCCGCTGGTGAGATGGACATGGCCCTAGCCAGTCGAGGGGCATCCGGCCGCTTGGTGAATAGAGAATCCCGAAGTGCCAAGGCAACGTCAAAGACGTTCATTCCAATCAGGACTGCGGGCAACACCACCAGCCACGAATAGCTGAAGCTAAAGTCTGGCTCCGGCGTCAGAAACAAGATGCAGGACGCAACGAGAGCGCCTGCCAGTGCCCCAAACATTGATGCCGTGGCACTGCGATGGAGCCTGCGGCTGACGGAGGCATTGATTTCATCCGTCGCCATCGGTAGCCCCACCCGCTGCCAAAAGGTGAACACTTCCTTGCGTTGCACGCGTTTGCTTTGAGCCGCCAGCAAATTGCCCAAGATGATGAGGAAGATTATCCCCGTGGCGATCCATAGGAATACTGAGTCAGTTGGCATTGGGCTCCTCAAATTGATTGCTTGTATCAATGTATCATTACAATGTTTTTGAGCGCGATATTTCTTGAGCAATCGACTCAGGAACGCTTTTGTTGCTACCTCTGTTACTACCTCCGTTGCTATCGCCAGTGCTAGCTGCGCGTATGACCGCTACAGGTGGGATTCGCTGTGAAGGTGAGCCCGTCCGCCGTCGTGATTGAGAATGCTGAGGATTTCCACAGGTGCCTCATGGGCACAGATGGCATGCGGGACCATGGTGGAGAACTCCGCCACCTCCCCCGGGTGAACCAAAATGGTGCGCTCCCCCAGTTCTAGGCGCACTATCCCGGTGAGCACGGTGAACCAGTCGCGGCCGGGATGGACACCGAGCTGCTGGGGGCGGTCGGGGGTGATGCGGAGCTTGGCGACCGTTTTGCCGTACAGGCCGTCGTCGCTGGAGAGGATCCAGGTTGTTAGGCCTTGTGACTGTCCGGGTTGTGGGCGGATTACCACGTCCTCATCGGCTGAAGATTCCACCAGCGCATCCAAGGTGGTGTCTAAGGCTCGACTGATGGGTATGAGTTGGTCTAGTGCAATCCGGCGGTGACCCGTTTCGATGCGGCTCAGGGTCGAGGTACTGAGTCCACAGCGCGCCGCGAGACTGTCCAAAGACCAGCCACGAGCCACACGCAGGCTACGGATTCGTTGGCGAATCACTGAATCAACATCGGATTCTTGCGTCATGCGCAATAGTCTATGCCGCTAACGAATGTGAAAGCTACCGTAGGAGCATGACTAAACATGAACCGCTCCCATCCCACGCCAGCAGCGGCCACTCGCATCATGGCGCCCCGGATCATGGCCACTCGGGCCGCAACCATGAGGGCCATGGTCACGAGCATGCGAACGACGCCGAGCTGGCGCAAATGTTGGATCTGGACGCTCACATTTTGGGTTCCTACTTGGCGGAGGCAACGGCGTGGGCGGCAGAGCTTGCCGTGACTACACCGGCGGCCATTATTGACGTAGGCGCCGGGTCCGGCGTCGGCTCCCTCGCCCTGGCCCGTCGATTCCCAACAGCTCACGTGACAGCACTGGATATGTCGGCACAGATGCTCGGAAAAACCCTCGAGTTGGCCGCAGTGAATGGACTTGATGGCCGCATCACGGGTATCCAAGCCAATTTGAACGAGGGGTGGCCTGCGAGCGCAACGGCTGATCTGATCTGGGCTTCATCCTCGCTCCATGAACTGGCCGATCCGGAGCGAACCATGGCGGATATGTTTACCCATCTCAGCCCCGGCGGCCTGCTGTTGGTGGTTGAGATGGACAGCCTCCCCAGCTTCCTTCCGGAGAGCCCAACGGAGGGGGACGTTGTAGAATCTGGCCTGGAATCACGTCTCCATGCGGCGTTGGCCAGTAATGGCTGGAATCAGTATCCCGAGTGGACGGCAGGGCTGGAGCGTGCCGGATTCGTCGTTGAGCGCCGTCACTTCCCCACTACGGGCAGTACGACCCAAGAGTTGGCTGCCCGCTACGGGCGCATCTTCCTGAGCAAGATCGGCGGGGCGCTCGCCGAGTCGGCCTCCGCCGTGGATCTGGCTGCCCTTGATGTGCTGTTGGGCGATGGACCGGGATCGTTAGAACGCCGCGGGGACTTGGTCGTTCGAGGACACAGGACGGCATGGGCGGCGCACAAGCCAGTGTCCTAGCCGCGTTACCAGGCCCGACGCCGGACCTTCCCTAGTTTCGATGGCGCATCCTCGCTAGTCTCGAAGCATGACGACAATTATTTGGGCGCCCGGAGACCTGATCATGGCCAGCAATGAAGGCGTCGAGGTACGCCTGGCCGGAGTTAGAACCAACTCGGAGGTTCCTTTCTACATGGGCCACGTTCCCGATGTGCGTGGCATCCGGGTGGATCTTGTAGGTGTCACCAGTCGGGTGACCATGGATTTGGACATCGCCTACACGGCTGCCATCGAGTCGTGGATTCTCGAGCGTAAGTCTCATGGCCAGGAAGCCGCAGGCGCGCGCCCCCTCATGCCCGGCGGGGTGGTGCTCAGTGCCGTGAAGCCCGCTATTACTGACAACCACGACACCGACTACCGCTTAGTAGCCAGCCATAGTGCGGGGACAGGAACAGAGTGGGACGGTTCTTGGTTTTTTGTGCCAGAACCACCTGCCGCCGTCAAGCACTTAACTATCGAGTTCACCGTCAACGGCAGACCCACTGGCAAGAGCTGCCGGGTGCAGCTCGATTAGCGGTGCGCTAGATCCGCACGCTGACGGCACCCCCGCGCACGCCGACGCCTCCCCCCGTAGGCTGGGCTCATGACGCTGAACTCCACCGCCATGGAACCTGACACCTTACTTGCCGGCCCCCGTGGACGGCGACTGTGCTTGGAGCTGGCGGGTCTTGCCGCTGCGGAAGGCGCCGGTCCCGGGGAGAATGCTTTTGCCTCGGCCATGTTCTATACCGCGCATGAGATGGAGCCGGACCAAGGGAAATCGCGGGTCCTCTTTGGCCCCGGTGCAGAAGATCCGCCACACCCCACGGCAGAAGAGACCGCAACCCTGTTGGACGCCGTTCCGGTATCCCCGCTCACCGAGAAATCGCTGCTGACCGCCCTCACCGCCACGGTGAACTCTGCCCGCTACTGGCAGGAGCCCGACGGTGAAGACGTCCTGGCTGCGAGCGCTCCCATGCGCCGTGCGCTGCATCGCTTCGCCGAACACCTACTGGCATCCCCGCTCGTGGAGTGGTGGATGGCTCCCCTAGACCCGGCCGGGCAATGGGCGGTCACCTTCGTTGATGATGAGCCCGGGCCTCCCGTCGAGTTGAGGGACTCCACGGATACGCTTGCTCAATGGCGCTTGGACACCCTGGCGGAGGAAGCCCGAGCCGCCAAGGAACGTCCCGCCGACCCCGCCGCGAACTGGAGCGGACAGTGGTGGTCCATGCCGCCGCAGGGTCTGAGACATAGCACCCGCATGATGCACGGGCGCGGCCCTGTAGGACTGTGGCTAGTTGAAGACGGGTTCGGGCAGGAGGAAGCCTACGTGGAGCATCTCGAGACAACCCCAGACCCGCGAGTCTTTGAGATCGAGTCCCCTGAGGCATGGGCCCAGTTGTGCCGTGAGCATGCCGTGGAGGTCACAGCTTCCAAGCGTCACGATTGGTTCCGGACCACGGGGCGCACTGGGCGCTGGCTGGTGCCGGACTGGGCGCTCCTGAAAGACAAGTACGACGCCGTTCACCTCACCATGGGCGGCTACCTGAGCACCGCCGGCCGCGCCATAGCCGTTGATGGCGAGTTCTCCAGTGTCTTGGCGGGCTGGGACCCTGACGCCACGTTCTGGCTCAGTGACCTGGCTACACAACCCTCAGGTTCGCAGGTACCTGACGCGCTGAACTCTCCGCGGCAGCGATGGTTGCAGGGTACGGAAGGTCCACACGGCAGGGAAGGTCATGAATGGGCAATGTCCACGGACGCCATTGCTTCCCTATGGCGAGGCAAGACTCATCCCGGAATCGCAGAGTGGTCTCTTGCTGGGGTCACTCGTAGCACCGGTTACCGGGTGTCATCCGTAACCGGTGCGGTGGGAAGTGGCACGGAGGCATGGGACCGCGCCTCCGAGGATGTATTGCGATGGGCCGTCAAAACCCGCAGCGGTTTCACCGTCAATACAGCCGATCCCGTCGCTGAAGATCAGCGCGTACAGGTCACTGCTGGGCTATGGGGCGTACGGGTGATTGAACCCGTAGAGGTAGTAGCCGTGGTGAACACGCCAGACCGTGTGGGCTTCTCGTACCGTACCTTGCCGGGACACCCTGTCAGTGGTGAAGAAGCATTCATTGTGCATCGTAACGGTATTGGCGACGGTGATGAGGTGTTCTTGACCATCCGCTCATTGACGCGCGCGGCGCCGCAGCAACCTTGGCGCTTCCTTTTCCCGGCGTTGATGGTGGTGCAGAAGCTTGTTCGACGCCGTTATCTGCGAGCGCTGCGCTGAAGCGCCAGAAGTCAACGCCGGATGAGCAACAAAAACGTTAGAATATACTTTCGAATCCTTGTCTAGTGTGCCACGTGCCGTGTTTCCGTGACCGTCACCAACTCCGTCACCGTACACGTATTTTCCGCCCCGCAGTGCCGACGCAACGGCCGCCACCAGACATGCCACGATGGCGAAAGCAAATGCCACGGCGAGCCCGTCGGCGAACGGGCCCGAAATCAGTGAGGGGAAGAACCCGCGGCCGGTGAGGTAAGCGGCGTCGGACGCGGGAAGCTGAGCCAACGCGGTGGGGCCCAATAAGGACTGGACGGGGTTGTAGCCCAACAACGAGGCGAACAAGACGGAGACCGGAGGCAGCCCGGCGACCCGTCCGGCGTCGGCCGCGGCAACACCATGGGCCATCAGGCCGGCATTGAGGGTCGCCGGTAGGGTTCGAGCCAGGCCGGTGACCATGAGGGAGAAGAAAATGCCGATGGAGAGCACCATGGCGGAGTTCTGGAAGGTGGTGCTCATGCCGGCGCCCACACCCCGGTGGTTAGGTGGCAGGGCGTTCATGATGCCGGCACGGTTGGGGGCTGCGAACAAACCCATGCCGAGACCGTTGAGTAACAGGGCCAGGGCGAACGTCCAATAGTCGAAGTTGACGGGCAGGATCAGCAACCAACCGAAACTCAGCGCGGCCACCACCATGCCGCCTGTGGCGAGCAGCCGGGCGCCGTGGCGGTCCGAGATGGCACCGGAGATGGGGCCGGCGACCAGGAATCCGGCAGTCAGCGGGAGCATATAAATCCCGGCCCACAAGGGCGTGTCAGCGAAACTGTAGCCGTGGCGCGGCAACCAGATCCCTTGGAGCCAGATGATCAGAATGAACATGAGCCCGCCACGACCAATGGCGGAGAGCAGACTGGCCAGGTTGCCGGCGGTGAATGCGCGGATGCGGAAGAGCGAGAGTTCGAACATGGGATCGGCCACCCGGTTTTCCACCCCCACAAAAATGCCCAGGACAGCCGCCCCGCCGATCAACGCGGCCAGAATCCACGGATTACTCCAACCCATAGTGTGCCCTCCGTAGGGCTGGATGCCGTAGGTAATACCCACCAAGACGGCAATCAGGCCCACGGCGAACGTGATGTTGCCCCACCAATCCAGACGTGCCGGCCGGCGTTTGCCAGTGTCGTGCAGGCGCAGGTACGCCCAGACGGTTCCGAAGACTCCCACCGGTACTGAAACGAGGAACACGAGTCGCCAGCCGATGGGCCCAAGCAGCCCGCCAATGATGAGCCCTAAGAAGGACCCAGCAATGCCGGCCACCTGGTTCAGGCCCAGGGCCAGGCCTCGCTGGTCGACAGGGAAGGCGTCGGTGATGATGGCGTTGGAATTGGCCATCAGCATGGCGCCGCCAACACCTTGGAGGATGCGCATGATGATCAGCCACATGACGGCCGGGGTGCCCTGCATCCATGTCACCGCCAGCAGGATCGAAAACACGGTGAAGATGGCGAAGCCGGCGTTGTACATTTTCACGCGGCCGTACATGTCGCCCAGCCGGCCAAAGCTGACCACCAGCACGGCTGTGACCACCATGTAACCCATGATCAGCCACAGCAGTAGGCTCGTGTTGCCCGGTGCCAAGGGGTTGATGCCCACCCCTCGGAAAATATCGGGCAAGGCGATCAGCAGGATTGAGGCGTTAATGGTCGCCATCAGCACGCCGAGGGTGGTGTTGGAGAGGACGATCCACTTGTAGTGCGGTTTGGCTAGGTCCCGGGCTCGTCGATCCGCCCGCTTGTTCACACCCTTGTTTATACCTTTGTTTACACCCTGCGGCTTTGCTTGAAGCATGCCTTGTCAGCCCCTCGAAGAGTTCCGGGGCAGGGGAATTTGCTTACCTCTGCTAACTAATAATGGTGGTCCTGCGGCGGTCTCAAGACCCTGCAAGAAGGCTGGGAAGAATCTGGACGCACTGCAGCGGCCATGGATAGGGTTGAGCCATGAGCCTGACACCAAGCACTGATGCGACCGCAGCCGATTGGATCAGTTCCTCTGAGCTGCTCTGGCCCGAATTAGTCTCTTTTGGCCCGGCAGGCTTCCCACGCCATGCCCGGCTACGTTTTATCTCCGACCCCGTCCGGGTCGGACAGTCCGAAAACGAAGCCGGGGCCTACGGCGGGACACTTTCCGAAGCGGAACGGCTGGCCATCGCGGTGTCCGTCCTGCGCAAACACACCTCGACGCCGGATGAGCTCTTCTTCGCATTTTGGGACGGCTTCGGATTTGACATGCCCGCTGCCCGCTTCGAAGTCCCCAACCGTGAGTTCTTTTTGTACAGCGGAAAGGTTGCGGAGAATGGAAGCTGGGACATTGCCGTTGCTGACCAGTCCCCCGGACAGCCGTGGATGCCTGATCCGGCCTTCATCTGGCCCGCCGATCATACGTGGTGCATCGCCAATGACGTGGACCCTCACTGGGCAGGCGTTGGTGCCAGCAGTGAAGCGATAGCTGAACTTTTGGCCGAACCGCGGTTGGATGCCGTGGCTGCCAAGCCCGCCGAAGACCAGCCACATTATTACTAGCCCTCACTGGCTAGCCCCTAATGACGGCTTGGGCAGGACGCGGGTAGGGGGATGCTGGCAGGATGTCACTATGCCCAGCGTCCACGAAGTACCCCAGCTAATGCCTCAGGTCCGCCAATCGTTGGAAGTGCACGGAGTCATCCATGAGGTGCTCCCCTGCCCCGACGAACTCTCCGACACCGCACTAACAGTGCAGCTCACAGGTATGCAGATTGGTGGCGTCACCCCCTTCGGCATCGAGGGGCTGCCCATTTATGTGGACAACGCCGTCCTCGAACAAGACCACCTCATCATGGGTGGCGGGAACCGCACCAGCAAAATCCGCCTCGTGCCCACAGAATTAGGCAAGCTCCCCGCCGTCGCGCTTGTGGCAGGATTGGCAACACCCGAGGAGGAAGCGGCCCTATGATCTTCGGTAAAACGCCCGTGCGCCATGTGGGGATAAACGACTTCAGCCCGCCGGACCCCGATGTGTGGCCAGCCACCTTGGCACCGGTGCAGCAGATTCTGCGTGACGGGATGGATCTTGGCCGCGCCACGGTATTTGTCGGCGAGAACGGCTCCGGGAAGTCGACCCTCGTTGAGGCCATCGCCATGGCATTTGGGGTCAATCCCGAGGGCGGTTCCACCGGCGCCAGGCACCACAGCCGCCCCACCGAATCCGATCTCCATTCCTACCTGAAACTCACGCGCAACATTGGTACCAGCAAATTCGGCTATTTCCTGCGTGCCGAAACCATGCACGGCTTCTTCAGCTACTTGGAGGACAACCCTATATGGGGACTACCTGAAGCAAAGTTTCACGAAATGTCCCACGGCGAATCATTTCTGGCCCTGATCATCGACAGGTTCCGCGGCGGTGGCCTGTGGGTCCTCGATGAGCCCGAATCCGCGCTGTCCTTCTCCGGTTGCCTGTCGCTGTTGAGCGTCCTGACGCAATTGTTGGACGAGGGCGATTCCCAAGTCATCCTCTCAACGCACTCCCCCGTACTGGCATCGCTGCCGGGCGCGGATATTTATGAAGTGGGGCCTTGGGGGTTGCGCCAGAATAGTTGGGAAGACCTTGAACTCGTGCGCAACTGGCGTTCGTTCATGGACGCCCCGCAGCGGTTCCTAAAATACATTTAGCCGGGTGGCTCCGCCGCAATACGGCGGGGCCACCCGGCTTCACTACATCTCTATAGGTCTATAGGCGTGCTTAGTGAGTCAATGCACGCGCCAAGTACGGCTCCACGAGTTCGGCGTAGCGGGCCTTCACGGTGTCAACAACCTCAGCGAACGGCAGGTTCCAGATGTCCTCGTTGAAGATTTCCACCTCCACCACCCCGTTGTAGCCTGCCTCGGCAACCCACTGGCCGATGGAAGCGAAGTCAATGACGCCGTCGCCCATGAACCCGCGCGACAGCAGCGCATCGGCGGCGATGGGCAAGTTGAAGTCGCACACCTGGTAGGAGGCAATCCGCCCCTGCGCACCGGCGCGGGCTATCTGCTCCTGCAGGGACGGATCCCACCAGACATGAAAGGTGTCCACCACGACGCCCACTGCCTCGACCGGGTGCGGCGCAGCCAAATCCAGTGCCTGCCCCAGCGTTGAGAGGACCGCACGGTCGGCGGCGAACATCGGATGCAGTGGTTCGAGCACCAGCCGCACTCCGTGTTCCAAAGCGAAGGGAACCAGCTCGGCCAGCCGGTCAGCCACGCGCTGGCGGGCCAGCACAATGTCCTTGCCACCTACGACGGCGGTTGCCTCGCCTCCCCCATCAACGGCGCCCGGTGAGACGCTGAAGTCGGGAAGCCCGCCCACCACCATGATGATTTCCGTGGTGCCCAGGGCCTTCGCCTCAAGGATCGCTGCCTTGTTGTCTTCCAAAGCCGCAGCTTGGCCGGCCGGGTCAGCAGCGGTCAAAAAACCGCCACGGCACAGGCTGGAGACCTGCAAACCCGATGCCTTGACCATCTCAACGGCATTCTCGAGTCCAACCTCTGCTACCTTGTCGCGCCACAGGCCAATGTGTTTCAGACCCGCTGCAACGCTCAGGGCAAGGGCTTCGGCGAGCGATGCCTTCTTGATCGTTGCGGTGTTAATGGACAACTTCTCAAAGCTGCTCATGCGGTAACTCCTTCCAAAACGCTGTTATCCAGCGTCGCAACAGAGCTGATACCCGCTGCGTTCAAGAAACCGGCCATGCGCGTGGCCGCCAGCTCAGGGTTGAGCAGCAGTCCCGCGGTGTTGGCCAGCCGGAACAGCTTGACCAAATGATTCATATCGCGGCCGGAATGCAACCCGCCAATCATCTGGAAACCTGCCTGGTAACCATTGAGCCAGGCCAGGAACGCGATGCCCGTCTTATAGAAATACGTGGGCGCTTCGAAGATGTGCAGACCCAGATCCCGGGTGGAATCGAGGATGGCACGTGCTTCGGTGGGGCGGCCGGCGTCGTACTCCTGCAAGGCGGTCGATGCAGCAGGGGCAATCGCAGCAAAGATGCCCAAGAGGGCATCCGAATAATGCGAACCATCGCCATCAATCAGCTCGGGGTAGTTGAAATCGTCCCCGGTGTACAGGCGCACCCCCTCCGGAAGCGAGGCCCGCAGCGCAACTTCATGTCCGGCGTTGAGCAAGGAAACCTTGACGCCGTCCACCTTTGCAGCGTGCGCCTCGATGAGTTGCTGGAAGGTGGCAGTGGCTGCGGCGACATCATCGCTGCCCCAGTAACCTGCCAAGGAAGGATCAAACATGGTGCCCAGCCAGTGCAGGACAACAGGCTCCTTGACCTCTTTCAGCAGCGTGCCATACAGCGTTAGGTAATCTTCGGGGCCGCTGGCAACCTTGGCCAGAGCGCGGGAAGCCATGATGATGACCTTCGCGCCGGAAGCTTCCACCACGGCAATCTGTTCCCGGTAGGCGGCCAATACGGCAGCCAACCCAGCCTGACCAGGCTCGACGTCGGCCGGGTCCAGCTGGTCGGTGCCGGCGCCACAGGCGAGCAGATCGCGCACGGTGCGCTGCGGGGTCGCAATGAGCGCGGCCTCGGCAGCGGAACGGTTGATGAGCTCCTGCGTGGCGACCCAGTCCAGACCCATGCCGCGCTGAGCGGTGTCCATGGCGTCGGCAATGCCCACGCCCCAGCTCCACAGCTCGCGGCGGAAGGCGAGTGTCGCGTCCCAGTCAATATCAGCTGGCGCGCCGGGAACGTTGTTGCCCAATACCTTGGGGGTCACGTGCGCGGCGGCGTACACCTTGCGTGAGGTGATGAGTTCGGTGGGCTTGCGCCACGGTCCCGTTGCATTTAGCGTCAGCGTTTCCAGCTCACCGCCGGGTAGCGGAAGGGTGATTGAAAGTGTCATGGTTAGAGCTCGATTTCCGGGATGTCCAGGGTGCGGCGCTCTGCGGAGGACTGCAGTCCGAGTTCGGCCAACTGCACGCCGCGAGCTGCGGAGAGCAGGCCAAAGCGGTGCTCGCGGCCGGCGATGACATCGCGCAGGAACTCTTCCCACTGCAGCTTGAAGCCGTTGTCCAGATCGGCGTTCGCGGGAACTTCCTGCCACTGTGCGCGGAAGGATTCGGTGACGGGCAGATCCGGGTTCCATACGGGCTTGGGTGTGTGGGCGCGCTGCTGGGCGACACACTTGTTCAGGCCGGCCACGGCTGAACCGTGGGTGCCATCGATCTGGAATTCTACGAGCTCGTCGCGGTAAACGCGCACGGCCCACGATGAGTTGATCTGGCCGATGACTGGGTCCCCGGCCGGGGTTTCCAGTTCAAAGATGCCGTAAGCGGCGTCGTCGGCAGTTGCCTTGTACTCCTTGCCAGCCTCGTCCCAGCGCGCCGGGATATGCGTGGCGGTCTTGGCGTTGACGGTCTTGACCTTGCCGATGATGCCTTCGAGCACGTAGTTCCAGTGGCAGAACATGTCGGTGGTCATGCCGCCGCCGTCTTCCTTGCGGTAGTTCCACGAGGGGCGCTGAGCGCTCTGGTGATCGCCTTCGAACACCCAGTAGCCAAACTCACCCCGGATAGAAAGGATGCGGCCGAAGAAGCCTTCGTCCACCAAACGGCGCAGTTTGACCAGACCGGGCAGGTAGAGCTTGTCGTGCACGACGCCTGCGGTGATTCCGGCGTCCTTGCCGATCTGTGCCAGCTCGATGGCCTCTTCGAGGGTCTCAGCCGTGGGCTTCTCGGTGAAAATGTGCTTGCCGTTAGCCATGGCCTTCTTCAAGGTGGCGGCACGCAGGCTGGTCATGGAAGCGTCAAAAACGACGTCGACCGTGGGATCGGCGATGACGGCATCCAGATCGGTGGACCAGTGCTCAACGTTGTGTAGCTCGGCCAGTTCCCGGACCTTAGCTTCGTTGCGGCCAATAAGGATCGGCTCAATAGCCACCTTGGTGCCGTCTTCGAGCGTCAGTCCGCTATCGCGCAGGGGCAGGATGGAGCGCAACAGGTGCTGGCGGTAGCCCATGCGTCCGGTGATGCCATTCATGGCAATACGGATGACCCGCTGCTTGCTTCCTGACTCAGTGCTGGCGGCATTGCCTGCAGAAGTGGACACGGCAGCTGCCTGCTCAGTGGTTGCGGTAAGAGTCATGTGATGCTCCTGAATGGTGTTGTTGGTATGTACCGCGGTTGGGTGACGCGGCCGATAAAGTGGAAAGCGCTTTCCCATCTGTGTTTAATCTATCATTGGGTTGAGTAGTTCACAAGGCCACGTCACTTTCGCCACACCGGCGAGTTTTCCCTGGTCACGAAGTTCTCACCCCGTCTACACAAATACGAATAGGGATCCGCTGTGCCCGTCAACCTCACCGAAGTGGCCCGCCATGCTGGCGTGTCGCTAGCCACTGCTTCACGCGTATTGAATGGTTCAGCGCGCAGTCCTGCCCCAGATATCAGCGAAAGGGTGCGGGCCTCCGCGGAAGAATTGGGCTATGTTGCAAACGCGCAGGCTCAGGCGTTAGCCCGTTCCACCACCGGCCTAGTGGGGCTGGTGGTTCATGACATTGCCGATCCTTACTTCTCAGCGATCGCTCATGGGGTTCAGGAGATGGCGCTTCAATCACGCCGACAAGTCCTGTTGGCAGGCACTGATCTGGGCGGCGAAGATGGCACGCCGCGCAGCGCCGAGCTGGCGGCTGTAAAGGCGTTTATTTCCTACCGGACAGACGCCATCATTTTGGCCACGTCCCGTTTCCTGGAGGAAGACCCGCTGCTGGCCAAGAGTTTGGAGCGTTACATCAAGAATGGGGGCAGAGTGGTCACGTTGGGCACAACCTCCATCCCCGATGCCAGAGTCGTGACCATCGGCAACTTTGACGGGGCCCGCGAGCTCGCGGCTGCACTACTGGCAAGAGGGCTCACTCGCTTTGCCATTCTTTCAGGCCCGCACGAACGTAATACTGCCCGGTCGCGCGTTGCGGGGTTCATGAGTGCCTTGGCGGCAAGTTCGCTCGAGCCTTTGGCTGTTGTCCCCGGACCGTTTACGAGTCGTGGCGGCTTCGATGCCACTATCGAGTGCCTTGATACTTTGAAAATCACCTCTGGCCAGGACGAGGCTGAGTCCCCCTTGTGTATCCTGGCGGCAAACGACGTCATGGCCCTTGGCGCCATGACAGCGATCCGCTCCCGAGGACTGCGGATTCCCGACGACGTGCAGGTGGCCGGTTTCGATGACATTCCAACCCTGCGGGATCACTCCCCCGGATTGAGCACTTACCGGTTGCCACTTGAAGAAATAGGTCGCCTCGCAGCAGGGTTGGCTCTAGACCCTGATGCTCAGCCTCTGGCGACAGTCACAGGAACAGTGATGTTGCGTGAAAGTGCTGGACAGCCCACCTTTGTTGCCGATGGGGCATAATCACATCATGAGCACAGAAGAGAGCCCCGGACAGATCATGAGCAACGATGAAGCCTGGCGCTTCCTCGAGCACACTCGCTTCGGCAGGTTGGCCCTGAGCGTGGGCAACCAGCCGGATATCTTCCCCATCAACTACCTTGCCCATGACGGAAAACTCCTCATGCGCACCAACCCTGGAACCAAGTTGGCTGAGTTGACCATCAACGACTCGGTGGCTTTTGAGATTGACGGACTCGCCGAGAACGAAGCCTGGAGCGTAGTACTCAAAGGCACGGCACGGGTCTTGGAATCGCAAACGGAAATTGATGCCGTTAGTGAGCTTCCCTTGGCACCGTGGCTCCAAACGCTGAAGTACACCTTCGTGGAAATCGTCCCGAGCAGTGTTAGTGGCTTCCGCTTTCAGCTGGGTACCGAGCCCGAGCGGTACTGAGTCCGAATCTGGCTGATCCAGAGTCCGGGGCTGGCTACACAGCGTATGGGAGTCCTAAGTGCGGATTCCTGCGCGCCGTTTCGAAGGCCATCCGAGTCCGGATCTCGTCGTCTTCTTGGTCGTAAGGTGTCGGCGCAGGAGGCTCGGGGAGATTATCGGGGTCCCAAGTCTCTTCATTGTCGTCTGCCTGAGTGAGGGCACTAGCGACTGCTTCGCTAACAGCTCCAGCCACTTGGTCAGCGACAGCTTCGGCGACCGCCAGTGAAAAAGCCTGAGCCAGCTCCGTTTCCTGCTGTCGAGTTGCATCATTGCGGTTCTTCTGGCTCTTGCCCGCCATTGCACGATCGATCAATTTCTTCAACCATTTCGGGTAGGCAGGCGGCTGCTTCTTCTCTGCGACTTCTGGTGGATGGAACCTGCCGGATGGGGAGGTCCAAGAGACCTTGCCATTGCTTTCCATATGCGGAGTCCAGCCTCGGAGCTTCACGTCCTGGCGCTCTGGTTCATCGATGCAGCGTCGCTTTCCGTGCCGATCCTTGTCGTCCTTGAAATGTTTGAGCAAGTGGTGGCGTGCGCACAAATTTTCAAGATTGTTGTAGATAGATCTACCCCCAGTTTCAAAGCTCTTTATGTGGTCCACATCGCAACTGATGGATTTTGCGAGGCAGCCGGGGAACTGACAGTACTCTTCCCGGATGCGCAGCATTGTCCGCATGGCTGAACCGATACGGTAGCGGTCAGGAGCAATGTCGAGCGGTTCGTTGCTGATGGGGTCAACGAGTAACCGGAGCATACTGGGGGCTTGAGAAGCAAGGCGTTTAGCGACTTCCATGCTGATGGGTCCGCATCCTTCCATCCATGCGGGTTCATTGGTCATGCCAAGGAGCGACAAGGCAGGAATCAGCACGATGGGAGTGACTTGCGGCAATGGTGGCCAAGGAGCCACGTCATAGGCCAAATCTTCGGCCACAGTGGTCCCCTGGAAGCTGGTTTCGCTACCGGCGCCTGGGTCAGAATCGGCTCCGGCACGCTTTAACGATGGGACATGAGCTGTGGCGTTCCAGTCGGGGAAGTTTCGAGGATCTGGTTCCCTAAAGTCTGGATGGTTGTAGTTAGGATCCTCAAAATCTGGGATCTGCCAGGGACTGAACTTGGCTGCGCACCGGTTTGGGTCGGGGAACGCGCCTTCACCGCAGGGATCCGGCTCTGGTTGGAGATACCAAAGATTCTTCCTCGGCGCCCCTTGCCAACCTAAAATCGGTCCTGCTGGCCCCTGTTCATTTTCATCCGGATTGTTTAGATCGGCCCCGGTTAGATCGGGATCGGCCACATCGGCCACATCGGCGCCATCCTGGCCCAGTTCGCTGGCCGAGGATACATTTGGGGCAGGTGATGACTCGGGTGCACTGGCAGGTGCGGGACTATGGATGCCGTTCTGGTCCATGCTTTGGCGCAGGAGCAGTGCCGCGGCAATATCTGCTCGCAATTGCGGTTGCGTTCTGCTCTCATGGGGCCCGCGTGCCGCCTGAGCTGTGAAGTTGCACTGATCCCAAATGGCTTCAATGGTGGGTGCTGGAGCATAGAGGCTGAGCCAGGACATGCCGTCCTGGCCACGCGATATGCGCACATTTCTCTCTGCAAAGGCACGACGGGTACGTGCCGTGATGGTTTCCGGGTAGCTGCGTTCACGCAACCGGCGGGCAGTGGCGCGAAAGCTTGGAAGTGTTTTGGTGAGAGCGTGCTCAAGTAGTGTCTGCTCAAAGGCGTCAATAGTTTCCTGAGCGATTCGTGCCGAACGCAGCAGAGACGTCTCTTCGGCGATGACCACCGCATGGTCCCAGCACAGCTCCCCTGCCGTGAGCACCTCCATGGTGGCCGGCAATTGCCGAACCAGCGTTACTGAATGATCGATCAGTCGCCAAGCGTATCCCTCCGCAACGTGCAAAATCGTTGCCAGTTCCGTGGTGATCTGCGCTAAGGCGCCATTCTTCTGCCACGCACCGAGGGATAGCAGTCCACCTTCTATGACGGAGGCTGAATCGAGCCGCTCAACCATGACGGCGACGAGAGCGGCGCACTGGTTTTGATGCCGACGTAAGGAAGCCACGGCGTCTCCACAGCTGTCCACCAAGGCGCGAATGCCCTCTAACTGTGAGTGCCGTTGTGCGCCGGAATTCTCGGGAAGGGGCAGTGCCGGCAGCCCGACGAGAGGCTCAATGTCAGAGGCAAGCGGTTCAATGGTGGGAAGAGCAAGCCCGTCAATCAATTCCGCCACACGAGCTGTGGCGGATAGATTCTCCCGATCAATCGGGAATCCAGATGAATTGCCCATACCACAATTCTAGATTATATGTATGGCAAGATCAATAGATTTTGAAATCTTCCCGTATAAATACTCTAAGATGTCCCCAGAATTCGCGACACAACACAGAAAAGCCAGCTGCCGCCGTCGTACTTGAGAAGAGTACGTCCGGCGGCAGCTGGGGTGGAGATCTGCGACGCTCGTGGCTTAGCAGCGGAATGTCAGTGGCTTACCAGCGATGCGCCACGTCAATCACAATCCGCGAGGTGTTCCCCGGTCCATCCAGGACAAACACCGTGAACGGGAGCCGTGCCCGGACTCCTAATGCGATGGTGGTGCTTCCTTCGAAGCTGCCTGCCATGGCCAGCTGGCGGAAGGTGGTGTACCCGGCCAGGTTGAAGAGTTCATTGGGGTTGGTCGGGGTGTAACTGGAGGTGCCGGAGCTGGTGTATGCGGGGGCCAGCACGGTGACCTGGAGATCGGCCGCACCACGCACGGGAACCGCCTGGCCGCTACCGGGGCGCTGAACCACTGACACGTACTGCACGGAGTAGCCGTTGGCGTGACCGTTGACGTCGATCACCATGCGGTCAAAGCACGCATGCTGCCCGGCTCGGACATTAGCTACCGTGGCGCTGGAACCGGTCCCGGCAGTCTTGGCCAACGAACCCCACACGATGCCGCAATAGGGTGCTGCTTGAGCTGGCGCCGGTGCGACGAGAATGAATGCCGCCAGCAACCCCACAATTGCCAGCCAGGCCTTGATGTACTTCATGGGAAACACCCTCTTTGAAAGTGAGAACTTACCCAGGTTTGGGTTATTTCACGTTATGCCTTGGCTGGCTCTGCGGTACCCGTTAATACGGAAGATCCGCTGAACTGTTATGGCTACCCCCAGGAGCGCAGGGAATCGTTATCCAGGTCTCCTAAGATGCTGCTTCGTGATGCGCAGCAGTAAGCTGATTGCAATCACCTTTACACTCCTGGAGTTCCCCCATGACCGCGCGCAGTTCCTCTCAACCGGCCCATCAGCCCCACCTCGATGGCAAAGATAGTGCGCTGGCCGCTCGGGCCACCGGAGTTTCATGGCAGGCGTCGGTGCTGCGTTACTATTCGCTGACGAAACCGCGGGTGATGTTCGGGAATGTCCTCACGGCAGCGGCTGGTTTCCTCTTTGCCAGTCCGGGCCGAATCGACTGGTGGATGTTTCTGGCCGTCTGCCTCGGCACCACACTGGTTATTGCTTCCGCGTGTGTACTGAACAACGTCTTGGACCGAGATATTGACACCGTCATGGCCAGAACCAAGAAGCGTGCCACAGTCACCGGCGGGGTGGGTGCGCGCAATGCTGTCATCTACTCCACCATTTTGGGGCTAGCTGGCGTGGGCGCTCTGATGGCATGGACCAACACGCTCGTAGTCATCGTGGGCCTGGGCGGTTTCTTGGCCTATGTGGTGCTCTACGGAATGCTCGCCAAACGTCTGAGTATCCATGGCACATTGGTGGGCAGCATCTCGGGAGCGGCACCCATCTTGGGCGGATACGTAGGTGCCAGCAACGCGCTCGACGCCGGAGCCGGCATTGTCTTCCTCATGCTCTTCTTCTGGCAGATGCCAGCGTTTTACTCGATTGCGATTTACCGGCAGGCTGAATATGCCCGCGCCCAGGTGCCGATCATCTCGGTGGTCCGCGGCATCGCCGCCACCAAGGCCCAGATCCTGGTCTACACGGTTGTTTACGTTGCCGTCTCGCTCCTTCCCCAGCCCTTCGGCTACACAGGCTGGGTATACACCGCAGCCACGGCGGCACTCGGTGCCGGTTGGCTGTTTATGGCCGTTCGCGGACTGCGCGCCACTGATGATGACCGCTGGGCACGCGTGATGTTCCGCTATTCACTGATCATGCTGTGCGCTGTTTCCGTATTGCTCGCCGTTGGCCCACGACTGCCATAGCCTTCCCGGCCGTACCAGAAAGCATTTCCAGGGCTCTGCAACAGGCACGGAGCCCTTGACCTTCGGAGCGAATAGGCCTGAAATGGAGTAAGACCACAATGGCTCTGCCCACGTGGCTGGGCTTCAGGGTCTGGTTGACGGATTGCTTAAAGGTCTGATGACCGCGTCCATACAGGAGCGTGGCGGCTACGGTGCCGGGAGGTCGATGGAAATGATGTTCCTCGTACTTGCAGTGCTCGTCACAGTCACTACGGTGGCCACGGTTGCCTTGGCCGGATCGCGCAGTCATCGGAAAAACGATCCCGATGCCACCTTTTGGTATGTGTTCACGGGCATGTGCGTGGTCGCTCCGATGATCCTGATCCCGGCCATGAGCAACCGAGTACTCTCGTGTGCTCTGCTGCTGCTGGCCGCTGGCACCGCCGTCGCTACTCAGCTGTGGTGCCGCCGACATGCGGATCTGCTGGCCGCCACTGGGCACCAGGCCGAGTTGGCGGCAGCATTCACGCAGATATCTCACCGCCACCAAGCCCTGATCACGCAATGGAGTCGCTACGAGTTAGATCCGGGTGCCGCCATCGACTTCCCCACCATGAGCGATGTCCGTGTTCCTGAGACATCGGCCCTGATCCGGGCGGTGACGGCCGCTAACCAGTTGCAGCCAGTCACCGACGCCAGGATTGTCCCGGACACAGTGCACTCTGCTTTTTCCCTCATGACGGACGACGGCGTAGCCACCTACCAGCGTGCCGTCGCCGAGCTGGAGGTAGCTCTTGAGACGGCAGAAGCCGCGGCCCGCCGCTACCAGCGTGGCTGAGGCAGCAGCGCCGCTACTGAACCACTAGCACCGGAACCGGCGACTGGTTCACGACCGCGGAACTAACAGATCCCAGCAACAGCCCCATCAAGCCACCGTGACCACGGCGCCCAACGACGAGCATGCGTGCGCCCTGGGCCACTGATGCCAATCCGCTAGCTGCCGAACCCTGCAGCAGCCGTGCAGAAACGGAGGCCGGGACGTCTTCACCAAAGGCCTGAAAAAGTGCATCGCTCAAAACTTTACGGGCACCCTCCTCGAAGCTGCCAATGCCCAACGCGGCGTAACTGGAGTGTTTGGTTGGCATTTCCCAGACAGCAACAGCATCGACCACACCGCCCAATTCGGCTGCCAAGCGCGCGCCTTCCTTGAGTGCATTCACCGAGGATGGTGAGCCGTCAACACCGACAACAATACGAACCTCTGGTGTAGCTTCAGACACGAATTGCTCCTTAGAACTGCGGGCTTGTCCCGTTACCTGCATTCTTCCGTATGAAACATAAAGGAGGTAATTGGCGCTCTCTCGGTGCGCAACGTGGGCCACCGGCCCACTGATTCACGGGCTTGGGACCGGCTGCACAGGTGTGCCTTGCTGGCCCGGTTCGCCTGATGGCACCGGTTGCGCTGGTGCACTTGGTTGCACCGGCTGTGCGGGTTGCGCTGGTGCACTTGGTTGAGCGGATGGCTCCGGCTGTGCCGGCTGGTTGGGTTGGAGAGGAGCCTGCAGGGTCCCGGGCACGGGCGAGATCACCTCCCCGGGCTTGGGATCATTGACACCGGCCACGTACGGAGCGGTCGGCGCCAGCATGAGCGCCGGCGGCTGGTTCAGCGGCTTGGCGCTCAGTCCGGGAGTCTGGGCGGCTTGGTTCATGACAGCGGCCCAGTTGCTGCCGGCGAGCTGGTTTCCGTCAATGTTCGGGTAGTAGACGCCGTTGATGGTGATGTCTTGGTTGATGTACTTGTCCGCGTTGCCCTTGTAGCTGCCAAACCAGGAGGCCGTGGCAATGCCGGAGTTGGCACCGATGGTCCAGGTCTGGATGTTGCCGTCAGTTGTGCCGGTCTTGGCAAAGGAGGAGCTCTTGTCGTTGAGCGGAATCGCGTAGCCGGAACCATTGGTCAGCATGTACTGCAGCGCGTAAGTCACACCCGCCGCCACTTCGGAAGTCATGGCCCGCTGGCAGCCGGCGCCCGGAACCGGGTAATTGGTTCCTGCCGCATCCTTGACGGAGACCAGGGCAATGGGGCTGCAGCGCACACCATCGTTGGCGACAGTGGCAAACGCCGTCGCCATGTCAATGGGGGCCACATCGTTGGTGCCGATCAGGGCGGGGATGTTGGAGAGGTCATAGGGCTTGTTGGTGTGCCCGTCCTTGACCCCGGCCGCCGTCGCCATCTTCTGGATGTTGCAGAAGTCCAGGGCCGTGGCCGTCTGGAACGTGACCGTGTTGATGGAGATGGCCAGGCCAAGGTAGGCCGTCATGGAATGGTAGTCGTTGGGGCCGTCGTTGGGCAGCAGGGATTCGCCCGGCACTGACGGGTCATAGGAACCGGTGGTGGTGCCGCAGGAATTCTTCCACGGATACCCTGCGGGGTAATAGCGCACGGCACCATTGATGGAGGTCATCATGGAGTGGCCGCTGTTGAGCCATTCGGCAAACACGAACGGCTTGAATGTGGAACCAATCTGGAAGCCGCCTGCACCGTGGAGGGGTTGGCCACTGGCATCGTTGACGGGCAGCGCAAAGTTGCCCATGTAGTTCCCGGGATCAGGTGCCGGGTTGTAAACCGTGTTCTGCGCCATGGTGAGGACCTTGCCGGTGCCCGGCTGCACACTGACGACGGCGGCACCGCGCTCGAGTGGGTCGGCCCCCGAGATGGTGCCATTGACCTGTTCCTGGGCCACGTTCTGCAGTGCCGGGTCCAGGGTCGTCTTGATGGTCAGTCCGCCACCGTACAGGAGCTTGGTGCGCTCCTCCACCGTGGCGCCGTAGGCCTTGTCGTTGAGAATCAGCTGCTGGACGTAGTCGCAAAAATACGGTGCCATGGCGGCAGCCGTGCAGCCCTGACCAGATTTTGTCACATGTAGCTCCAGCGGTGATTTGACCGCGGCATCATGGTCCTTCTGGTTGATCTTGCCTTGCGTCAGCATCTTGGCCAGCACATCATTGCGGCGCTCCACCAAATGATCGGGCTGCGTAATGGGGTCGTAATACCCCGGGTTATTGACCACCCCAGCTAGGGCGGCGGCCTGAGGCAGAGTCAGCTTGGCGGCGGTGGTGTTGAAGTACAGTTTGGCAGCGGATTCAATACCGTAGGCGCCGTTGCCGAAGTAGATGATATTCAGATATCCGGCCAAGATATCGTCCTTGGACATTTCTTTTTCTAAGCTGATCGCGAGGCGAATCTCATTGACCTTGTCGGCAACTGTCTTGTCCATCCCGAACTTGGCCTGGTCCGTTTTGCCTTCGGCCACGAGCTGTTCAATGAGCATGTTGTTCACGTACTGCTGGGTGATGGTGGAGGCGCCCTGCCTGCCACCCTGGGCGGTAGCTACGAGAGCGCGCAAGATACCCGTGGGGTCTACTCCCCCATGGTCGTAAAAGCGGGAATCTTCGATGGAAACAATGCCCTCTTTGATGAAAGGTGACATGTCCGCCAACCCAACAATCTGACGGTCTTGGGCATAGAGGGTGGCGATCGTGGCGCCGTTGGCGGCCAGGATCGTCGTGGCCTGCGGCGGCGCCTTCATATCCAGTACCTGTGGGGCATTGCTAATGAAGTCATCGGCGCCGTGCATAGCCGTTGTGGCGATTGCGGCGGCCGGGACAAAGAGGGCAGCCACGAGGGTTCCGGAGATGGCACAGATAGCAAAGAACCGCCCCCACTGGGCGAGGGTCTTGCCAGTTCCGAGACCCTTACTGCTTCCAAAGAGTCCACGCCAGCCTGTGAGCCAGCCTTCCCGACGGAGGAGACTAGTCCTAGCCGCCTTTCCGCTCGGACCCCCGTCAACCTTCTCGTATGCTTGCCCATTCGGGGGCATACCCTTTGCCGGGCCTGGTTTCGGTGTTGCGTCCTGGGCCATGCACGTTCCCCTCAATAGCTGCTGCCGTTTGGCTGGCCGCAATCAGTAGCTAGCGGTAATCAATTAGCACTTAGCGGCACGGGCCCTTTTAGAGTGCGCCTTAAAGATGGGAATTTCCTGAAAACGGCCCTGAAAACGGCACCGTCATGCTCTGGGAAAGCGTGGTCTAAAACTGCTGCTCTGAAGGTGGTGTTGTGACAGTGTTCCCCGGTGGGACCTTCCACACAGCTTGTCATTCGTGAAAGTGTGGGTCCATGGAACAGCAGCTGCCCTACCCCACCGCCTACACGGTTGAAGACTTCGCTCAACGGCTGGCCTTGGTCAAAACTCGGATGGCAGCTGCCGCCCAGCGCGCCGGGCGCACGGTAGCGGATGTTCGGCTACTGCCGGTCAGTAAGACTGTGGACTCGGCAAGGATGCGCCACGCCATTGCGGTCGGCTGCAAAGACCTAGGCGAAAACAAAGTGCAGGAGGCCCTGCGTAAAAGTCGTGAACTAGCGGACATCCCCGGACTGCGATGGCATGTCATTGGCCATCTACAAAGTAACAAGGCAAAGTTAGTAGCCGAATTTGCCCACGAATTTCAGGCGTTGGACCGGCTCAGCGTCGCTACCGCCTTGAACAACCGGCTCGCCACAGCGGGACGAGTTTTGGAGGTCCTGGTCCAGGTCAACACCTCGGGCGAGGACAGCAAATTTGGGCTGCCACCGGAGGAAGTGGGGGCCTTCCTCAAAGAACTCCCAGCCTTCGAGCACCTGCGCATCAAAGGGTTCATGACACTGGCAATCCACAGTGCAGACGATGCCCGGGTTCGCGCTTGTTTCCAAAGTCTCCACAGCGTCAGGGAGCAATGGCGGTCGATGGCGCCATCCGGCGTCGACCTTTCAGAATTGTCTATGGGCATGTCCGGCGACTTTGAACTGGCCATTGAGGAGGGCTCCACGGTGGTGCGGGTGGGGCAAGCGATTTTTGGGGCCCGTGCCCTGCCAGACAGTTATTACTGGCCTGCCCCCGGAGCCTGAAGCCAAGGTAAAAATAGCCATGAAATGCGGTCAATGGCGGCGCCGTAGGCCATGGGGTCGTATGCTCGGGTCATGGCTAAATTTTTCGACATCCACCCGAACGATCCGCAGGCGCGCTCCGTCAGCCAGATCGTTGAAATCCTGCGGTCTGGCGGTTTGATCGCATACCCCACGGACTCCTGTTACGCGCTGGGTGCGCAACTGGGAAATCGTGAAGCTCTGGACCGTATCCGGACCATTCGCCAGCTCGACAAGCATCATCATTTCACGCTGGTCTGCAAAGACTTTGCTCAGTTGGGCCAATTTGTCATGATCGACAATGACATTTTCCGAAGCATCAAGGCCGTCACACCTGGTCCCTACACCTTTATCCTGCCGGCAACGCCGGAGGTCCCGAAGCGGCTGGCGCACCCGAAGAAGCGGACCGTTGGTGTCCGTATCCCGGACAGTCGCCTCATCCACGACATTCTTGAAGAACTCGGTGAGCCCATGCTCTCCAGCACATTGTTGCTCCCCGGCGAGGAAGAGCCGCTGACGCTGGGATGGGAAATCAAGGAAGCTCTGGACCACGTGGTTGACGCCGTGATTGATTCCGGCGACGTCGGCGCCGAGCCCACCACAGTGGTGGACTTCTCCAGCGGTTATGCAGAAGTGGTGCGCCGCGGCATGGGCGATCCCAGCCGTTTCGAATAATACGTTTCGAATAGGGTCTAGAGCCAAACGAGAGTGGCGTACCTGCGGCCTTTTGATAAGGCGTAGCTCTGGAACTTGAGGCTAGTTATGGTTAGCGTGGAAGTGGCCGGACAGCGCGCTGAGCCGGTCAGCTGAAAAGCTAGCCAACCAGTAAGAACAAGCAAGAACCTGAACAGAATAAGTGCAAGCACACAAACAGGATTCGAGGGAGTTTCAATGGTCACCAAGAGAACAGCCCACACAGGTTACACAGTGCCCGGTCTGTCACTGCAGGACGGACATCAGGTCGCAACGTTTCTTCAGGGGCGGTTACACGCCCTGAACGATCTCCAACTGACGCTCAAACACGCGCACTGGAACGTTGTTGGCAGGGATTTCATCAGCGTTCACGAGATGCTGGACCCCCAGATCGAGCTCGTCCGGGCCATGGTTGATGAGACCGCGGAACGGATTGCCACCCTCGGTGTCTCCCCCAACGGCCTGCCTGGAGCGCTCGTGACCGCACGTTCCTGGGACGATTACTCCATTGGGCGCGCGCACACTTCGGCTCATCTCGCGGCGCTGGATATGGTGTATTCCGGATTCCTCAAGAGTCACCGCGAAACTCTGACTGCCGTGGGCGAGGTGGATCCGATCACCGAGGACATGATCATCACCCAGTGTGCCCAGCTGGAGTTGTTCCAGTGGTTTATGCGCGCGCATCTGGAGGACGACGCCGGTGACCTCGCCAATGCCGGCAGCAAGACCGAACGTTCGGCAGCGGCGAAAGCCCCCAAATAGTGCCGGGCCTTGTCCCTGTCCTGGGCGCTCGTACGGATTATCCGCACACCGCCATTGTGACCGGCGCCGACAGAGGCATTGGCAAGGCCACTGCCATTGCCTTGGCCCGCAGCGGATACGATGTGGGATTCACGTGGCATGACGATGAAACTGGTGCAGCAGACACCGTCCAGATGATTGAGGGTTTGGGTCAGCGAGCAGTTTCGGTGTGGCTGGATACCACCGATGCCGCCAGCTGTGCCCCGGCGATCACACTGCTGGCCGACGCCCTGGGGTCACTGGGGGTGTTCGTGAACAACGTGGGCATCGGGCTGACCAAATCAGTAGTGGACACCGAGCTGCACGAGTGGCAGCGAATTCTGGACACCAACCTCAATGGCGCCTTCCTCTGCCTGCAGGCGGCTGCCAAGTTGCTGATCGCCGGTGGTGTTGGCGGCCGGATCGTGGTGGTGACAAGCGTTCATGCTCATCAGCCGCGTTTCGGGTACGGCGCGTATTGTGCCTCGAAGTTTGGCTTGGATGGTCTGACCAAGACCCTTGCCGTGGAACTGGCCGGTCACGGCATCACCGTCAATGCCGTTGCCCCGGGGGAGATTGCCACGCATCTTCCCCACACAGAAACCAGGCACCCGCATCAGATCCTCCGCCCAGGTATTCCACTGGGATACGGCGGAACAGCCGAGGAAGTGGCTCATGTGATCGTCTTCCTGGCCTCCCCCGCGGCGAGTTACGTCACGGGGGCCAGCTGGGAGGTCGACGGCGGCATGGCGGAAGTAGGCGCCCAGGCCAGCTCGCACCTGAGCAACAATGACTGGCGAGAAGCCACCAACGCAGGCACCAGCCAAGCGCGACGCTAGCCGCCAGTGCGGGCGCCGCCGGCGGTAGCCTCCGCCGGAGGCGCCGCTGGCTACATTCGCTTCTTGACCTTGGCTGTGGCCGGTGCACTCCATGGGTCTTCGGGCCAGGGATGCCTCGGATAACGTCCGCGCATCTCTGCCCGGACCTGTGAGTAGGGTCCGCTCCAGAAAGAGCTCAGATCATCCGTCACGGCGAGCGGTCTGCGGGCGGGCGACAGCAAATGGAACAGCACTCGCACCCGGCCGTTGACCAGCCGGGGCGTTTCCGCCAGCCCAAAACACTCCTGCAGCTTTACAGCGGCCACGGGAGGGCCGTCGTCGGACACCTCCGGGTAGTCAATGCGGATGTTCGAGCCACTGGGTACGGGCAGTGTCTCCGGCGCCAGTTCCGCCAACCGGGATGCTTCGGGCCAGGGCAGCAGACGCCGTAACGGATCACTCAGTGAGAGTGAGGAGAGTGCCTTACCAGCAGCCACAGATTCTAATTCAGGCCCCAACCAATCCGGTAAACGCTGCAAAAGTGCGGCGTCACTGACGTCGGGCCACGGTGCCCCCAGTTCACGGTGCAGCAACGCCAAGCGGCGGCGAAGTTGATCCGCCGCTCCAGACCAGGCGAGCAGGCCCAGCCCCTCCTTAGCCACTGCGGAAGCCACAGCTTCGCGGCCTTGTGCCGGCGTGACCTTCGCGGGAGTCGACAGCAAAACAATGGCGCCAAGCCTGCGTTCCCGGCGTCCGGAGACCTTGCCGTTGCTAAAAGTTGCTACCACCGAGTCTTGGAGCATATGTGCGGCCACCTCCTGTGCGTGCTGCTGATCCAAGGGCGCTGCTGAGCGGATGATGGCGCCAGTTCCGGCGGCATCGCGGCCCTGCGCGCGAGAGACTTCAGCTACGGCCAGCCACTCGTGACCGGTCAATGGACTGCCAGCCGGCAAGCCCGCACGGGTGCCCGAGGAGAGCAGATATTGCTGCCCGGCAGCGTTTTCTACCAGCCTGGCCACCCGGTCCGGGAAGGCGAGTCCGACGACGAACCCCACCCCCTCGGCGGCACTCACCTTCCGCGGGTGCGCACCAGCCGATGGACCGGCAGCGGGGCTAGCTGCTTTATCTGTGGCACCGTTGCGGGTGTCCTTGCGGAGAAGTTGTTCGAGCCTGCGTACTGCCTGACTCCAGCGGTGCGATCCCGGATCGCGGCCGGAGCGCATACCGGAGAGTAGAGCGCTCAGATCAGCGCCGGGGGCTCTGCCATCTCCGGACACCAGGGCCACAATCTCAGCTGCCATTTTGGCCCCAACGACTGGAGCGCCGTCGAGCAGGGCACGGGCGAGGCGTGGGTCGGCGGGTATATCAGCAAGTGTCCGGCCCAAGTCCGTGGCGTGACCGGTGGCATCGAGGGCTCCGAGCTCGCCGAGGATTTCCACGGCGGCGGCCAGGGCGGGAGCCGGAGGCGCGGTGGGTAAACGCAGCCCCACTCCCCCTGGTGCGCCCCAGCAAGCGAGCAACAGGGCCGCGGCGCTCAGCTCGGCAACCGCAATCTCCGGCATGGGATGCGCCGGAGCTGCCGCGAAAGTCTTCTGCTCATAGCAGCGCACCACGGTTCCGGGACCTAAGCGGGCAGCGCGGCCGGCACGCTGATCCGCCGAGGCGCGTGAGGTGGAGACGGTGACCAAACCGGTCATACCGCGGGCAGCATCACGCCGGGGTTCACGTGAAAGTCCAGAATCCACCACCAAGCGAACTCCGGGCACTGTCAGCGAAGATTCCGCCAGCGACGTGGAGACGATGATGCGCGGCAATCCCCCGGGCTCACGCGCAGAAACAGCACGGTCCTGCTCACGGGCCGACACCTGACCGTGCAGCTCCAACACGTCGATGCTGGGCTCAGCAGAATCATGTGGACCAGCAGAGTTGGGTTCGGCTGCGTGCTGGCGAGCGGAGCGCAGCCGGTTTGCTATATAGGAGACTTCCCAGGCCCCGGGGGCAAATACCAGCGCGTCAATGGATGGATCTACAGATAGGGCCGCGGCATGCGCGGTGGCACCGGTGTCTGCTACGTGATCCAAAAAGGAGCGAGTGATGCCGCGCTGGTCCATGCGCGGCTGGGCTGAGGGGGCCCACCTGATCTCCAGGGGGAACAGCGCTGAGGGACAGTCAACCACGGGCGCCGGGGACCCGGCGTCGTCCGCTGCCAAGAGCTCAGCAAAGCGGGCGGCGTCCAGCGTGGCGGACATGGCGATGAGGGTCAGGTCGCTGCGCAACTGCCGGACTTCCCCGAGTAGGCCGAGCAAGAGGTCCGTGTCGAGGCCGCGTTCGTGGACTTCGTCAAGGATGACTGCGGCCACGCCCTCGAGCCCCGGATCGTGCAAGAGGCGACGCAACAGGATGCCAGGGGTGAGGAATTCAATGATCGTCTCGGCGCTGCTGTGGCTCTCGCCGCGCACGGTGTAGCCGACTTTGCCACCTAGCGCCGTGCCATCAAGGGACGCTAACCGCCGGGCCGCCGAGCGGACGGCCACTCGACGCGGCTGAGTGACCAGAACCCGGTGGGCGGCGGTGGCGCCGAGTGCGTTGGCTGCCAGGGGTGGCACCAGCGTTGTTTTGCCGGTGCCAGGAGGCGCCTGGACAACGGCCGAGAGACTCTCGTGGGCGGCACCTCCGTTGGTCCGCTGTGGCCCGGCGCCCTTGAGGATGGCGGCCAGATCGGGCAGGGACTGAGCAAAAACCAGTCCCTGCCCGATCGTGGCAATGTTGAAGGGTCCGCCCGGGATTTCAGCCTGAGCGGGAGTCGACATAAGAAATCAGCCGATCTGCAGTTCGCCCATGTCATCCCAATCGCTGCCATCCACCTTGCGGGAAATGATCTTGGGTGTGGAGACCAGGGCCGGGCGCATGGTTTCCAGGCCGGCCTTGAAGTGCTCGCTATTGACGTGCTTGCCGGCGGCATCGTCGTCCAGGAAAGCCTCGACGAGAACGAACTCGTTCGGATCAACGACGCTGCGTGACCAGTCGAACCATAGGTTGCCTGGCTCGGCGCGGGTTGCTTCGGTGAAGGGGGTCACAAGGTCGATGAACGTTGCGGTGGCTTCGGGCTTGACTTGGTATTTAACAACAATGAAGTACATGCCTCTAGCCTATCTCGATGAGGGGACATGCTGGGATTGCGCCGGTGTTGCGAGGCGGTGTTGAGAGGCGGTGGACCAGTAGCGGGCTACCAGCCGCGCTCACGCCACTGGGGCAGGGAGGGGCGTTCGGCGCCGATGGTGGTTCCGTCACCATGACCGGGCAGCACTACTGCGTTGTCCGGGTAGACGTTGAAGAGGCGTTCCTCGACATCGTTCACCAGTGAGGTGAATCGTGCTGGATCGTCTTGGGTGTTGCCGACGCCGCCGGGGAACAGGGAATCTCCGCTGAAAATGATGGGCGCAGCATCAGATCCTGGCTGCAGGACATAAGCGATGGAACCGGGGGTGTGGCCGCGCAGATGAACTGCCACTAGCTCGATTCCAGCCACAGACAGTGTCCCATCGTGTACCAACGCCAGGTCAATGGCCACGCCGGATTCTTTGGCAATGCCGGGGATGTCATCGGTGCCGGCAGCCGTGGGCACACCGCTGTGGGACACGAGCCCGGCCAGCGCGCGGACATGATCCCAGTGTTGGTGTGTCGTGGCGATCATGGCCAGAGATGTGGGCACCTCGGCGTCGCCCGTTGCATCCTTGAGCAGCTCCTTGATGGACGGGAGATCATCCGCTGCATCAATGAGGATCTGTGCCCCGGTGCCCTTGGCGGTAATCAAGTACACATTGTTCGCCATGGCCGAGACCACGTTTCGGCGCACTGTGTAGGCGGGAAGGTCGTATAGCAGCGAAGATTCAACAGTCATAAGAGAACCCTATCCCCAGTGAAGGGAATCAAACTTGACTCAGCGCCGCTCTCGGCCGAACGAACGCGAACAATATGACGTATCTGAATCAAAAGGTTCGGAATAAGTGCCAGCCTAGGTGCCGGCGTCGAACTTGAGAGAAGTAACGTTTTGCTTTGGGGCAAGTTTGTGACGCAACAATTAGAAATATTACTTCTCTTTTGCGTTCGGAGCGTTCACGCTGGAGGAATGAGCAAAACACGCACCTCAGTCCCGGTTCTAGATCTCTCCACCGCCCGCAATTCGGACGGCTTTTTCAATATGGAGTTCATCGACGCGCTGCGCGACGCCGCGCACAATGTCGGGTTCTTCCAAGTCATCAATTACGGCGCCGCCGAGGGCCAAGTTGAGGAACTATTGGAGACGGTGGCAGGGTTCTTCCGCTTGCCGCTGGAGCAGCGCCTTGAGCTGGATAACCGCAGCTCCGCCCAGTTCCGCGGGTATACCCGCCTGGGCAAGGAAATTACCCGAGGCCGTGCCGACTCCCGCGAACAGATCGATTTCGGTCCCGACCGTGAGCCGCTGATCGATGTCCCGGAGGATCAGCTGTTCCTGCGCCTGCAGGGACACAACCAGTGGCCCGATCAGTACCCTGAGCTGGAACGCACGGCTTTGCAGTGGACGGCGTTGATGGCGCGGATCGGCGTGGATCTGCTCGAGGGCATCAGCGTTGCGTTGGGTCTGCCGGAGGATTACCTGGCCGAACCGTTCACCTTTGCGCCCGCATGGATGGGCAAGTTGGTGCACTATGTTGGTGGTCAGGTTCCAGAGGCTGGCACCCAGGGTGTTGGTGCGCACGCCGACTACGGCTTTGTCACCTTGCTGTTGCAGGACAATGTGGGCGGTTTGGAAGTTCAGCCGCACGGTCAAGAAGACTGGATCCCTGTCGAGCCGATTCCCGGTGCCCTCGTGGTGAACTTGGGCGAAATGCTTGAGGTGGCCACCAATGGCTACCTCATGGCCACCATCCACCGCGTAACCGCTCCCCCGCCCGGCGTGGACCGCTACTCGGTGCCGTTCTTCTGGTCACCGCGCCTGGACGCCGTGATTGATACGGTGCCGCTGCCGCCTGCTCTCGCTGCCGAAGCTCGTGGTGTCAGCGATGATCCGGACAACCCGATGTTGTCCTCCTATGGCTCCAACGTTCTCAAGGGCTGGGTACGCGCCCACCCCGAAACGGCAGCCATCCACTACCCCGAACTCGGCTAATACACGCGGCGCTTGAAACGGCGCAGGATGACCCGGAAAACGGCGACGCCGCGAACTGTAGAAGCAGTTCGCGGCGTCGCCGTTTGCGAATACCTTGGTGCTTAGTTGCTGCTAGCTGTTCTCGGAGCCGATTTCCGGGGCGCCCTTGCTGGACTGACCCTTGCTGGAATTCTCGGCGCCGGACTTGCCCTTATTAACGGCATTGAGAAGTCCGCTGGCTGCTCCGCTGGAGGACTCCGTGGACCCGCCGCCGACCATGCCCTGCAGCAAGCCGATGATGTCCAGACCCGTCGAGTCCTTGATCAGCTGCGTTGTCTGCTGAACGCCGTTGGAGACGTTCTTGCTCAACTGGCTGGCGCCGTCGTTGGAGATGACTGTCATGTCCTTGATGGCTGCCATGGGAGCTGCCACCTCGCGGGCCATGGCAGGGAGAACTTCCAGGACCTTGCTGAGGATAGCGGCCTCGTTGAACTTCTCGTACGCCTCAGCCTGAGCTGCAATACCGGCAGCCTCGGCCACACCCTTTGCCTC
Source organism: Specibacter sp. NPDC078709 (assembly GCF_040686795.1). NCBI lineage: Bacteria > Bacillati > Actinomycetota > Actinomycetes > Micrococcales > Micrococcaceae > Specibacter > Specibacter sp. NPDC078709. The sequence continues at coordinate 121,241 of NZ_JBFBLU010000004.1, forward strand.
GGTGGACTCGGCCTCAGCCTGACCGCGGGACTTGATGACAGCCGCATCGGCGCGGCCACGAGCCTCGACCACAGCAGCTTCGGCGTTACCGCGAGCGGTGGATGACGCGGCGTCCGCCTCGGCGGCAACCCTGTCACCCTCGGCCGTGAGCTTGCGCTTGGCGAGCTCTACGGTTGCTTCGATTTCAGCAGCCTCGGAAGCACGACGGCGTTCCTCCAGTTTGGCGTCAGCCTGCTGGATCAAGCGGTATTTCTCGGCGTCGGCCGGCTTGCGAACTTCGGTGTCGAGTTCCCTCTCGCGCAGTTCCGCGCGGCGCAAGGCAACCTGCTGATCGCGGATGATGACCTGCTCCTGCTGCTCTGCCGCAGCCAACGGGCCAGCCGCATCGGCGCGGGCCTGCCGGGCGTCGGCTTCTTCCTTGAGCTCGGCACGCTTGATGATCAGCTGCTGCTGTGCAAGCGCAACCTGCTCGTCAGCAATGGCTTTGGCCTGCTCGGCTTCCTGCAGGAACTGAGCTTCAGCGATCTTGGCGTTCTTTTCGGCCAAAGCGGCCTCGGGGCGACCCAAGTTCATAAGGTAACCGGAGTCGTCGTCGACCGACTGGATCTGGAAGGTATCGATCTCCAGGCCCTGGTTGTGCATGGAGTGCTCGGCTTCTTCTTTCACACTCTTGGCGAAGGTGGCACGGTCCTTGATGATGGATTCCACTGTCAAGGTACCCACGATCGAACGCAGTGAACCGGAGAGAGTCTCCTGCGTGTAGTGGTCAATGGCGTCCTGCTGGTTGAGGAAACGCTGGGCTGCCTTGCGGACGGAATCGGCGTCGCCACCGACCTTGACCTGTGCGACGCCCGTGAGGTGAAGTTTGATGCCGTTCTTGGAGATACCCTCAATCTTCAATGAAACCTGCCGTGAGGCCAGGGACAGAGGGTACGCGCGCTGCGTGAAGGGGTTGATGAAGATGCGGCCGAACACCACGCGCTGGCTGCTGGGATCTGGCAGGCTCTTGTTGTCTTTGGAGGAGATGACAAGGGCCTGGTCAGGGCTAGCAATATGCAGAGCAATCCGGGAGATGACGGCAGCGATGATGATCAGCACCACCAACACGCCGAGCCCAATGAATAAGGGAATGAGGGTCAAATAAGACATGACGCCTTTCGGGTTCACGGCGGCCATGCTGAGACCCACGGCCCGCCTAGTGGCTTCAATCCTACGGACTCCGGCGGTATTCTCCATTTATTGGAGTAACGTGTTCGCACATTCAGGCACCGACACCGGCGATGCAGTGTGTCAGTTGGAGAACAAACCGCAGATTGGCTCCATTTCGGGGACACGAAAGGGACTTGACGTGAATGATTCAAACGGCTGGGGCATCATTATCGAAGATGACGGGCCGGCGCTGATCATCATCTTCCTATTCATTTGCCTTGCCTCCATCGCCTTCCAAATCATGGAGAACGCCCGCCAACGCAGGAAGCTCGCAGTGGTGGCGGGCCCCAACCAGGAAATGCGGGCGAACCGGCGGATGTTTTTCTACACAGTGCTCGTCATTGGCCTTTTGACCCTCGTTGGCAACTACATCATGGGCATCACCTCCAGCTTGGCAGCATCGCACCTTGGCTCGCTGGAGGATTCAGCCGGCCTCCTCTCCCTGCCAGGCACGGGCACCACCCTGGTGACAACGGGCCTCTATGCCCTGGCCATTCTGGTCACCGCCGCCTTGATGCAGAAGAAGGAAAGGCTGGCGTTTCCGGAGCTGCTGGCGGACCTCAATGACGCACGAAAATTTGGCGTCCGTGACAGTGCCCGCCAAGTTGCCCATTACAGGACTGAACTGGACCAGCTCAGGGCGGAACATGACTCGAAACGTGCCGGCCCCTTCACCGGTGAAGACTTTGAACGCCTTTTCACCTCGCACGAGTCACCCGGGCGGCCCGGCCTCGTCGAGCAGCTGAAGTATTTGAAGACTGAACAGCACCACCGCGCCCGGACCCGGAACTTTCAACACAACATTTTGCTCAACTACCGGATCACCACCGGCAAGTGGATCCTGCCCTTTGCAGTGCTGGCCGGGCTCTCCTTGTTCCTCACCGTGCGGGAGTCACTGGCCGCGAACGACGGCGATGGTGACTTTTCGCTGGCCATCGCCTGGGCGGTGGCCAGCCTTTTGGGATTGGCAGCCACCGCGGGCCAGTATTTTAGTGACGTGGGCAAGGTACTGCTGGTTGCCCGCAGGGACTACATCTCACATCAGACGCAGGCGGAATGCCTGAAAATACTGGCCGATGCCGAGGCGGACCTGGCCGCGGTGGACGCGGCCGAACACGTTGGCGGCGCTGTGTGCGGCTGCATCCACGATGATGGATGGGAGCCGATCCTCAGCATGGGCCGGTGGGCCCTCCGGCGTCCTACACGCAGGCGCTAGCCAAGCATTCCGGCCTGGACGGGGACCAGGCTGATGGCGTTGCGCCGGTGGATGTTCTTGGCATTGCGGTCAAAGCCCTTGGCGTCCATGTTGTTGCCCAGCCTGAAGGCGGCAAGCGCCTCGTCGTAGAGCTCGTTCAGGCGCTTCCCGGAATATTCGCCCACTGTGCCGTCCGTAAACGTGATGGTGATTGTTGCCTTGGCCGGGAAATGCCGGGGCATGCGGACGAACCCGTCAGTGTCCTGCTTCAGTTCAATCATGGGGCTTCCGTTTCTGTTGGAGGCCGTTTCATTAGGAGTGAAAAGGCGCTGCCGCCGCCCATTTTGGGTTGGCGTGGAAATCAAGGTTCTCATACAGTGTGTGGGCCGCGTTATTCGAACCCCAACTGGCAGTTCCACGTGGGATTTCCAGCCCCGGCGCTGCGCATGATGAGCAGGATCGTTCACGATAAGGGGCAGGCGCGGGAAATATGAAAAACCGAACAACGTTTTCAGTTATGGCCGGCGCTTTCCTGATCACGGTTCCCTGCGACTATTCAGCATCTCGCGATCGATCATGTGCCCGGGCGTGACCGCTAAGGGAGAGCAGTTTCGCTACGGCCCCATGCATGGAACACCGGAACCGGGCTTCGACGCCAAACGCCTCCCCTGCGACATGCGTACCCTCAAAGTGATCGGGACAGACCTCATCTACGAGGTCGATAAGACACCCACGGCAAACGTGCGGCCGAACATCACCATCAAGTTCACGCAGTACATCCGTCTGGCTCGGACGTGGCGAGATTGTCTCTTGGAAACGGTCGGAGGAGGATCTGATTGTAGAGATCCTGACGCTGGTGCAGGTGGACGATGCGGACCGCCCCGGCGCCGGAAGACGGCGTGCCCACGGAATCCGTTGCTGGTGTACTGCCCAGGACTGTGCAGCCGTCGTCGGCAATCATCTGGAGATCGACCCGGCCGGGCTTGCCTTCGCTAGTGTTAACTAGATCAGGTTCAACGGGTGTTCTCTCAGCCCCGCGTGGAGCACCCGTGTCACTGCAAGCGAATATAGCCACACGTCCTGGCCGCCCCGCAATCGGGGCCGCCCGGACGTGTGCCTTGTGTTAGGCGAGGCGCTTGCGGACCATTTCAGAGACGGCCTTGCCGTCAAAGCGGCCGGCGATTTCGGCGGTGACCGGCTTCATGGCCACACCCATCTGGCGCATGGACAGTTCGCCCTGTTCGGCTTCCAGCCCGCTGATGATCCGGTCTACAATGGCTGCGGCTTCCTCGGCATTCAGGGCCTTGGGCAGGTAGGCCTCGATGACTTCAGCTTCCGACAGCTCTGCTGCGGCACGGTCGGGTTCGCCGGCTTCGGTGTAGATTCCGGCGGTGTCGTGGCGCTTGGCCGCTTCCTTCTGCAGCAGGGTGATGACCTGTGCGTCGTCGAACTCAACGGGGGTCTTGCCGCCCTTTTCACGCGTTTCAATCTCGCCCAGCACGTTGCGGACAGTGGTCAGGGCAATCTTGTTGCCGGCTTTCATATGCGTGACGACGTCTTCTTTGAGTTTCTGCTTCAGCGTGGACATTGGATTCCTTAAATTTGGTCACTGTGGCCGCACTGCGGCCGCCATGGTCAATTATCCCATCCAGCAACAGCCGCAATGTGCACAGCGGGCTTGATGGCAGCGATCGGCAGTGCGGCTGCTGCGGGTGGCCCCTCTGGAGGCGGCGGTAGGCTGATGGCACTACTTGGGGAGGCAGTCATGGCTGGACAGGGCAGCAGTTCTTTGAAGAAGGTCCTCTGGATCGTGCTCGGGGCGGTGGCGCTCTGTTTCGCCATCGTCCTGCTCGTCACGGACCCGGCCGCGCTGGGAGGCTGGCTGGCCCTAGGACTTGGCATCGCCGTCGTACTGGGCATGGCGGTCAAGATGATCCGTGCGCCCAGGGGCAAGAAGCTGCGGGCAGGGCTGGCTCCCATCGGGGCTGCGGCCGAAACCTACCAGGAATTGCTGCTGGGCCGGGAGCCGACCAGTTCCGCGATTGAGCATTCGTTCCCGGCTGTGCCGGACGACAAGGCGAGCAGCGGGAGCTGAGGGGCGCCGCATGCAAGCCTGCACGGAAATGGCGGCGCAGACGGCGAGTTGCTGGCCCGCTGCCCACGCCGCCACCGGGTGAAAACACTTATTGCTGGCCTGGCCCCGGATTCTTGGGGAATGGCGGTTGTTGCCACTGCTGCTGTTGGTCGATGCTCCCGGCATCATCGTCGAACCGCGGGGCTCGAACGGACTCTATGTGGCACTCACCCGTTGCACCCAGGAGCTGGGGCAGCTCCTGGTGGAATGAGCGGCCAGCGGCTGGGTCGGACCTGTTCGAACATGTCTTCTATATGACTGCCTGTCCGCCCGGCGTAGAATTTCCACGCAGCCAAACCAACAGAATCCAGGTGGTTCGCATGCGGACCGAAATCAGCGGGAAATGGGTGCGCGCCATGGTGGGCGGCACAACGGTGGTGGACAGCAGGGCACCCCTCATCTTTTGGGAGCAGAAGTTCCCCATCCCTGCCTATGCCTTCAGCCTGGACGAGGTCCGGATGGACCTGTTGGTGCCGGCGAACTCCGCCCCATCTGGCGCGCCGACGTTCTTCGGACCTAAGGGGCCCGTGGCCCAATGGTTTGACGTGCATGCCGGCGGCAGGGTGCTGCCCCACGCCGCATGGTGCAGGGACGATCCCGCCCTCGAGGGCCGCATCACCCTCACCTGGGCCCCGGAGGCGCTTGACCGCTGGCTCGAGGAAGAAGAGGAAGTCCACAGCCATCCGCGTGATCCCCACAAGCGTGTCGAGGCACTGCCCAGCTCCCGGCACATCACCGTCAAGCTCGACGGCGTGCTGCTGGCGGACAGCACCGAACCTGTTCTGCTCTTTGAGACCTACTTGCCCACCCGGTACTACCTTCCGCGCGCTGACGTGCGCCTTGACCGGCTGAGCGCCAGCAACAACCGCAGCCACTGCCCGTACAAGGGATACGCCGAGGACTACTGGGACGCGCCGGGCTCCCCCTCGGTGGCCTGGTCCTACCCCGACCCCTACCCGTCAGTGGCGCGCATCAAAGACAGGATTGCGTTCTACAACGAATCAGTGGATATCACGGTCGACGGGGTGGCCGTTCGACGTCCCCGGTCCATCTTCTCCAACACCAAGAACCGGCCCAGCGCATGAACGGCGCCGGCCCAAAACACACCGGCCGGAGCGATAATGAAGGCCTTGACCCTGCCGCGCTCGCCGTCCGGGACGCGGTCACGGCCCAGAGCTTCGGTCCCACAGCCCCGCATCGAGGGCAAACAACGTGGCCGTGACCCTGTTGGAGGCGCCCGTCTTCGCATAAATGTGCTCCACATGGTTACGCGCCGTCTTGGGCGCGATGACCAGCTCCGCCGCAATGGCCTTGTTGTCCATCCCCCGGCACAGCAGCCTGAGCACCTCCGCCTCTCTGGCCGTCAAGGCGGCAGGCAGGATCCGCCGTCGTGCTTCCTTATGCCCGGCAGCCTGCAGGACACTTTCAACGGCGTCCCCCGCCAACCTGCCCGCCCCCACCTCCGCACGCAGCCGCGCGGCAGCCGCGGCCGGGACCAGGGCCGGCCGGTGCGGACGCGGCTCAAGGGCGCTCTGGTAGGCGTCGGCGGCGGCCAGGATGCGCTGTCCCGGATCCAGCCTGGAGGCACCAAGGCCGCGCGGATATCCCGATCCGTCCAGCCACTCGCGGTGCGCACCGGCCAGCTCCGCCACCCGCCGCATGCCGGGCACCCGGCCCATGATGCGCTCGCTCAGGAATGGGTACAGCTGCAGGCGCTCGCGGTCCATGGATGACAGCGGCCCGGCCTTGTCCCAGACCCCGTTGGAGACGCCCATCCGGCCGAGGTCGTGCACCCAGCCGGCCCTGCGCAGCGCCAGCACCTCCGGCGCACTGCATCCGCGGTGTGCCGCGGCATGCGCGGCGAGGAAAGCGACCTGGCGGGAATGCCCGGCCGTCCACGGCGACTTCAAGTCTGCAAAATCACCCATCGCCGCCAACACCGTATCCAGTTCCGCGCCGCTGAGCAGGGGTTCGGCCGGGGCTGCCGCCAGTGCGGCGGGCCAGGGGTCCAATTCCAGCAATCCGTCGGTCAGCTCAGCTGCGCGGGCGCAAAACAAGTCCGCCAGCACGGGATCGAACTGGGTGCCGCGGCGTTCCGTGGCAATCCCCACTGCGGCGGTCACGCCTGCTGTGCGGAGGAAGACTTCCGCGGTGTCGGCCAGCTGGGCTATGCGCATCTCCAGCGGGATTCGGGCTCCCGAAATTCCGGCGGGCAGCCCCTTGCCGTCCCATCGCTCAAAGGTGTGGCGCAGGATCGCCGGCATGTCCGCATCCAGGCCCACCCGGTTGGCCAGCTGGCCCGCGGAGGTGCAGTGGGACCGGATCAGTGTCCGCATGGCGGTTGCCGCGGTTGCCGCAAACTGGGAGCGGCGGGCGGTGCGCTGCACCAGCGGCAGCGCCGTGCCGGTGTGGCGCAGCATCAGTGAAAGCATGGGCAGCCCGTGCGCGTCGATGAAGTAGTAGTCGGCACGGAAGGCAATGTCGTCCCCGAACAAGTCCGCGAGCTCGTGGGAATCGGCGTGGCAGCCGATCCAGGCGATCAAGTTGGCGTAATAGATGTGACCCCGGGCGTCCTGCCCGATTCCCAGCAGTTCAGCCATCCGCAGCCCCAGCAGCGTGGCCCGCAGCATGTGCTCCATGGGTTGGCCGAGCCCAAGGTCGATGGCCAGGGACAGTGCCGCCAGCAGTTCGGCGCGGCTGGTGGTGCCCGGATCCCGCAGCGCGGCTTGGTTCCGCGGCGCTGCCGGCTGACCCCCTGGAACCCGGCCCGGGGGCGGTGTTTTGACGCTGTCCGAACCGCGCTCAGCCACCCTCCCATTGTAAAACCGGAGCGTGGTCATGCACCCGCCGCAGGTCGGCAATGTTCAGCTTTCGCACGCCCCTGTACCGCGGTGGCCAGGATGATCACCGCCCGGTTCATGCCGCACCCGCCTTTCCGGCAAGCGCCGTGTGACCGCGTTGCGTCCGGACCCCTGCGCGCCCCGTCTCCGCCTGCGGCGCTGTGGACGGGAATCGCACGGTCATCTCGGCCACGAACAGGCCGCGCTGCGGCAGCCAAAAGTCAGCCAGATGTGCCTGCTCCGGCAGCGGTTGCGGAGCTCCGGCACTGTCGCCGTCGATCGTCGCGTGGCTGTTCTTGACCATCCACACGCTCAGCGGCTGGGCCTGGTACTGCTGGCCGTTGGGGACGGTTCCGGTGAGCCTCAGCTTTCCGGCTTGCAGCGCCGGGCCCATGAACCTGCCCATGGCGGCCAGCACCTTGGGCGAATGCCACCACGGATCAGGCATGAGGTGCGCCAGGGAGGTGAGTGCCGCCGTCGTGCGCGTTTCCCGGAACTCAAGGTCCCAACGCACGACGCCGGGCACGCCCACCGACAGTTTGAAGGGTCCCTCCCACCGGAACGGGACTTCGGCCAGGCGGGTCCCGGCAAGGGCGGCGCCGAAGTACCGGGCGCAGCTCACCTCGGGCGGGGCGTCGGCGTAAATGGTCCAGCCGACCGTGGGCCGGTAAAGCCACAGGGCGGTGTAGGCGGGGCCGACTGAGCTGGCCGGGAAGCGCCGGAATGCAAGGTAGTGCCCGGAACTGAACGGCATGCCCATGACGGCGTAGCCGGCGAACCGTTCGCAGTTTCCGGTCGGCAGGGTGGCGGTGGATTCCGCCAGCTCAGCATGGGACCTGGGTGAATTACTGGTCATGATGTGCTCCTTCACGTTGTGTGAAAAGCGTAAATCCGCGGGGCCGGCCGGGGCATGGGGCCGATGACCCATCTTTGCGCAGTGTCTTTGCTGTGGATTTTCGTGGGTTTCGGTGGCGGTTGCGGCGGGATGCGCCGGCACCGGGGACGGGGATGCCTTTGGCGCCATGCGGATGCCACCTCCGGCGAACAGCCCGGAACTGGCGGAACTGTTCAGCGACGCCAACGATGCCTATGCCGCATTCCCGCTTTCCGAGATTCAGGCAATCGGCGCGGTGATGGACATCCTATGGGCTGCAATGGACCCCTACTTCGGCTACAACACTTTGCCGATCGTGGCCGGTATGCACATGGACTCGATTGAGGGTGGCCGGATATTCAGCCCGATCTTTGAGCGATGCGTCTATCCGCAGACCGCCGGCACGATGACCGTGCGCGAGGTGGCAAGGAGTACGTGGTCTTCCTCAGGCCGCAGTCGTCCCGACGGCACATTTCACGAATACGCCATTGACGGCTTCCAGTTCGGGCTCCGGGAAGTCAAAGGCTCCGGCGATGATACTGCCGTTCTCAACATTGAGACCAGAAAGTGGGAGAGCCTGAGCGGCATCGTGAAGCTGGACTGACGGTGATATTCGTGGCAGAGGGGCCCGCCAGCCTCAGTAGAGCGGCGGCGCCGGCGGGTTCAAGGGATCCGGCGGAAAGATCGGATCCGGAGGGCCGGGGTGCGGATAAGGTTCGTTCGGCTCCGGCGGCCGGTACGGGTCCGGCGGACCGGGCGGCTGTGTGGGATCGGGATGCCGGGGCGGACCTTCGGGATCAGGGATGCTGCCGATGCTTGGATGTCGCTCGTCGGGATTCATGACTGTCTCACTCTCAGCACTGCTAGGCGCCGGTTTCGCGTGGTTCAATGTCCGGGTCAGAGGTGCTTTCTTCCTCCAACAGCTCGGGGTTCGGAACTATCAACTTGATGAAGTCCTCCACCGACGAGTGTTTCCCGGCGTCGGTGGACTCCTCAGCTGGGTCCCCATTGACTGGCTGTTTGTTCATGAGCCAACGTTACGCCGCCGGGACCGGTGAGGGAACACTTTTGGGCGGCAGGCCGCCGTCGTGCTTCCGGTCCGGCTGCGTCCCGGGACACACAGGAAAAACGCAGCTGATGCTGGCATAGTGCGTACCTTCGGGAACACTATTTCGTAGAGGCTGGGCATGCGCAAAAAGTTGATTGTCGCGGGAATATTGTTGGTGGTGGCCATCGCTGCCATCTGGGGCGGGAGCGTCATTTACGCCTCGGTGGAGAACGGCAAGGCCGCGGACCAACTCGCGCTGTCGACCCCGACACCCGGGGCCGGGCCGGTGGGCACGGTCGACGCCACCGAGCTGTCCGGAACATGGAAAATTTCGGCAGGGTCGCAGGCAGGCTATCGGGTGAAGGAGGTGCTCAACGGCCAGGGCGTGACCGTGGTCGGGCGGACAACTGAAATATCCGGGGAAGCGGGCATTGACGGCACCAGCCTGACGTCCGCGACTGCCTTGGTGGAGTTGGGCAAGGTGGCCACCGACAACGGCAGCCGGGACCGGCAATTCCAGGGCATCTTGAACACGGCTGAATTCCCCACGTCGACGTTCACGCTCACCTCTCCCGTGGACATTGCTGCCATCGCAGGCGGGTCCGCAACTGCCGAGGCGTCCGGGGAACTGACCATTGCCGGTGTCACGCGAGCCGTGAGGGTCAGCTTAAAGGCGCAGACCACGGACGGCGGGGTCGAGGTTCAGGGTTCCATCCCGGTCACGTTCGCTGACTTCGGCATTGCCGCGCCGGACCTGGGCTTCGTCAAGGTGGAGAACACCGGCACCATCGAGATGCTGTTGCAGCTGAAAAGGTAGCGCCCGACGGTTCAGTCGATCCTAAACGCGAGGCCTCGAACAGCCAGCTCTTCGCCAAGGATCCTGATTGTGTTGGATCCTACGCCGTGCAGTGCCAGGAGTTCCTTAGCGCTGTGGGTGCTGAGTTGTTCGAAGTTGCTGATGCCCGCAATGGCCAACGCCCGGGCTGCCGGTTTCGAGATGGTGCTAGGGAACTCGGGCGCTGTGCCGCTGCTGGGATTGGTCATGGCTTCATTGTTGCACCAAGGATCCGCAGGGCACCGTGAGGAACGCCGCACTACTCGCCGTACAGGGTTCCGGCTGGAATGTCGGTGCCTGCACATACCCTTGAGGCAGCAGGTTTTGTCCACGTATCACGGGTTCAGAACGAAGACCCGAGAATGCAAGGACGTGCCCTCATGATGGGAGCCCACCACGCCGCCAGCGGTGCCGCCGTTTGGCTGGCCCTGACCACCCAGTTCGACGTCGGACTGGGTCATCTTGCGCAGGTGGTTCCGGCACTTCCGGAGTCGCTCACCGTTGGCATGGGGCTGCTGGACCTGACGCCCACGTCCGTGGTGGCCGGGGCGCTGGTGACTGCCGGGGCCGCGCTGGTGCCCGACGCCGACCACCGGAATGCGACCATTGCCCATTCGCTGCCGCCGCTGTCCAACATCATGTGCATCCAGGTGGGGAAAATGTCCGGCGGACACCGGCACGGCACACACTCAATCCTGGGCATGGCCGTCTTCATCGCCATCGCAGCGCTGGCCGGCATGTGGACCATGGAACTGCGTGGTTGGGGCACGATATTTCCGGGTGCCGGACTGTTGGCGGTCATGCTGGCATCCTTTGCGGCCAAGGCGCTGAAGTTCGTTCCTGACACCATGCGCAAGTTTCCGTGGGCGTTGGGGATCGCCGTCGGCACGTTCGTCACGCTCTTTGCCCCGCAGCACGAGTACTGGTTCCCGTTGGCCATGGGACTCGGTGTGGCCGCGCACATCCTAGGCGACATGCTGACCACTGGCGGTTGCAACCTGTTGTGGCCGCTGCGTATCAGGCCGCCGCGCTGGCTGCGGAGGATGCCGCTGGTAAAGAACATCTGGCGCCCCAGCGGAAATGTGGCCATCCCCATCCTCGGCAACGCCGGCTCGGTGCGTGAATGGCTCGTGTTGGTTCCGGTCAGCGCCTACGTTCTCTGGGCCATGGCGGATGCGGTGTTTTCCTGACGCTGGCCTCGGCACTGGCTCTAGCTCTGGTGTAGGGAAACCTGACGTGCCAGGTCAACGTGTGCCTATGGGCCAGCAGTCACCTGCGGGCGATGCCCCACATGAGCCAAACAGGTAGCTGTACGGCCGGGAGTATCCAGCAGATAGCAACAAACGTGGCTCAGGTGTCAGTTCCCGGAGTCACGATCGTGGCGACGAGGCGAAGAATAGTGCTTCCGACAGTGGGTCCGCCGAAGATTGCCGCCATGATGACGTGGAATTTCAGTTGGCGCTTCTTGGGTTTTGGATAGTGGGCCTGCTGAAAATGGGCAGGTGTCTGGGCCAGGAAATGCGCTGGGGCAGGAGACTGAATCATTGGCTGCCGCGGGGTTGGCATTGGCATTGGTTGCGGCCGCACCGGTCCACGGTAGATCGGAGGCGCGTGTTGTGGCAGTCTCGGCCGGGATCTTCCGTAAGGTCACGGGCGTATTCAATGACGGAATGGTTTCGGAAGGCTCCTGTACTCGACTGGCAAAACAATGTTTGCGGCATCCTCAGGCAGGAAACCGCTGGGGCTCCGCACAACTATGGGCATAATCATGAGATCGTCCGTGGCCAACACTGTTAACATTGCAGCTAGCACGCAAAATTCGACAACAGGTCCGGGCGTTGCTTCCAGACGAAGGAATGATGCAAGGCATGTACATAAAGATTTGCGGTTTGCAGACTGCTGACACCGTCGCCGCAGCCGTGGGTGCCGGTGCTGACGCGATCGGATTTATCTTTTCCCCCGGGAGCCCCCGCACCATCACGGCAGAACTCGCCGCGGAACTGGGGCGAACGGTGCCAGTCGGCGTGGAGACGGTGGGCGTGTTCCGCAACCAGCCCATGGACGAGGTCCTGGAGATTGCTCGCAAAGCGGCCGTGACCACCGTGCAATTGCATGGAGACGAAAGCCTGGCGGACATGGCAAGCGTGCACGCCGCTGGCTTCAAGGCGCTGCGGGCGTTCTCCGCAGATGCCTACAACAGCCTCTCCCATGACGAGAAGCGTGACTGGGAATCCGAGCGGATCCTGCTGGACGCCGTCGAACCTGGCGCCGGTGTCACCTTTGATGCTGCGGTCCTGACCGATGGCACCCCCAACGGCTTCTGGCTGCTGGCCGGAGGCCTCAACCCGGCCAATGTGGCTGCTGCCGCCTCGGCCATGAAACCTGCCGGCGTGGATGTCTCCAGCGGAGTGGAATCGAGCAGGGGAATCAAGGATGAGCAGTTGATCCGCGATTTCATCCTGGCCGCACAGACAAACTCCTAGAGTCGCCAAACCACTGGTGCCTTGCACGCAATCCCGGAACTCAACTCGCCGGGTTCGGCGCCCAAGCCCGCAGCTGGAGAAAGCACGGCTCCGCACCAGGGTAGCGGAAACGTTGGCGGAACCACCTTGGACGCGGATGATGCCGCTACGTACGAATCCACCAAGGAAGTTCTGACGCAGCCCGGTGCTCTTACTCCTGGCTCGTATCTACACATTGGCCGCGACGGATACCTCACGCTTCAAAGCGTGCCGGCCAGCGCGTGGCTGCTTCTGGCCGTCCACGATGGCTCCAGCGAAGCGAGAACCGCGGCGACAAATCGTTGGGTGCGAAGCAATGCAGCAGATGAAGCACCGTTGAGTGTCCCCACTCGTCTCGCTGCTGGAGAGTACGCAGTGACCGTTCAGGAACCTGAAGGCGTACTGGTTGGTTTTGCCGCTTTGGCCATCGCCGAAGAAGTCCTCCCCACCGAATAGCCAACAGTTGACCCCACCACGCACAGCACTACCAGCGCTACGCCAACGCACGGAACGGCGTCGCCCACGGCACCGTCCAATGGGACCAATCAGGATGATTTGGCCGCCACAGGCGCCTCATCAACCTTGATGATTGGTGGTGCAGCTTTCGCGCTCATCGCCGGTTTGGTCATTGTGGCCGGATCTCGCAGGCGCTCCAGCCAGCACTAGGTACGAGCACGCAGAAGCCGGGCACCCCTTTTCCCGAAGGGTGCCCGGCTTTTGCCGCCATATTTTCAAGCCTTGCGAACGCTCCATGCCCAAGCGATCAAGGGGATTTGCAGGGGAAGTCTGATGGCGTGGATTCGCTTGCTCGCAGCTGTTCCCTCTGGCCCGAACGCGCGTCTCAAAGCAGAGAAGTGTCCGGCGGTGAATCCCACAAACATGACCGTTGCGGCAATAGCTGTGACTTTGCGGGTACGCGGAATCAGCAAACCAGCAACGGCGAGAGCCTCCGGGGCGGCTGACGCCAGAACCCACTGGCGACGTGTCATCACGCCCCGCTTGTCACCTTTGTCACTGCACAACGACGGCGGAACCACTGGATAGTAAAACGCAGGATTCTTCAGATGGTTGATAGCACTGGCACCCAAGAGGGCCGCCAAGCCCCACGTTTTTACGGTATCTACTCGCATCATGGACTTCTCTCGATCGTTCCTAAATGGTTTTCGCACAAGCATAGTGGGGGCTCGGAGGCATGGTGTGAGGAAAACGGGAATAGAAGCACCACAGTAGGCGCTTACTTTCGTGTGCCGTTGTTCTACAGTGGCAACTAGCCCTGTATATTTCTGGCACCTTTGAACTTTTCCGCACCATACGATCAGGACCCCACCATGTCACTTTCCACCGCTGAAGTCTCCGAAAGGCTTTCAGCCCGGGACCGCACCACCCTCGGCGTTCTCCTCGTTTCAGCCTTTGTGGTGATCCTCAACGAGACCGTCATGAACGTGGCCCTGGCCAAGTTGATGCACGAGTTTGATGTCTCATCCTCAGCCATCCAATGGCTGGCAACCGCGTTCATGTTGACCATGTCCGTGGTCATCCCCACCACGGGCTACCTGCTTAACCGTCTGTCATTGCGCACTATTTTCATCCTGGCGATGGGGCTTTTCTCGGCCGGTACACTCCTGGCAGGGCTGGCTCCGGGCTTTGAAATCTTGCTGGTGGCCCGCGTCGTTCAGGCTTCCGGCACCGCCATCATGTTGCCGCTGTTGATGACCACCATTTTGGATCTGGTTCCTTCACATCGCCGTGGTGCCATCATGGGCAACGTCTCGATCGTGATCTCGGTGGCTCCTGCCATTGGTCCCACACTGTCCGGGCTGATTTTGCATTCGCTGTCCTGGCGTTTCATCTTCCTACTGGTGCTTCCTATTGCATTGCTGGCCTTGATTTTGGGTGCACGGCTGCTGCCAACAGGTGGCGAACGCAGCCGCTCCAAGCTGTCCGTGCCCTCGCTGCTCATTTCAATTCCCGCCTTCGGTGGCTTGGTCTACGGCCTCAGCGGTATTGGATCGCCCGACGCCGGTACTCACCTGATTGCCCTCGTGGCCCTAGGTGTCTCACTCGTTTCTCTGGCAGCGTTTGTGCTGCTGCAGCTGCGACTCCAGCGCAGCGATAGCGCGCTCCTAGACATGCGCCCCTTCTTGCACCGCCAGTTCACGCTGGCCCTAGCACTGATGGTCATGGCGATGCTGGCTCTGTTTGGTGTCATCATCTTGCTACCGCTGTACCTCCAAAACGTGCGCGGCCTGGATGTCCTGAATACCGGACTCGTGATGCTCCCCGGCGGCATTCTCATGGGTCTGCTGGCACCCGGGGTGGGTAAGTTGTTCGATAAAGTCGGCGCCCGCCCACTGCTCATGCCCGGTGGTCTGCTGCTATCTGCAGTCCTCTTCGGCTACACACAGCTGAACGAGACCACGCCCCTGGCCATGATCGTCGGCATGCACCTTGCCATGTCCCTCGCGCTGGCGTTCATTTTCACGCCCGCTTTTACCGCTGGCCTGAACCCACTCCCGCATTCACTACATTCACACGGCTCGGCTCTGCTCTCCACCTTGCAGCAGCTCGGCGGTGCGGCTGGGACGGCCCTGCTGGTGGGTGTCATGGCTGCTGGAACCGTGGCCGCCGCCGCGGCAGGGAAGGATGAGATCGCTGCCCAGACCGCAGGATTCAGCAATGGTTTCATGGTCGCGGCATGCGTTGCCTTGGGCATTGTGGTCGTTGCCGCTTTCATGGGCAAGTCCGACGCCGAACCCTCCTCGGATGTGAGTGTCACCACCGAAAAGACTGCCACCGCCATCCACTAAAGTGTCCACCAGAGCTTGAGTCTGAGCTTGAGTCTGACTCGAAGTCGGGGACTGGGCCCGGTTCGTTGCCTGTAGTTGTGGCAGCGAGCCGGGCTTTGTCGTTTCTACAGTCGGGAGTCCAGCGAAGAGAACGGGTCAAAGACTGCACCTGGCCCAAAGGCTAATGCTGCGAACCGCTCACCAATGATGCGGTGGGTTTCGCCGTCCGGATGCAGCGCGTCCGGCAGAGGATGTTCCAAGGAGTCCGCTTCACCGTAAAGAGCAAGCCCATCTAGGAAATGTAAGTTCGAATCATGCTCTGCGCGCGAGTGCACGATCCGCTCCAACTCCTTGCGAATACTACGCAAGCTGAGTTTTCCGGCGGCAATCTCTGCAGGATCTCCGGTGGCCGTGAAACGCATTCTCCCTTCTGCGAAGGCAGCCATGTCAAACGCTCCAGGCCCCGGGGTATCTTCGTGGATGCCGCAAAAGATCGGTGAAATCACCAATAACGGTGTGTCTGGGTGCCCGTCGCGGATGGTATCGAGGAACCCGTGGACGGCTGGCCCGAAGGCGCGCAATCGCATCAGGTCCAGGTTGACGAGGTTGATGCCTATCTTGATACTGATGGCATCAGCTGGGGTGTCCCGCATGGTGCGCGCCGTGAACGGATCCAGCAGGGCGCTGCCACCAAAGCCGAGATTTGTCAGTTCCACCCCACCCAAGCGAGAAGCGACGGCTGGCCAGATCGCCGTCGGACGTGTGGCGTTGGAGCCGTGGCTGATAGAGCTGCCGTGGTGCAACCACTGGGGGCGTCCACTGTCACGCTGGGGTGCAACAGCTGCATTGCTTCGTAGCGCTAGGAGTTCGGTGGCTTCATTGTGGGGAAGCCAAATTTCGACATTCTTGAGTCCCTCTGGCAATCCGGTGAAGCTGTTAGTGCAGAGTGGACCTTCGGCCCGGGAAGGAATACCCGTGGCCATGTCTATGGTGGTCAAAGTGCCACCGTTGGTGACGGACTCCCCCAGAACGGTTCCGTCCACGATAAGTTCAATGACTCCATCTGGCCGGGCCGGCGCTCCCGCGTACGTGGTACGGGAACGTAAGGTGTCCAACTCAATGACCGTGGCGGTGGTTTCGAAGGCGATGCGCACTCCCGAGGGCTGCTGCTCCACCATCAAAAGTTGGGGATCACCGTTAGCCTGTGCACGGGCGGCAGCGGGCAGCCGATGCACGATCGTGCCAGTTGCGGTGCTCTCAAGTTCAAGGCCACCGCGAATGAAGACGGACGGGATGGGCTGGGTGGTGATCACGTTGCTCCAGAGTGTCTGTATGGCCGTGTATCTATGTTTGCTGCAGGCTCCATCCTTACACGCGTGACTGAAAACTTTTTCGTTCATGCACCACCAGGTACCCCGGTGGGATTAGTGCTGAGCTGCTCCGGCAAAACTTTTCGCTGCTTCCAGTGCCGGTGGTGTCTCCGGTTGCAGTGCCGCTTTGGCCTTGCTGCGGCGGGCCCGGAATATTCCGATAACCTTCTCAAGCAGGATTCCCAGAAGACCGGCCGCTACCATTGCGGCTACCAGGCCTAACAGCGGGTGTTCTTGCAACCACGTACCTGCCACCGCCCCAATAGCCACCGAATAGATGGCCCATAGGGTTGCTGAAAGTGCCGATACTGCCATGAACTTCCGCTGAGGGTATCTGGTGGCACCTGCAGTGAGATTGACGGCAACTCGGGCAACGGGGAGGAATCTTGCCACCAGAATCATCGCTACTCCTCGATATTCAAGCTCCGTCCCGGCTCTCGTAAAGGCCCGCTGCATGACTGGACGACGCATCCAGGCAAACCGGCTGATGCCGATTCTCCGCCCCATCAGGTACGCGATGTTATCGCCCAGAAAAGCGGCTACGGCGGCCGCCGCCACCAATAATCCAAGGGCTGCCAGGCCATGGCTCACTGCCAATGCGGCCACTGCCACCACCATCGTTTCGCTGGGAATCGGCGGAAAAAAGCCGTCCAGCAGACAGAACAGCACCACTACCGCATACGCCCACGGTTGCCCGGCAGCGGCCATTAACAATTCAGTCATGAGCACACGCTGCTGTCAGGGTGTTTTGCGAGAATTTCCATAGCTTCAACGCTACGGACAGCTGCGGGGCACCACTAGGGGGCAAACCCCCCACTTAGCCCTGAGGAAACCCTGAGTGAGGGGCGCATATTTCTTCGCGCGCCGTCAGGGCGAGTTGTGCCAAGAGCTGTTGGGCGCTTTGCTAGACGGCGTCTTCCTCAACATCGCTGGGACCGGAAAGGTTCATCTCCAATAACGGCACCACCTTGGATTTAGTGACGAATCGGTGAACGATCCAGAGCCCCAGGAAGATGGGGATGCCAATGTAGGAGGACAGGACTTCGACACCGCGGCCGGCCAGGACAGCCTCATAATTTTGCCCGGCAATCACCAAAATGAGCACCGCGAATGCCAGTGCCGGACCGATCGGGAAGAAGGACGCCTTGTACGGCAAATCGTCAACCGTGTTTCCTTGGGCGAGGAATCCCCGCCTGAAACGGTAGTGCGAGACGGCGATTCCCGCCCAGACAATGAACCCACTGAGCCCTGAAACGTTGAGCAGCCAGGCATAAGCTGCGCCCTGTCCTACGATGGCGCTCAAGAAACCGAAGAGTCCGACGCCGGATGTGGCCAGTAGCGCCGCCATGGGCACGCCCCGCGAGTTGACGCGGCCGAAAATCTTCGGTGCCTTGCCATCACGGGCCATGGCATAGAGCATGCGTGTCGATGCGTACAGCCCGGAATTCCCTGCCGAGAGAATGGCTGTCAGGATAACGGCGTTCATCAGCGCTGCGGCGAAGGCGATCCCTGCGCGTTCAAACACCAAGGTGAACGGGGAAGCGGCAATATCTGCCTCGCCCGATGACAAAAGACTGGGGTCGGTGAAGGGAATGAGGCAGCCGATCACGAAGATGGCACCGACGTAAAAGATCATAATGCGCCAGAAGACGGAGCGGATTGCACGCGGAACCTCTCGCCGAGGGTTCTGGGCCTCGCCAGCTGCAACACCGACCAGTTCGGTGTCTTGAAAAGAGAACCCGGCAATCATGAAGACGGAAATGATGGAAACCCATCCGCCATGGAACACATCCTCGCCCGTTTGCCAGTTCGTCATGCCCGATGGGCCGTCGCCTAGGATGCCAAAGATCATCAGCACACCGGCGATGAGGAATAGGATCACGGCAACAACTTTGATCGAGGAGAGCCAGAATTCACTTTCACCAAAGGCTTTGGCTGAGAGAGCATTCACTCCGGTCAGCAGTAAGAGGAAGCCACCGGCCCACACCCAGCCCGGCACTCCTGGGAACCAAAAGTCCATAATGATGCCCGCAGCAACCAACTCCGCGGCCACGGTTATGGCCCAGTTGAACCAGTAGTTCCAGCCAACGGCAAACCCGAATGATGGCGACACAAAGCGGGTTGCATAGGTCTGAAAAGAACCGGCCACAGGAATCTTGGCAGACATCTCACCCAAGGACTGCATGAGCAAGAAGACCATCAGGCCCACAAGAATGTAGGCGAGAAGTGCTCCACCGGGACCGGCCTGCGCGATGGTGCCACCGGAAGCCACGAACAGGCCCGTGCCAATGGCGCCACCAATCGCGATCATTTGAAGATGGCGGCTTTTGAGGCCTCGCTTAAGCTCGTTGTCCGCCTCGACCGGTTGCGGCCCGTGAGTAGCGCTGACCGCAGGCTTGAGGGCTTCGGTTTTTGTGTCCCCTGATTGATTGCTCATCATTGGCTAAGTGCCGCCTCTCGAGACGTAAGAACCTGTGACGTGGTGGCGGAGAGAACCCTTGCATAGTCCAAGGATTGGTACTGCTGATGCATGTGTGTGACTTTCTGGCTGTGTGCCCCGACGAGTCTCATTCACGAACAGGACACTTCATTATGACGGGGAATTGGCATCCACATGGAATTAGTGATCTGCATCATGCTCATGTGCCGAATGGATGCGCTTGAACGCGGCAAGAGTTGGCGCTTCGCAGGGCAATAGTTCACACGGAGTTGGTCTGAGCGTCACGTTGGCAGGGCAGGCTCCCAAGAGTCATGCCTTGTGCCCAACGAATATCCCGCCGCTAAGGAAAACTCTTGAGAAACAAACAATGGAGATTGCGCACCGCAGTCGGACTCGCCACCCTAGCAATGGCTGGAAGCGGCGTCGCTGTTGCACTGCCGGCCGTTGCTGACACCCCCAACACGGTGCGCATCAATGAGGTCATTCAGAACAACGACACCATTGCCGACGGGGTTGAACTCATCAACACCGGCCAGCAGGCTGTGGATGTTTCTGGGTGGCACATCTCCGACAATAAGCCGGAAAACGTCATAAATTTGCCGGCCGGATCAATAATTGCCCCCGGCGGCTACCTGATGGTGACGGTGGACGATGACACCGCTCCGGTGAAGTTTGGCTTCGGAAAAGAAGACGAAGCCAAGCTCCTCGGTCCCGACGGGACCACAGTGGTGGACTCCTTCGCCTGGAGTGGTCATTTGAGCACCTCCTACGCCCGGTGTTCCGATGGAACCGGAACATTCGCTGTTTCACCGCAGGCCACGCCTGGTGCCGCAAACATCTGCACGGCCCCAGTCGCCGGAAACCTGGTCATCAATGAGATCGAGTCCAGCGGCGGGGAGCCCGGCGATTGGATCGAACTCCTGAATAAAAGTGCTGTTGAGATTGAGTTGGGCGGACTCTCAGTCCGCGATAGCGATGACTCCCATGTCTACACCCTGCCGGCAACTGTCGTGGCGCCGGGGGCCTTCATGGTCTTGAACGAGGCGGAATTCGGCTTCGGGCTCGGTGCCAGCGATTCCGTGCGCCTCTTCGACACGGACGGCGCCACACTCATTGATTCACACACGTGGACTGCCCACTCCCCCACCAGCCTGGGCCGTTGCGCGGACGGAACTGGCGATTTCGCCACAACCGCCACCGCTACTAAGGGTGCTGCGAACGACTGCGTAGCTGTTGCGACGCCAGCGATCCTCGTGAACGAAGTAGAGTCCAGCAATGGCAACCCCGGTGACTGGATTGAACTGTTCAACGCGGGCACAACCGTGGTGGATCTCTCTGCTTGGGTAGTGCGCGACAACGATGACAGCGCCAGCCACGCAGCGGTGCTCCCCGATGGTGCCAGCATTGCTCCGGGCGGTTTCTACGTGGTTGAGGAAAACATGCTCGGCTACGGCCTGGGCAAAGCTGACTCAGCCCGCATCTACCTCCCCGGCGGCCAGGTACTAGTTGATTCCTATTCCTGGACTGCGTGGGGTAACGACGAACACGCCCCGACAACGTTTGGCCGCTGCGCCGATGGCACTGACAACTGGGCAGTGACCACCACTTCCACTAAGGGCGCCCCGAATGACTGCGGCCTCCCCATCCGCATCAATGAGATAGAGTCCGACGGCGGTGTCTCCGGCGATTGGGTAGAACTCACCAACATCGGTGCCACCCCAGTAGATATCTCTGGATTCCTGATCCGTGATGATTCAGAGAAGGCACCCTTCGCCGTTCCTGCCGGAACCACGCTGGGCGCGGGCGCCTACATTGCACTTGATGTTGATACCGCGTTTGGACTGGGCAAGGCTGATGCCGTGCGGCTCTCCGACGCGACCGACACTCAAATTGACGCTCACAGCTACAAAGCTCACGCGGCAACCACCTGGGGACGCTGCCCGAACGGCACTGGCGAGTTTGTGCAGACCAGAGAAGCTACCAAGGGTGCAGCCAATGCTTGCGAAGGCGATCTGATCACGGCCGTATGGCCCGGTTCTGACGCTGTTGCGACCGCAGATGTTGCAAACACCTTCGGCGCTGACATGAGTGGCTTGGCCTTTGAGCCACAGGCCACTGCAGGTGCCGGTACCTTGTGGGCTGTCAACAACGGTGCTGGCTCCTTGCACCGACTGGTTCAAAGCGGTGAGGATTGGGTGGAACAAGGTAACGATGTGTGGGCTGGCATCACGACCCTGCGTTACGCCGATGGCGCCGGTGAGGTTGATGCAGAAGGCGTCGCCATGACGTCCGCCGGACCTTCGGCCGGAATCTTTGTGGCCTCCGAACGAAACAACGCAGCCAGTGGTGTCTCCCGTCCGTCAATTCTGCGTTACGACGCCCTTGGTGGGGCTGACACCTTGGCGGCGACCGCCGAATGGAACCTCGTAGAGGACCTGCCTGTGATCGGCGCGAACGCCGGGCTTGAGGGAATCGCCTGGATCCCCGATACCCAGCTGGTAGCCCAGGGGTTCGTGGACGAATCCACTGCCACCGCCTACAACCCCGCTAGCTACCCGAACCATGGTGCGGGACTGTTTTTCGTTGCGGTGGAAGCCAACGGCATGATTTACGCCTACGCCCTGGACCAGGATGGTTCCGGTTACACCCGCGTGGCCACCATTGAGAGCGGGTTCCCCGGTGTCATGGAACTGGAACTAGATCCGGCCACCGGTTTGCTCTGGGCTATCTGCGACGACACCTGCGAGGGTCGCAGCGCAACTCTGGAAATCACCGACAGCGGCGAAGGCGCCGGAAACTTTGCGGTCACACAGGTCTTTGAGCGCCCCACCGGCATGCCTAACCTGAACAACGAGGGCTTTGCCATTGCCCCGGCGGTGTTCTGTGTGGATGGGTTCAAGCCTGTGGCGTACTCCGATGACGGACAAACCGACGGGCACGCACTGCGGACCGGCACCATGAATTGCGCCACGACTACAGTGCCAGAGGTGCCCGGCGCCGGTGAAGCCGTTGACGGAGAGCCGAGCCCGAGCAAGTCCCCTCAGGGCACAGATGTACAGCAGCCCAGCCAAAATGCTGCGGACAAGCAAGCTTCTGGTTCCTCGCAGGATCTTGCACAGACCGGAGCTAATGGTGCTGGACTCCTTGGTGGTGCAGCCCTGCTGTTGCTCGGGGGCATGACTGCCTTGGTGTTTGCCAACCGCCGGAGACTGAGTAACCACTAGTTTCTACCGACAGTAAAGAATCACCATTAGAGACACAAGACAGCAGGGTCATCGCTGCTGAATCACTCTGAAAGGGTCGGAGCGCTCGCACATGCGGACGCCCCGGCCCTTTCTGGTTTGAAGCCTGATGCGTTTAAAGCCTATTGCGCGGTCGCTTCTGTCGGCGAGGTGCTTGGAGCCATGGTCGCAATAAGCGCGTACTCAAGGGCAACATCAGGTAGGTCATGATCGGCGTCAGAATGCAGACGTTTAGCAGAACGGCCAGTGCCAACGGCCAATCGCTAGTGACTGGCCCCAGCAAGAAATTTGCCAACAGGCTCACGGGTAGGAATGGCAGGAAGATACTTATGGCCTGCTTCCACCGGGGAGGCACCACCGTTTCTGGAACCGTTATCGAGACATCTCCGGGTTGGTCAAACCAGCCTTCGATTCCCGTTCGATGCTCTACACGGGTGATTTCCATGAGGCCACCACTGCCGTCCATCCACCATTTCCGCTCATGCGAATCGTCCCAGGCGAGCAGTGTTTGCGCGTCGGAAAAGCGGTACATGACGTGCCATTCATTGGAGTCCAGTTTGCTGCGAACCCATCCGGACCCGAGGTAGCCAGGCCACTCTCGGGCAAGCTCCTGCCCAGCCAAGGCCCAGGCAGCGAACTGGCGGTGACAGCCGGGCTGGACGGTACGGGCAATGGACACAGTGACGGGTTGAAGTTGAGGCACCCCACTAGTGTAGTGCCCCACGCAAGCCACTTCCACCATGTGGACACCTCGCTACGAGGGCGTCAGGGAGTAGACAACACCAAGAAGGCGCCGGCCGCACCCAACAGGGCGGACCGGCGTCGTACTTCTTGGGGCGGGTTCTAGTCCACCACTACCCGGGGGAATGCGTCCGGGAGTTTGGCGGTGAGCCAGCTGAGCAGTGGGCCGAGCTGGAGGAGAGTAGCGTTGGCGCGGCCTTTCAGAATTGTAGGGGGGTTCCCGGGGCACGCCATGGTTTGTGTGAATTGCCTTGGAAGGGCGCTAGTGGCGCGGCTTTTCGTAGGTGCCGTGAGTGGCGATGAGTCCCATGATGACGGTGATAATAACGATGACTCCAATGACAATGGCTAGTCCCCACATATTCATGACAGTCAGCTCCTTCAGCTCAGCGGCACAGTGGCCGGCGGCGAACGGTCAGTGGCGGAAATTTGGGTTCGCCTACCCCCATCATGCACCCGCGGGCCAGATCTCTCCAGAGCTGTGCAGACAGGGGAACATGGGCGCCGCTATTATCGAAAGGAATTCTCGTGATCAGCGGAGCCCCCATGGAACTCGGAGCATTCTCAGCCAGTCTCGCGGTCAAGGACCTCAAAGAGTCGGTGGCGTTTTAGGAAAAGCTCGGATTTACCCTCACGTGGGTGATATTTCGCAGAACTGGCTCGTGATGAAGAACGGCGAATCCGTCATTGGATTGTTCCAGGGCATGTTTGAAAGGAACTCGTTGACGTTCAATCCGGGCTGGAGTCAAGATGCCCAAGCTATCGCCCCTTTTACCGATGTACGTGAAATTCAACAGCAGCTCAAGGAAGCGGGCCTAGAGTTTATGGCCGAGGCGGATCCTGCTTCCACCGGGCCGGCCAGCTTCGTGATTCTCGATCCGGACGGTAACCCGGTGATTGTGGACCAGCATGTGTAAGACACCAGCTCAATCGGTATCAGCGCCAACCACCATTTCGCTAGAGGAACGCTATGAAACTGACATTGACGCAATTCGTGAGCCTTGACGGCGTATCGCAGGGTCCCGGCTCCCCCGATGAAGACACCAGTGGCGGCTTTACGCGCGGTGGGTGGTTCGTCCCGCACATGGATCAGGACTTCATCGCTCAGGCATCGAGGTGGCTCGACCTCGCCGACGCCTTACTGCTAGGGCAACGCACCTACACCGCCTTCGCCCGCGATTGGCCGCTCATCACCGATCCGCAGGACCCGTTCACAGCACGCATGAACAGCCTGCCCAAATACCTCGCCTCGAACACCCTGACGGAGGGTTCCTGGAATCCCACCACCATTCTCTCCGGCGATATCAACACCCAACTCCGGGAACTCAAGGCCGCCCGAGGCGGAGAAATTCAGATTCACGGCAGCTCCACCCTCGCCCAGTCACTCTTCGCAGCAGGGCTGATCGATGAGCTCCGGCTCGTGGTGGCTCCCGTGGTGGTGGGTAGTGGCCGCCGACTCTTCCCCGACGGCGCCACACCCGCCGGGCTGAGACTGCTCGCCAGCCGCACCACACCTGGAGGCCTCGCGCTGCACAGTTATCAGCTCACCGGGCCTCCCGGCTATGCCACTTACACCGGTGTGCGGGACGTCCCCTCTTCCTAGAATGTGACCTTCGTGAAGTTCGACGGCGGCCCTCACCGTGGGAGCGCATCCGAGGCTTCGCGTGTGAGACTTGGTGTAGCTTCCCATGCTGCCTGTCACCAGCGAAACGCGCTGGCCTGCGAGGATGCCCGTGCCCCGATCACATAAATTCTCAGTTTCACGACACTTACCCATGGCCTTCTATAGACGCTCGAAACACTGTTCCGTATCAGGGAACCACCGGGCAATAAGTCGGGTCAAGCCTAAGGAATCTGGCAGCTGCGGAAACACGCCAATTCGAAAATTTCCGACATCTACTGCATTTGCTCCGGTGAACGACCGGCTTAAAGGACGATGCCGGATTCCCCGTTCAAACAAACCCTGACTGGACGCTGCGACAGTTCCAAAGGCAGGGAAGTGACCATTCAAGGCTCGCTAACGGGTGCTGCTCATCTATTGGAAGTACCTGCCAAAGCATTATGATCTCGACATGACTACCCTGCTTCCACCATCTGCGCTGCCCCTTTCAAAGGTCGAGCAGGCGCTCGTTGATCTGGCGAGAAAGACCATCGATTCAACCACCGATGCCGGGCCCGGTGAAGACGGCATTCACACCATGGGCGCTGCCGTAAGGGCTGCCGATGGTCGGATGTTCACTGGGGTGAACCTCTACCACTTCACCGGCGGACCATGCGCAGAATTGGTGGCGCTCGGGGCAGCGCGCGCAGCGGGGGCGACTGAACTGACACACATTGTGGCCGTAGGAAACCACGCCCGTGGCGTGAAGAATCCCTGCGGCCGTGACCGGCAAATCCTTGCCGACCACTACCCGAACATACGCGTGGTTATGACGTCATCAGGAGGGCCCGTGAGCATTCTCGCGAGCGATCTACTGCCGCTTGGATACGACTACAACGCTGAACAGCTGTAACCCCGAATCCACGCCCCGTAGGAGGTTGCCGCAACGGAAGCCTGATCGCGCCTGTGATTGCGACCCCGTTTAGGCAGCGTGCGGAATGATAGTCACGCTGAGCTCGGAGTCTAGAGCGACGGCGATTCGCTCCAGTATGGGGATCGTGGGCACTGCTCCGCCAGCCTCAAGCCGGGATAGTGCCGACTGGGTCATGCCAGCCCTGGCGGCGACCTCGGTCTGTGACAGACCCAGCGCAAGTCGGCGTTCGCGAACTGCCTGGCCGATCAAGAACGCCCGCTGTGCCTCGCCGTAGCCTTCACGATAGACCGCACTGCCTCGGCGATGGTGTGCGACCTTTTCATAGGAGTTGTGCGTAGGGTTCATTTCAACTTTCCTCACGTTCGTAGATGGTATGCGCGGCACCATGGGACTCTTCGCAGGTCCGCTGCGCTCGTATGGCTCGTTCAACCTCGAGCATCTCGGCACTGCGGGTCTTGTGGAACGTGGTGAGCGAGACCACCCGACGACCAGGTGCCAGCCAATAGGTCACCCTGGTCTGCTGGCGGAGCAGACGGAACCGCAGCTCGCGAACCTTCCCGCCTAGACGGCGAGCATACGGTTCGCTGAGGGTCTCGGCGTGTTCGGCAAGCAGGCCCACAAGGAAGTCGACACGACCAAAGTCGCGGTCAGTGAGGCTTTCCAGCCATGCCCGCACCTCGGGTTCCATCTCGACCTCGTACAGATCGGCCATGCACCCTACGCTATATACATTTCACGCAATATGGACGACATGACTGACGACGATCGAGCATCGCGCCTGCCCCGCAGCGGGTTCCCCTTGCGGGACACCACGCAGTCCCTAACGAACAGATCAGGGCTTGTTGGTGACTACAACCAAAAAATCTCGTGGTGAGATGAAATCCGGATTGGTGACACGCTGGTGACACGAAACCCGGATTAGCGGCACGTAGCGACGGATCCTACACTTGGGGCATGGATTTAACGGTTTCTGCGGCACTCACGATTCCCTCCAGCGAACTCAGCTGGCGGTTCTCGCGTTCTTCAGGGCCCGGCGGTCAGCATGTGAACACCTCCGATAGTCGGGCAGAATTGCTGTGGAACGTGGCCGAATCGGCGGTGCTGTCTGAGGAACAGCGCGTGCGTTTGCTTGAACGCTTCAGCAGACGGCTCGTGGACGGCGTCATCACGGTGGCCGCGCATGAACAGCGCTCGCAGTTGCGCAATCGGGAGATCGCCCTAGAGAAATTGGGTGTGCTTGTGGCTTCGGCGCTGGCCCCCGCAGCTACTCCCCGCAAGAGCACCAAGCCCACCCGGGGATCCAAACGCAGGCATCAGGCAGCGAAACAGCAGCGCTCCGCGACGAAACAGTTGCGGCAACGCCCTCACACGGATTGAGCTCGTCAGAACACTGGAGACTGTTGGGACAGGGGCGCCACTAAATGTTGGCGACCGTTAGGGTTGAGCCATGACACAGACTGTAGCGGTTTTGCTGGCAGCAGGTGCTGGAACCAGATTGGGGCTCGGGCCCAAGGCTCTCCTACCTTTCCGCGGAACCACACTCGTTGGACATGCAGCAGCGGAACTGCTCCGTGGTGGCTGTGCTGAAGTCTTTGTGGTGGTGGGCGCTGGCGCCACCCAAATGCGGGCCACTCCCCTGCCCCCAGGTTGCCGGATTGTGGAGAACCCACGCTGGGAAGAAGGTATGGGTACCTCCTTTGCCGCAGGGATCACGGCTGTGCTCAGCAGCAGCTGTACTAATGGCAGTGATGGCGCAGGTGGTGCCGAGAGTGGGCCCATCCTCGTGGCTCTGGTGGACCAGCCGGGAATGAACTTTGGGCTCATCCAGATTCTGCTCGCCCTGCACCGGCCCGGACGCATTACTGCCGCGGGATACCGCTCGACTTCTGGTGTGGAGGAATCTGGTACCCAAGATGCTGGCTCTATGACTGCTGGCGTTGAGCGCTCCGGCACTGCGGATGCCACCTCTGCAGTACCAGACCGGAGTAAGTTGCGGCGCGGGAATCCCGTGGTGTTCTCCCCCGAGCATGCCTCCGCAGCAGCAGCGGTGGCCACGGGGGATTCCGGCGCCCGAGCATACCTCGCCGCACATCCGGAGCTAGTAGATGTAGTCGATTTCAGTCCATACACCGATGGTTCGGATATCGACACCCCAGCGGACCTCCATCTGTTGGAACAATAAGTCCCAAACGGACCAATGCTCTCCAGGCCCACAGCGGTTCCTGCGGGGCATCGAAGATGTGACATGAAAGACGTGACCCGGCCGCAGGGAATACCGCCCCAATTCTCTAGGTTGTGCCAGACGTTGTCCATCAACTCAACTCTGGAGATGTCCTTGAACTTGTTTTCCCCCGTCACCCTCGGCAGCTTAGAACTTCCCAACCGCGTTGTCATGGCGCCGCTGACGCGGTCCCGGTCCGGTGTGGACGGTGTTCCCGGGGACTTGGTGGTTGAGTACTACCGCCAGCGCGCATCCATGGGCCTGCTGACCAGCGAGGGTGTCTACCCCAGCTTTGCCGGCCAGGCATTCGTGCGTCAGCCGGGACTAGTCACCGATGAGCAGATTGCTGGCTGGAAGCGCGTCACCGACGCCGTTCACGCAGATGGTGGGCGCATCATCGCCCAGGTCATGCACTCGGGCCGCGTCACCCACCCGGACACCAACGGCGGACGCCAAGTAGTAGCCCCGAGCGCCATCGCAATCGACGGCGTGACCCGCACCTATGAGGGCAAGGCGCCTTACCCGGTCCCCCACGCACTAGAAGAAGGCGAACTGGCTGGCATTGTCGGCGAATTCGTCCAGGGTTCCCTCAATGCCATCGCTGCCGGATTCGACGGCGTGGAACTCCACGGAGCCAACGGGTACCTGCTTCACGAATTCCTGTCCCCTGCATCAAACCAGCGCACTGACGGATACGGCGGCAGCCCCGCGAAACGTGCGCGTTTTGTCATTGAAACCGTGCAGGCAGTGGTCCAGGCCGTTGGCGCCGACAAGACGTGGCTGCGCATCTCACCCGAGCACAACATCCAGGGGGCACTGGAAACGGATGCAGCCGAAACGTTAGCCACCTATTCGGCGCTGGTAGAAGGCATCGCCCCTCTGGGTCTGGCCGGACTGAGCATTTTGCACAAGGATCCTTCGGGGAACCTGGTACAGACGCTGCGTACCCGTTTTGGTGGTCCCGTGCTGTTGAACACCGGGTTTGAGTCCGTCACTACGCTCGCCGATGCCCGGTCCCTGACCGAGTGGGCCGACGCCGTAGTGGTGGGCCGCCCTGCCATTGCCAACCCGGATCTGGTCCGCCGCTGGGCTGAGGACCTCCCACTGAACGAGCCGGATTTCGCCACGTTCTACACCGAAGGCGCGGCCGGCTACACCGACTATCCCTTCTGGGCGAACTAGTCTGGACCATCTAGCCCACCGCTAGCCGGCCAGCACTCCACCGAGACTCAAGAATCGCGTAACATTCGACGTCGGCACCCGCCCAAGTGCCGACGTCGAACGCGTTCTTGGAACCTTCGTTTAGCATGGGAGGCATGCGATGGTTTCTTCGATGAGGCGGGAAGCGTCCTTTGGCGCGCATCCCTCCCCGGGGCTACCCCGGGGCACGAAGTATTGCCTGATCCATGCACCGCGGGTGCCTCACTGCGCTCCGCGCAGCAGCGCACCCGCACAGACAGCCAGGTCATCGGAGAAGCCATCGCACTCATGACTCCATCCCTGAATTCACCAGTGACAGCGCCAGTAACAATGGCAGCGGCCACGCTCAAGCGCACACCACGCCCGACGCACTCAGCCATCGCGCAAACCTTGGCTCAAGCCTTTCTGACTTCCCCGCAGTGGCACAAGACGGATCTAGTAGATGCCGGTGCCCACGTTCTGGGAGCACGACGGCGTTGGCTGGGACCACTGGTTACTCACGTATTGCGCGGGTATCCGCGCCCGCCGCTGGATGCTCCGCGCGAGCTTGCCGCCATGATCGGCGGCTGTGACGCCTTCCTCGAGGCAGTCGCCAAGGCCGCCCAGCAACGCAAACCCATCTTGATCACCAACTATGTGTTGGCGCCATCGGCGGCCCGTGATCGTCGACAAACAGGCGTACCCCGGATCGACACCCTGGGCGAGCTGGCCCAACGTCTCAAGCTCAGCAGCGGCGAACTGGAATGGTTCGCGGATCCAAAGCACTGGAACCGAACGGCTGCTCGCAAACTGCAGCACTACCGCTACGAATGGCGGACCCGTCCGGGCAGGCTCCCCCGGCTGCTCGAGATTCCGGCTCCGCGCCTGCGCTCCATCCAGCGCACCGTGCTGCGGGAACTGCTCTATCCGGTGGAGCTTCATGATGCCGCGCACGGGTTTGTGCCGGGCCGCAGCGCCGTCACAGGAGCGGCCCAGCACACCGGGCGGGACGTGGTGCTGAACCTGGATTTGGTGTCCTTTTTTGCCAAGGTCACGGCCGGGCGCGTGTTCGGCACGTTGCGGCAGTCAGGCTTCACGGAAGCCGTGGCACACCGGTTGACGGGCATGCTCACTCACGTGGTTCCGCCGCGGGTACTTGCCCAAATGCCTGCTGGCGGGGACGCTGCCGAGCGGTTTGCGCTGCGCCAGGCCCTCTCCTTACCGCACCTTCCACAGGGCGCCCCCACCTCGCCCACGCTCGCGAACCTGTCCCTGCGCCGGCTGGATTCGCGCCTTGCTGGCCTGGCTGAAAAGTTCGACGGCGGCTACACCAGGTACGCCGACGACCTCGCCTTCAGCGGCGGCCGCGACATGGCGCGGCGCGCGGATGCATTCGTGCGGGCCGCCACCGCGATCATTGACGATGAGGGGCACAGTGTTAACCGCTTGAAGAGCCGTGTGCGCCCGGCCGGTGTCCGCCAGAGTGTGACCTCGGTGGTGGTCAACGAGCGCACCAATGTTCCCCGCGCCGACTTTGACCGTCTCAAGGCCATCGTCCACAACTGCCGCGTGCACGGCCCGGAATCGCAAAACTGGAATGGGCACCCTAATTTCCGCGGCCACCTGCTGGGACGCATTTCCTGGGTCGCTGCCCTGAATCCGGCACGCGGCGCCAAACTCCGCCAGGATTTCCTCCACATCCAGTGGTAGCACCCCACCCAGTGGTGAGACGGGGCGGTCGGTGCGTGCCGCCGTCGTGGTTCAAACCTTCGAGAAACTCCCGCCCTACGGGTTGATGGTTCGGTTGAGGTTCTTCAGGAGTTGCTTGAACCGTCTCTCGCCGGTATCGCTTAGCCTCACCAGCGTGTGGCCGTAACGGTTCTTCCGTTCCTTGCTGACCTCGACCATGCCGCGCTCCTCTAGGTCCCGAATGATTTTGGAGAGGTCCGTGATGGACAGCCCGGTTGATTCCTGCAGGGCGGGATAGTCCGCCTGTTCCACTTGGTGCAGGTGCGCCAGTGTGACAAATCGCTTGGGTGCCAGCAGGTGGGGGTCCAGGTCCTGATAGCTCATTGCTTCCTGCCCCTGCGGAAGAACAGGAGCAGGTAAAAGGCCAGCCACGCGGCCGGGGCCAGCCCGGCAATGATCCAGGCTTCCGGAAACGGCACCGTCTCGCCGCGCGTGAGCCCCCGCCAGATGGGCAGCATCAACCACGTGGTAAACGCGATGGTGGCGATAAGTCCGGCCTTGATCCGGGGCTCGTTGGGGCGGGCTTTCCGATCCGAGATCCAAAAATTGGAGGCTGCGATCGCTGCTGCCCCGGGAAGGAGCGCCCACCAGGGATGCCCGGACATGGCAAGCAAGCCCGAAAGCAACCCCGTGACAACTGCCGCGGCCGCATAGAGGTGATCGCGCAATTTCAGCTGCCGCTTGGGCGGGGCCGGGATCGAGGCGAGCAGTTTCTCGGCCTGTTGCCGAGTCACCACACCGGAGCCGGGCGTGTCATCCTGTTGCTTATCCATATCTCAAGCTTTGCATCTAGTTACAATAAGTGCAACTAGATGCAGGCTCTGGCCACGCAGCAATGTGAACCTTGGAAACCGGGGCCTGCTGCATGAATGTTCGGGAAAACCACATTAGAGAGGGCGCGTCCGGGAAAATTCCCCAGAAGGTGAGGGAGGGTTTTGGTGGAGGCCGGCCCGTCAGCTCCACAGCGCCACATGAACTTTTGAGCCACGGTGTGCCAGGCCCCGGGACCCCCGCTGGGCCACCATGGCAGCGGTTGCCGCAGCCGTGGTGGCGAAATGCTGCAGCTCCCGTGCGGCGCCCGTTGACCGGCCGCGGTCCAGCATGCTCGTCCACCACATCCCGACAATCGGCATTCCGGCGCTCGCCACGGCAACTAGGGCGCCCGTGCGCAGCTCGGTGCGCACCACGTGTTCCAGGGCCAGCATGACTCCTTCCCCGGACCTGACGGCTGCGAGGGCAGCCGTTTCACTGGTTAGTGCCACCATGTTTGGCGTGTTTCCGCCGGCCGCCAGCCACCGCCCCTCCTCGGTGGCATCCTCGATGCCGCGGGGTCCGGAAAACCATTGGTGTTCACGCAGCCGGGGCGCAGCGACCTGGCCGTGCGCCCTGCCCAGCGGGTGTGAGGGCGCGGCAACCAGCACCCGGCTGTACCTCAGGATCGGCAGGCTCTCCACCCCGGCCATGACCGCCGCCTCCGGCCGCGCGCCCAGGGCAATGTCGTAGGAACGGCGGGTGAGCAGGGCCGGCACATCCACAGCAGGCTCAACCACAACCTCCAAAAGGGCGCCGGGCATGCGCCCGATGAAGACGTCCAAAAGGCGGCCCGCCGCATGCTCGGCAAACGCAGCCGTTGCCAGCACCCGCAGCCCGCCGACGGAGTGCCGAGCCTGGGCCACATCGCGGCGAATCGCTTCGGCGAGCCCCACGAGCTCTTCCGCGTGCACGGCAAGTGCCCGGCCTCCCTCCGTCAGGGCAATTCCGCCGCCTGCCCGAACAAACAAGACATCGCCGAGGTCGCGGCGCAAGGCCGCCAGCGCGGAGGAAACTGCCGGCTCGCTGATCCCCAAAGCTGCCGCTGCCGCGCGCAAGGACCCTAATTCGGCCACCATGCTAAAAGTCAGCAGCTGTCTCAACGTCATCGACATAGCCTCATAACCTTTCGCTTATCTCGATGTTGACATGCCGGACACAGTTGGACAAGGGTTGCTTTTACTGGGACCCGTGCGTTCCGCCAGGCCCCGCGATGCAAGGGGTGGATTGTGCAGATTCCGGCTCCGTTTGACTATGAACGCGCCACTGATGTGGCCCATGCGATCATGCTTCTCAAACGCCATGGACCAGAGTCCCGGGTCGTGGCGGGAGGGCACAGCTTGTTGCCCATGATGAAGTTGCGGCTGGCCCGGCCCGAATGGCTGATCGACATCAACAACCTCGCCGAGCTTGACTTCATCCACCGCAACGGCGACACCCTGTGCATTGGGGCGCTGGTCCGCCACACAACCCTCCTCGAGTCGGAGGAGGTGGCGCGCCACTTTCCCATCATCCGCGAGGCTGAGCAGGTGATTGCAGATCCGGTGGTGCGCAACCGCGGCACCCTCGGCGGCTCACTGTGCCAAGCCGACCCGGCGGAAGACCTTTCAACAGTCTGCGATGTCCTGGCTGCGGTCGCCGTCATCAGGGGACCCGGCGGTGAACGGCTGGTGCCGATGGCGGAGTTCCACAAAGGACCCTACGAGACGGCTGTTGCACCGGATGAACTCCTGTGCGAGATCCGCCTTCCCATTAGCAGGCACTCCTCAAGCTCCTATGTAAAGGTTGAGCGCCGGGTTGGTGACTGGGCCGTCGTTGCGGCAGGTGCCACTGTGACACTTGCCCCGGACGGACTCATCGGCGACGCCGCCGTCGGCCTGACCGCCGTCGGGCTCGACGGCACTGTCCCATCGGTGGCAGAGACGCTTCGCGGACAGCCGCCCGGGGAGGAATTGTTCGCGGAGTCCGGGCGTCTGGCAGCCGCCGCCTGCCGCCCCGTCGAAGACCAGCGCGGCCCGGTCGACTATAAACGCCACTTGGCAGACGAACTCACCCGCAGGGTCCTGCGGCGTGCCAGTGCCCGTGCGGCACAAACCCTGACACAAGCCCAGGAAGGTTGAAGACCATGCAGATCAGCATGATCATGAACGGGGACGAGGTTACCCGCGAGGTTGAACCCCGCGTCCTGCTCGTCCACTTCATCCGCGAGGTTCTGGGGCTGACAGGCACCCACTGGGGTTGCGACACCTCCAACTGCGGCACCTGCGTGGTGCTCATGGACGGCCAACCGGTCAAGTCCTGCACGGTGCTGGCGGCCATGGCCGACGGCCATGACATCCGCACAGTGGAAGGTTTGGCGGACGGCGCAGTGCTCGATCCGGTGCAACAGGGCTTCATGGAGGAACACGGCCTGCAGTGCGGCTTCTGCACTCCCGGCATGATGCTCACCGCCCGGGCACTGCTGGACCGCAACCCGCATCCGGATGACACCGAGATCCGCCAGGCCATCTCCGGGCAGATCTGCCGGTGCACCGGCTACGCCACCATTGTCCGTTCCGTGAAATGGGCCGCCAACCACCCACTGAGCAGTGAAGCCGGAGAACCCGAGGATTCGCCCACCACCGAGGATGTGAAGGCATGACCACCGTCTCTGAACATGCACCGAACCCGGCGGCTGGGGATCCGGACCGGCCCGTCGGCTACGGCCGCATGCAACGCAAGGAGGACCCGCGGTTTGTTCGGGGCAAGGGCACCTACGTTGACGACATCGTCCTGCCCGGCATGCTCCACGGAGCCATCCTGCGCGCGCCCGTCGCCCACGCCCGGCTGGTGTCCATCGACACGAGCGAGGCGCTGGCCCACCCGAAAGTCCTGGCCGTCATTACCGGCAAGAACCTTGAAGCCCTCAACCTGGCATGGGCGCCAACGCTGTCCGCTGATGTGCAGGCGGTTCTGGTCACCGACAAGGTCCGCTTCCAGGGTCAGGAAGTCGCGTTTGTTGTTGCCGAGGACCGGTATGCCGCCCGCGACGCACTGGAGCTGATCGACGTCGACTATGAGATGCTGCCCCCTGTCATGGATGCCCGCAAGGCCCTGGACGACGGCGCCCCCGTCATCCGCGACGACCTCCCGGGCCGCACCGACAATCACATCTTTGACTGGGAGGCCGGGGACGCGGCCGAGACTGACGCTGTCTTCGCCAGTGCCGACGTCGTGGTGGCCCAGGAACTCGTGTACCCGCGGGTCCACCCGGCACCCATGGAAACGTGCGGCGCCGTCGCCGACTTCGACGCCGTCGACGGCCGGCTCACGCTGTACGAGACAACTCAGGCCCCGCACGCCCACAGGACGCTGTTTGCCATGGTGGCCGGCATCCCCGAACACAAGATCCGGGTGGTCTCCCCCGACATTGGCGGCGGCTTTGGCAACAAGGTGGGCATTTACCCCGGATACATTCTGGCCGTGGTTGGCTCGATCGTCACGGGCCGGCCGGTGAAGTGGGTTGAGGACCGCTCAGAGAACCTGATGTCAACCTCCTTTGCCCGCGACTACATCATGCAGGGCGAGATCGCGGCGACCAAGGACGGGAAGATTCTGGCCCTGCGCACCAACGTCCTGGCCGACCACGGCGCGTTCAATGCCACGGCCCAACCGACGAAAAATCCCGCCGGCTTCTTCCACATCTTCACCGGCAGCTACGATCTGGCCGCCGCGCACTGCAAGGTCACCGGCGTCTATACCAACAAGGCCCCCGGCGGCGTGGCCTACGCCTGCTCCTTCCGTGTCACCGAGGCCGTCTACCTCGTGGAACGGATGGTGGACATCCTGGCCCGGAAGCTGGACATGGATCCGGCCGAGCTGCGGCTGAAGAACTTCATCAAGCCCGAGCAGTTCCCCTACAAGAACAAGACCGGATGGGAGTATGACTCGGGCAACTACGAGCCGGCCATGCGGCTGTCCATGGAAATGGCCGGGTATGAGGAACTCCGGCGCGAACAGAAGGAAAAGCGGGAGCGCGGGGAACTCATGGGGATCGGGATCTCCTTCTTCACCGAAACTGTGGGCGCCGGCCCGCGCAAGCACTTCGACATTGTGGGCCTGGGCATGGCCGACGGCGCCGAGCTGCGCATTCACCCCACCGGAAAAGCCGTGGTGCGCATCTCCGTCCAGTCCCAGGGCCAGGGCCATGAGACAACGTTCGCCCAAATCGTCGCCGAGGAGCTGGGCATCCCGCCGGAAGACATTGACGTGGTTCACGGCGACACCGACCAGACCCCGTTCGGGCTGGGCACGTACGGCAGCCGGTCCACCCCGGTCAGCGGCGGCGCCGTCGCCATGGTCTCGCGCAAGGTGCGGGACAAGGCCCGTTTCATCGCCGCGGCCATGCTGGAGACCCGGGCCGAGGACCTGGAATGGGAGAAGGGCCGCTGGTTCGTCAAGGGCGATCCTTCGGCAGGCAAGACGATCACCGAAATCGCCCTCGGTGCGCACGGCACACTCACCCTGCCCGACGGGATCGACGGGAACCTCGACGCCGAGGTCACTTACGACCCGCCCAACCTGACCTTCCCATTCGGCGCCTATATCGCCGTCGTCGACATTGACCCCGGCACCGGCCACGTCAAGGTGCGCCGCTTCATCGCCGTCGATGACTGTGGGACACGGATCAACCCAATGATCATCGAGGGCCAGGTGCACGGCGGCCTGACCGACGGCGTGGGGATGGCGCTGATGGAAATCATTGCCTTCGACGAGGACGGAAACTGCCTCAGCGGTTCGTTCATGGACTACCTGATCCCCACAGCCATGGAAGTCCCGGACTGGGAGACCGGGTACACCGTCACACCCTCCCCGCACCACCCGATTGGGGCCAAGGGCATCGGCGAGTCTGCCACTGTCGGATCCCCGCCGGCCCTGGTCAATGCCATCGTTGACGCCCTGGCACCGTACGGAGTCACCCACATGGACATGCCGTGCACGCCCGCCAGGGTGTGGGCTGCCATGCAGGGCCGGCCAAGGCCGCCGGTCTAAATGAAAAGCAATGAGGATGCCCGTGCGGCACGGGCCGAAGAACTCAAGGAGCGGCGGGAGCCTTTCGTGCGCGCCACCGTTGTGCGCGCCATGCGCCCCACCAGCGCGCATGCCGGCAACACCGCCCTGGTGCTGCCCAACGGGGACATTGACGGCTTTCTCGGGGGCACGTGCGTGGAGGCGTCCGTGCGCGAGTACGGGCTGCAGTCGCTGGCAACCAAGGAGCCCCTGTTGTTGCGGGTGGTGCCGGGCGAGCCTTCCCATGTCCACCAGGAGGGCGCGGTAGAAGTCACCAACCCGTGCCTGAGTGGTGGCACCATTGAGATCTTCCTCGAACCCCAGCTGCCGGCCCCCCGGGTGCTGGTTGTCGGCACAACCCCGGTCGCCGAGGCGCTGTCGGCACTGGGCGCCGTCCTTGACTTCGATGTGCAGCTCACTGCCGGAACCGCAGCCGATCCCCGGGCCGATGATGCCGCTCTCATCGTGGCCTCGCACGGCCGGGAGGAAGAGCCAGCACTGGAAGCCGCGCTCCGGGCCGGCGTGCCCTACATCGCCCTGGTCGCCAGTGAAAAGCGCGGTGCCGCCGTTCTGGCCTCACTCGAGGTCGACGACGGCCTGCGAGAGCGCGTTCATAGTCCGGCAGGGATCCCCTTGGGCGGACAGACGCCGGCCGAAATCGCATTGTCGATCCTCGCCGAGCTTGTCGCCGCACGGGCCGCTGCACGTGCAGGGGCAGGAGCACGGGCAGGAACCACCGGCGCAGACGACGGCACCGGGGCGAGAACCAACTCCACAAACGGTGCCGCGGACACTGCAAGCCCCGCGGCACCGGCCAGCGCCATCGACCCCATCTGCGGCATGAGCGTCGCCGCCGTCGAAGCCAGCCTGCACACCGATCACGATGGTGTGCGCGTGTACTTTTGCGCCCCCGGATGCAAAAAGGCGTTCCTGGCGGATCCAGGCCGTTATGCCACAGTCCACTGAACACCGGGTGGCCGTCCTGGTGTTGGCCGCCGGGGCGTCGCGACGGCTGGGCAGGCCAAAACAGCTCCTGCCCTACACCGGCGGTGTGTTGCTGGACGCAGCCCTGGCCACGGCCCGAGGCAGCGGAGCGGACCAGGTTGTGGTGGCTTTGGGCGGTTCCGGAGATGAGGTGCGGGCGGTAGTGGACACCAGTGGCTGCACTGTCGTGGAGAACCCCAACTACAGCACGGGGTGCTCGTCGTCGATCGCGGCTGCCCTCCCCTCCCTGCACCCGGACACGGAGGTGCTAGTTCTCCTGCTGGGCGACCAACCGGGCGTCACGGCCGCAACCGTGCACCGGCTGCTCGAAGGCCGTGGCGATGCGCCCCTTGCCGTGTGCCGTTATGCCGACGGCATCGGCCACCCGTTCGCGTTCGACAGCACCGTCTTCGCGGCACTTTCGGGCCTGCACGGGGACAAAGGTGTCTGGAAACTGCTCGAGCAGCGGGCCGCCGATGTCGTTGAAGTCCCCGTGCCTGGCCCAATCCCGCCCGATGTGGACACCGAGGATGACTACTTGCGGCTGCTGGCCGGGCAGGGCGGTGCCGGATGAGCGGGGCGGCCCGCTCCGGTGCCGAGGGCGAGGTGCAGCAGCTGATCCCTGATGTCCAGTCGCTGGCAGCGACCCTTGACGACGGCGACTACCTGACCGACGTCGGACTGGCCACCGCCTTGTTCCTTGCCATCCGGTTGCCGCAACCCATCCTGCTTGAGGGTGAGGCCGGCGTCGGAAAGACGGAGGCCGCGAAGGCGCTGGCGAGGGTGCTGGACACCCCGCTGTACCGGCTGCAGTGCTACGAGGGCATCGACGCTTCAGAGGCCCTCTACGAGTGGAACCACCAGCGCCAGCTGCTGGGCATTCGGCTGGCCGAGGTCCGTGACAGGGAGCTGGGCGAAGAAGACCTGTTCAGCGAGCAGTACCTGCTCCGCCGTCCCCTGCTCAAGGCGATCGAACACCCCGGCCCGCGCCCGGCCGTCCTGCTGCTGGACGAGATCGACCGGGCCGACGCCGAGTTTGAGGCGTTCACCTTCGAACTGCTGGCCGAGGCGGCGGTGACCATCCCGGAACTGGGCACAATCAGCGCCACGCACCCTCCCATCGTCGTGCTGACCAGCAACCGGACCCGGGACCTGCACGATGCCCTGACCCGGCGCTGCCTCTACCACTGGATTGACTACCCGGCGCCGGAGCGCATCGCTGAAATCGTCCGACGCCGGGTCCCCGGCAGTTCTGCGCCGCTCGCCCTGGGCGCGGCCGCCGCCATCACCCGGCTGCGTTCCCTGGACATGGCAAAACCGCCGGGCATCGCCGAGGCCATCGACTGGGTGGCGGCGCTGACAATGCTGGGCGTGGGGCGTCTGGATGCTGCGGCTGTGGACCAGACCTGGGGTTCGGTGCTGAAAAACCGCGATGACCTGGACTTGGCATGGGCGCGCGGAGCCGCCTGGGTGGCCGGGTCCGATGGCTAGTGGCGTGCCTTCGGTTGGCTCTGGTCCTTCGGTAGGGGCTGTGCCTCTGGGTGGCGCCACGGTGGGCGGGCCCGTCGTCGAAGCAGCCGCACTGGTTGTTGGATTCAGCACCGCCCTGCGCCGCGCGGGGCTGCCCACTTCCCCAGACCGGGCCGCGTGGCTGGCCCAGGCACTGCGCCTGATTCCCCCGTCCACCCGCGACCGCCTCTACTGGGCATGCCGGATAACTCTCGTGTCCACCAGGGAGCAGCTTCCCGTGTTTGACGCCGTCTTCTCAACGGTGTTTGACGGCCGACCAGATCCCGCCGACATCCGCGGTGACCTCAACAATTTGCCTGCCGCCGGCTCCGAAGGGCCGGCCCGGGCAGCGCCGGCAGAGCAACGCCGGGACACCCCGGCAGCTTCGTCTCCCCGGGCGCGCACGGCGGCCGCCGCGCCCGGCAGTGACGGCCACGCCGAGGGTCAGGAACGGGATGCGGTCCTGGCCATGGCCTCCGTCGATGAACAGCTGCACGGGATGTCCTTTGCCGAGCTCACGCCGGAGGAGGTCCTGCGGGTGCGGGCCCTTGTGCGGCGCATCGTGCTTGCCACCCCGGTTCGCCGCAGCCGCCGTACCAGGAAGTCCCGCCATGGCGGTGCCACCGTGGATATGCGCCGCACCCT
The DNA here is from genome assembly GCF_040686795.1 of Specibacter sp. NPDC078709. Lineage (NCBI taxonomy): Bacteria > Bacillati > Actinomycetota > Actinomycetes > Micrococcales > Micrococcaceae > Specibacter > Specibacter sp. NPDC078709. The sequence continues at coordinate 161,136 of NZ_JBFBLU010000004.1, forward strand.
CCGGGCGGCACGCCGGGTGGGTGCTGCGGCCGGTCTTCTCGTCTATGCCCGCCGCCGCACCCGGCCTCGCCGCCTGGTGTTCCTGTGCGATGTGTCCGCATCCATGGAACCGTACACGCACATGTTCATTTCTCTGCTCCAGGGCGCCGTGGCGGGTGCCGGCGCCGAGGCCTTTGTCTTTTCGACCCGACTGACCCGCCTAACCCGGCAGCTCTCTGGGGGCAATCCGGACCGTGCCCTGATTCTGGCAGCCGCAGCCGCACCGGACTGGGCCGGAGGGACGCGCTTGGCGGAGAGCCTGCGCCGCTTCATTGACGGGCATGGTCGCCGCGGACTGGCCCGGGGTGCTGTCATCGTGGTGCTCTCGGATGGCTGGGCGCAGGACACACCCGAAGATGTCGCCGCCCAAATGGCCCGGCTGCGGCGCCTGGCCCACCGGATCATCTGGGTCAACCCACGCAAGGCCGGCTTGGATTACCAGCCTTTGGTGGGCGGCATGGCGGCAGCACTGCCGTATTGCGACGTGTTCGTCAGCGGCCACAGCTACGAATCACTGCAAGAGGTAGCGGCCGCCATCCGTGCCGGCACCACTAACTAGTCATCGCCGGTGATAATCCCGCGCCGGGCACTGAGCAGATCCACACCGGGACGGGCTGCCACGTGCTCCTCGACGGCGTCAAGCACGGCAACAATCCGGCTGCGGTCAGCAGCCACCAAACCAACACCAACAACACCACGCCGGTGCAGGTCTTGGAGGCCCGCCTCTGCGACAGAGACGTCAAAATGTTTCCGGAGCTCGGCCATCAGGGGCCGCAGCACGGAGCGTTTCTCCTTCAATGAATGAACGTCGCCAAGCAACAGGTCAAACTCGATCCAGCCAATCCACATGCCCGTCCCTTTCCTCCACCAATGCTCCCACACCTGATATGGGGCGGGCCGGGTGTCTGCTGTCAGGGTGCCCAGCGCTCAGCTTCAAGTCCCGGCGGACACCCCGACAGAAGGCACCTTTCGCTGCATGGCACTAGCTCGCAGGTCCGCACAGCACGGCCCCAACAGCCTGCCTGCCACGTGACTTGAGTGCGATAGCGTCGCCCAAAAGGCAACCATTGCTGCGACAGCGTCGCCCAAAAAGCAACCATTGCTGCGACAGCGTTCAGAGGGGGCACCGGTGGGGCGTTGACTTGAGGTCATATGCTGGTGCCATGACGACGACGTCGATTGCTTCCGCGGCCGCTCTTTCTGCCAAGCTTGCCGAAACCGGTTATCTGGCTGATGAGGGGCTGTCTACCATTGCCTATCTCGCTATGGCCATGGAACGGCCCTTGCTGCTTGAGGGCGAACCGGGCACCGGTAAAACGGCTATGGCCGAGGCGCTGGCACAGGCTTTCGGACTGCCCCTGATCCGGCTGCAATGCTACGAAGGCATCGAAGCCAGCCAAGCTCTCTACGACTGGGATTTCACGGCCCAGATCCTGCACCTACGCAGCGTCGAGGCAGGCGGGGAAAACCGCAGCACCGCAGATCTGGAGAGCTCCCTCTATGACGAGCGCTTCCTGCTGGCCCGGCCCATCCTGAAGGCGCTGCAGCAAAGCCCGGCAGTTCTGTTGATCGATGAAATTGACAGGGCCGATGACGAATTTGAGGCGTTCCTGCTCGAGGTCCTCTCCACCTACCAGGTCTCCATCCCAGAATTCGGGACTGTCAAGGCCGCCGTCCCGCCCCTAGTGGTCCTGACCTCCAACCGCACCCGCGATCTGCATGACGCCCTCAAACGCCGCTGCCTGTATCACTGGATTGACCACCCGGGCTTGGCCCGCGAGGTGGAGATTGTCAGGACCCGGCTCCCCCAGGTCCCGGCGTTGCTGGCCGAGCAAGTGGTCCGGGCCGTCCAGCAGATCCGTGCCACCGACGATGTCATGAAGCCGCCCGGCGTGGCTGAAACCCTCGATTGGGCGCGCGCCCTGCACCTGCTGGGCAGTGCCGAACTGGATCTGGAATCGGCGGCGGCCAGCATCGGCGCGCTGTGCAAGTACCGCGAGGACACGCAACGCGTTTCGGCTGCGCTGGCCAGGATGCTGGGCTGATCCATGGCCGCGGCAACAAACAGTGCTGAGGAGATGCTGTTGGCCTTTGCCGCCGCCGTTCGGGCTGCCGGCGTGAAGGTCACCGCAGAGCACTCACGCAGTTTTGTTGACGCCGTGGCCCATTTGTCGATCGAGAATCGAGCTGATGTGTTTTGGGCTGGGCGTGCCACCTTATGCGCCGCCCCTGAAGACTTGGATGTCTATCAGCGAACTTTTGAACGCTGGTTCACGCCAGTGCACGCCGCCCCCACAACCGAGAAGGGCGCAGCCACCACCGTCAAGGCTGCGTCGCTTGACGAGGACGACGCCGGGCCGGACGGTACCGAACAAAGCGAAGAGTCCCTGCGTGCGATTGCCAGCCGCCACGAACTCTTGCGGCACCGAGATGTGGCCACCCTTGACCCCGCCGAGAGGGCCCTTCTACACCGGCTGTTCGGCGAGTTAACCGTCGTCTTGCCCTCGCGTCCATCCCGCCGGAAACAGCCGTGGCGCAACGGGCAGATTGACCGCGCCCGCACCTTCCGCGAACAACTGCGCCATGGGGGCGAGCCCGGCCCCCTGAAATATGCACGAACACCCAGGAAGCTACGCCGGATCGTCTGGCTCATCGACGTTTCGGGCTCCATGTCCCCGTATGCGGACAGTCTGCTGCGGCTGGCCCACCATGTGCTCCAAGCCGCCCCGCGCCAGGTCGAGGTGTTCACGCTGGGCACCAGACTGACCCGGGTTACCGCAGCCCTCCGCATGCCGGACGCCGACGACGCGCTAGCCCTAGCCGGGCGCACCGTGCCGGATTGGTCTGGTGGCACCCGGTTGGGCGAGGTGCTGCGGGCCTTCAACGATCGGTGGGGACAGCGCGCGGTGGCGCGGTCCGCCGTCGTAATTGTGGCAAGCGACGGCTGGGAACGCGGCGATCCAGCGCTCCTGGGCAGACAGGTGGAACGGCTGCACCATGTGGCGCGGCGCGTCATCTGGGCCAACCCGCACCGGGGGAAGCCCGGCTACGAACCCGTGCAGCAGGGAATTAGGGCCGCCCTACCGCACGTTGATGACTTTATAGGGGGCCATTCATTGAAGAGCTTCGAGGAGTTGTTGGCTGTGATGGGTCATGCGTGAAGTACTCAAGGATTTAGTCGAGGCTGTGACGGCCGGGCACACGGTGGGACTGGGGACGGTGGTACGCACCTTCCGCTCGGCCCCGCGGCCGGCGGGTGCCTCCATGATGGTCGACGCCGATGGGCAGGCCGTGGGCTCCGTGTCCGGCGGGTGTGTGGAGGGCGCCCTGTATGAGTTGGCCACCGAGGTGGCGGACAGCGGCACCCCGGTGTTGCAACGGTATGGGATCAGCGACGATGCTGCCTTCGAGGTGGGGCTGACGTGCGGGGGCATCATCGATGTCTTTGTCGAAGCCGTCTCCCAAGCCACGTTCCCGGAATTGGCCCAGGTCGCTGCCGATCTGGACGCGGACCGGCCCGTAGCCGTGGTGACTGTCATTGAGCACCCGGATCCGGCCTGGCTGGGACGCCACTTGGTGGTGCGTCCGGACGGATTTGCGGGCTCGCTGGGCTCGGCGCGCGCCGATCACGCTGTCAGTGATGACGTGATGGGCCTGCTGGCAGCCGGGCGCAACACCACGCTCATGTACGGGCCCGACGGGGAACGGCGCGGGGATGGGATGCGTGTTTTTGTGGCCAGCTTTGCACCGCAGCCACGCATGCTGGTGTTTGGCGCCATCGACTTCGCCGCGGCAGTGGCACGCCAAGGTAGTTTCCTGGGATACCGGGTCACAGTCTGTGATGCCCGCGCCGTTTTTGCCACCAAGGCCCGCTTCCCCGTAGCCGATGAGGTGGTGGTGGAATGGCCGCACCGCTACTTGCAGGCCCAGATTGACGCTGGATGGGTGGATCCGCGCACCGTCATTTGCGTGCTGACCCACGATCCGAAGTTTGATGTGCCGCTCTTGGAAGTGGCGCTGCGCCACGAGGTTGCCTATGTGGGGGCCATGGGCTCGCGCAAAACACACGATGACCGCATGGAGCGGCTGCGCGAGGCCGGGTTGACGGAAGCGGAACTAGCTCAGCTCTCCAGCCCGATCGGCCTGGACCTGGGCTCGCGCACCCCGGAAGAAACGGCCGTATCCATTGCAGCCGAAATCATCTCGCTGCGATGGGGCGGGCAGGGGCGCCGGCTCAGTGACATGGACGTGCGAATACACCATGTACCCGTCGCGGACGCCGCACATGAGGATGAAAGCGGGGATTCCACGCTCTAATGCGGAAAGGCGGGCGGGGGCTCTAACTATCCTCCTGCCCGTCATGTAACGTGATGCACATCATGGGCTGGAGACAGGCAATGGCGTCTGAACTCCAAGGAAACTAGAGGAGTTCTCAATGGCGAGTTCCATATCCATCACCGTGGACGTTGACGGGGTCAGCTACACGGACGACGTCGAACCCAGACTTTTGTTGGTCCAGTACCTTCGTGAGCGGTTGGGAAAAACAGGCACCCTGATTGGTTGTGACACCACCAACTGCGGTGCCTGTACTGTGCACCTGGACGGTGTCAGCGTGAAATCATGCACCATGTTTGCCGTGCAGGCGGACGGGCATCGGGTCACCACCATTGAGGGCATGTCCCAGAACGGGAAACTCGCCCCCTTGCAGGAGGCCTTTCACCAGTGCCACGCACTCCAATGCGGTTTCTGTACGCCGGGCATGATCATGCAATCGGCCTCGCTGCTCAAAGAGAACCCGCACCCCACCGAAACCGAGATCCGGGAAGGGCTCGAGGGCAACCTCTGCCGTTGTACCGGTTACCAAAATATTGTGGCTGCTGTGAAGTCCGTGGCAGACGGTGTCCAATACGACGAGTCCGGTGTCTCCGTAGCCCCTTCCTTAGCCGAGGACGATTCCGAAACGGCAGGTGTGTCATGACGGCGACAGCAGAAAGCGGCGTAGCAGGCAAGGACCGCGCCGAGATTGGCACAGCCCGGCTCCGCAAGGAGGACGCGCACCTGATCACGGGACGCTCGCGCTTCACCGACAACATGGTGCTTCCGGGCATGTTGCACCTGGCCATGGTGCGCAGCCCCTTTGCGCACGCCAAGATCACCTCCATTAACGTCTCCGCGGCGCAGTCCTCCCCCGGCGTCGTAGCCGTGTTGACTGGAGCCGATGTGGCGGACGAGCAGGGTTCGCTGCCGAATGCATGGCCGGTCACCCCGGATCAGAAGGCACCCAGCCATCCCTCAATCGCCGTAGATGAGGTGGCCTTTGCCGGTGAGATCGTGGCGGTGGTGGTGGCCCGCAGCGTGGCCGCCGCGCGGGACGCCGTCGAACTTGTCGATGTTGAGTACCTCGAGCTGCCGGTGGTCATGGACCTGGAGGAAGCCGCTACGGATGCGGTGCTGGCGCACACCTCGCTGGAGTCGAACAAGTCCGCAACGTGGGTGTTTGATTCGGCCGAGGCCGGCACCGGCACCGCCATTGATGAGGCGCTGGCAAACTCCGATGTGGTGGTGGAGCGGACCCTGTACCAACAGCGCCTCATTCCGGCATTCATGGAACCACGCTCTACGGTGGTGGATCCCACGGGTCAGCAGATCACCATGTGGAGCGCCACGCAGATCCCGCACATTCTGCGGCTCATGCTGGCGCTGACACTGGGCATCGCCGAGAGCAAGGTTCGGGTGGTCGCTCCGGATGTGGGTGGTGGTTTTGGCGGGAAGCTGCAGGTCACTCCAGAGGAAGTCATCACCTTGTTGGTGGCTCGGCGCATGGGTAAGCCGTGCAAGTTTACCGAGACGCGCAGTGAATCATTACAGGTGGGCCACCACGGCCGTGCGCAGGTGCAGCGGCTGAAGATTGGCGCCACCAAGGACGGCATCGTCACGGGTCTGCACGTGGATCTGTTGGCGGATATGGGCGCCTACCTGGGTCTGATCACCTCCGGTATCCCGGTGCTGGGCGCTTTCATGTACAACTCGATCTACAAGTTCCCGGCGTACCACTTTGAGTGCCACAACATTTTCACCAACAAGGCCTGGACGGATGCGTACCGTGGGGCCGGCCGGCCAGAAGCCACCTTCGCCATTGAGCGGATGATGGACGAACTCGCCACGGAACTGAACATGGATCCATTGGAGCTGCGCGAGAAGAACTGGATCAAACACACCGAGTTCCCGTTCACCACGGTGGCCGGGCTCGAATACGACACCGGTAACTACGAGGCCGCCACCGAAAAGGCTCTCGGCCTCTTCGGTTACCAGGAGCTGAGGGCCGAACAGAAACGGCGGCGTGATAGCAACGCGACTGTGCAGTTGGGCATTGGCATCTCCACCTTCACAGAGATGTGTGGACTCGCTCCGTCCCGCGTGCTCGGTGCGCTGAACTATGCGGCCGGCGGCTGGGAACACGCCCAAGTACGGGTACTGCCCACTGGCAACGTGGAAGTCGTCACCGGTTCTTCGGCGCATGGGCAAGGCCACGAAACAGCGTGGAGCCAGCTTGTTGCTGACAGGCTCGGCGTGCCGTTTGAGAACGTTGAGGTGCTGCACGGCGACACGCAAGTGTCCCAACGTGGCCTAGACACCTACGGTTCCCGGTCCTTGACAGTAGGAGGCATGGCCGTCTTGGCCGCCGCGGACAAGGTCATTGAAAAGGCCAAGACCATCGCGGCCCACATGATGGAGGCCAGCGAAGCCGATCTCGAATTCGCCAACGGCTCCTTCACCGTCAGGGGTACCGAGCAGTCCACCTCCTTCGGTGAGATTGCCTTTGCCGCGTTCTCCGCGCACAATCTGCCCGATGGCATGGAACCGAATCTGGACTCCGAGGCCACTTTCGATCCCGTCAACTTCTCCTACCCGCACGGCACCCACCTAGCGGCCATGGAGGTGGACACCGAAACTGGCGAAGTCAAGGTCCTCAAGTACGTGTGCGTGGACGATGTTGGGGTGGTGGTGAATCCCATGCTCGTTGAGGGCCAGGTCCACGGCGGCCTGGCCCAGGGCATCGCGCAGGCACTGTTCGAAGAAGCTGTCTACGACGACGCCGGCACCCTGGTCTCAGGATCGTTCGTAGATTATCTGGTCCCCAGCGCCCCGGATCTGCCGCACTACATCACAGCGCGGACAGAAACCCCGGCCACGAGTAATCAGCTCGGCGCCAAGGGCGTGGGCGAGGCAGGCACCATCGCCTCCACCCCGGCCATTGTCAACGGAGTGCTGGACGCCATCCGCCACCTAGGCGTGCAAGATATCAAGATGCCCTGCACACCAGCCCGTGTGTGGCACGCCCTGCAGGAAGCCAAAACCACCGGAGGTGTGCAATGATCCCCAGCGCGTTTGATTACGCCGCGCCCACAACGGTTGCCGAGGCGCTTTCGCTCCTGGCCGCCGCCGATTCAGCCGGTGACGACGTCAAGGTGCTCGCCGGCGGCCAAAGCCTGATCCCCGTCATGAAACTGCGCATGGCAGACCCTTCCATGGTGGTGGACTTAGGACGAATACCTTCGCTGTCAGGCGTCACGGACGACGGCGGGTCCCTCACCATTGGTGCCATGACTCCACACCACGTGGTGGCAACAGATCCCATGATTGCCAGCTATGCGCCGTTGTTGGCGCAGGCCGCCGCAACGGTGGCTGATCCTCAAGTCAGGCATCGCGGCACCATTGGCGGGGCACTAGTTCACGCGGATCCGGCCGGCGACATGCCAGCTCCCATCTTGGCTCTGGAGGGGGTGTTCAATCTGCAGGGGCCGGGTGGAACCCGCTCAGTGAAAGCCGCTGACTTCTTCCAGGGCTACTTCACAACGGCAGTCGAAGAAGGCGAGATTCTCACCAGCATCACGGTGCCCAAGTACACCGGGTGGGGATCACACTATGAGAAGTTCACCCGGGTGGCCCAGCAATGGTCCATTGTTGCTGCGGCGGCTCTAGTTCGGGTGGAAGCTGGCGTGATTGTCGAGGCCCGATTGGGGCTGACCAATATGGCCAGCACTCCCCTACGTGCTACCTCTACTGAGGCTGCGCTCGCAGGCTGTGCCGTGGAGACCAGTGCCATCGCTGCAGCTTGCACCAACGCGGCCGACGGAACGGATCCGGCCAGCGATTTGAATGGGGATGCCGCCTACAGGCGCCATCTTGCGACGGTGCTGGCCAAGCGTGCGGTGCTGGCCGCCGTCGGACTTTCAGAGGAAAGAGGGTAGGAACGCTATGGAACTCAAACACCACTTCAGCGTCCCGTCGTCGCTGGAAGATACGTGGCACTCCTTCAACCAGCTGGAAGAGATTGCGCCGTGTTTTCCCGGTGCCACCCTGACCGGGGTGGATGGTGACACCTTCACCGGCACAGTCAAGATCAAACTGGGACCCATCGCCATGCTCTACACGGGCACGGGTCGCTTTCTCTCCCGCGACGAGGCCACACACACCGTGATCATCGAGGCGCAAGGGAAGGATAAGCGTGGCAACGGCACGGCCGGAGCAACCGTCACGGCGGTGCTGGCACCTGACGGTGAGGGCACCACGGTGGACGTTTCCACTGACATGAACGTCACGGGCAAGCCCGCACAATTTGGCCGGGGCGTCATTCAGGACATCTCGGACAAGCTGTTGGAACAGTTTGTGCAGTGCGTGATCCGTAAGGCGGAAGGTCCGGTGGATGAGCCGGAGGAGACTGAGTCGGCCCCTGTGGTCCCGACTGCCGAGGCCGAGGCCCCGGTGACCCCAACTCCCCCACCACCGGCAGCGCGCCATGCTGCCCCTCCCGTTCAGGCAGCCCCTTCGCAGGCCGCACCGGAACTAGATTTGGGTTCGGCGGTGTTGCCGGTGCTGGCCAAGCGCTTTGGACCGGCTGTTCTGGGCGCCATTGCACTGCTGGGTGTGATCCTGCTGGTCTGCCGCAGGAAGAAAAGCTAACGCGTCGGCCACCCGCTGCCCAGTGCTTTCACGCGCTGGGCAGCATCCCGACACCCTGAAGGGCGGGCCAGTCACCATGACTGGCCCGCCCTTCCCTAAACCCTTCCTCAGCTTTTGGGCTGTCTAAGTTATCCGCCGCTTGAATCGGGTGGCGTTGTTGTCGAGGCCGGGCCGTTCAACCGCGATGCGCGGCGCCCTATTCCGCAGAACTCCAGCAAGGTATTAGCGTCCCTCGGCGTGAGGCCGTGCCCAGCGGCCGCCGAACCGGATCATTCTTCAAAGCGGGGTATGAGTAGTAATGGAACAGGATTGCGCGTTTAGCCCTCGACTTGAGAATTTCAGGCTGGCCCGATGAGGGCTTCCCCGGAAGTCTCGGGGTAGCTGGAGATGCTAGGTCCGGGCCATCCGCCATTGGCGTGATTCGGCCTGTGCGATGCGCCGATAGAGACCTGGCGTTCCTTTGACTGCGGCCATCCGGCAAGCAGCTGATGAGTTCCCCGTGAGAGTCATTGGCCTTGGGTAGTGATCCAGTGTTGTGCTTCGATCCCTGCGATGCGCCGGTACAGGGTTGCTCGGGACATGCCCATGTCCCGAGCAACCTGGGTGGCCGGCTGACCCCCGTCGATCAGGCGTCGGGCATTGTCGATCTGGCTGTTGGTGAACCGTTCCCGCCGCCCACCCAAATCCTTGCCCGCAGCCCGGCGTTTGGACACCGAATCGGTGATCCGCTCCCGCTTGATTTCCAGCTCCATCTGCGCCAGCGCCGCCATGACGGTGAAGACCATCGACCCCATCGGCGTGCCGGTGTCCACATCGCCGCCACCCAGGTTCAGCACCCGCAGTCCGATTCCGCGCTCCCGAAGCGCTTTGGAAAGATCCAGCATGTTGGCGGTGGATCGACCCAGCCGGTCCAGGGTGGTGATCACCAGGGTATCGCCCTCCTGCAGGGCTTCCAGGGCCTGGTCGAATCCGGGCCGACTGGCCCTGGCGCCACTGACTCCCTGGTCCGTGAACAGGTCATCGCGGCGCACCCCGGCACCGAGCAGGTCGGTGATCTGCCGGTCAGCATCCTGAGCCCGCGTCGATACCCGTGCATACCCGATCAATTTGCCCATTTGTCTTCTCCAAAGTGTCCCGTAACAGTGGTTGCCTACTGCAACTACGCCTCGTACTTATGGGACATGGTAGCAAGACAGTGGCATCCTTGTATCGTCAAGGATCCCAAGGTGTCTTGATCCGCTGTCTTGCATCCCAAGCGTTATGAGACATCGCGCGAGGCATCATTCTTTTTAAGATACCGACCTTCGCCCATCGGTCCATTTCAGAAGTCGTCTGCACAAATTTCAGTACTCGCCTGCACGGCCCCGTCGCGACCGGAAGGAAACGGTCGACGGGGCAGTGGAACTAGACATGTGCAAGCGGTGGCATTGCAGCAACTTTGGTTGACAGAAGCATGTACAGCAACGTAGGTTGACAGTATGGAGTCTTCACAGATCGCTTCCGTGGCAGCCGACACCAGCGACCCGAAAGCGGGGCTGCGGGCAGTGTCGTCGTTGCGCGTGCTCGCGGACACCTTAGAGCTGCGGCAAGTCGAGGCAGCGCTGCGTTCGGGTATGAATTGGCAGGACATCGCTGACGCGCTTGGGGTGACACGGCAGGCCGCTCACAAGAAGCACTCCAAACGAATTGACCCCACGATCCCGATTCTCAGGAGGAACGCATGAACAAGCTCGTTCGCGCTGCTCAGACAAGTCAATCTCTCTCGCTTGCCGCCATGGAGGAAGCCTCTCGGCTAGGCCTTCGGGAAGCAGACATCGAGCACCTGTTCCTGGCCCTCGTTATCAATGACCAATCCGCCGGACGCGCGCTTCGCAGTATGGGTATTGGCCTTGATGCCGCCCGCCAAGCGGTTGGAGAACAGCGCGAAGTGCAACTTGCTTCGCTCGGCATCGAGGCCTCATTCCCCGAGGCCGGACGGATCGTGTTTCACGAAACGGACGGGTACGAGTGGAGTCCTCGCGCTCTTGGCCTCATCACCAAATCCAGTGGCAAAAACAAGACGGGCGACGCCGCCGCAGTGCTCCGAGAATTGGTCACAGAGCCCAGTGGTTTGATTGCAGAAATCCTGGTCCGTCTAGGTACGACATCCGATGCTCTGCTCAAGCAGCTCGACCAGTTCGACTCACCTGCTGAGAAGACTACGCCTGCCGAAGAAAAGGTGAAGGGGCGGATCTCGGGTTCGTCTGAGACGTTCGTTTCCGCACCGATGGAAAAGGTGTGGGAGTTCCTCGCAGACCCGACACACGTCCCCGAGTGGGAACCTAGCATCGGTTCCGTCGAACACAGCGGACAGGAAACGACTGCAGGTGCGGTCTGGCAGGGTCTCGCACCCACAAGTCACCCAGACGGGAAGCCGGTGAAGATAAAGCCCCAGTTTCGCCTCCGCAGCATTGAACTCGTCGCAGCGCATCGACCGGAAAGGATTGTGTGGAGCTTCGCGCATCCCGATGTTGCCCGAAGCAGTTCGGTTCTGACGGAGTTCACCCTGGTGAACGCAACCGGTGGTACTCAGGTCCAGATCACTAAGTCGTGGTCTCGACGCCATGGTTGGCGGAGTCTCGTTGTATTACCGTTACGACCCATCCAGAAATTCCTCGCGTGGATCACGCTGTTCCAGACTGGCAGCGCGATCAGCCGAGCATTTCGCTAACCCCAGGGGCGAGAATCAACTGACCCACTTGGAGCCGCGGCGAACACCTAAACCGAGAAAAGCCGACACGGAGGGCTGCGACTCATAGCCACACGTCATCGACTTCGTCTGTGTATCGTGCCCGCGACAGGAACCAGGCAGAGCACTACTTTTGACTACCGAATCAGAGTCGTCGTCCCGTTAGGGGTCTGTCCGGATTGACGTTTCGGATCGTACCGCAAGGGGGTCAGGTTCCGGACGCGGCCGCGCCTCGAAATGGTCGCAGTCCTTGAGGCGCGGGTGCGGTGAATGCGTAGCGGCCCAACATGTTGATGTGAGCGTCAGCCAGCGGGGATAACCTCGTGATGTCCTCTTCCGGGATTTCTTGCCCATTTTCACGCAGTTCCGTGATGGCGGCATCGGTGTATTTGGTGTTCCAGAGCACGACGGCGTTAACTACCAGCCCCAGCGCGCCGAGCTGGTCTTCCTGGCCCTCGCGGTAACGCTGGTAGATTTGCCCGCGCCTGCCGTGGAAAATCGCCCGGGCCAGACGATGACGTGACTCCTGCACGGTGAGCTGGGAGTTGATGGCCCGCCGGTAGCTCTCATCGCTCGGGTCGATCAGGGACAACAAATGCAGGGTCTTGGCGATGCGTCCGTACTCAATGAGCGCTGCCCCGAGCGGAGCCGGGGAACCATTCTCACGGGTGAGCATGCGCAGCAGATCGTAAGCGCGCACCGATCCGGTCACCAAAGAAGCGGCCACACGAGTCATATCCTCCCAGTGCGTCGTGATCTTTCCCAGGTTGATCCTGTGCCGTGCGACGTCATTGAGTACCCCATAGTCGGCGGCCACCTCGCCAGGGAAAGTTGCGCGCCACAGGCGCTGGTCGCTCAGGTCCGCGATGCGTGGCGAGAATCTGTAGCCAAGCAGCGTGAAGATCCCAAAGACCATGTCCGAGTAGGAAGCGGTGTCCGAGGCGACGATCTCGGGTTTGGGTCCGCCGTCGAGATTGAGCATCGTGTCCAGCACGTACAACGAGTCCCGGGCCGTCCCCGGGACCACCACGGCACCGATGCCGGCGACCTGGTCGTTGACGGCGTTGAACCATGTCAGACCCCGCCCGTGGCCAAAGTACTTCGGGTTCGGGGCCGCGTTGATCGTGCGCACCGGGACAACAAACCGCAGCCCGTCCACAGAGGCCAGCAGCCCGCCGCCCCAAGAACGGGCTACCGGAACATTCGACTGGGCCTCGATGAGGAACTCGTTCGCGGCGGTGTGGGTCTCGGCGCGGATGTAGTTTGCATCCACATGCCCCAGCCGGTCCCGAGTCAACGCGGGATGCCCGTCGGCCACGACAGGGGTCAACCCCACATTGCAGGCCTGGGCGATGAGCGCGGCAGCCACCGACACCGGCAGCTCATCCATTCTGGGAACAGACCCGGAAATGTGAGTGTAGGCGTCAAGGAAACCGGTCCACGAATGCACTTCAAGCAGGATCTCGGGAAGATCCACCCTCGGCAGCATATCCGCGATTTGTACCCGCAACCGGGTGAGCGATTCCGGGATATCCAGGGCATCGAGCGGTGACACCGACAGTTTGGCTTTCCCCTCACCGTCATCGACCAGACGGACGCTGGCCTCCGGGCCAGCCTGCCCGATTGATTCCGCCAAACCTCTCCAGGCGGCGTCTAACACCTCGAGCTTCGCCTGCAAGTGCTCGCCCACCGGGGCATCCAGACTCAACGACCGCAAGGCCGGTTCGCGTGCCGCGTCCCACGCGGGGCCCGCGAGCAGTTGTGCGCGCGGATCACCCCATCGGGTTGAAGTTGTTGCGAACACGTCACGGCGGCGCAGGCTCGCACGTAGCTGTTCCAACACGCACACCACCCACGCATCGCGGTCAACTTCGGCCTCGTTGCTCGCTCCGAACACGGCCGTGTGCCAGGACGGCGGCACCAGTGCCTCGTCGATTTCATCTCGGCGTACTTTGCGCCGCCCATGCAGAGCATCAACCCCAACCAGTGCCTCCACGACCCGTTCCCCGGCCGGTGTAGCGCCCCAGGGAATCGTGGTTCCAAGCAGCCTCAGGAATGGGGCAACCGTGCGGAAGCGTCGGGACATTTGCTCGCGCATCGCACCCTCAGCACTCGTTCCGTCCGGGACGAGTTCGCCCACTTTCGCCACTGCATCGACAATCCGGTCCCGGGTAGTGATCTTCTCCAGGGCAGCCCAAGCGGCACTGACATCAAGACTCTCACCCGCACCTTCAAGCACGCGCAGCAGCTCGGCTCCGACCCGGGCCAAGACGCTGGAGGCTTTCTCGAGCTCGGGCATCTTCGCCAATCGCTCCGCGGCCGCGGCACGACGAGAGGGACCCAGCACCTTTGTTGCCATCAGGAGATCAAATAGGTCCAGTGCATCATCGACTGTGGACGCTTCCAAGGCCGCGACCGTGGCCACCAACGTTGCCGTGCGGCGTGGCTCGGCAAGCCGACCCAGCGTCTGGGCCTTCGACCCCAAACCGTACCGGGCCAAAGAACGCACCCGTGCCGGAGGCACCATCGATAGATCCACCGCACCGGCCCCGAACGAACGCACCACAGCCGCCCGCTGCAAAGCCCTTTCCAACGCCGGGCCCGAAACCCGCGTTGGCCCAGTACGCAACAATTCCAGGCGGCTTGCCCGATCGCCCTGACCAATCGTCAGCAAGCTCCACAACACCGCCGGCAACCGCGGATCGACACTCTCCGCCGCAACAGCAATCTGTGCGTGCAAACGTACTGTCGCCTGTTCACGGGTCGCAGCCACGAGCCGTGCCAGGACGCTCACGCCCGGCAAAAGGACCTTCTCCCGGCGCAACCAGGCAACCGCGTGTCCGAACAACGTGGTGATCCCCTCGCCATGCGTCCAGGACCGCGAAAAGACGAACGCCGTCAATGCTTCAGTTAGCGGAGCATCAAGATCCCGGTACCCGTAAACGGCACGGATCTCGCGCGCATGCGCGTTGGCTGTCTCAACGCGCTCGGTGTATCGCTTGACCACCGAGGGATCCGCGACTCCGAGCTGCGCCGCAACGTAATCGACCACGGACCATGGCACATCGAGCGGGTCAGCAAGAAGCGCCCCCAAAAATCGTGCCGTCCCGACCTGTACGGCAAACCCAAGCCGACTGTGCTCACCCCTGCGCCTGCGGATCAACTCCTGATCGGTGTCGTCGAGATGGAAGAACCGCTCCAGATCGTTCTGCGAAGGTTCTCCCACGAACCGCCCGAACGCGGCAGCCTGCGCATCACTCAAGAATTCAACTGGCACAACCTACAGACTACCGACAGTCACGTAGCCGAGGGCTAAACGCGCAATCCTGTTCCATTACTACTCATACCCCGAGAACATCCCGATCAGCGCAGCCGCCACAACGGACACAGACAGTTTTAGTGTTTGTTTTGAAACTTTCATTTGAACCCCTCAGTAGTGACGTATGATGATTTTCGACACAATTAGAGGTTTCTCTAGTGGTCTGTCCAGTTTGGGCGCCAGCACTTTTCTTAGCGGATTAGCTGGCACCCAAACTCAATTATTTGGTTGCTGCACGTAGACTGAGCTTCTGGCAAAGTTCCTCTGGGGTCAGGACCGTCCCAGCTGCACTGGTGAGTGGAAACACTGCCAAGATGTCGTTGGGTTGGAGGCATACGCCTAACGGCGGGGCCGCGGCGATTGGCTGTTGGTTGTCCGTGATGTGGACCTGCCCGAGGGTGATGTTTCCGTAGGCCCAGGCTGCTCCACAGTTGGTTATGGCGCTGGACTGGTTGAGCTCCGCTTGGCCGTCTGCTAGGGCTACGTCGGAATACTGGGATTCCGTGCTCTGGTCGCTGTAGCAGCGTGCCGTTGAATCCAGTTGAGTTTGTGTAGCTGGAATGATAATTGCACCTGCCGTGATGCCCAGTGCCAGGGCGCCAGATCCGGCGATCAGGGTGACTTTACGCCGGTGGGCGGTCTTTGCCTGCTTGGTAATGGCCGTCTGAGTGGAATCCCAGATCCGGTCCATATCTGCATCTGAGGGCCACTGACGGTCATATGAGTTAGACATGGTTCCTCCTTCAATTTTTTGCTGTGAGAAAAGTACGGAGTTTCAACTTCAGGCGGGAAAGCCTGTTGCGAACGGATGACTTCGTTATGCCCAAGCTCTGGGCGGCACTGTCGTAGCTGAATCCTTCGATGAGACAGAGCCGGAAAATTTCGCGGTCGACCTGGGACATTTTGGAAATCTCGCGATCAAGGCTCTGGATCAGTGCCGCATCGATGACCTGATCCTCAAGGGAGCGATCCCCCGCTTGGAGTTGGGGGAAATCATCGATGGAGGTGTGGTCTCGTCGCCATTCTTTCTTCTGGATATTGCGGCACTGCAACCTACACACTGTCGCAAGCCACGGCATGAGTGACGAGTCGGCGAGAACGATCTCTTTCGACTTCTGCCACAGAACGAGAAACGTTGCTTGAACGGCATCTTCGCTGAGCTCTTTGGAGCCAAGGAACCTCAAAGCGATCCACGCCACCGCCTTGAAGTGGCGTTCATATATCTGCCGGAAGGCATCCCTGTCTCCGGACTGGACTAGGGACAGCAACGCAATGTCAAGAGACATGTTGCGGTCGGTCTCGATATCCGTATAGTGCTCCATGTCTCCCCCCAATTCCCATGCAACTGCTTCCCTTATGCCTACTTATGTCCTGTGAAACCAAAACGTCTCACAAGTGACAAATCTTTTTTTGGGGCTTGCTGGTGATGGTCTGTATTAGAGTTGCCTGCTTTCGTGTGGTTTCTGGATTCCGTCTGCGGTTGCCTAGTCGTGGCCTCCTGATGCGTAGCCGGACCAAGGGGAACCGGATTCTGCGGCGATTCTGGTGCTGCTGGTGTGGTGGTAGCCGAGCGCCTGGGCTAGGACGGGGGCCGGTACTTGGAGCACTAAGTGTCGTAGTGCGGAGGTTCGTCCGCGTTGGGGTGGGATGCCTTGTTTGTGCAGGAAGGCCCGGAGGGTGACCGGGTGAATGGGTTGACCGGCGCGTTGTCCGGGGAAGAGCCAGTGGGATCCGGGGTTGGTTGCGGCGTCCAGGTTGATGCGGTTCGTCAGGTAGTCCTGCAGGAGCCGGGCCACTGATTCGGGTACCGGTGTCGGAGGATCACCAAACCGGATGGTGGTGGTGTTGTAATCTGTGGTGATGTCCCCGACCGTGAGCCTGACGATGCGTGTTGCAGGCTGGGCGTAGAGCAGAACCAACAGGCCCGCTATTCTGGCATGCAGCGGGATATTCTCCTCGGCGAGAAGGCGTCGGATGGCGTTGATTCTGTGGTGTTGACTCATAGGCGCCTGACGCGCCGCTTGTCGGGAATGGATGGTCAGGACGGGCATGCGGCCCGTGTTCATGCACCAGGTCAGGAATGCGTGGGACGCCCGGCGCGTGAAATAGTTCTCGCTTTGCCAGGCGTCCAGATCGCCTTGCCGGGTGTCGTTTACGGCGGTGCCGCGGTGGTTGAGCCAGTTCAGGAACGCCAAAGCCTGGATTTGTTGCTCATGGGCTTCCCGGACTGTCGAATCGCCCAGCGGGGCTTTAGCTGCTTTGGCCCGTAGCTTGCGTAGTTGATGCCAGGTGGCGAAACGGCGCAGCAGCTTGGCATGGTCGGGATCGGCCACGGCGCCCAGATGGGTCTCCAGCCATCGTTCAAAGAGGAGGAGTTGCCTGTCTTTGAGCGGCAAGACTCCGCTTTGCATGAGCAGATCGCGTAGATAGGCAGCGCTTCTCCAATTGGGTACTTGCTGGAATGCTTCATGGGTCAAGGCAAGTCGCCCGGCGGCAATATCTCTGAGCATCGCGTGGGGCTGGGCACTCTGGATCCAGCCCAGCCCCAAGACAGGCTTCTGCATGGTCCTAAGCTGATCAAAAAGCGGGATCAGTGGCGGATGGATCCGGCCGGTTCCATCATCGAGCAGTGAGCGCAGACGGTCAGTGAGGGTGCAGCGTTCGCACAACCTTCCACCAAGTAAACGTCCCTCAAAATGACAACGATCGCAGAAGAAATCGCGGCTAATTCCTGCACAATCTCGGCAAACAGGTTGGCCAGTGCTGTCCCGGCCCGGCAATAGACGCTCCGTACCGCAGCCGGTGCAGGAACCGTAGGTGCGGCTGGCCTTATCGAGGCAGTTCCGACAGATTGGCCCATCTGACCAGTTCGCCGCCTTGGCAGCTTGCCGGCCGCAACGAGCGCAGATCCGTATATGCCACCGCTCATACTTTTCACGGCTGTCGTAGGACGGACTCACCGTGCGGGGGTGATCCGGGCACGCTTGGGCCGGATAGTGGCCGCGAGATCCACGACCTCGGCACCACCGGTGGCCGTGCGGCGTGGAGCCACGGCCTCTGCCCGGGTGGCGATCAGCTCGGCAGGGGTCACATCCAGGATGTCGCAGAGCGCGGCAAGAACTGGCAGAGAAAGCCGCTCCGGGACCTGAGTAACCAGCCGCCAGACCTGCACCGAGGACAGCTCAATGCCGCGCTGAAGCAGTAGCGGGGACAGGTCGGTGGCGTTGAAAATCCCCCGGGTGGCCATGACTTCCCGCAGCCTCCATTGGTAACTTACCTGGCGTTTCATCAAAGTTTCCTTTCCAGCTGCAAGGCAGCAGCAAGCGTGGTGTCCAGGGCACGGCGGAGTGTTCTGGTGCGGAAGTCTGAAGAGACACACGTGTAGATCGAGGTCGTGGAAGCGTGTTCGTGTCCTACTTGTTCCTGAACGAACCTCGCATCCCAGCCGTCCTCGATCAGGTGCGTGACGTAGGAGCGCCGAAAGGAATGAAAATCCAGACCCTTATCCAGACCGAGACTGTCCCGATAGGTCCCGAAACGGGTATTCATCTGGGTAAATCCCACACGCGGGGAACGTTCCGAAGGCCACAGCGCCCCGGAACCAGCCGTGGAGAACAAGGGACGGACCTCTTCAGTCCACTGCTGCAAAATCTCCGCCGACCAATTAAAGACCGTCAACACACTGCGGCGCTTGGGCGCAGAGCCCTTCATGGCCTTGCCATGAAGGACATAGAGAACGCCGTAGTCCCCAAACTCCGACCCTTGGGGATTGCGGCCAAAATCCACAACATCCAGCATCCTCGCCTCGTTGCGGCGCAGCCCGAAAGCATAAGCCGTCTTGAAGAGCATCGCATCACGGAAAGCCGGCAACCAACCCTTGCGTCCACGCCCGCGCACCCGCACAACCTGTTCATCGGCATAATCGAAGAACGCCTGCAACTCATCACGCGTGAAGGCACGCTTCACCGGGCCAGATTCGGCCTCCTGAACATGCACGGCCGCGTTCCACTCGTGGATCACCTGTATCGGGTGGGTGCCGAAGCGATCCTGGCAAATGGTCGCCCAGCCATAGCCCGGGTCGGTCACAAACCCGCAAAAGGAACGGATGGTCCCCTGGTAGGTCCGCAATGTGGAGTGGTGCAGATTCCGGACCGACCGCAAATCACCCATCCACTCATCCACCATCAGCGGCGTCCAGGCCCACGGGAAAGCGTCGGCATGTAGGGCGAATGCTCGCACCGCCTTCTCACGACCCTCGATCGTGGAGAATGCCAAGTTGCGGGCCAACTGCTGGTTGCGCCAACCATCCAACATGGCCGTGAAGACCTGTTCCTCCGGCCGCAGCAAGGGCAGATCACCGATCAGATGCAGACTCGGTGCCCCAGGTGCAAAGCTATTCCCGACCATCCAAAAACACCCCCTCCACATCTTGCATTAGATGAATATATCTTTCATCAGATGCAATCTGATTGCAAGGGTGCAGGTCAGGAAGCTTTCTGACCTGCACGGAGACAAGGTAGAGAAAAATATCCAAGTGGAGTCCAGAGACGGATTAGGGCCCTGACCTGCATAAATGGCGACGATCCTCGGACTAATTTAACTAACCTCAATAGAGTATTGGATGAAATAGCGGCCATAATGTGAAAAAGTGAAATATCCGACGTTAGTGCGATATTCCCCTAAGTTCCGGCTAGTTCATCGTGGCCTCATTAGACCAGGTGAGGTCGTGGCGCGTGGTGTCCTACAAGGGAGGTAGCCAATACATTGGCGCGTACACGGGAAGCGTTACATCACAGGCCTCTAGAACCCAGGGCGGCATCAGCGCCTCGGGAAGTGTCTCGTGAACGATCGTTACCGGACGCCCCGCAGGTCTAGAGTCGGATATTTGACGAATTCACAAGCCGCCCATACTAGAAACCTGCCCTTTCTGAAACGTGCGACACAAGGCTATTGTCCCGTGTCACCCGGTTCCCTCTATCACTTGGGCAGGAAGTCGAACGCGCTACCGATTTCGTCCAAGTTCGTCGCGCCTCGCGCCTGGCACACCTCAACTCCATCGTCATCCTCGTCCATTTCACGTTCACCCATCCGTTTGTACGCCTCATCAAGCTCTTCCTTGACGACTTCGTCGTCAGAGAATCTCGCGATCTGGAAGTTGAAGAAGTCCACAGATGAATGGATGAAACTTACAGCGACGACTTCGCCAAGCGTTGGGAGATTCATGATCCGGTAGCTTTGTGCTTCATCATGGTGCGGGCTGTCCGTGACAACATCAAGGATTGTAGAAACCCACCGGACCATCCGGAACAGGCTCAACATCACACCGACCGATGGCTTATACAACTGAATTTCGAGGTCAGGTCTCATGCTCTCGTGGGTAGATTCAAGCTCTAAGTTGATCATTTCCGATTCGATGACATTCGCCAGTGACTCCTTGAGGGCAATTAGCCCGTGCACTTCAGCTGAGACAGAATCCTTTGCTTTTGCCGCAAGTTCACACCACTCTTCATAGGTCTTGACCTCAGCTTTGTCCTTCCAGAGCGAATCCAGGTGCTCGTATCGTCCGCTTCCTTGGGCGAACCGCAGAACTGTCGCTGTGAGCTCTTTTTCAAAGTCACCATCCGGTCGGACGAGGTATTTCGACCTATATTTTGAGGACCCAAAGCCCTCAAGACTCAAATCCGCAACGGCGTCGAGCAGTTTTCCAATCTTGTGTGAATATTTTTGGAGCTCGGGGAACTCTCCCGTAGTTACATATCCGTGGCATGCGATAGCCAGTTTGCACAGGCGCTCTAGTCCGGACGAGTACGAGTACATTCCGACGTGAAGTGCGTAGTTTTGGTCGTCGCTGCCATACATGGCTTCTACAGGGTCGGTAGGGACGGCGGACAGCCTCCGTAGTCCGGTAAGGGTCAGTTCATTGGCGAACTGGGTCTCGACAACAAGATTCTTCCAGGTGGAGGTGATCATCTGACAATTCAATCCTATTCAGGTAAGGGTCTGTGACAGCGGCCATGAAGGGGCAGCTCGTGAATTCGCCAAATATCCGGTTCTAGACCTGCGCGGCATCCGGTTGACCGCCGGGCGTTGCAATACTGATGCCTGCGAAGATTGGACCCAGAGCTTCAAACGGGACAGATCCCCGGTCAACGGCGGCACACTTCTCGCAGAAAACCGCACTAACGTCGGATATTTCACTTTTTCATAAGCCACCCCGTCATATGCGTTTTGCGGTGATTTCGCGGCTGGGATAGCACATGCCAAAGGAGTGTTGCTGCGGCTCGGGTGTAGTGATGGTATCAGCGGCGCAACCTCTCATTAGATGGGAGATTCTTGTGTAGAGTTTGATCCGTGAATATTGAAGCCGGCCGGATTCCGGCCGTTCTGACCACCGCCAATGATGCGGCCCAGGGTCAGGTTGTTATGAATGAAGGGCTGGATACGGCCATGTCTGCGCCTCCTTCTGTAGCTGTCTGCGGCCCCGCATCGTGGAATCAACTCATCCTCCTCGACCACCTTCCGGAACCTGTCCCCCACATGCAGTTTGCCCGCCGCTCGTGGCACACCATCGGAGGGACCTCCGCTGGCAAGGCCCTGCATCTGGCCGGCCTGGGCATCAAAGTGCGGATGTGTTCGCCGCTTGGAACTGATGCCGAGGGGCAGCGGATCCGCAGCGCCCTTACGGCAGCCGGGGTGCACGTCGAGCCCTTGGCGTCCGAGCAGACCGAACGCCACGTCAATTTGATGTCCGACGGCGGCAAACGGGTGTCGCTGTACGTTGCGGTTCCGTCGACGCCCACCGAGCGCGAACTCAGCATCGCGGCTGAGGCGGTGGCCGCCGCCGACGTCGCCGTCGTTGACCTCAGCGAACTTGGTGCGCTCCTGTTGCAGCGCTTGGACGCGCAGGAGACGCCCATTTGGGCGGACCTTCACGACTATGACGGATCGTCAGAATTCCACGAACCGTTCCTTCGCGCTGCCACAACGGTGTTCATGAGTGACGACAATGCAGAAGACCCGTGGGACCTTATGCGTTCCTGCCTGGAACGCGGCCCCCGCTTGGCCGTTTGCACCCGCGGAGCAGAGGGTGCAATTGCACTGGAGGCATCCGGGGCGCGGCACGAGGTCAGCGCTCTTCCCGCCGAGGTTGTTGATACCAATGGTGCTGGTGATGCCTTCATGACCGGTTTCCTGGCCGCGACACTCCGCGGTGCCACCATTGACGATGCCCTGACGGTAGCCGCGACTCAGGCCCGCACTGCGATTGAAAGTAAGCATCTGCACCCGAAACTGTCCGAGCTACTGACCTAACTGTGGCGTAGCTCGATATCCAGGGTCTCCTTCTCGACAAAGTCCAGCGCGCTTCTGACCGCACCCATGGTCACCACCGAATCACCCAGGGGTGAAACGGCCAGCCGTGGAGGGGTCGCGGTGAATTGGGGCAGTTGCTCAGCAATTGGGTCCATCAGTGCGCCTGCAGACTTGGCAACTGCACCACCTATCACCACAAGCTCCGGGTTGTGGATGGTAGCGACGGCCCCGATGACCCGTGCCATGCGATCGGCAAGCCGATCCAGAATCCGCCGTGCCACAGCGTCACCTTGGCGAGCGGCGGCGAAGACGTGTTCAGCTCCAATTGCTTCGGCAGGATATTCGCGGAGCAGCGTGTCATCACGTCCAGCGAGGGCCTCCGCAGCCCAGGTGCGTGCCATCAGGGCAATGCCAAAGGTGTCCCCTACCCCCTCGACTTGTTTGAGGAATGCCAGCTCGCCGGCGCCTCCGCCACAACCATGCAGAAGCCTGCCGTCGTCGATCACTCCGGAACCAAATCGCTCACTGGCGAGGATAACCACGACGTCGTCCACCCCCACCGCTGAACCGCGCCAACGCTCGCCCAGGGCCGCCAGGTTTCCGTCGTTGGCGAGCAACACTGTCCATCCGTGAAGATCCTTCAGTGCCGATTTCAAGCCAACGTCCAGAAGAGCCCAGAAGGGTTGAGTCACCAATACATCGCCGTTACGGCCCACCGGAGCCGGGGTCTGAGGAAGAGCGGTACGGAAATTCACGCTAAGGTGTCAGCGGCCTGTTGAATGGGTGGCATGGCGGTCGATTTTCTAAGTGATGAGCAGGTTGCAGGGTTCGGCGGATTCCCCGACGAGGTACCAGCGGAGGACCTGGAACGCTTCTGTTGGTTGGACGACGCCGACCTGTCGGTGGTTGGTCGCCGCCGGGGAATGCACAACCGCCTGGGATTTGCTGTTCAACTGATCACGGTGCGGGTAGCCGGACGTTTTTTGACGGATCCATTGGCTGTTCCGTGGCCGGTGGTGGAATCCCTGGCCGGACAGCTGGGCATTGCCGATGCTTCCGTGCTCAAGCTGTATGCGCAGCGGGGACAGACCGGGTATGAGCACGCCGCGGAAATCTCCACCGCGTACGGGTATACGGATTTCTCCGATCCGGCCAGGTACGAAGAGCTGAGGCTGTTCCTGGAGGCCCGGGCCTGGACTTCGTCGGAGGGCCCGGTGCGTATGTTTGAACGGGCAGTGCTCTGGCTGCGTGAGCGCAAGGTCCTGCTCCCCGGCCTCTCCACGCTGACACGACTGGTTTTAGAGGTCCGTGCAGGATCAAATGACCGTCTCTATTCCTTGCTGATTGACGCTGCCGGCCCCGCGTTGATTCTGGAACTGGAAAGCCTGCTCCGCGTTGAGGAGGGATCAAGGCTGACTGCGTGGGAGCGGCTGCGAACCGGACCGGCGAGGGTATCGGTGCCGGAGTTGTTGCGGCAGTTGGAGCGGCTGGTTCTCTTGCGGGCATTGGGTGCCGGGTCCATCGATGTGGAGATGGTCCCCGAGGGCCGGATGAATGCCCTGGCCCGCTACGGGTTGGCGGGCAAGGCCTCATCGCTTCGAGGACTATCGGGACAGCGCCGGGGTGCGACACTGCTTTGTGCCGTGCGCGCATTGACGTCGGAGGTTGCCGATGATTTGTGTGATGCTCTGGATGCCATTGTTACCGAACGCGTTCTGCGCAAGGCAACCAGGGAATCCAGTGCGGCTCGGTTGAAGTCCCTGCCCCGTTTGTCCAAGGCCTCACTGCAATTGGCGAAGGCCGCGAAAACGCTGGTCGAGGTGTTGGACAATACGGAGTATTCCGGCGCAGAGGCCGCCTCGGTGCTGGCCGATCAGGTTTCCTTGTCCGAGCTACGCGCCGCGCTGGAGGTGGTGAACGAAGTGGTGAATCCCGACGGTGCCGAGGCTGACACCGCGGCCGAGATGCTGCGCCGGTTCGCCACCGTGCGCTCGTTCCTGCCGGCGTTGGCCACCGCGGCACCCTTCGGGGCCACCGTGGGCGGGACGCCAACGTTGGCGGCACTGACAGCGCTTCCGGAGGTTCTGGACGGCCTCAAGAAAGACCCGGCCGAGGTTGATCTGTCCGTGCTCTCGCCGGCTTGGCAGCGTCTTGTCACGGTTGCGGAGGAGATCGATCGCAAGGCCTACACGGTGGCGGTGACGGTGGCCGTCCACAAGGCGCTGCGGCGCCGGGACATTTTCGTGGTGGGCGGGCGTCGCTGGGGAGACCCTCGGGCGCGGTTGCTGACCGACCCGGTGTGGAAGGCCACCAAAAACGAGACCTTGAGGGCGCTCCAGCTGCCGGAAGACCCAACGGACCACCTTGCCGGTGTTCGTCACCGCCTGGACATCAGCTATCGTTCGGCGGCGGAACAAATCGAAGACAATCCTGCGGTACGCATTGATGATGCTGGCAAGGTCCACCTCTCACCCCTGGAGGCCAAGACGATACCGGAGTCCCTGACCCAGTTGCGGGGGCTGGTCTCCGGGATGCTGCCGCGGGTGGACCTGCCCGATGTGCTGCTGGAAGTGCATTCCTGGACGGGGTTCCTCTCGGAATTCAGCCACGTCTCGGAGGCCTCCGCGAGGATGGGCCAGCTCAGCGTCTCGGTCGCCGCCATCCTGGTGGCCGAGGCATGCAACGTCGGGCTAACACCGGTGGTCAAGGACGGCCACCCAGCACTGACTCGGGGACGCCTGAGCCACGTCGATCAAAACTATGTGCGCGCCGATACGCTTCGCGCGGCTAACGCCCGGCTGATCCAGGCCCAGTCCGGTCTGGGACTCGCGCAACGCTGGGGTAACGGGTTACTGGCGTCCGTCGACGGAATGCGGTTCGTGGTTCCGGTGGCCACCGTCAATGCCGGGGCGAATCCGCGCTACTTCGGTCAAGGCCGAGGCCTGACCTGGCTGAACTATCTCAACGACCAGGTCTCCGGCCTGGGTGCCGTTGTGGTTCCGGGGACGGTCCGCGATTCCTTGCACATTCTCGATGGGCTGCTCGACCTTGACGGCGGCCAACGCCCCGAGATGGTCGCCACCGACACAGCCTCCTACTCGGATCAGGTTTTCGGGCTCTTCACCCTGCTCGGATACCGGTTCTCACCCCGCCTTGCAGGGTTGCCGGACCAGCGGTTCTGGCGCATCGACACCACAGCGGACTACGGGAAGCTGAACGCGGTGGCCGGCCGCAACCGCATCAACATGGAGCTCATCACGGCCAACTGGCCGGACATGCTCCGCCTTGCCGGATCCCTGACCGCCGGGACCGTGCGCGCCTCGGAAATCCTGCGGGTCACCCAGGGCGGTGGGACACCAACCCTGCTCGGAAAGGCGTTGGCGGAGTACGGAAGAATAGCCAAGACCGAGCATCTGCTGGATTTCATCGATGCTGATGAGGGCTACCGCCGGCAAATCCATACGCAGCTAACGCTGCAGGAATCCCGGCACGCCCTGGCCAGGCTCATCTTCCATGGCAGGAGGGGGCAGATACGCCAGTCCTACCGGGAAGGCCAGGAAGACCAACTCGGCGCACTCGGTCTGGTGCTGAACGCGGTCATCTTGTGGAACACCCGCTATCTGGACGCCGCGCTCACCGAACTCCGCGACCGCGGCGTCCCCGTCGCCGACGAGGACGTACAACGACTGTCGCCGCTGGTCTCGGAACACATCAACATGCTGGGCCGATACTCTTTCGCCACGGACTCCACCGGCACGCAACTTCGACCCTTCAGGAACCCCGACAAGGACCTGGAGACCTAAACGAGGCGACATTGCCCTGAACATATCTCGGCCGTAGGGGGAACCTTGAGTGGGACAACGGAGGGAAGTTAAGACTTGGGCATACCCGTTTGTGACTGTCAGGAACTCAGAATAGATCTATTCACGCTTGCCCATCGTGTAGCGTAACCAATCGGCGCATCTGCGCCATCGATTGGGGGAAATTTTGGGTTCACCGTGGGCACCACTCATTGCTGTGCACGCCATCGCAGCAACTTATTCACTTGTCTTTGGTCTGTTCCAGCTGGTGCGTCGCCGCAAAGGCGGCCCCCTCCACCGCTTTGTTGGACGTACATGGATTATCTGTATGTACATTGTTGTTCTCACTTCATTTGGCATCTACACAATCGATGGCGGATTTACCTGGCTGCATGGCCTCTCCATCTTTACGTTCTGCACGGTCACTATTGGTCTCCGGGCGGTGGTCAAAGGGAAGATCCAAGCACACAAGTCATTTATGACAGGCAGCTACTTTGGTATTGTCGGCGCCTTTATAGGTGTGATCGTCGTGCCGGAACGTCGCATTCCTCAGATGGCTATGCACAATGCACCGGGACTGACCCTATGGATACTGGTACTTCTAGCTTCGGCTGCGTTCACGGTATACGGTGCCTCCCAGCTGACAGAAAATCGAAAGCTAGCAGACGCACACTCATGACCTGACGGCATGTAGCCTTCCTTGCCCGAATATTCCAAGTAGCGGGGTCGTACCTGCTGTTGGTTCCCACTATTCAGGATGCCGAACCTGGCTTGATGGGAGGACCGCAGGTACTTCGCGAGAATTGCAGCGACGTCAATTTGGTCACTGCGATGAGGATCTACCCGGGTAGAGCGGGCTAGAAGGTCTTTCGGAACTGATCAGCAATACCGTCCCGCAAGCCGGTCGGCCAGCGGAGCGTGTGCAGACGACTTCGGACTTTTTTCAAAACCGCGTGTTTCCGCACATGTCAGATTCCCGTATACCGTGCCCGCAATTAAGCCCGGTGATGGGGGGCTAAACGGTACACTCAAAGCCATGACCGGACTCCTGATCGGATACGCGCGCGTATCCACCAATGACCAAGACCTCACGGCGCAGAAGAACGCCTTGCTTGCCCTCGGAGTGTCACCGGAAAAGACTTTCACCGACCAAGGCCTCACCGGCGCGAACAGGGCACGGCCCGGACTGGGGCAAGCGTTGGCGGCCTGCCGGGGCGGGGACACCCTGGTCGTGACCAAGCTTGACCGCCTGGCCCGGTCCCTGCGCGATGCAAAGGACATCGTTGACGAACTCACCCGTCGCGAGGTCAAGCTCAGCATCGGCGGCTCCGTCCATGACCCCACCGATCCCGTGGGCAAACTCCTCTTCAATGTCCTGGCCATGGTTGCCGAATTCGAGGCAGACCTGATTCGGGCCCGCACTCGTGAGGGGATGGCCGTCGCCAAGGCAAAGGGCCGGCTACGCGGAAAACAACCCAAACTCTCCAAAGCCCAGGAAGCACACCTGGTTTCCGTTCACCGGGCGGGAACGCACACGACTGTTGAAATTGCCGAACTTTTCGGCGTAGCCCGGTCCACCGTCTACCGTGCCATCAAACGCGCTGGCGAGCCCGCCGCTTAGATCCATAGAATTTCACCGCCCGAGCCGGAGCGCCCTTAGCGTGAATTTCCGGGCGATTCTTCCCCGGACCCCTATCCTTACTCGCGGATTCGGGTCTGAGGCAACGTATGGGCCTACGCGGAGGTTTCTTTGTGAGGCAACGCGCATTCTTGCCCAGTCGCCACGCGTGCGTTAGGTTGGGTGTAATACCGCACTTGCACGCCCCGTGCCACCGCGGCTGCAACCGAGGAAGGGCCTCCGCTTTGACTGAACCCACTGTTAAGCCCATGTCCAAACTACTTTCGCGACGAGTGGCGCTGTCCGCGGGCAGCGCGACCGCGCTGGCAGGTGTGGCGGCGTTGCTCGGCGCGCCAACAGCCAGCGCGGAGTCGGCTAGCTACTTCCCCAAGCTGAAGTACGCCATGATACATAGCAAGGTAACTCTGTTGCAAGAATATCTACACGTCATCGGCCTGCCCAGAGGCGCCGATCTTCGGAACGGGAACCGCTTTACGATTTCCATGCGGGCGTCGGTCATGAAATACCAGCGTCGGTACGGCTTGACCGACGACGGCGTCGTCGGCCCAAAAACTTGGGCGTCAATGATAGTTGTAGCCCCGAGCAGCCGATTCGGATACCCCACTTTGCGTCGCGGGTCACGAACCAATCCGGTGATCAGCGTGCAGCGCGCGCTCGTTGCCCGCCAGCGTCGGTACCTCGATTGCGATATGGTCTTCGGCGGCACCACCGAGTCGCGTGTCAAGGAGTACCAGCGCAGCTGTGGGCTCGTAGCTGATGGCGTTGTCGGAAGCCGGACCTGGGCCGCTCTGCGCACCGGTCGCTGATCCCCTGCTTCGTCCACTCACGGTGGCCCTAGGAAAGAGGACGCTCTGACCCAGGGTCACCGGGACCGCCATACAATTCACCAGCTTGGTATCCCGCGAAACGATCCTTGCCGCCGGGCGATGTCCAAATCCGCATCATAAGGAGTACCCGCTCGAACTTCGGAAGATCCAGGCCGCTGCGTCGCAGCGGCGCCCAAGCCGGCATTGCCCTCGGCCGAGCGAATCGTGAGCGTGCCGAACATTCCATAGTCGAGGTCACGCGGGTTTGGGCCAAAGTAAGGTAGATCGATGGGGATCTGCTGGCGACGGTGCGGGCCATTGTGATTGCAGAGTTTGAAGGTGATGGAGTTTCGGAAGAGCGTGAGCCAGCGCTTGCTGTCAGACCCGAATCCGCGAGTAGTGGATTTCAGGGGCTGACCTTCTGGCGATGCGCGGGAATTGGGCAATTCTCGGTTTTTGGGCACGCCGACGACCCCGGGTCACGTGCCGGTTCTGTGAAGAGTCCACTTTCCCTGGGGATCTACTTTCTCGTGTGTGGGGTTCCCCGCAAGTTGTGGACACGTGTTCTGCATCATGCGGCTTGCGTGAGTGCTTCTTCCGTCATTGCGTCCGACGCTGTTTGAGTGCGTAACTGCTGTTCATACTCCGCCGGCGGCACCATCCCCAGCTTCGAGTGAAGACGTTGACGGTTGTAGAAATCTTCAATCCACCACCCGACGGCGGTCTTCGCCTCGGCCCGGGTCAGCCAGGCTTTCCGGTCATAAAATTCTGTCTTCAGGGTGGACCAGAATGACTCCTGCATTGCGTTATCCCAGCACACTCCCGTGCGTCCGACAGATTGCAGGATCCCTAATTCTTTTGAGGCTTCCCATAGCTGTGTCGAGGTGAACTGCGCGCCGCGGTCCGCGTGAAATACGACGTCTGCAGGCAGCTCGCCACGGAGCGTGTGGGCCATGCGCAACGCCCGCTCAACCAGGTCGGTGTTCTGCACCGAATCCATCGCCCAGCCCAACACACGCCGAGAGCAGCCGTCCCGGACAGCACACAAGTACAACCAGCCTTCCCGAGTCTTCAGGTAGGTGATATCGGAAATCCACACAGCATCCAACCGTCCCCGGTCCCATCTGCGGCTGACCAGGTCCGGCAGGTGATGGGTGTTGGTGCCCGGGATCGTGGTGACCGGCCGGAACATCCTTGGACTGATCCCTTCAATGCCCTGCCGACGCATGGAGTCAGCGACCGTCTTCGGGTTCGCGGGCGTCCCTTGGCGGGCCAGCTGTGCCGCTACTCGCGGCGCCCCATAGGTCTGTTGAGACTCGTCAAAGACCGTAGCGACCCGCTTGTCGCGTTCCCGCCGGGCCACCGCCCGTGGGCTGGGCCCGTCCACGAGACGCCGGTGCCAGTTGTAGTAGGCCCGGTACTCCTAAAGGTGTCGCCAGGGGCAATCTAGATGTGATTAGGTTCTGGTATGGGCCTGAAACTGACGAGTGATCTTCTTGATTCGTGGACTTTAGTCGATGAGGACGTGGCATTGATGGCTAAGAAGTCAGGAGTTACTCGGGCAGGGTTTGCTGTCCTTTTGAAGTTCTTTCAGCAACATGCCAGGTTTCCAGGCGGTCCTTCGGAGCTTCCGCTGGGAGCGTTGGACTACATCGCGGCGCAGATTTCTGTGCCGAATAGTGAGTTGGGTCCTTATTGGGGTGGGCGCTCCATCAAATACCATCGCGCCGAGATCAGGTCTCATTTTGGGTTTCGGGAGTTCACCTCGGCTGATGAGGCCCGGTTGGCGGGGTGGCTGGCGGAGCGGGTATGCCCGTCGGAAGTTCGGGAGGCTGCTCTTGTTGAGGCTTTGCTGTCTCGGTGTCGTCAGGAGAAGATTGAGCCGCCTGGGCGTGCTGGCAGGATTGTTGGTGCCGGTCGGGCGTTGTTTGAACAGCGCCTATGTGCTGATGTCGTCAGCAACCTGGGGTCTGCGGGTGCGGCGGGATTGGAAGCCCTCATCGCTGACGGAGCAGCAGGTTCCTTGTTGGCGATGTTGAAGGCTGATCCTGGCCCGGCTGGGTTGGAATCGCTACTCTCGGAGGTGGAGAAGCTTTCAGCTTCACAGGGTCTGGATCTTCCTTCTGATTTGTTTGCCAGTGTGTCTGAGAAAGTCGTTTCTTCGTGGCGGGTGCGGGCGGCGCGGATGTATCCATCGGATTTCTGGGACACACCCCAACCGGTGAGGCTGACGTTGTTGGCGGCGTTGTGTCAGCAACGCACGGCTGAGATCACGGACAGCCTAGTAGATCTATTACTGGTCCTGGTGTTGAAGATCAATACCAGTGCGGTCAGAAAGGTTGAGAAGGAACTGACTGAGGACCTGCAAAGGGTTCGTGGGAAGACGGCGTTGCTGTTCAAACTGGCAGAAACAGCGGTCGCATGCCCCGATGAGACGGTCCGGAACGCCGTGTTCCCGGTGGTGAGCGAGAAAACACTGCGGCAGCTAGTCAAGGAGGCAAAAGCTAACGAAACAGTGTTCCAAGGCAAAGTTCGGACAGTGCTGCGAGGTTCATATTCGAATCATTACCGCCGCATGCTGCCGGCCTTGCTGTCCGTGCTGCGGTTCCGCTGTCACAACACGGCATTCCGCCCCATCATGGACGCCATCGAGTTGCTGAAACGGTACGCGGATACCGGCAGTAAAAACCAGTTCTTCGCCGCCACGGAGGTAGTTCCG
Source organism: Specibacter sp. NPDC078709 (assembly GCF_040686795.1). Classification (NCBI taxonomy): domain Bacteria; kingdom Bacillati; phylum Actinomycetota; class Actinomycetes; order Micrococcales; family Micrococcaceae; genus Specibacter; species Specibacter sp. NPDC078709. The sequence continues at coordinate 192,461 of NZ_JBFBLU010000004.1, forward strand.
GTCGCCGGGGTGGTGCCCAAGTCCGGGGAGGGTGCTCTCCGGGATGAGAAGGGCAGGATTGAGCGGATCCCGTATGAGCTCTGCCTGCTCGTGTCTTTACGGGATGCTTTGCGCCGCCGGGAGGTCTTTGTCGATGGGGCAGGAAAGTGGCGTGACCCCGAAGATGACCTGCCCCAGGACTTCGACGCTTCACGTGAGCTTCACTATGAGGCCCTGCGCAAGCCATTGGACCCGGCCGCGTTCATTTCCGATCTGAAGTTGAGAATGGCCAGGTCACTGGAGCAGCTGGACAACGGGCTCCTGGGTGATACCACCGGTGGGGTTACGATTACCAAACGCCGCGGGGCGCCTTGGATCAAGGTACCCAAGCTGGAGAAGCTCGACGAGCCGGCCAACCTGGGCAAACTCAAGGCCGAGGTCCTGGCGCGGTGGGGAACCCTGGACTTGCTTGAGGTTCTCAAGGAGGCGGACTTCCTGACTGGGTTCACCGAGGAATTCGTCTCTGTCGCCTCCCGCGAGGTCCTTGACCGGGAAACCCTTCAGCGAAGGTTGTTGCTCTGTCTTTTTGGGTTGGGGACGAACATGGGCATCAAGGCAGTTACTGATGCCGGGGGTCATGGGGAGAGCGAGCGGGAGCTGCGCCATGTCCGCCGGACCTTCATCACGAAGGACAACCTGCGCCGGGCCATCGTGAAAGTCGTCAACGCGACGTTCGAGGCCAGGACCCCGGCCTGGTGGGGTGAAGGGAACGCGTGCGCATCGGATTCGAAGAAGTTCGGGTCCTGGGAATCGAATCTGATGACAGAATGGCACAACCGCTACGGCGGACCCGGCGTGATGATCTACTGGCATGTGGAGAAGAAGTCGACCTGCATCTATAGCCAGTTGAAGAACTGCTCCTCGTCCGAGGTTGCAGCGATGATCGAAGGCGTCCTGCGCCACGACACCGAAGCGGAGATTGAAGCGAACTACGTTGACACCCACGGCGCCTCGATCGTGGGCTTCGCGTTCACCGAGCTCCTGGGCTTCAAGCTGCTGCCACGGTTGAAGAACATCGGCTCCATCCGCCTCTACCGTGCCAGCAATGAAGAAAGTTACGGGGAGATCAATGCGGTGCTGTCCCGTCCGGTCAATTGGGAGATCATCGCCCAGCAATATGACCAGATGGTCAAATACGCCACCGCCCTCAAGCTCGGCACCGCCGAGTCGGAAACGATCCTGCGCCGCTTCACCAGGGGAGGTCCGAAACACCCCACCTACCAGGGGCTGGAGGAACTTGGCAGGGCCGTGCGGACGATCTTCGCCGCCGACTACCTCGCCAACGAAGACCTCCGCAGGGAGATCAATTCCGGGCTGCAGGTGGTGGAGAACTGGAACAGTGGCAACGACGTCGTCTTCTACGGCAAAAACCGTGACCTCACCGGTCCTGACCGTGAAACGACCGAAGTGTCCATGCTCGCCCTGCACCTGCTCCAGTCCTCGCTGGTCCTGGTCAATACCTTGATGCTGCAAACCGTACTCGAAGTCCCAGAGTTCAACGAACTGCTCGAGCCCGAAGACCGCAGGGGGCTCACCCCGCTGCTCTGGACACACATCAACCCCTACGGACGCTTCACCCTCGACATGACCACCCACCTGGACCTGGGCCAGGTGAGGGCGAAACCGGCGGAAAGAGTGCTTTGATGGTGTTCCGCATGAATGGATATTTTTCTAACAAACCGCTCAGAAAACCTCAGCTAGGCCGTGCCCGGCGTGTCTGGGATAGGGGCCATGTATTCAGCCCCTTCGTCATGTCGGTATCCAACCGGGTAGGACGAAACGATCACCCTGTTAGCAAAGCACCCACCGACTTCCTCAGCAAATGATTGCGCTGAGTCTTGCGCGGCGAGCACACCAAGAACAGTGTTGTGATCGGATTCAAGGTGCTGAACGATCCTCACTTCAACACCGAGCTATTCCCTACGACGATGGTCATGGACAAGATGCCGAACAAATCAGAGGAATACAGGCCACTTGCATAGCGGCCACTGCCAGTTTTAAGCCCCGTTTAAGCCCCGGTCGGTGATACTAGTAGACATGGCCAAATTTTCATCTTCTCGTACTGCTGCGTTGAGAACCGCGTCGAATGCCACTCTCAACTGTTCCAGGAAGTTTCGACGTTCGAGAAGTGCTGCGTGGCTCGCATTTATGCTCGTCATGGTTTCACTTTCGCCTGCGTGCGCCATGCAACCTATCGAACGGGATGTGTTGGTTGCCTTGATCGACACCGGCATTCAGACGAGTCTCGCAGAGTTTTCTGAATATGGGATCGAACAAGCGCAGAACGGCCCTTCCAGCGATCACGGGACCATGGTATTGTCCGTGCTGCTCGGCGTGAACGGAGGGGCGGATTCACTTCCCCCAGACCGAGTACGTATTCTCAGCCTCGATGTGGGGGAAGGAGCTGTCGCCACTGATCTTGCTGAAGCGATCGATACTGCTGTCGCAGCGCGGGCAGATCTGATCTCGATAAGCATGGGAGTACGCCGACCGAGCAGTCAGCTGGAAGCAGCTGTCCAACGGGCCCATGACGCTGGGATTCTCGTCGTGGCCTCAGCGGGGAATGTTAGATTCTTGAGCCCGGACTACCCAGCTCGATTCACGAGTGCAATGTCTGTATCGGCGATCGATTCCAACGGAAATTACGCGACCGCTGCCGCTCGCACAGGTATCGATGCCGTGGCCCACGGTGTCGATATTCCGGTTTTGCTGCCTGACGGCAGTAGAAGACATGAATCGGGAACCTCTTTGGCAACGGCGGCGGTGAGCCGCAACATCGTAGTGGAACTCTTATCGGGTGAAATCAACCGTGCGGCCGAGCATATTCCGCAGAGCCCGCCCTTGAACGATCAGTAGGCGACAGAGTCAACAACGAAGAAGACGCGTTTTCCCTCACCACGGGAGAACCCCAACCTCGCGTAGCTGTTGGCCAGCTCCTCGGTCCGCGCCACCGCGACAACGACAGTTCCGGGGGGAAGGGCGCGAATCGCAGATCGCACCTCAAAGACGACTGAACTGCCCGAGCCGGGTAGCTGTGCAAGTGCAGAGAGAACCATCCGCGGTCCGGAGGGTGTCTCAGTGCCGATGGGCGATGTTGGTGCACCCGCTCGAAGCAGAACGCTGAGGGAGCTCAATAGAATGATCATCAGCCCTACGAGCGTCAAGCTTGTTACAGCCATTGCTATCAACGCAATCGGAAGCACCGGCCAAATCTGCAGGCAGACTGTGACGGCAACAGCAGGAACGAGCAGTACCGCGAACAGTGCGAACAAGCGAGCCCAGGTCCGCCCTGGTCGATGCGGAGCAAGCATGAAAACCCCTGCGCGGTTCGATGACACATGCACACTCTCAACCCCTTGAGCCGCGAACGCCAGCAATACCGAGGGGAAAACCACACTTGCCCCAGCCCCGCTTCCTGAGAACGCTGTGGCAGCCAGCCAAGCCCCCACCCGTAGCCGACCCAAACCGGCCGGGCTCCTAATCTCGCTGAGAGTGGGGCGATCAGCGACGCCGTACCTTGTCACTGGAGCGGAACCGCCTCGAAGCGTTCGCGCCCAACATGCGCAAACGCTCGCCCAAACAGTTCGGACTCCGCGGAGGGCGCACCTGGATCGCGCGGCACGACGCCCGAAGCTGCCCACAACGTCTCACGCAACCACTGACCGGCGCCATACACCCGAAAGTTCCCCAGCAACTCTTCCGACTCTCGATCGCGTTCAAGAACCACCATCAGCCTTGCGAGCGTCTCGACCTCACGGGCCAAGAGTGTCCATTCTGCACGGTCCCCACCGTATTCCAGCGGGTCGAACTTCTCATCCGGGGAAGCGGTGAAATTCTCTATCTCTTCCGGCGTAGCTCGTCGTCGGAGAAGCGATGGCTCTGCCAAAGTGTAGGCGCCAACAACGAGACTCGGATCGACAAACTCATCAATAAGATCGTCCCGATGCGTGTCGAAATCGAACGGCACGGCACCGAGTGAGTAAAGAAGTGAAATCGCATCCGTACAGGTCACCGCAGGCTGGACGCCGAAGTGCTCTCGAGCCTCGCTCAGGAGCATGTCGTAAATGGCCATCAAATTCTCCTATCGTTTCTATTCAAGTGTGCGGGCAGAAGATTACCGCTTCCGCCCGCACACCTGCTACGAATGGGCTATCTACGATGGGAGGCCGTAGAAACTGTGCATGTTCGGCCTGTGAGCAGCCGGGTGGAAGTGCCACAGGTAGCCGGCACCATGCTTCTCAGCACCGATCGGTGTGCCTGATGGGTTCAGTGTCTTGGCCAGGGACTTCGCACTGTCACGTGAGAGTGCCCAGACGTCCTGCCCTGCGCGGCCACGCGTCTGGGCTTGTGCAGAGCTCAGACCATTTGGACTGATGAAGACCTTACTGCCGGAGCGGACAGCAGGGTAGTAGCTGCGCTTCTGGCTGCTGGGGCGCCGGTTATTCTCAGCGATGATACGCGATACTGCCTTCACAGCTTCGAGTGCGAGAACCCCGGCAACCACGATGGCTGCACCGATAGCCAGGTAGTAAAGGGCAGTCGAGAGCGAAATCGCCGCGAACGCGATCGGAATGACAAACGCGATCGATGTACTGGCAGCCTCCGAATCGTACTTGTATTCTTCGCCGGTCTCGGGGCTAGTCAACACAAAGACTGAACGACCGACCTGAGATTCCAGGATTTCGATCTTGTAGTTCTCAGTCGCTGTCACACCGTCGACAGTATCGGTGAAGGTCACGTTTCCGTGAGCCTGACCCGGTTCGAGGGCAAGATCGAAGGCGAAATTACTCTCGGGGTCTGTCGTCTCGGCTGCAATCTCGATGCCGCTGGCATCGACAACTACATGCTCGACATCCAGTCCCTCCTCAGCAAGGCCCTGTTCTACGATCTCGCTAGGTTCAAGTCCCTTGTACTCGGCCTGGACAATTGCAGTGGCAGATTCGTCTGGGTTTACATCGACCGCCATCGCTGGTGGTGCTACGAGCAGACTCATGGTGAGAGCGAGCGCGGAAACGCTCGTCAGTATGTACTTCTTAATCATCTATCCCACGGTTTGGTTCTTGTGAGCGGCATTGTGCCGTGCTTTGTATCACAGTGCAATTCGAACTCTATGTTAGGGCTGGTGACACCCACAACCTGTGACTCACCAGTTTTGGTAAAAAACCAACCTGCCGCTGCCAATAGTTTGAGCACTGTTCAGAAGCCTGGGGATGACTGACCAGTGGGGTCTTGGTAGTAGTGTCGTGAAATTGCCTGCTAAGTATGCGGAGTCTGGTTGGGGTACACCCCAACCAGACGTAAACCCTGCGTAAACCGCCCCCAATGAACACGTGTCAACTTGAGGTCATCAATCGCTTATTTTGACACTTAGGTGGCAGGCTCTTAGAGTTGCCCTGACACTATTGAGCGGGGAATAATGACTGGCCAGACTTTCGGTTACATTCGGGTCAGTACGCTGGACCAAAGCACGATCCGGCAACTCGACGGCGAGCATCTCGACCGGGTCTTCACCGATCAGGCGTCTGGGAAAGACCTGAACCGTCCCCAGCTGGAAGCGTTGATTGATTTTTCCCGGGACGGCGACACCGTTCTGGTGCATTCCATGGATCGCCTGGCCCGGAACCTCGATGACCTCCGGGCCATCGTCCGGCGGCTAACCGCGAAGAAAGTTCAGGTTCGGTTCGTGAAGGAGAATCTGACCTTCACCGGAGACGACACTGCGATGGCTACCTTCTTACTGTCCGTGATGGGGGCATTCGCCGAGTTCGAACGAGCACTCATCCGAGAACGACAACGCGAGGGCATAACCTTGGCCAGGAAGGCTGGGGTCTACAAAGGCAGAGGCAAGGCGCTGAACGCCGAGCAGGCGGGTGCACTCATTCGGCGCGCCGCTGCTGGCGAGGCGAAAGCAGCACTCGCCCGAGAATTCGGCGTCAGCCGCCAAACCGTCTACCAATACATACGAACTAACCCCTAGATTGCCCCTGGCGACGCCTTCAGGAGTACCGGGCCCATGGGATTGCCGATGAGCCCCGGGTACACGCAGTTCACTCGTACCCCGTAGCCAAGAGCTCCGGATTCGGCTGCGGCGATGCGGGTGATCCGGTCCACCGCGGATTTGCTGCCCGAATAGCCTGACAACGCAGGGAAGGCGATCAGGGCTGAGACCGAGGCGATGTTGACCACGGCACCACCCTTACCCGCGGCGCCGTCGGGCTTCATGGCTTTGAACGCGTTCTTTATGCCCAGCGAGGTGCCCACCACATTCACATCCAGCATCTTGCGTAGCGCAGCCGGGTCAAAGTCGATCAGCAAGCTGGTGACTTCGATGCCGGCATTGTTCACCAAGATATCCAAGCCACCCAGGGCCGAAATGACCTGTGGCATGGCGGTGTTCCAACTGGCCTCATCCGTGACGTCAAGGTGGACGAAGGTGGCCTGCGCACCGTCAGCCCTTAGCTCGGCTGCCTTGGCTTCCCCCGCCACGGCATTCACATCTCCAAGAACGACGGCGGCCCCCGCCTTTGTCAGTGCCGTGGCGATCGCTGCACCCAGGTTTTGTGCACCTCCGGTCACCAGTGCCTTGCGGCCCGTGAGCAAAAAATGGTTCATCTAGAACTCCTCCTTGAGTTTGACGCGCCAATCCCACCCCCATGCCGCTTGCGAGGGGGTAGCCACCGGCCACTCCGCTCACCACAAGACGGACGATGAAGCGCTGTCTAGCCTTTTTTGGACAGTTGTATAAATTCTCCTTTCCACGTGGGCCGGGCACGGCTCATGTCCGGATCGCTGATTAATCCGGGTTCTTCGGGCTATAGTGGCGATAGAACGGAGGCATTATGACCCATCGAAACGTTGCCATCAGAGCTGCCGAATCGAATGCCGGCTCCGATGTCGCCAGCGCCGATGCCCTGAGTTCTGAGAGCCGGCAGTCGGAAAAGTTTGAGGTACGCCGGGCGGAACTGGCGGCCGCCGCATTAGCCACCTTGAACGATTTTGGCTATGCCCGCACCAGTTTGCGGGAGATCGCCCAAAAATCTGGATTTTCTCACGGAGTCTTTCACTACTACTTTCGCGACAAGGTAGAACTCATCACATACTGCGTGCGCGAATACAAGCTCGCCTGTGTTGGGCACTATGCCGAAATAGCATCCAGTGCCACCTCTGCTGAGCAAGTGCGCTTGGCTTTTGCTGCGGCCTTGGCTGCATCGGCTCGCGACGATACCCCCATGCACAGGCTTTGGTATGACCTGCGCAATCAGAGCATGTTTGACGAGGACTTCCACGCAGATGTCACCGAGGTTGATTCCAGCCTTGAGGTCATGATCTGGAGCATCGTCAGTACCTACGCAGCTTTCCACACCACCGAAATAGCCTTGCCACGACGCACTGTCTATGCACTCTTTGATGGCCTGTTCCAGCAGTGCCTGCTGGACATTCATACCGGCAGCACCGATGCGCTCGCTACCCTTCAGCAAGGAGTTTGGCAGCTATTCCCCCGTCTCCTAGTGGGGTTCGGATCCCCTGACATGGCCTAACTGCCGGCTCACGGATATCGGGGACGCGCAGGCAAACGCACCCGCTTCAGAGCACGAACATTCACGGCAAACCTCAAGGTTTCAGCGCCGTTAAAATACGACTACCGGCACTAAGGGCCCGTATAGTTAGTCACACTATGGACGACCCCCCAACACATATGCCCTGGCCCCTCTCCCTATCTGCCGGATTGATTCCGGCACCCACAGGAGAGGGGCGCCTCAATGTATGAATGGATCATGATCGGCATTGGCTTGGTCCTCACCGTGGGTACCGGCTTGTTCGTTGCCTCCGAGTTCGCGCTGGTAAATCTGGACCGCAACGACCTTGAAGCCCGCGCCGCGCGCGGGGAAAAACGTCTGGGCCCCACCATCAAAGCCCTGAAGATCACCTCCACGCACCTCTCCAGCGCCCAACTGGGCATCACCCTCACCACCCTGCTCACCGGCTATACCTTTGAACCAGCTATCAGTTCCCTGCTGCGCGGCCCGTTGCTGGGGGCAGGTGTTCCGGAAGCGATCGTGCCAGGCATCGGCGCAGTGATAGGCATTTTCATTGCCACGGTGTTCTCCATGATCATTGGCGAGCTGGTTCCCAAGAACTTCGCACTCGCCCTTCCGTTGGCCACAGCCAAGGTAGTGATTCCCTTTCAGGCGTTGTTCACCACCGTCTTCAAGCCCGTGATCCTCTTGTTCAACAACACCGCCAACGGGATCATTCGGTCCTTCGGCATCGAGCCGAAGGAAGAGCTCTCCGGCGCACGCAGCGCCGAAGAACTCAGTTCGTTGGTTCGCCGCTCTGCTCTGGAGGGGGTCCTGGACCAGGACCACGCCACGCTGCTGCATCGCACGCTGCGCTTCTCCGAGCTCAGCGCCGCCGATGTGATGACGCCGCGCGTGCGCATGGTCGCCGTGGACGCGGAGCACCACGCCGAGGACATCATTGCTCTGGCCATCCAAACAGGATTCTCCCGTTTCCCGGTGATCGGCCGGGACCGCGACGAGATCTTGGGCGTGTTGCACGTCAAGGCGGCCTTTGCCCTGCCCATGGAACAACGCACGACGCACCTTGCCACTTCTCTGATGCATGCACCATTACGGATCCCCGAATCCATGGGCGTTGAATCACTCTTAGGACTACTGCGCCAGCAGGGCCTGCAGGTCGCCATCGTCTCCGATGAACACGGCGGAACCGCCGGAATCGTCACTCTCGAGGATCTCGTGGAGGAGATCGTCGGGGAATTGGAGGACGAACATGACAAGGTCCGTGTCGGGGTCGTGAAAACCGGACGATCAGTGACCTTTGATGCCTCTCTGCGCCCGGACGAGCTGCTGGACCGCACCGGGATTAAAGTTCCGGACGGCGAGCAATATGACACCCTGGCAGGTTTCGTCACTGACCAACTGGACAGAATCCCCGAACTCGGCGACCAAGTGTCCCTCTCAGAGGGCACCCTGCGCGTTGAACGCGTATTGGGAACCCACATCGAGCGCTTGAAATTCACTCCGTTGGACCCTTCCCGGAGCGAACACGACCAGATCATCGAGAACATGACCCAGGACCTAACCCATGAGTGAATATCTTCCCGGAATCATCTGGCTCGTCGTGCTGCTGGTCATCAACGCCTTCTTTGTCGGCGCGGAATTCGCCGTCATATCCGCCCGCCGTTCGCAGATCGAGCCCAAAGCTGAGGCCGGTTCCAAGGCAGCGAAAACTACCCTCTGGGCCATGGAACATGCGACATTGATGCTGGCCACCAGCCAGCTGGGCATTACCGTGTGTTCCTTGGTGATCTTGAATGTCTCCGAGCCCGCTATCCACCATCTGCTCGAAATCCCGCTTGGCTTAACCTCCCTGAGCGCGGAGACTATCGGCATCATCGCGTTCATCGCGGCGCTACTGCTGGTCACCTTCTTGCACGTGGTGATCGGCGAAATGGTCCCGAAGAACATTTCCTTCTCGGTACCTACACGTGCAGCCCTGATCCTGGCTCCGCCGCTGGTCATGGTGGCCCGCATCGTCAAACCGGTGATCTGGAGCCTGAACGGCATCGCCAACGCCATCCTGCGCCTCTTCCGGGTGGAGCCCAAAGACGGGGCCACGAGTGCCTACACCCTGGATGAGGTGGCAGGCATCGTGGAGCAATCCACCCGTGACGGGATGCTCGACGACGTCAGCGGCACGCTGAGCAAGGCGTTTGAGTTCACCACCAAGAAGGTCTCCGATGTTGAGGTTCCACTCCGTGACATGGTCCTGTTGCCGGAGGGTTCTTCCCCCGCCGACATTCAGTCTGCGGTGGCCAAACACGGGTACTCCCGCTACATCCTTGTGAATGCTGACAGGGAACCTGTTGGTTACCTGCACCTGAAGGACGTCATGGACTTAACCACGGCCCAGAAGCTTTACGAGGCGGTTCCGGCGAAGCGAATTCGAGCATTGGCCTCCACGTTCAGCGGTCATGAGCTCGAAGATGCCTTGGCGGTTATGCGCCGAACCGGTGCCCACGTGGCAAGGGTGTTCGATGCGGAGGGGAACACCACAGGTGTGCTCTTCCTGGAGGACATCATCGAGGAACTGGTCGGCGAGGTGCAGGACGCCACCAGCGCCTAAGTAGCACGGGCGAGACACCGGCGGGGCTGCAACCTTTCAAGGTTGCAGCCCCGCTTTTTTCGCTCGATTCCCCAAGGCTCTTGCCAGGGCCAGTGGCCAGGGTGGATCTCCTGTTCTAGGGAACGGAAATTTCGCGGAGTTGTTGTGATGCCTTTCTCCAGGCGTTCAGTTGATCTTGACCCGGAGGTCTTTCTGGGCTGGTTGCCCAATCTTCTAGGACTTTTCCGCCAGTGGATTCTCCTAGGAACTTGATGTCACGCTTTTTTGGACTCGGTAGCCATTTTGGCGCCGATTTGTTCGGCGTGCGGAACGTCGGCGATTTCTGTGAGGTAGGCCTGCGCGAACCTATCCGCCGTTGATACGGCTGCCTAGGACCCCCTGGTAAGTGCAACGGTTTGCGAACTACGCTACAGACCACAATCGAACGGGACCATCCCTCACCGGGTGGACGGAGAGCCGTTCTGTCCTTCACCCGAGCTGCACTTCCTGATTTTCACGGGAGCGTCAGCACGAGTTAAACAAGAAGTCCGCCTTACCCACCACAGCATGTGGTGGGTAAGGCGGACTTCTTTAGTCGCCTATCGACTGGTGGTCCACGCGAGGACTACATGTGCCAGAGTGCTACATGTGCACCGCTGCAACACCTGTGGGCACTGCTGCGTCGGCACGGCGTCGGTACATCAGGGCCGTCACGATGGCACCAACCACCAGCAATACGGCGCAGGCGAAGTACGCACCCGAGTAACCGCTGACGAGGGATTCCAGTTGCCCCTTGCCGCCGTCGATGGCCGTAATGGTTGCCCCGGCAACCAAGGTGTTCAACACGGCTAGGCCGATGGAGCCTCCCAGCTGCTGCGATGCGTTCACGGCGGCGGATGCGGCGCCGGCATGATGGCTGTCAACACCCAAGGTGCCTACGCTCATGGCCGATGAAATAATGGCACCGAGACCAAGAGCAATGATGAACATCGGCAAAGCCACGTGCAGAGCGTAGCTGCTATCAGCCTTGGCCGACATCAGCAGGACCGAGCCAGTGGCGGAGATCATCATGCCGGCCGGAACCAGCATCTTTGCGCCCAGCTTGGGCATGAGAACCGAGGTAGAAACTACGGCAGCGATCATGATGCCCAAGCACAACGGCAGCACGGCCAGGCCCGTTTGCAATGGGGTGAAACCGAGCACAATCTGCAGGTAGTACACCAGGTACAAGTTCACCCCAAAGACTACGGCGCCAGATACGAAGATAGCGAGCATGGAGGCTCCGCGATCCCGGTCCAGCACAATGTGCAGCGGCAGCAACGGAGACTTTCCCCTGCGTTGGATCATGACGAAGACAACCAGCAGAATCAGGCCGGCGGCCAGGAAACCCCAGGTGCGCGCGTCAGCAAAGCCGTGCTCTTCAGCATTGGTAAACCCGAAGACCAGTGCAAAGAAGCCCAAGGAGGCAAAAATCGCGCCCGGAACATCCAGCTTCACGCCGCGCTCACGCATTGTGGGGGCGATGGCAATCAGGCCAACAACAAAAGCAATGGCAGCAAATGCAATGTTGACGTAGAGGGTCCAGCGCCAAGAGAGCGTTTCCGTCAACACGCCACCGAGCAGCAGACCCACAGCGCCACCGGCACCGGCGAGAGCACCGAAAATACCAAAGGCCTTGCCGCGTTCTGCGGGATCGGTGAAAGTGGTGGTCAGCAAGGAAAGAGCCGCCGGAGCCAACAGGGCTGCGAAGATACCTTGCAATACGCGCGCGGCCAGCAGGATCGCGAAAGTGGGGGCAGCGCCACCGAGTGCCGAGGCGACGGCGAAACCTACCAAGCCAATGAGGAAAATCTGCTTGCGACCCATCAGGTCAGCAATACGGCCACCCAGCAGGAGCAAGCCGCCAAAGGCGAGAGCGTAGGCCGTGATGACCCACGGACGGAGTGTGTCCGAAAAGGCAAGTTCAATCTGGGCGCTGGGAAGCGCCACGTTCATAATGGTTGCATCAAGCACCACCATGAGTTGGGACATGCCGATGGCCAGCATCGACCACCAGCGAAGGCCGACCCATTTTGAGTCAGGTTTGGAGTCCAGTTTAGAGTCAGGCCTGGAGGGTGGCGTCGGATTGACGTTTAGTGGTTGCGTTGCAGTGCTCATGTACCTTTTGCCTCAGTGTGAATATTGAAACCATCCCCTTGGAATAGCTATTCCGTTAAGCGTATCGCATCCGGAACAGCTATTCCGCACTGTGTGGTCTCACGCTACACTTGATGTGACATCGCTTGATTTTCTCCTGCCATCGAAAGCTCCACCAGCATGCCACTGACCCCTTCGATTAAGAACCACTCCCCCGACGGACAGAGTATTGGCGACCATAACGTCGTCGTCCTTAACGAGCGTGACCGAGCTTTGAACAACGCAGCCCACGAGCTCTTTTCCAGTAAGGGCCTCAGCGTGCCCCTGGCCGATATCGCCAAGGCGGCAGGGGTGGGGGTGGCAACCCTGTACCGGCGCTACCGCGACAAGGACCTCTTAATCCTGGACGTTTACCGAGAGCATCTTGCCTACGGTGAGCAATTGTCGATTGACGCCAACGGCCACGAGGACCCCTGGGAAGGATTGATCTACTTCTTGACCAAGTCCACGGAGCAATTTCTGCGCGATCACGGCATGCGTGAATTGATTCTGGGCGGCTATATTGGCGGAGTCGGCTGGGCGCGAGGCTCCTCCCACCAAGAGCTTCACGAAGTCCTAGACGCACTCCAACATCGGATAGCGCATCAGCTTGAATTCTTGGTGGCACGGGCCAAGGAACAGCATGTGGTCCGCGACGACTTTGAGCCCACGGATATTCTCCTGATGTCAGCCATGGCGCACGTGGCAGCGCCCGTCAAGGCATCAGGTTGGCCCGTTTCCGCGCAGCGAGCCTTGACGCTGTTGATTGAGGGCATTCGCCCACCCGCAGAGGCCAGCGCCGCCAGCAAATAGCTTTGGCTGTCACTGCCGATACGGAACCCAAAATTATGGGACACTCCAAACGCGTCAGAGAGAACGCTAAAGTCACCAAGGGCGAGCCCACAGCCGCAACGGTCGCCCCGCACGATGAGCTCACTGGCCGCCAATATACTCTCGCGACCAGCACTGCAGTAGCTTCGAACATTGACCAGCATGGTGCTGCTCGGCCCCGGGCCATGCTGGATTCTGTGCCGGCATTCAGCGCCCCACCGTCACATCAGCAAACTCTCCCGGATTGGAATCGCGCCAGACCATTGCCTGTCGCTTCAGCACAATGGAGGCTGCCAGTACTGCAGGAACCACGGACATATGGGGCAAGGACCCACGCGAGCCCCTCCGCCGGCCTCCTCAGTTGGCTGAAACAAGGCTATAAACAAGCCGGGGTGATCATGGGGTAATCAGAACGGAACAGCACCTTGGTCCGCAGCATCGTATTGGCGTACTGCACCAGGATGCGCGGGAAGTACTTCAGCGACCGGCCCGAGAGATCGATGTAAACCTTGGTATGCCTCGCCGCAACGGCCAGCGCCTCATCCTGTCAGGGAAATGACGGGTGGGCCATGATTTGACCACCGATCCGGACCTGCAGGAAGCCCTCCTGCAGGTCCGGCGCGGCACCGCGTTCATCGCCCGCAAACTCAACGAGCTCTCCGATAAACCGCTCGACGGCGACTCCCTCATTCCCTGCTAGAGCCGCCGACACCTCGGCGCACACCTCGGTTACAAGGCGCGTACGATCGCCCGTCTCATTGAATGGGCGGCGACTGGGGTGGAGACACCCATGCATTCCTCCCCCACCGCACGCAACCAGGAAATCGGCTTCGGCGCGATCCTGTCCTCCATCGCGCTACGTGCTCTCACCGATCATGCCGCCGTGCACCTCAAGGTGGAATGGCGCGAGCTGCCCGATAACAACTGGTCAAACCAAGTCAAAGCCGCCAGGGCCGCACCGTGCCCGCCAGTGAAACTGGCTGGACGCGCAGCCGCGCAGTCTGGCTGCACGCCGTCGACTTTAACAACGGCGCCACCGTGTCAGATATCCCCGCACCCATCCTCGAACGACTCCTGGCCTTCATCACTGGCGCATGGAATACCCGCGGCACCATCACCAACGCACCTAAGGCTCCCGACTGGATCTAACTTGGTGACAATCTGAGGATAGGGTGGCTCTAGGTCCGCCGACGCATCACTGCGGTGGCGGACCTTTGTGCGCTGGCAACAGTGCCGAACTTGCCAGGCAAGATGTTCTTGTGCCCAATTCTCCACTGAACGGATGCAATCCCCATGCCTCACTTTGACCTCGTCATCATCGGCACCGGCTCCGGAAATTCCATCCCGGGCCCAGAGTTTGATCATTGGAACATTGCCATCGTGGAGGACGGTCATTTCGGCGGCACCTGCCTAAACGTCGGCTGTATCCCCACCAAAATGTTCGTGCATCCGGCGGAACTGGCCGACGCCGCCCGCCACGGCAGGGCGCTGGGAATCGATGCCCACCTGAACTCCGTGGACTGGCCGGGAATCCGTGACAGGATCTTCGGGCGGATCGACGCCATCGAATCCGGCGGCAGGCAATACCGCGAGGGTCCCGAGTGCCCCAATATCACCGTCTTTGCCGGGCGCGGGCGCTTTTCCGGACACAAGGAGCTGCACATTGACCTGCACGACGGCGGCAGCACCCACGTGACCGCCGACAGATTTGTTCTGGCTGCGGGTTCGCACGCTGTGGTACCGGATACTCTCGGCCTCGCCGATAGCGCCACCCAGACCGCGGCCGTCTTTCATACCTCCGATTCGATTATGCGATTGGAAACGCTACCCGTCAGCATGGTCATTTTGGGCGGCGGCTATGTTGCAGCCGAATTTGCGCACGTATTTTCCTCCTTTGGCGTGCACGTTACCCAAATCGCGCGTGGAAAAAGGCTGCTCAAGTCTCAGGACGAGGACGTCTCGGTCCAGTTCACGAAGGAGGCCGCGGCGCGCTACACAGTCCTGCTCGAGACCAAGGTGAGTAGCGTGGCGGACACGGCGGACGGCGTCGAACTTCAACTGAAGGGGCCAAACGGGCCGCAATCCTTGACGGCTGAGGTGTTGCTGGTGGCCACAGGGCGCAAACCCAACGGAGCCAACCTGGATGTAGAAAAGACCGGGGTCGCCCTGGACGGACATGGCCGGGTGGTGGTTGATGAGCATCAGCGCACGGACGTCGACGGTATTTACGCGTTGGGCGACATTTCCTCCAAATACCAGCTCAAGCATGTCGCCAATCACGAGGCCAAGGTGGTTAAGCACAACTTGGCGCACCCAGAGGCGCTCATCAGCTCAGATCACCGATTTGTTCCGGCCGCGGTCTTCAGCGATCCGCAGATTGCCTCAGTCGGGATCACCGAGGCGCACGCCATCAAGGCCGGAATTGGGTATGTGGTGAAAGTGCAAAATTATGGCGACATTGCTGCAGGTTGGGCGCGCGAGGACTCCGGTCATTTCCTGAAGGTCCTCGCCGACCCCTCCACTGGCCTGCTGCTGGGCGCACATGCGATTGGTCCGGAGGCGGCCACCATCATCCAGCCGCTGATTCAGGCCATGCATTTTGGCCAAACCGCCCATGATGTGGCTAAGAAGCAGTACTGGATCCATCCCGCCCTGTCTGAACTGGTGGAGAATGCGCTGCTGGGCCTGCCGGAGGCTACGGCTTAGAGCAGTCCAGCCACCCGTTGTACGCCTGCCCGGATCTGCGGAATGGAAGCGGCGCTAAAAGATAAGCGGATGAAGGGTGCGGGCGGCTCGTCAACAAAGTACTGTTTGCCGTCGCCGATCAGCACGCCTGCTTGGTGGGCCGCAGTGGTCAATGCCGTGGAATTACTGCCTTCGGGAAGCTTGACCCAGAGGTGGATGCCGCCGGTGGGAATGTTTGGCACCTTTGCACCGGTCATGGAGGTGTGAATCTCCTCCACCATGGCATCACGGCGCTCCAGCAATCCGGCGCGCAGTCGTGTCACGTGGCGCGGCCAGGCGGAGGAGGTCAGCAAGCCCAGCGCGATTTCTTGTGTGAGCGGTGGCACGCACATGTCATCGGCAATACGGGCGGTGCGCAGACGTTCCCCTGCCGGGCCTCTTGCAGCAATGGCACCCACGCGTAATCCTGGTGCGGCAGGCTTGGTCAAGGTGGCGATCGAGACTACATGCCCATCCGGATCCTGGGTGAATAGTGGCGGCGGAGCGTTTCCATCGAGGGACAGGTTTCGTGCCCAATCGTCCTCGATGATGAAGGCACCGTAGCGCTTCGCCAAAGCCAGCACCTCCACGCGACGTTCGGGACTGAGGATGGCACCGGACGGGTTCGCGTAACAAGGCTGGAGATAAATGAGCTTAGCGTGCGTGCGCTCCAAAGCATCGGCGAGTTTTGCCGGAATAATTCCGCGCTCATCGGCCTGCACTGCGGCCAGATTCAGGCCGGCAGACTGTGCGGCGATGGCTGCCCCGGGGTAGCTGGGGCTTTCGGTGATGAGCGTTGAGCCTGGATCGGCCAAGGTGCGCATCGCAAATACCAGCGACTGCTGCCCGCCCGGCATGATCAGCATGTCCTCTGGTTCCGCGCTGAGCTGCCCGGCAAATGCACGACGCAATTCCGGCAGTCCCATGGGCGGAGCCATGGTCCACGCCCGGTGGCTTTTTGCGCAGCGCACGCCGAGCGTGCGCAACTCATCGAAGGGCTGCAGCTCGGGAGCCAGATAACCCCACGATAATTGAACGTGACCGGATGTGCTCTGTGAATGGAACCGTCCAGCACGTACCGCGTCAACACGGGAACGGCCTAGGGTGGAAGATTGCCAGGCGTAATCGGGTTCGGCTAGATGGTTGCGGCTAGATGTGAAGGGCTGCTCCGGATGCGGCAGCTCGTTCGACTCCACCCGGCCGGCAACAAAGGTGCCACGGCCTGGCTCTGCCCTGACGACCCCCAGACCCGAGAGCGTGCTGATGGCTTGGGTAATAGTCACGGGGCTGGCGCCATAGGTCTTGGATAGCTGCCTGACGGAGGGCAGCTTGTCCCCCACCCGCATCAAGGCCGCCTGCTGCTTGAGCAGCTCAGAGATATCGGCGGCCCTGTTGTTGATCGACATAAGCACCAGTCAATAACGTTACTGTCGAAAGTCCAACACAGTGTTACTCAACGTTTCGGGAACTTTGGAACATGTCATGATCCGGAATCAGGAGAATTGGTCCTCAATCATGAGAAGACAACAAGTCCATAGATGGCGAAGACCGCCAAATGGGTGGCTCCGTGCATGGCTGTCATCTGCTTCGCAGCGAAGGTGCTAACCGAGAGCAGCAGTGTCACGCCGAGTAGCAACAGGTTGGCCGGCGACTCGGCCAGAACCACATCTTGGCCCGTGAGCATCCCGATCAAGAGCACTGCCGGGATAGTCAGGCCTACGGTTGAGACGAGAGCACCATGGCAGAGATTGTTGACTCGTTGCCCTTCGCCCGCCAAGGCGGCACGCACAGAGGTGATGGATTCCGGGAGGAAGACGATCATGGCGATGAGTAGGCCCGAGAGCGCAACGGGAGCACCTGCGCGGCCCAGGCCGTCGTCCAAAAGAGTTGCCATATCGTGCGAAAGCAGCACGATCGGCAGCACCGTGACAAGCAACAGAACCAAGCGCAATAAGATCTCCTTTCGGTGCTTGACGAAGATCGCCGCAATCGGCGTTGCATCGGAGGACACCACAGGGGAAGACGAGATCGCAGCTGAGGAGGAGACGTCGTCGTCCTTGGTTGTGGATCTTGATTTGGCACTGATTTTGGGGGCAAACAGTCCGGGATCGACCTCGGTGAAGTCGCCAGCCTGGGCGCCCATCTGGCGGACAAGAAAAAATGCGTACAGACCAAGGGCGAGCACGATGACGGGGATGCTCTGGCCAGAGGTGTACGAACCATCGCGACCGATGAGGGCTGGAAGGGCAAAAGCGATCGAGGTGAGGACGATGATCATGCCGAGGTAGGCGGAGGTGCCGGTTCGGTTGTGTTTGAGGGAGCCGTGCCTGAGCCCGCCGAACAATAGTGAGAGGCCGACGACGGCGTTGAGGATGATCATGGAAACGGCCATCACGGAGTCGCGCGCGATGGTGGCGTGCTCGCCTGGGCCCAGCATGACAGCGGAAATGAGGACCACTTCGATCAGTACGATCGAGAGCGTCAGGACCAGTGAACCGTAGGGGTCACCGAGACGGCGGGCGAGATGCTCGGCCTCATGAACCACTCCGAACGCGCAGACCAAGATGACGGCGACAATGGCCAATAGCGCGGTGACAAGCAGTGGTAAGGGCACCGGTGGATTCAGGAGTGGGCCCAGGAACATCAGGGCTGCGACTGCACCCCAGCCGACAATTATTCGGCCGATCGCGACGGGGGTGAAGATTGAGCCTTTGGCTGCTGCAAGCATGGGTTCAAACCTGTTCTACGAGGTCGTCCCCGAATCAATTGAACAAACGGGCCGTCCCGTTCGTGATCCTGTGTGTCTTGGCACTGTAGCTCCAAGGCATCAACCGGCGTCTATTCGTGGCGGGTTAAGAAGACTTGCGGTCAATGCGGCTAACTTTCTCAGCATAGGACAGCCGGGTTGTGGGGGCCAATCAAACTGGTAGTTGCTCTGCGGTGCTGCTCTGTGGTGCTGCTCGAAGTCGTAATCGGAGGACGAGCTCAGATGAGGCAGTGCACAAAATCCCAGCCGCGTGCATCTCTGCAGCGAAAATTTTGAACTGGTGTGTCATCTGCAAGTTAGAACTGACCGTCGGCCATGGTCTCCGGATCCAAATCATCCGCACCCCGTGCTGGGTAGTGCAAAAGAATCTTGTATCGCATAGTCAAGGCTAGGTCCGCCGATGTGAACTGAGCAGGATACGGCTCCCGGAGTGACAATGGAGGCTTTGATTGGCAACCAACAACGCCCGCGACCATCGCCGCACGGCTGGACCAGAATGCACAGCCGGACCAGTCCGCACAGCTAGCGCCCGGAAGCTAAGATTCGTTTTCAGCCAGCCCCGACGCCGTGCCGACCCAGCCGCCGCACCACCGCCCGACCCACCGCCCTACCCCACCGCCGCACCAACCGCGAATCCACTCCAAGCGGCTAAGCTAGATGTGGCCAGATATCGGGCCCGAGGCGGTCCGGCTTCGACACCCACGGAGGAAAGTACCCCATGAATACTTCACGCATGAACGTCGAGTCGTTCAACCTTGATCACCGCACCGTCGTTGCGCCGTATGTGCGCGTGGCCGACCGCAAGCAGTTGCCGCATGGCGATGTCTTGACGAAGTATGACGTTCGGTTCACTCAGCCCAACGTGGCTCATCTGGACATGAAATCCGTCCACTCCTTGGAGCACCTTTTCGCCGAATGCTCACGTAATCATTCGGATGCTGTCATCGACTTCTCTCCTATGGGCTGCCAGACAGGCTACTACCTGATCCTTGCTGGCGAGCCAGATCTGCCGGCCGTCATGGACCTGATTGAGGCCACGCTCAAGGAAGTTCTGGAGGCCAGCGAAGTGCCTGCCGCCAATGAAATCCAGTGTGGCTGGGGCGAAAGCCATTCTCTCAGCGGCGCCCAAGACGTCGCCCGGACCTTCCTCGCCAAGCGCGACGAATGGGCGCAGGTCACCGCGTGAGCTCTTCTGTTGTGAACGCTAGTAATCCCGCGGGGCTGAATCGCGGGCAGGGCAGTCCCGCTGAGGTTATTGTCATCGTCGCTATGGAAGAGGAATTAGCTCCCTTCCTCCAGCTAGCCGAGTCGGTGGCTGAGCCGGTCCAGGTAGGTAACTCCATCCACCGTGCGAGCGTTATCAACGGCCATAACATCTTGCTGGTTCACGGCGGCATTGGGCTGGTGAACGCGTCCGGCGCGGCGACCTCTGCTCTGCTGTTGACCCAGCAGAAGAACGACGGCGCGTCCCCTCCCCTGGTGATCAGCGCCGGCTCAGCCGGTGGACTGGGTGACGACGTCAAGGTCGGCGATGTGGTCATCGGCACCGACACGATCAACGCCGATGCCGACGCTCGCGCCTTTGGCTACCAGCTGGGTCAGGTTCCCGGCATGCCGGTGTCTTACCCGTTGCCGGAGGCGCTCATGGCGCTCATTGATGCCACGCCGAAGTCGCTCGCGTCCGCAGGAGAAGGAATGGTGAACACCGTCCACCACGGGCTCATGGTCTCCAGCTACAAGTTTGTGGGCCACGACCGGGCCCCAGTCATCAAGGACCGGTTCGACGGCGTGCTCTCCACGGACATGGAATCGTCTGCGATCGCACAGACTTGCCACGTGTATGGCGCACCCTTCGTAGCCATCCGCGGGATTTCCGATCTATGCGGACCGGCATCCGACGCTGATTTTCTGACCCATGTGGACGACGCCGCGGAGCGTTCGGCACAGATTGTGCTGGCAGTCATTGATACATGGTTTACGGCTGGCTCACCCCGCCCGTAAACCGGACAATGACTGCGGTGATCTGTTCAATGAAGTCGGCGACGGGTTCACGTTCGCTGGGTTCGCTCTGCACCCGTTGCACCAGCGCTTCGGTGATCCCACCAATCAGGACCAGGCTGGTCAGCCCGCCAGGAGCGGAGCTGATCAGCCCGGCTGCGGCAAAGTCCTCGAAGGCGTCATCCAATGCTGCTGCCAAACGGCGAATCGTGAGACGGCGTTGTTGTTCCAGCACCACGGAAACGCCCACCGTCTCTACTTCCATGACCCTTGCTTTGCGATCATCCGTTAACATCGGGCCCAGCACCTGTGCAACAAGAGTGCGGGTGGCGGTCAAGAGGTCCTGCCCCGGATCGATCGGCCGGGCATCGATAGCTGCCAGCACCTCTTCATTGAGGTCGAGGTAGAGTCGCGTCAGCAATTCGTGGTGGTCGGCGTAGAGCTGATAGAAGGAACGGGTGGAGACCTTCGCGAGTCGGCACACGGCTTGAACGGGCGTGGCTGAGTAGCCTGCGGTGCCGTAAAGCTCCAGTGCCGCATCGAGCAGCCGCTGCCGGCGGTCCTGATCGCGCTTGAATCGGTCGGTCCCATGCCACATTTCGGCTTCTGGGTTGAAGTCTGCGGTCATCTCAACTGCCCCTTCTGCATTGAAAACAGATATTTTCAGTGTAATACTGCTCACATGCCGTACCTCGTAAAGCCCGAGCACCTCGCCCCTGCGGTTCTCGATCCTATACCCGTCAACGACGCCCTGCCGCGTACTGCCGTCATTGGCGCAGGTTCCTCCGGCATCACCGCAGCCAAAGCGTTGTATGAGGCGGGGATTCCCTTCGACTGTTTCGAACAAGGCAGCGCCCTAGGTGGCAACTGGCTGCTGGACAACCCCAATGGGCAATCCGCCTGCTACGAAACCTTGGAAATCAACACCTCCGGCGCCCGTATGGCGTTTTCTGATTTCCCCATGCCTGCACACTACCCACCGTATCCGCGCCACGAGCAGATCTACGCCTACTTTGAAAAGTATGTGGACCACTTTGGCTTCCGCCACACCATCACTTTCAACACCACGGTTCAGGACGTCAGCCGAGATGCCGACGGCGGCTGGCTGGTGCGCATCAAGGGCCCGCAGGGAGAACATGCACAGAAGTACGACGCCGTTTTGGTCGCGAATGGTCATCACTGGGACCCGCGCTGGCCCGAACCCACCTATCCAGGAACCTTCGACGGCGAACAAATCCACGCTCATGACTACCGTTCCGGTGATCAACTACAGGGCCGCGACGTGGTGGTTTTTGGCGCAGGAAACTCGGCCATGGACATCGCGGTCGAAGCGTCCCATAGGGCCAACACTGTGTCTTTGTCCATTCGCCGCGGACAATGGGTGCTACGCAAATTCCTGCTCGGCAAGCCCAGCGACCAGGTGGCGCTGCCCGGTTGGCTGCCATGGTGGGTCACGGGTGTTCGGCTGCGCATTGGCGCCATCACCTCAGGCGGTCTGCGCAAGTCTGGGCTGCCCCAACCTGAGCACAAACCGGGGCAGTCCCATCCCGTGCAATCGGAAGAGATCCGCAAACGTCTTGCCGCCGGCAAGGTGACGGTCCGCCCGGGCATTGAGCGCTTTGACGGCGATGCCGTGGTATTCCTCGACGGCACCCGCACCCCTGCCGATCTGATCGTCTGGGCCACCGGATATAAGGTCACTTTCCCGTTCCTTGACCCGGCCCTGATCGCTGCGTCCCAGAACGATCTCCCGCTCTTCAAGCGCACCGTCCATCCGGATCTGCCGGGGTTGTATTTCATCGGTTTGGTGCAGCCAGTGGGTGCTGTCATGCCCTTGGCCGAGGCCCAGAGTGTGTGGATCGCAGAAACCTTGGCCGGACGCTACGCACCCCCGCGGGTTGCTGAGCTCCGGAAGCAGATGGCCAAAGACCACGAGCGCAACAAGCGCCAGTTCTATGCGTCTCCGCGGCACACGATGGAAGTGGATTTTGACCATTACCTGTGGGACCTTGACCGAGAACGACGGCGTGGCTATCAGCGCGTAGCGAACGGCGCCCAGGTGTTCCCTCGACACAGAGACGATCGGTCCAACGATGATCGGAGCCAGAGATGACCAAGACCAACAGCCCGCACAGCTCGCGCCGCGACAACAGCCCCAACAGCCCAGCAAAACTCAGCGGAAAAGTTGCGGTGGTCACCGGAGGTGGCAACGGGATTGGGCGTGAAATTGCCCGTCTCCTTGCTGCGCAGGGCGCCAAGGTAGCCATCGGTGATCGCGACGGTGAAGCCGCCCGCAACTCTGCCCAGGCACTTGCGGGGACCTTGCTCGGCGTCGACCTTGACGTCACCTCAGCACGGTCCTATGCCGCGTTCCTTGACACAGTTGAGGCCAAATTCGGTGCCATCGACATCCTCGTCAACAATGCCGGAGTGATGTGGGTGGGCAGCTTCGATGAGGAGAGCGAAGCTGCGGCGGAACAGCAAATAGCAGTGAACTTGCTCGGCGTCATCCGTGGCGTGAAGTTGGTGGCTCCGGGGATGGTGGCGCGCGGTTCGGGCCACATCATCACGGTCGCCTCGGCATCCTCCATTCTCACCACACCCGGAGAAGCCAGTTACTCGGCCAGCAAGCACGGTGTCTTGGGCTATCTCAAGGCGGTGCGCGAGGAACTCCACCGCTCCCCCGTCCAGATTTCCGTCATTATGCCCGCCGTGGTGGATACGGCATTGGCGGCAGGGACCGGCACGGGAGCTTCGAAATTACTGGCGCCGGAGACCATCGCCGCAGCCGTGCTGCGCACCATTGAGCGTCCACGTTTTGAGGTCAGCATTCCGGGCTATCTGGGGCCGGTGGTCCGGGCGGTCAATATCTTGCCTGCCGCACTGCGGGATGGATTGATGCGGCGCCTTGTCCCCAATCAAGTGCGGCAAGTAGACCGCGGCGCACGGGCAGATTACGAATCCCAGTTCGGCGACCATGCGTAGGAAACTCACGTAAGAAGCCCAGAAGGAACAGACTCAGACGGAAAGGGACCAGAAGGAGAGCTGACGCGGGTCACTGTGGTGGGGACCGGCGTCGTGCCTGAACTATCCTGAAGGTTGCTGACAGCTACGGAACGGAAGATCTTTGACACTGCGCGTCCTCGTCCCCACGGCCCAGTTTGCGCAAGCGATCCGGGGTCCGGAAATTGAAGCAATCGTCTGGCACATTAACGACAGCCCGGAGGATGCGCTGGCCGCCGATGTGCTGGTCACGGAGCGGCCGCGGGAGTTCGAGAATCGGGCACGGGTGGGGAGCATCCCGGGTCTGCGCCACGTGCACCTACTCTCGATTGGCTCGGATTGGATCCTGGGCCACATGCCAGCTGCTGTCACACTCAGTAATTCTCGCGGTGCGGTGGAAGATGCCACAGCCGAGCACGGCATGGCGCTGATTCTCGCTGCACTGCGTGAGCTGCCGACGGCGGCCGTTCAGCAGCGCAGGCATGACTGGGCGCCGCTGTGGACCAGCTCGCTGCACGGATCGGTGGTTTTGGTATTGGGCTATGGCGGGGTGGGCAAGGAGCTCTTTTCGCGGCTGGAGCCCTTTCGCCCGGCCGCATTAATTCCCGTTGCTAGCGGGGCCCGAGTCCTAGATGACGGGCGCCAGATCCACGGCACGGTGGAACTGCCGGAACTGCTTCCTCAGGCGGACGTAGTGGTGGTGACGCTCCCCCACAACGATTCAACAGCCCACTTGGTGGATGCAAACTTCCTGGCCCGTATGAAAGATGGGGCGCTGCTGGTCAATATTGGGCGTGGTCCTGTTGTGGACACCGACGCGCTGCTAGCGGAGCTCAGTTCAGGGCGGCTGCGGGCTGCTTTGGATGTCACCGACCCGGAACCGCTGCCCGCCGATCACCCTCTCTGGGATGCGCCCGGCTGCCTGATCAC
This sequence comes from Specibacter sp. NPDC078709, assembly GCF_040686795.1. Classification (NCBI taxonomy): domain Bacteria; kingdom Bacillati; phylum Actinomycetota; class Actinomycetes; order Micrococcales; family Micrococcaceae; genus Specibacter; species Specibacter sp. NPDC078709. Next base: position 217,053 of record NZ_JBFBLU010000004.1, read on the forward strand.
TCCGCACATGGCAGGTAATACCGCTGAGTTCGTTCGGCTAGCCACGGAGATAACGGTTGAACAGTTGGGCCGGATCTCCCGGGGCGAGGCGCCGCTCCATCTGGTGGAGTGAGTGGGGCCGGTTCGAATCAAGGGAATAGCTGCAGCGGCGCTGGCTCAGCTGCGCTTCTCGATATCGTCCACCACCCACCGGCCACCGTCACCGCTGCTGCCGCTGTCCCCTTTTCTGTCGCTACCACCGTCCCAGAGGACATTGACGGCCAGCGGTAACTGATGCGAGGCACTTTCCACAATATGCATGAGATAGCCAGCCGTGTTGGGAAACGCCACCAGATCTCCGGCAGCAACTCCGGCCGGAAACTCGAAGCGTCGGCGCAGCAACAGTTCCTCCTCGATGCAATAGGCCCCCACGAGAAATGCGCTGTCATTGCTTCGCTCCCGTCGCGGGGTCGTGGCGTGAACGAGCACTGGATCCAGCAGGAAGTCCGCTGACGTGGATCTGCATTGCGTCCTGTTCATATGCAAGCCCACCAGCGGGACTCCATCACTGCGGTGCTTAGCGAAGGCCACTTCGGCGAGTGTCAGCCCGCATCCGTCCAGCAACGATCGCCCAGGTTCGCAGCGCAGCTGAATCCGCGCTGCTGTCAACGTTTGGGCCACGGAGTGCTCAGACTGAGCCGATTCCGGAACAGCTGTGAGGACCTGATCGAGCCACTCACCCCGGATCAGTTCCTGGTGATAAGGATAGACGCCAGTGCCGAGCCGATCGGACTTCCAGGTGAGCGTTTCGTCCCCCTCCGGCAAGTCTTTCAACGTGGTCCAGAACCCCTCCCACTGTTTTCTGCTATCTAGATAGGACATCGGTATACCACCACCCATGTCCACAAAACGTGGTGCGTGGCCCAGCGTGCGCAACTGTTCGATGAGTCCGAGAGACTCCACAATCCCGATGGCACGGGCCTGCGCTTGGTAACCGTTGAGGTGAAAGTGGATGCCAGCGACCTGCACGCGACTCTTCAGATCACTGTCACCCATGACTTCCACCCACTGGTCGCCAGAGAGTCCAAAACGGGTAGCCGGAATCGATGAATGGGTGACAGCCAGCCGCAGCGCTACCTTCAGCGGTTGCTCCTCGGCACCCGCCAGTTCAAGTGCGTCACGCAATTCGTCGTCATTGTCCACGCTGATAATCACCCCGGAAGTGATTGCCAGTGTCAGCAATGCTGTGGACTTCACCGCCGCCGTAACGATGATGCTTTCTGCCGCAACACCTCTTTCTAGGCACTGCCGCAGTTCGTTCAAACTTGCCACATCGATACCGCAGTTCTCGCGAACGGCCTGGTCAATGGCTCCCATGGTCTTGTTGGCTTTGCGAGCAAAATAGATTTGAAAGTCGATTCCGTGGGCGGCAGCAGCCGAGCGCAGCTCTGAGACGTTGCGTCCCATGGGCCGGAAATCGTGAATATTGACCGGCGAACCGTGAGTCTCGATCAACTCCCTGCACTGCTGCGGATCATTGAGTAAATCCTCCATCCACGGTTCCAGCCGTGCTGTCAGCGGTGCGGTACCGTTCATTTTCTGGCGCATCATCACTCTTTCAGTACTGATTCTTCGGCTGGTGTGGGTTGTTTGGGGAGGGGCCCTGTGGCGGGTGACGGCTTTGCGGCATTCAGCGCAACGTGCCCGGCGATTCGCTGAGCCCACAGTCGGTGTTCGCCATGCAGAGAACGATTGAGGGTGTCGTGACCCAGCGTGGGGTCCTCGGTGGGGCGTCCCACGGCTGCCAACGACTGTGTTCTGGAACCGTCGGAAGCTATGCACGTTGCGTCCCGGTCGGTCAGTAAGCCACGCTCGCCAGGGCGGACCGAAACATGACCGTCCAGCAGCAGACCCAGGTATAAGCCACTCACGGGATCTCCGTCCGGGGCCGGTGCCCCCAGCACGCCGGGACTCGGAGTCACCGCGTCAATGAGCACTACGCCCGGTTCGGGCTCCTCACTGGCAGGAGTCATGTGAAGAATGCCGGAGTCGAACAGCGCCAGTAGTTTACGGGCAGTGAGTTCCGGTGGCCCAAAGGCGAAGCGTTCGAGGTTGCCAGCTACCCGTAAAAACTGTCGCCAATCTTGGCGGCTTCGCGAGCTTCGATCCATCACCGCAACCAACTCGGGATACAGACCTGACCACACCCGGGCCCACAGCCAACCCGTGGTGAGTGGTGCCAGAAAATGGTTGGCCAAAAGACTGTGGCGCAGCAGTTCCGCTGGTGCCCAGTCCTCTGGCAGCCAATCTTCTGTCGCCAAATTTGCCGGCCCAGGTGAGCTCGTCATGCACGCAGCGCCACTTTCAGCAGCTACGGACACACCAGTCAACGCAGTACGCCACAGCGTCACGGCACTCGTCTGCACACCCATGATCTGGGCACATTCTTGAGCACAGCGCAACAGAATTGCCCACAGCCCAGCCAACCGTCCGGCGTCGGACGTGGCTTGATGAGGCCTACCCCACTGCCACAACTGAGGCTTGAACCGCTCAAGGCAGGCAGTAATGGCGGGCGACACAGTCTCGCTCTTGGGGTCCATGAGCAGGCCACTGCGTGAGGCAAAGGTGATGCGCTGTGGCTCGCGTCCGCTGGGAATGTAACGCAATTTTCCTAGCTGCGCCCCGCTCGTGAGGCCCTGCCACGAGCCGCCGCGGCCTTCGGTGAGGAGCAGCGCCACGTCGTAGGCCGTCAGCGCGGCGCCGCGGATCCACACGCTTTGCTCCGGCCGGATAGCCGCGGTGGTCAAGGAGCTATAGTTGCCGATCAGCGGGTGCGGATTCAGCGCGCCTGGCAGGAGTTCGAGGGGCGGAGGTCGCCTAGGCGAAGCGTCGCCCAACCCATGCCCAGTTGCCAACAGCACCTCCTCATAGGTTGAGCTTCCGAAGGGTCCCTTGAGCATCCATTGAGTGCCCAACCGTTCGACGCCGGTCACGACGTAGGGACGGTGGCTCACGGTAACGTTTCCATGCTGGCGCAAGAACTCGAATTGTTCTCGCAGGTAGCGGCCTACCAAGGCCCGTGGCGGATACTTTTCACCGCTCAGCTCAGGCGCGGCATGGTGCACCCAATTAGCGAAGTTCTCGCTGGTGAGGCTTGAGGAGGCGTCCACAATGCCAGCGTTCACGTTCAGGCGCAGCGCCTGGGGCTGGGCTTCTCGCCACACACTGCCTGAGCCGGGAGGGTGTGGGTCGTAGACGTCCACCCGGATACGCGATCTTGAGCCGGGCGGAATCAGATCATTGAGTGCAAGCAGTGCGAACAAGCTTTTGGGTCCCCCGCCCACCACAGCAATTCGGATCATGAAGCCGTGACTTCTTCGGGGTTGGCGGCCTGCCCCGGCTCGGTTGCTGGCCCTGATTCTGGCTTTGACTGTGGTTCTGGCTCAGGTTCGGGATCCGCATTCAAAGTGGCGCGCACCCACGCATCGTTGTAGACGGTTTCCAGATAGGGCACCCCGGTATCGTGAACCATGAAGGCAATGCGTTTGCCTGGTTCAAGGTCTGGCAGCACTTTGCCCATGGCAGCAACGATGGCCCCGGTGGAGGCCCCCGCCAGGATTCCTTCCCGGCGGGCCAGCAGCCGGCAGCCGCGCACCATCTCGATTTCCTCCATCGCAAAGACGAGGTCCGGCTCGGCTCCAGCAGCAAGTTCCGGCACAACACCGGCACCGAGACCGGGAAGTCGTCGGATCCCGGACTGCCCGCCAAAAAGAACAGAACCTACCGAATCCACTGCAACAATTTTGGTGTCCAGCTCATGTTCGCGAATGTAGTTCTGACATCCCAAGAGTGTTCCGGTGGTGCTGGTCGCGATGAACAGGTAGTCCAAGTTCCCGCCGGAACCGGCAATGATTTCGGGCATGGTGGACTCGAAGTGTGCCCGTGGATTGGCCGGCGAGCCATACTGGTTGCTGGTCACGGATCCAGGGTGTGCCACCAACAATTCCCGCACGCGGCGGCGGCGGGCGGCGAGTTTATTTCCGTCGGCAGGAGTCTCCACCAGATCGACCGTGGCTCCATAGGCCCGCATAAGTTCTAGTGCCACAGTGTTGGCATTTTCATCGACCACTGCCGTGAATCGCAGGCCTCGCACAACACACTGCCGGGCTAGGGCAATACCCAAATTTCCCGAGGTCGATTCAATGATCATGCCGCCAGGTACTAACTGGCCAGAACTGAGCAGTTCTTCGATCAAACCATTAGCCGTGCGCTCTTTAGTGCTGCCGGACAGTTGGAGCAGGTCAAGCTTTGCGTAGATTTGGGCGTCATGAGACTCGAAGAGTCGGCTCACTTGCACCGTCGGGGTCACGAAGGGATGAAGCGTTTCTGAACTACTCATATGCCTTTTCTCCCATTCCTGATCGATACTTCCTGATCGATACTGCCTTGTTACCGGCGAATATACCGAAACCGCAAGCATCGAGATAGCCCCACGGGCCCAACACTAGTGAATCATGGCCTTGAGATACACGATGCCAACACCCGGAAGCGTCGTCACAAGCGCCGCCCCGAAGCGATAGTGCAGCTTGCGGGTCCATCTTCAGGAGCTGAGGAATCCAAAAAGAGCCAGCAAACTTACATCTACCCAGAGAGCAACCCAGACGGCGGTGTCGTCATCAACCAGATCCAAAACGCCGAAAAGGGCAATCGTTAAGGGAATAATCGCCGCCAGCAGAAGACCAGCCGAATGGCTCAGGGCGTACTTGGAAGATTCCATGAAACGCGGCGACCCCTCAGGCGTCTCGCTCAGATGGGTAACCACATTGGAGAGGAAGTGAGCAATCCAAGAAACGACTACAGCCAACAGTAAATGTCCATGGAATTGAAACAAAGCATAGCTGCCTTCATGGCTTTAGGCTTGGGTATGAGGTGGAATTTCAGCATCTCTCGCGTGTGCCGAGGAGGGGATTCTGGTGGCACTTGAAATCATGGCCAGCAAGCTATTCGCTCCCGCACTCAAGAGCGGATTCCTGTCACGTCCCCGGCTTACTGGAGTGCTGCGTCAAAGTACCGCGTCGAAACTGGTACTAGTCTCCGCGCCAGCCGGATTCGGAAAGACAGCTTTCTTGGCCGATTGTTTGGCTCAAATGCTCGATGAGGAGAACGCCTTAGCCTGGCTCTCTTTGGACGTCTCTGACCGTGATCCAGCGACTTTTTGGACGGGGGTCGTGACCGCTCTCCAAAAAGCAGTTCCCGGGCTTGCTGCAGGCGTGATGGAACAGTTGACATCATCGCCTTTGCCGGTTGAGCAGGTCCTCATCACCGTGTTGCAGGGGCTCGCCTCCTGGTCAGAGGTACCGGATGGTCAACGGCACGAGAAACTGCACGGCAGCGATTCAACGCCGGAGTCCGAGAAAGAGTCCCCAAAGCACGAGCTCTGGCTGATGCTCGACGACTACCATTTAGCCGATAACCGTGAGATAGCTACAGGCATGGTTTTCTTGCTTGAGCATCTTCCGCCTTCTGTGCATGCGCTCATCAGCACCCGCGCAGATCCGGACCTTCCACTCTCGCGGTGGCGGGCTCGAGAGGAGCTTCTGGAAATTCGCGCCGCGGATCTCCGCCTCACCGCCGAGGAAACCGTCGAATATTTCAACGCCGTGCACGGTGTTGATTTGAAGGCTGCGGAAGCGGCCGCACTCTCGGACAAAACCGAGGGCTGGATCGCGGCACTTCAGCTTGCAAGCCTATCGCTCAAAGGACACGCGGACGTGGCTGGATTCATCGGCCGCTTCACCGGCGACGACCGGTACATCTTGGACTACCTCCTCGAGGAAGTGTTGGCACAACAGCCCGCGGAAATCCGCTCCTTCCTGCTTCACAGCTCCGTTCTTGATCGATTGACCGGTCCACTGTGCGACGCTGTGATGGGTGGCGATGCAGTCACCAGCGGGGTGAGCGGGGAGAGTATGCTCGCGGCCATGGAGCGAGAAAATCTCTTCCTGATCCCCCTCGATCATCAGCGCCAGTGGTACCGATACCACCGCCTGTTCGCCGATATGCTCCGTGCCCGGCTCCTCAGCGAAGAACCGGAACTGATTCCTCAGTTGCATGAGCGCGCGAGTCACTGGTTCGAAGGTGAGGCAATGGCGGCGGAAGCAATCGGGCATGCCCTCGCTGCAAAGAACTTTGATCGGGCCGCGCACCTTATGGAGATGGCCGCGACCCAAATTAGGCGCGAGCGGCGCGATGCCCTTTTTCTCGGCTGGCTCGATGAGTTGCCGTACGAGGTAGTGCGGCTCAGCCCGGTGCTGACAGTGTTCAGAGCCTTCAGCCTGATGGCGGCCGGCGAGCTCGACGACGTCGAACCTCACCTTGTCGAGGCCGAACGCACCATGGCCGCTGTCCCACAAGGAGATGACTCACCTTGACCCGCGGCGGCAAGACGGTGGAAGTCCTCAACACTGATGCCGAGGGACGCCTAGTCATGTGCGACGCTCTGGTGTTGGCTGTCGAGGCCGGGGTCGATGCCGTTGTGGACATCGCGACGTTGACAGGAGCGTGTCTGCGGACTTTTGGCACCGAAATTGCCGGGATCATGGGCAACAATGAGAGCATCCTGGCACAGGTGGAACTCGCTGCTCCGGCGGCGGACGAGCCCGTGTGGCGGTTGCCGCTGCCACCGCAGCTACGAGCCGATCTCAATTCCGATATCGCAGATCTGAAAAACATCGGCGGTGTTAACGCGGGGTCCATCACCGCCGGGCTCTTCCTGCAGGAATTCGTTTCCGGAAAACCGTGGGCCCACATCGACATCGCTGGCACCGCTCAGGCACCTGCCAGCAGCAGGTGGATCCCGCGTGGCCCTACAGCTTTTGGTACGCGGCTCCTTATTGAATTGGCCCTCACCTTCGAGCCGCCCACAACGCATTGACTCTAGGGAAACTTTGAATCTGGGGAAACGCAGTGAACCTCAGGGCTAGTGTTTTACACGGAGCTTGTTGATGCCGACAACCGCAGCGGTGATGACGCAGCCCACGATAAAACCAGCTAAGCAGGAGAAGGCGGTATTCACGAGCCAGCCCAACACCGCACCTGCGGAACCGGTGGCGTCGTGGACTAATATCTCCACATGATGAACGAAGCCATAAGGGGCATGCCAGCCCAGTTCGTCCATGCCCACCAGCAGCAAGTGGCCACCGACCCACAACATCGCAACAATACCGACCTTACTCAGGATGGACATCAGAATCGGCATTCCCTTGACCAGTCCGCGGCCAACTTTGCGCGAAACGGTCGAGGTCTTGCTGGCCATGTGCAGGCCAATATCATCCATCTTTACGATCAGTCCAACTACACCGTAGACACCTACCGTCATGAGGAGGGCAATCAGGATCAGAATCAGCGTCCGGTTAATGAAGCTCTCATGGGCTACCTCGTTGAGGGAGATGACCATGATTTCCGCCGACAGCACCAGGTCGGTGCGAACGGCAGCACTGATGATGGTCTTCTCATCACGGACCCCGTCCTTTCCGTCAGCCCCATGATGTTTAAGGACGCCCATCGCCTCAAGGATCTTTTCAGCGCCCTCGAACACCAGATAGGATCCACCGAGCATCAAGATCGGTGTCAGAGCCCACGGAGCAAACTGCGAGAGTAATAGGGCGACCGGCAAGATGAAAAGCATCTTGTTCCGGATGGAACCCACCGCAATCTTCCAGATGATGGGGAGTTCACGTTTCGGTGACAAACCCGCAACGTATTGCGGTGTGACAGCAGCATCGTCAACCACCACACCCAAAGACTTTACGCTGGCCTTGGCTGCGCCCACTGCAATGTCATCCAGAGACGCGGCGGTGACCTTCACCAGTGCTGCGATGTCATCCAGTAGTGCTACGAGGCCACCGGCCATACCAAAACTCCTTGTATTCTTCGTTGTCGCGTTGTCGCGTTGTCGTGGAAAGTCTTTTGAAGTTTACAACGCCGTGCCAGTTGCTAGTGATCAGCTTTTGCTGATGAAAGCCAAGAGTGCGGCATTGACTTCCTGCGCGTGTGTCCAGATTAGTCCGTGGGGAGCTCCTTCGACTTCAACGTACTCGGCGTCAGGCAGCGCCAGGCGAAACTTCCGGGCAGTGACATCGATGGGGAGGATATTGTCTTTGGTGCCGTGCAGGATCAGTGCTGGTTTGCCACTGGCACGAACGGCTTCCACATCGCCACGGAAATCTTCAATCCAGGCCGGCACCACTGCGTAGGCGGCCACCGGCGCACTTCGTGCTGCCGTGTTCCAGCTGGCTGTGACGGACTCTTGGCTGATTCTGGAACCTAAATTTTCATCCAGGTTGTAGAAATTGGCGAAGAAGTTGGTGAACCAGGCGAAGCGGTCATCCTTGGCCTGCGTGACAATGTCGTCGAAGACTTGCTGCGGGACACCGTCGCTGTCCACCAAGAACGGCTCCAGCGATGCAAGGAATGCAAGCTTGGCGATTCGCGCATGTCCGTAGCGCGAGACGTACCGAGCCAATTCGCCTGTACCCATGGAGAAGCCGATCAACACCACGTCATTTAGATCCAGCGTCTCAAGGACGGTGTTCAGATCTGCTGCGAAGGTGTCGTAGTTGTATCCGTCGGTGACCTTGCTGGACTGTCCAAAACCGCGGCGGTCATAAGTGATGACACGGTAGCCTGCCCCTAACAGTTCACGCGTTTGGCGTTCCCAACTGTGACCGTCCAGCGGGTAGCCGTGAATCAGGAGCACCGGCTGACCCGTTCCGTGGTCCTCGTAGTACAACTCGATGTCTGTGCTGTTTTGTTTTCCCACTGTGATGTAAGCCATGGCGTGCTCCCCATTTTGTCTGCTGAGCCTGAATGTTCAGGCCCGTGCGACAGCCTATTAGCCTCGAGAGTTACACGCCATGGTGCTTGCAGTATTACTCAATACTTCCGGGAATCACTTCTTGGACTCTGGGCCGTCGCTATGGCCTTCGCCATGCAGTGGGACAGATCGCCCTGCACCACGCAAAGCCACGACCGCAACCAGCCGCACAGGCCGTCAACGCCTAAGTGTCACGCTGACTAACCGCGGTGGGGAACATTCGTTGACACGCGTTGGAGCCCGGTAGTTGTCAGCTGCGCCCAACAGCACTGGCGTAGGGTAGAAAACTCCAAGAACGAATCCTTATCTGGGGGCAGTTACAGCAACGCATGGCGAACAACGACACCACCACACTATGGACTTCCCTAGGCCGGCTGGCCCCACAATTGCGGCCCATGATGTGGCCACTCATCTGGGGATTCCTCTCAGCCCTCGCGGCCAGCGCCGTGGCCCTGGCCATCCCGCAGGTGTACCGATCCCTGGTCAACACAGCGTTCCAGCCCGGCAACGGAGCGCAGGCACTGTGGATTGGGGCCGCCGTCGTTCTGGTTCTGGGCATCCTCGAAGCAGGCCTGATCGCCCTGCGCCGGCAATTTGTGCTGGTCCCGGTCAGCACCGTAGAAACGCGCATGCGCACCTCCTTCTACCGGCACTTGCAGCAACTCGCCGTGGAATTCCACGATCGCTGGGGCTCCGGACAGCTTCTGAGCCGGGCCATGAGCGATCTGAACTTTATGCGCCGTTGGATGGCTTTTGGCGCCATCATGCTGGTAGTGACGGCGCTGACCGTGGTGATTGGCGTGGTGCTTATGTTCTCGATGAGCTGGGAATTGGGCCTGATTTTCCTCGCTGCCGCCGTGCCGATCGTCATTTTCGGCTACCGCTTCCGGCGCTCCTACGGCAGGGTCAGCCGCAAGAGCCAGGATCAGGCCGGGGATTTAGCCACCACCGTGGAGGAATCCGTCCATGGCATCCGCGTGCTGAAGGCGTTTGGCCGCGGTCAGGAAGCATTGGATTCATTTGCTTCGCAGGCGCAGGAGCTGCAGGCCACCGAAATTCATAAGGCCAAATCCCTCGCCATTTTCTCTCTGGTGGTCTCGCTGCTGCCCGAGCTCGCCTTGGGCGCAGGCCTAGTGGTGGGCATCCTGTTGGTTTCGGAGGGAAGGCTCGACGTCGGAGCCTTAGTTGCGTTTTTCGCCACGGCTGCCGTGGTGGCTGGCCCCGTGGAATCGATGGGCCCACTGCTCGCCATGACGTTTGCGGCCAAAACCGCCCTGGACAGACATTTTGAAGTTATGGACGCCGTGAACACCATCACCGATCCGCAGTCCCCGGCATCATTGACTCAGGTGCGCGGCGAGCTTGAATTTAGGGACGTTCATTTCCGCTTCCCAGACAGCCCGGACGGCACCCCCGATCTACTGAACGGGATCGACCTGACGCTGCAGGCGGGCGAAACCATGGCGCTGGTGGGTGTGACCGGCAGCGGCAAAAGTGCCTTGCTCAATCTGGTGCCCCGGCTCTATGACGTCACCTCCGGCACGGTGCTCCTCGATGGCACCGACATCCGTCAGCTGCCTCTGGCCGAGCTCCGCCGGCACGTCTCCGTTGCCTTTGAAGACACCACCCTGTTCTCCCATTCGGTACGTGGAAACGTTTTGCTGGGCGCGGCCAATCACCCCGAATTATCCGAAGACCAGGTGCTGGAACGGGCCTTGGATGTGGCGCAAGCAGGATTTACCTATTCTCTCGCCGACGGCGTGGAGACCTTGATTGGCGAGGAAGGGCTCAGCCTGTCCGGTGGCCAGCGGCAGCGCATTGCCCTGGCCCGTGCCATAGCCGCCAAGCCCGCCGTCTTGGTGTTGGATGACCCGTTGTCGGCGCTCGATGTGAACACCGAAGAGCGTGTGAGCGGCCGGCTGCGTTCAGAATTGGCGGGCACCACCACCTTGATTGTGGCTCACCGCCCATCCACTGTGGCCATGGCCGATCGGGTGGCCTTGTTACAAGATGGCCGTATTTCAGCCGTGGGTACCCACGCCGAACTGCTGGCTGGAAACAGCCACTACCGCTATGTGCTGGCTAGTCTGACGGAGGAACCCCGCGATCTGGACAGCGATTCAGATGACGAACTACCGGATGACCTTGGTTCCGAGCGCCACATACCGGCAGACGCACACGCGCAGGCGCACCGACCCAAGGGAGCTCGCGCATGAGCCGCGGCAAGAAGCGCAAGGACGCTCCGACGTCGAACATTAAAGCTGGCAAGCTGAAAACCACAAAAGCAGCGCCGCAGGGCACCACGGATGAGGATCGGGTAGATCTGAGCCGCGAGGCCAGCCGTGCCGTGCGCCGTCGATCCGTGAAGCTCTTGGGTGCGTTGCTGCGTCCGGTGCGGTTGAGATTCGCCATCACCGTGGCGCTCGTGGTGCTGTCCCAGGCGGCGAAAGTTGCCGGTCCGCTGCTGATTGCCTACGGGATTGATACGGCGCTGCCCGCGCTCACCGCGAAGCCCGATTCAAATCCCCTGCCGCTGATTGTCACCGGCGGTGGCTACATTGTGGCTGCGCTTCTCAGTTCTTGGCTGACGGCGACGTATCTGACGGCGACCGCGCGGCTGAGTCAGGCGATGCTGCTGGATCTGCGCATTCAGGTCTTCCGGCATACGCAGCGGCTGAGCATGGAATTTCATGAGAAGTACACCTCTGGGCGCATCATTTCGCGCCAAACATCAGACTTGGAGGCCCTGCGCGAACTGCTTGATTCCGGGATTTCCTCGCTAGCCTCGGGGCTGGTCTTCATGGCGTTGACGGCTGTGTCGATTTTCGCGTTGGATCCCATCACGGGCTTGCTGGTACTGGCGTCGGCGGTGCCCATGTTCATGCTCTCGCGCTGGTACCAAAAGCGTTCGCAGGCCGCTTACCGCTCCTCGCGTGTGGTGTCCGCGGCGCTAATTGTGCACTTCATCGAGACCATGACGGGTATTCGTGCGGTCAAGGCGTTCCGGCGCGAGGAGGAGAACGCGGCCAAGTACGATGCTCTCGCCGAGGATTACCGCCGCGTGACCGTCACCTCCATCAACTTGAACGGCATTTTCCAGCCCGGGTTGGTGCTGATTGGCAATGTGGCTGTGGCGGTTGTTTTGCTCGCCGGCGGCTTCCGTGTGCTCGGTGGCGCGCTGGAAGTGGGCGCTCTGCTGGCCCTGCTGCTGGCTACCAAACGCTTCTTCCAACCGGTGAGCCAGATGGCCATGTTCTATAACTCGTTCCAGTCTGCCCAGGCTGCGTTGGAAAAGGTCTCTGGCTTGTTGGAGGAAGTGCCCAGCGTGCGTCCGCCGCGGCATCCCCGCCCGCTGCCGGTGGCAAGTGGCGATATCCGCTTCACTGGTGCCCAGTTCCGTTACGGCACCGGGCCCGTGGTGCTGCCCAGTTTGGATCTGCATATTCCGGCCGGTCAGACGGTGGCCGTGGTGGGTGCCACCGGCGCCGGAAAGTCCACGTTGGCCAAACTGATGGCCCGTTTCTATGACGTGAGTGCCGGCTCGTTAACCCTCGACGGCGTGGAGTTGCGTGAACTCTCCACCGCCGATTTGCGCCGTGCTGTGGTCATGGTGACGCAGGAGGCATTCCTGTTCAGCGGCACGGTAGCCGACAATATTGCCCTGGGTAACCCGGGTGCCAGCCGGGCCCAGATCGAGGCCGCCGCCCGCGATGTGGGCGCCGATGACTTCATCCGCACCCTGCCGGAGGGCTACGACACGGATGTGAACAAGCGCGGTGGCCGTGTCTCAGCTGGACAGCGGCAACTCATCTCCTTTGCCCGGGCTTTCTTGGCCAATCCTGCAGTGCTCATTCTTGACGAGGCCACTTCTTCGCTGGATATCCCGTCGGAACGGCTAGTTCAGGCCGGATTGCAGAAGCTGCTGGGTACTGTGGGCGCTGAAAGTGGGGACGGCACTAAGGGCGGTGCTGCTGCCACGGGTGCCGGAGCGGGCGCGACGGGCCGGACGGCGCTGATCATCGCGCACCGACTCTCCACCGTTGTCATGGCAGATCGGGTCCTGGTAGTCCACAATGGGCGCATCGTGGAGGACGGATCCCCCGCGGAATTGATCGCGGGCGGCGGACGTTTTGCCGCGTTACACGGGGCGTGGCAAGACTCCTTGGTGTAGTTCAGCACTCTGGGTTAGTTCTGCTATCTGGTCTAGTTCTAAAAAGGGGGCACGGCTGCCGACGCAGTTATTTTGCTTCAATTAGTTGTGCACAATTGAATTGTGTACAATCAAGTTATGTTGGAGAATGAATACCACCTCGATTCCATGGTTTGCTTCGCCATTTACTCCGCGTCGAACGCGGTGGCCAAGGCTCATAAAGTTGCGTTGGAACCATGGGAGCTGACGTATACGCAGTACATTGCACTGCTAGAGATCAGCACTGTGACTGAGGGTTTGACCGTTGGCGATCTTGGCAAACGCATGAGCCTCGATTCCGGGACGTTGTCCCCAGTTTTGCGCAGATTGGACGAACGTGGACTGGTGCGCCGGGCCCGCACCTCCCCCGATGAACGCGTGGTCACCGCATCACTGACCGAGACGGGGACTTCGGTACTGAAGGAGGTGCTTGTTGCCTTAAAGGTACTCCGCGGCGCCTATGGCTTCGATTCCGCCGAACAGGCTCGCGCGTTGGTCAAGGAGCTGCATCGCATCACCGAGGGTATGCGCGCATTGGCTTAACAGTGACTCTGGATCAGCAGCCCTGATCCATCCCCCACTTTTCCTTATAAATGATGTCTACGAAAGGCACCCCCATGACACCCCTGTACACCGCCGAAGCCATTGCTACCGGAGCTGGCCGTGACGGACACGTCCGCTCCTCCGATGGCGGCATTGATTTGAACCTTGCCATCCCGAAGTCCATGGGTGGGTCCGGGGCGGGAGCCAACCCCGAGCAGCTTTTTGCCGCTGGCTATGCGGCCTGCTTCCATTCGGCACTGCAGATGGTTGCCCGCATGCAAAAGGTGGACATCGCCGACTCCTCAGTGGGCGGGCAGGTCCACCTGGGCTCCAACGGCCAAGGCGGATTTGAACTCTCCGTTCTTCTGGAAGTTGTCCTTCCGGGGCTGGAGCACGACGCTGCTCAGGCGCTGGCCGATGCCGCTCATCAGGTCTGCCCCTACTCCAATGCCACACGCGGAAACATCGAGGTCACCATTACGGTCTCTGACGACTAACCTTTTGCGCTTTGGGCTGTGAGACTACAAGAGAGATGGTTCGTGGCTCACCACTGAGGCAACTTCGCTACGTCCCTACCGAGTGGTGAACCCACCGACGGTTGGATTGAATCACTGAGTCGTAAAGTCGGCGATGAGCCAGTTCGCAAGCACTGCTAACTCCCTCGCTTGAGAGTTCGGATCTGAACTTACAGTAGGGCTAGTGCCATCCAGGACATGTGAGGGAGGGTAATTGTGACGGTTCCCGCGCTGATGGCGGCTGTTTCGTCGCTGCGAGGCGTCACCCGCAGTGGTTCTTCCACGGTGTCCTTTTGCATGGAAATCCGCATCATGCAACATTTGCGCGGTCTCTGTGTGGCTACCGTTCATGCTGCTGACATCGACGCTCACTTCAATGGTTGCGGTCAAGCTGTGGTTGATCAAGAAAGTTGACAAGAACACAAAGCTCTCTCCAGTGGGGTCATCGAAAGTGACCACGGAACCGACCCTAAGCTCCAGAACGGCCCTTGTGCCAATGCTGAGGGTGCCAACGCTGAGGTGAGAGCGAATGGGTAGAACGTGCTTGGCGGCCAGGCTGGGTCGTTGGACACGGTCATGATCGGAGCCATCACCTTGACCAACCAGATCGGGATGCCCAGCTGGTTCGAGGACTACGCCGCAATTGCTCGAGTCAGACGGAGTGCCGCCGAGTCTGACGCTGATCCCCTGCCTGACTCGGCGGCTGACGCACGGCGCACCCCTGGTCCACAGTGTGAACCAGAGGCGACAATGGGAATAAGGGAGTACTGGCATCCGATTGCCATAGATAGCTTCATCCACAGAGCGCTCACCCATCGGGGCACCATCCTCACCACCTCATGCCGGCATCAAAGGAAGCAATGCGAACCACAGCACCCTCCGCCATCGTCACCCGGTCGTGGCCACTCGTTGCCGTTTTGGCAGTCACTGGCGCCTGCGCATCGTTCATGTTCACGTTGGTGGTGCCCATTCAGGCTCAATTGCCAGAACTGTTGAACGCTCCAAGAGAAGCCACAGCCTGGGTGGTGACCATTACGCTTCTTACCTCGGCCGTTGTCACTCCCATTTCCGGGCGGTTGGGCGATCTCTTCGGCAAGCGCAAGATCATTTTGGCCCTACTGCTCGCATTGATCATCGGGAACATTCTGGCAGCCGCCTCAACTGATCTGACGTTACTGCTAGTGGGGCGCGCCTTGCAGGGGCTGATGGCTGGTGTCATTCCGCTAGGCATTGCGGTGCTGCGGGATCATTTGCCGGCGAAGCGAGTTGGCGGGGCGGTGGCCCTAATCAGCGGGTCATTCGGCTTTGGTGCCGCACTAGGCCTGCCTATCAGTGCCACGATTGCGCAGACCCTGGACTGGCACGCTCTGTTTTGGACCGCTTCGGTGCTGGGCCTGGCATTACTGATCCTTGTGGCATTGATTGTGCCCAAGGATACGGAGTTCGCGGCCGGCAGCTTCGATTACATTGGCGCAGCCGGTCTCTCCGTCGGTCTTTCCGGAGTCCTGGTGGCCGTAGCGCAGGGCAATGTGTGGGGGTGGACATCACCGGCGACACTGCTCATGGGGTCCGGGGGCATTGTGCTGCTGATTGTCTGGGGAATTTTTGAGCTCCGACTCAAAAACCCCGTCGTTGACCTCCGTGTGGCCGCACGGCCGGCCGTGCTCATGACCAACCTCGCCTCGGTCGTCCTCGGTTTTGCATTCTTCTCCTCGCAGATCCTCTTTCCCCAGCTGCTCCAGCTGCCCACGGACACCGGCATTGGACTTGGCCAGTCACTGATATCCATTGGCCTGATCCTCGCCCCGGCTGGTCTGGTACAGGTCGCCATGGCGCCAGTGGCCGCCCGGCTGAACCGCAATGTAGGCGGCCGGGCCACCATGGTGGTCAGCGCCATCATCATCGCTTTCGCCTACGCCTTGGCGCTGCTGGCATCCTCAGAAATCTGGCATATTCTGGTGGCAAACGCGCTGATAGGGGCTGGCATCGGCATTGGTTACGCCTCCATGCCATTGCTGATTATGGGCGCTGTGGAACCCACGGAAACAGGCGCCGCGAATGGCTTGAACTCTCTGATGCGTTCACTAGGCACCAGTAGCGCGGCCGCCGTAATGGGCGCAATTTTGGCCGCATCCGGCGCCGGACACTCTGCACCCACGGCGGCGGGATTTCAACTGGGTTACACGATAGCCCTCGGTGCCACCTTGCTGGCTGGTGCACTGACCCTGTGCATTCCACGGCCGCGACCTGAGGAAGCACACTTCGTTTCGCTCCCGGTCGATGTTCCTGAGCTGGATCCGGACGCTTCCCAGCGCTGAGACCGCAGCAGTACAGTGAGTAATTGAGTGAGAAATTGGGGATCCCGCTCGGCCAGCAAACCCCACGAAGGGTGCAAGAGGATGACTCGCGTTCGACTCGATCTGTTCGTTTCACTTGATGGTTTCACCTCGGCGACGGAGCAATCCGCTGAAAATCCGATGGGTGAGGACTGGGGGCGCCTGACAGCGAACTACGCAGCAACCCGCACGTTCAACAAACTTGTCTTCAACGACTCCAGTGGGGCCGGCACCACTGGTGTCGACGACGCCTACGCCACCGCGTTCTTTGACGGTATAGGCGCCGAGATCATGGGTGCGGGTATGTTCGGCCTGCACTCATTTCCCAACGATCCGCAGTGGCAAGGATGGTGGGGTGCCCGGCCACCTTTTGGCTGCCCGGTCTACGTCCTTAGCAGTTCTGCGCCCCGTCCGATGATCCCTCTAGAAGGCGGAACAACTTTCCACTTCAGGAATTCGGCAATCGAGGATGTGCTCGCCGAAGCCACCGAGGCGGCCGGTGGCTTGGACGTGAGGATCGGCGGTGGGGTTGGCACGGCGCGCAGCTTCCTACGCGCGGGCCTGGTGGATGACCTGCATCTCATGGTGGCCCCGATCATTTTGGGTCGGGGAACTCGACTCTGGGATGGGTTGGGCGGACTTGAATTCACCCATCACGTGAGGACAGAGGTGGCCGAGAGCGGCACCATTCACGTTACTTTCAGGCGAAAAGACGCTCGCTGACTGGAAGTCGACTAACTCTGGTCAACGCGAGCTGGTGCCAGGCTGGACAGAGTTGCCGCCGGAATTGTTGCCGTAGCTATTTTGCACTCGTTCCGCTGTCCGTGTCTGGCAGCTGGTCCTGTTGGACGCCGTCGTTCTGGGTTGTGCCTGAGGTAACCGTGGGACTAACCGTGGCGGCCCCACGACGACTGCCGCGATGCCAACCACTGAAAAACTGCCACGGGTCACTGCTGCGGTGATTCCCGCAGCCACCTTCTTGCCGCTGTTTCGAGTCGCCATGGCTTACCCCTCTCTATGCCCCGATGAAGTACCTGCTGCCCATCATCCTCACGAATCCTGTGTCCGCACTTGTAGGTGGTGGGAGCCAGCTTTTCCTTGACTTGCAACTTCCATCGATGACGGCGCAGCGAGGCTACTTGCTCAGCATGTCCACGAATGCCACGCTGGCAGCAGAAATCTGGGCGCGGGCGGCGTCGCCACTGATGGTTGGCTGACCATCACCAGATTGCGGACCATAGTCACCGAAGTTTGAATGGACGGCCCCGTCGATGACCTTGTAGTTGGTATCTGCGGGCAACAGGGACTTGGCGGCATTGATCTTGGCCGGCGTGGCCAGTCCGTCATTCGATGCGGAGACCGACAGCACCGGAACACCCAACGCAGTCATCTCTGTTGCCGGGTAGGAAGCCAAGAAGAGCAAGCCCACCACGGCATCTTTGGGTACAGTGGCAAAGTTCTCGGCATCCATTGCCGAGACCACGCCCCCGAGTGAATGCCCACCAACCACCCACTGCATAACGGGTGGATGGCCATCCCGTGCAGCGTCAAAAGCTCCAAGGGAAAAGAAGGCAATGCCGAACGGCTGTTTCTCAACGACGACTGTGTGTCCAGCTGCGGCTAAGGGCCGAAGAATGGCAACATAGGCGCGCGCGTCGACCAGAGCACCTGGCTGGAAAAACACGCCCACTTCGTTCGCAGTTCCAGCGGGACCGAGCACTATCTGATCCGTGGACTCAGTGATTCTAACCGTGGCATCGGAGTGCATCGCTGATAGCGAGGGCTCCGTTGCGGCCGAAGGAACTAGCCACCAAACCACGGCCAGAACCGCCGCTGACGTCACAATCCCGACCCATCTAAGCGGCTTCAACCGGCGATGAATAGCTGTGGACCTGAACCAATAGTGCACTGCAAACACCGCGCTTGTCAGGAGAACAACAGCAAGTAAAATCGCGTAAGCAGGATGCCCATGCTGCACCATGGTGCCCGTAGCCACGTTCGCCAGGATGGTCGCGACTACCCCGAGTAGGG
The DNA here is from genome assembly GCF_040686795.1 of Specibacter sp. NPDC078709. Taxonomy (NCBI): domain Bacteria; kingdom Bacillati; phylum Actinomycetota; class Actinomycetes; order Micrococcales; family Micrococcaceae; genus Specibacter; species Specibacter sp. NPDC078709. The sequence goes on from NZ_JBFBLU010000004.1 coordinate 235,521, forward strand.
ACATAATCTGTGCCGCCCAGAAGATGGTGATGTCGCCGCGGTGAGCCCGGAGGTCGCGGCGAGAGGCTCGACTCGCCCCGGACGGTTCCGCCGCAGCGGGTTCAGGCTCTAAACGGGTCATTTTTCGCTCCACATTGAGGACACACACGGCAGCATAAACAATGGCACATCAGTACCAGATGAAATTATCTCAGCGGAGCCCACTACGGCACCCGGCTACCAGGCAAACCGCTCATACTCGAGAGTAATCCTCATTCCACCACCCCTGTCGGTGCTCACGGCGTGAAACCCTAGTCAGTCGGTGAATCGAGACTTATGCTAGTGGCAGCTGCGAGGCAATTCGTCCTGCTTACACCTGTCCGCAGAAGGGCGAGTGCCAGCACTACATCATCACAGTAAATGCCAAAGAACTCCCCGACCCCGGCTGGGCCTGAGTCTGGGCTTACCTCACGCCCTACCTCCGCGGGATCGACCGCGTGGGCAAGGATTTCTCCGGACACCTCGCCTTCTGGAAAGAGTCCCAGGTGTCCTGAGGTGGCAGGCGTACCGGGTCAGATATGAGCTGCCTCATATATCACTGCACCCGCTCCCCTACAGCGCTAAGGTTGATGGCGGTGCCCGCTGCTGCGTGCCTCGAGGCTACGGCCCGTGAGGACCGACGTCGTGAGCACCCGCATCGCTCCACTCACCGGTTCGCAGGAAGACTGTCATGACTCTCGCTCGCCCCTTGGCCAACAAACTATTCCCGGCTGCAACAGCTCTAGCCGCAGCCCTGATTCTTGCCGGCTGTACACCCGCAAGTACGACGCCGGACGGCAGCTCCGATCCCGGCTCACCTGTCACCGGTGGGAACCTTGTCTACGCCTCCGGCGATGCCGAGCCTAGCTGCCTGGATCCGCACGTTGGCGGTAACTATCCTCAGGCTCTGGTTGCCTCGCAGTACTTGGAGACGCTGTACACCAAGGACGCGGACGGCAAGCTGATCCCTTGGCTCGCCAAGGATTCCACGGTGTCCGAGGACGGGCTGACGCGGACTGTTTCGATCCGAGACGGCATCAAATTTACCGATGGCACCGCCTTGGACGCCGCGGCCGTCAAGGCCAACTTTGAACACCTTTTGGACCCTGCAACGGCATCCTCCACCGGCTACCTTGCGCTGGGGAAGATCGCGTCAATGAAGGCCGTCGATGCGAGCACCCTCGAACTGAAGCTCAAGGCGCCGGACAATTCCCTGCTCGAGTCCTTCTCCATGCCATGGGTGGCGATCGAATCCCCCACAGCCTTGAAGCGAACCCAGGAAGAAAACTGTGCAGCTCCCGTGGGCACCGGACCGTTCAAGGTGGAGTCTTGGAAGAAGCAGGACTCCGTGCAGATGGTCCGCAACGCCGACTACGTCCTGCCGGTTTCAAACGCCGCCCATGCAGGACCGGCCTACCTGGATTCCATCACCTGGCGCTTCATCCCCGAGGCAGCTACGCGTTACGCTGCACTGCAGGCCGGTGAAGTAGACATCATTGACAACGCCCAGCCGGACGCCATCGCCACGGCCGTGAAGACTTCCACCATCAAGCACTTGGACGCACCTCGCCCCGGAGCAGCCAACCGGATTGAGCTGAACTCGTCCAAGGCCCCCTTCAATGACGAAAAAGTCCGTGCGGCTTTCATTCATGCAGTGAACGTGAACGCGAGCGTTGACTCCTTGTTCTTCGGCACCGCTAAGCGATCCTACTCACCGCTCTCGAGCGTGGAGCCCTTGGCGTATTCAGAGGAGTCGCTCTTCGATTACGACCCCACGAAGGCTGGCGAACTGTTGGACGCGGCCGGGTGGAGTGAACGCGATTCGCAGGGCTACCGCGTCAAGGACGGTGTCCGGCTCTCCCTGACCTTCCCCGTGAGCACCAGCCAGTCCATCCCCGCCGAGCAGTCACTCTTTGAGCAGATGCAAGCAACGGCCAAGGAATCAGGCATCGAGATCAAGATCAACTTGCTGGATATCTCCAGCTGGTACGGCGAATTGTTCAGTAACAGCTACAACCTGGTCTCCGCTCCGTACACCAAGGTTGGTCCTAGCGTGCTGTCCATTCTCTTCCATTCTGATTCCACCATCCCTGCACCGTCGGGCTACTTCGCCAACCTGTCCCAGGTCAAGGACTCGGCACTGGACGCCTTGCTGGAGCAGGCCGGATCCACCAAGGATGAAGCCGAGCGCAAGGATCTTTACACGCAGGCACAGAAGAAGGTGCTTGAGGGCTACTACCTGTTGCCGCTCTACGATCAGCAGAACCACTTCCTCTACTCAGAGAAGCTCAAGAACGTAGGCGCCACCACCGCCGTGGCCTCACCTATCTTCTTCGATACCTGGTTGGCTAACTAGCCCGCATTTCTCCAGAGCACATCATGACTGAATCCACGCAGATCCCAAGCGGCACCTCCGGCGCTGCCCAGCCATCCGGTGTTGCTGGGTCATCCGGTGTTGCTGGGCGGGCTGCGTCCGCCGTGCGTTGGCTGTTGGGCAAGCTCGCTGGGGGAATTTTTGTGCTCTGGGCCGTTGCTACGGCAATTTTCTTTGGACTCCGGATGATTCCCGGGGATCCAGCCGAGGCCATCATGGGCGGTCCAGGGTCGCAGGCTTCGGCCGAAGCCCTGGCCGCAGCCCGTGCCCAATATGGTTTGGATCAGCCGCTGTACGTGCAGTACTTTGGCCAGCTGTGGCGACTGGCTAAAGGGGACTTTGGCACCTCGTATTCCTTGAAGAGTCCCGTCGTAGAGGTTCTTGCCGAGCTGGTGCCGTCCACGCTCATCCTCGCTGGACTTGCTCTGCTCGTAGCGTGGGTCTTGGCGTTGGTGGTCTCAGTGCTGTCCACGCGCAGCGGTTCGCTGGGTTCGGCGCTGGGCTCTGGACTGGAAATAGTCTCGGCCGCCGTCCCGCACTTTTGGCTGGCCAGCGTTCTGATCATGCTGTTTTCCACCATGCTGGGGTGGCTTCCGCCGGTCAGTACCAATACGCCCTCAGGTTTGGTGCTGCCCGTCATCACCTTGGCCTTGCCACTGGCCGGCTTCATGGGTCAGCTCATGCGAGACACCATGGCCGATGCCCAACGTTCAGCCTTTGCGCTATCAGCCCGGGCACGCGGAGAATCGGAAACTGGTGTACTGCTGAGGCATTCCCTGCGGCACGCTGCGCTGCCCGGGATCGCGCTCTCCGGCTGGGCGTTGGGGTCTCTTCTCTCCGGCGCGGTGGTGGTTGAATCCATCTTTGCCCGGCCAGGTCTGGGCCGTTCACTACTCTCAGCCGTCACAGCGCGGGACATCCCCCTCGTCACCGGTGTGGCCCTCTTCTCGGCCGCCGCCTACGTCTTGATCATGGCGTTTTCCGATGTTGCCGAACGCTTGGTTGATCCTCGGATTGGCAAGTCATGAGCATCCACGCCCCGAACATCCCCAGGCTTGTGGCCGCCGTCGTACTACTCTTTTTTGTGCTGGCCGCCATAGCGCCCAACCTTCTCGCCCCCGTGGATCCACTGGCCATTAACCCTACGCAAGCGTTCTCGGCGCCGGGCCCCGGGCATTTTCTGGGCACCGATGAATCGGGGCGCGACATCTACTCGCGCATCATTCATGGAGCCCGGTCCTCGCTACTCATCGGAGCTGCTGCGACGGCGATCGGGCTGGGCTTGGCGTTGGTGCTGGGTACGATAGCCGGCTTTGGTGGACGGTGGCTGGACTTTGGTGTGGGCCGCGTCCTTGAGGTGCTTTTTGCCCTGCCTGGATTGCTGTTGGCGCTGGTGTTCATTGCGTTGGCGGGGCCCGGGGTTACCACCACCGTGATCGCCGTTGGCCTGACTTCGGCGCCCGGATACGCCCGCATGATTCGCGCGCAGATCATTGCGCTGCGCACCTCGCCCATGGTGGAGGCCGCCACGGTTCTGGGACGACGCCGGTCACGAATCCTTCTCACTCACATCTTGCCTAACGCACTGGCCCCGTTGGCAGTTTTGGCAACACTGGGGCTGGGTCAGGCGATTCTGTGGGCGGCCTCTTTGAGCTTCCTGGGTCTGGGTTCTCCGCCGCCGGCCCCTGAATGGGGCACCATGCTTTCGGCCGGGCGCACGTACCTTTCACTGGCGTGGTGGATGACGTTCTTCCCTGGTCTGGCCATTGTGCTGGTTGCCGCTGCCGCAACCGTCCTATCCCGAACCATGAAGTCAGCAGGTACCCGATGAACGCTACTGAACCCCTGCTGGTTGATCCTCTTCTGAGGGTCGAGGATCTGGAGGTTTCCTTCGGCGGTAACAGCGTTGTACGCGGCATTTCCTTCACGGTGAACCCTGGTGAATGCTTGGCCCTGGTAGGTGAATCCGGGTCCGGTAAATCTGTGACCGCCAGATCCTTGATTGGTTTAGCCGGGCCCGGCTCCCGAGTGAGCGCCACGACCCTGGACGTTGTAGGCAAGGACGCAAAGAGCTTTTCGCAACGAAACTGGCGCGCACTCCGTGGCAAAGAGGTGGGGCTCATCCTTCAGGATGCACTTTCCTCGCTGGATCCGCTGCGGACGGTGGGCAAGGAAATTGACGACGCCCTGCGTTTGCACACGCACGGTTCCGGCACGAAGCGTGCGGCACGCGTGGTTGAACTATTGGCGGCCGTTGGTCTGGATGATCCGGTCCGCAGGGCATCCCAACGATCGGGTGAACTCTCTGGCGGGATGCGTCAGCGGGCGCTGATCGCGTCGGCGATTGCGCTCGACCCGCGGCTCATCATCGCCGATGAGCCCACCACAGCCCTGGATGCAACTATTGCCGCATCCGTCATGGAGTTACTGGGTGAGCTTCGCCAATCGGGTTCGGGCATGCTGCTGATCAGCCATGACCTTGCCACCGTGGCCAGCGTGGCCGATTCCATTGCCGTCATGCAGGCCGGTCGCATCGTGGAACGTGGACCGCGCGAACAAATCTTCAAGGATCCGCAACACCCGTATACGCGGGCGCTGTTGGCGGCGGTTCCGGCTGGCAAGCCCCGTTTTACCAGGCTCTCCCCTGTGAGCAGTGAGGCCCAACTGCTACAAATTGCACCCCTGGCACCTGAGACACCTAGGGTGACGGAAGGTGAGGTGGCGTCTCTAGAGGCGGAAGGTGAGGTGGCCGCCGTCGTACATCCTCTGTTGAGCGCACGGGGGCTGGCCAAGAGTTTCCCCCTGTCCAAGTCCGTCAATTTCAAGGCCGTGCGAAACGTCAATTTCGAGCTATTGCCGGGCAAAACTCTGGGCGTGGTGGGCGAATCTGGATCCGGAAAAACCACCACGGCCCGGATGGCGCTGGGCTTGCTGCCGCCCGATTCCGGCACCGTGGAACTACTCGGTGAACCGTGGAGCCAGGTGCCTGAGCGGGCCCGTCGAAGCCGCCGCTCATCGTTGGGCGCGGTGTACCAGGACCCGTTGTCGTCGTTCGATCCGCGTCTTTCCGCCGGCGCGGTATTGGCTGACGCCCTCAGTTTTGGGCAGACGCGGAACCCGCGCGCCTACACCGGACGCATCAAGGAGTTGCTGGGGTTGGTGGGCTTAACGCCCGAGATGGCACAGCGCAATCCGGCCACTCTCTCGGGCGGACAACGCCAGCGTCTGGCCATTGCCCGTGCCCTCGCCCCGAACCCGAAGGTGCTGATTTGCGACGAACCGGTCTCGGCGTTGGACGTCTCCGTGCAGGCCCAGGTGCTTGATCTGTTGGACGAGCTGCAGCAGCGCCTTGACCTGAGCTACCTGTTCATTTCCCATGATCTCGCCGTGATCCGACACATGAGTGATGACGTGCTGGTCATGCGCGCGGGCGAGGTGGTTGAATCCGGGGCGACGGAATCGGTGTTCACGGAGCCGCAGCATGAGTACACGCGTTCCCTGCTGGCGGCCGCTCCCCCGTCACTGAGCTCCATAGGGCAGTGAATCCGTAGGGCAGTGAATTCGAGGGGCCAGCTGGGCCGATCCAACTGGGTCCTGACTAAGAGTCGGTAGCGTTCTCAAAGGTCTGGATGGACCGGCTGGCCAGACGCGGAATGATCTGTGCTGCGCCGATCCGCTCAATGTGTTCGTACTCGCGGTGCGCGGCAAATCCGGCGGCGTCGGTGTAACGCTCCAAGATGACGATCTGTTCAGGGTTCTCGGCTCCCTGGAAGAACTCGTAGGACATGTTTGCAGGTTCTTTGCGGGTGGCCGCAGCCATTTCGCGAAGCAGCTGCAGGACCGTATCAACCTCGCCGGACTTCACCGTGTAACGGACAACAACCTGAAAAAATGTCTGTGCCATGTGCACCAACCTTGCTCTTGAATCATGCGGATAGATAGCACCCACCCTAGCGGTTGGCAACCGATTGCACGAGTTGCTCAGCGACTATCTGCAGGGGCATCCTGGGCTATTGCTCTAGCGCCTAGTGCCTCTTGCCGCCGACGCCGGGGACAGACGAGACCTGCTTCATCCACGCAGCGATCTGGGCTTCGTCTACATCGGCTAGGGATGTGATCTCCACACCCCGGGTCGACTTGCCCATCCCCACCGGCGTCACGGGCGGGACAGGATTTAGTGCGGCCCCGTTCACAAACATGAGCTTGACATGGCCCACGAAGGCGCCGCTGCTGAAACACCAGCCATCGCCTACGCCGTAATACGCCATGCCCCACTTGACGGAGCGTTGCAGCCCGGGCAGGGTCTTGGCCGCCAGCTCATCGATGGCCTCGGCAAGACCACGCTGTGGTTGCGGAAGACTTGCGATGTAGGCGAAGACCGGCTTGTCACCGACCGCTGCTTTCGCGGGGCTTGCCCTGCCGGTCATGGCTTCGTGAAGCTCGAAGGTGCCTTTCGCTTGGCCCGCCGTGGACAGGCTTGGTTTATTGGCATCATTGTTGCCATGCTCCCCGCTGGTCATGGCGTCATACTACTCCGCGACTCCAGAGCAAAGCACCCCAGCGTGCTGTCAGCGAATCGATCGAGTCGGCCCCGCACCGCCGTCGACCATCTCAGGGGCACCAAACTCAGGGGCAGTAAATTCTGGGGCGTTCCGCAGGGGCAATTTCCTGATGGCCGCGCACACCGCCAGCACCCAACCCAACAGACCGGCCAGGCAGATCCGCTCGGCGAGCCCAAGCAGCTCCGGAGTCATGATGGTGGTCAGAATCAGCGATGCGAGTCCGGCGCCTGCAATGACGGTGAAGGCCAATGCCGCCGGGTATGCGTTGGCCAGCTCATGGCTCGACCGGATCCAGCGCGTGAGCACCCAGATCCCGGCCAGTGCTGCCAAGAATCCACCGGCCGCCACGTAGAGATGAACGGTGCCCACGGTCGTCACCTCCAAGATTCCGTCCCCATTTTCAACATCGGTGGGGAAGAATGCCAGTATGGCTGACGACAGGCCTCCGGCGAGCATCAGCCACGTTCCAGTTCGGCGGGGCATCGTGTCCGGACCGATCAGGTTGATGGCGACTAATGCACAGACGGTGGTGACGGCCCGGCCAAGAAAATTCAGGTTCATGATCCACCCGAACGGTCCCACGGCCAGATTGCTTTCGGCGTCGCTGATCACACTGTAGTGCGGTGGCAGAAATTGGAGCACCACGTCGACTAGAACGTAGAGAAGGATGCCTGCCATGGCTGCGGTAGCGAACCGGCGTCGAGCGGCTGCCGTGTTTTGTTGGGTCATGACTCCAGCATTCCATAGTCAGATGAAGGCGGTACCCGATGAAAGCCGCACCTAGACTAGTCATAGGAACATTGACAGGACACCAATCAATCAGGCAAAACGTACCCGATCCGCCCTCTTGGGAACCGGCGTGCTTGGCACTAGTCTGATCGGCAAATACATCGGGCTACTTCTCTCCTCTTCAGGGTGAGTCTGGCCGCGATCGCGTTGATCATCGTTTTCGCAGAACCCACACCAGGAGAATCATGCTTACCGTCAAGTCCTACGCTGCACCTTCCGCCACCGAAGCTCTGGTACCGAACACGCTCACACGCCGGGATATTGGTCCGCACGATGTCCTCATCGACATCAAGTTTGCCGGGATCTGCCACTCGGACATCCACACCGTCCGCGGTGACTGGGGCCCGCAAAGTTATCCACTAACCCCTGGCCATGAGATCGCTGGCATCGTCACCGAGGTTGGCTCCGCCGTCACCCGCCATGCCGTGGGCGATAGGGTCGGCGTGGGCTGCATGGTCAATTCATGCGGCGAATGCCCCCATTGCCAGGCTGGCGAGGAGCAGTACTGCCTGGCCGGCAACACCGGAACCTATGGCGCCGTCGACCGCGACGGGACCATCACCCAAGGCGGCTATTCCACCCACGTGGTGGTCACGGAAAACTTCGTCGTCACCATCCCCGACAGCCTGGCCCTCGACGTCGCCGCCCCGTTGCTCTGCGCCGGCATCACCACCTACTCGCCGCTACGCCACTGGGGCGCGGGCCCGGGCAAGAAGGTCGCGATCGTCGGCATGGGCGGGCTCGGCCACATGGGCGTCAAAATCGCTGCCGCCATGGGTGCCGAAGTCACCGTCCTGTCCCAAACCCTGAGCAAGCGCGACGACGGACTCAAGTTCGGTGCCCAGCGCTACTATGCGACGAGCGACCCTGAGACGTTCACCGCGTTGGCTGGCAGCTTCGATTTAATCATCAGCACCATCAGTGCCGCCGTGGACATCAACGCCTACCTGAAGCTGCTCACGCTCAACGGCACACTCGTCCTGGTGGGTGCCCCGCCGGAAGCCCTCCCCGTCCAGGCGTTCTCCCTGAGCATGGGACGGCGTTCCTTCGCTGGCTCCACCATCGGCGGCATTCGTGAAACCCAGGAAATGCTCGATTTCTGTGCCGAGCACGGACTGGGCGCCGAGATCGAGGTCATCTCCGCTGATCAAATCAACGAAGCCTACGAACGCGTTTTGTCCTCAGATGTCCGCTACCGCTTCGTCATCGACACCGCAACCTTGTCGAAATCTTGAAGGAAAAGAACGCTAACTAGCCGCGCAATGACCTCAGGAGCCAGCCATGACCCGAAGCCGTTCTTCCGCCGCCGCTTTCTTGGGCGTGAGCCTCAGTGCCAGCATCCTGCTTGCCTCGTGCACAACAGCAACACCGCCGGCGTCACCGCCGTCGGGCATGGGAGGAACGGAAACCATCTCCACGGGGCTGGCCGCACCTTGGTCAGTGGTCTTTCACAACGGCACGCCGCTGGTGAGCGAACGTGACAGCGCCCGCGTCCTGGAGCTGGCCAAGGACGGAACTGCTCGCGCAATCGGAACCATTGAAGGCGTGGAAGCCGCAGGCGAAGGTGGCCTGTTGGGCATGGCCGTCGATGAGCAAGGGCGCCTGTACGTGTGCTCGACCACGGCCGAAGGAAACAGAATTGAGAGGTTCACCATCACTGGCGAGCCAGGATCACTAGCCTTGGGGCAAGCCGACACCATCCTCGAGAAGGTCCCTTCCGCCAGTAACCACAACGGAGGCCGTATCGCCTTCGGCCCCGACGGCATGCTCTACGCCACCACGGGCGACGCCGGAGCGCGCAACCTGGCCCAGGACCTGAATTCCCTCGGCGGCAAGATCCTGAGGATGACCCCCGACGGCGCGGTGCCGGAGGACAACCCTTTTTCCGGGTCGCTCGTCTACAGCTACGGGCACCGTAATCCGCAGGGGCTTGCCTGGGCAGAGGATGGCACCATGTTCGCCACGGAGTTTGGTCAGAATACCTGGGACGAGCTGAACGTCATCACTGCCGGCGCCAACTATGGCTGGCCAACGGTGGAAGGGATCGCCACCGCCGAGGGCTTCACCGACCCAGTCCAACAGTGGGCACCCGAGGCAGCCAGCCCCAGCGGCATGACTCAACTCGATGGGATGCTGTACATCGCTAACCTGCGCGGCCAAGTGTTGCGCGCCGTTCCGGTGGCCGACCCTTCCACGTCTACCAGCTACTTCAGCGCAGAGTTCGGACGTCTTCGAGACGTCACGGTTGCGCCGGACGGAGCCCTGTGGTTTCTCACGAACAACACCGACGGACGCGGGAACCCGGGCGCTGAGGACGATCGAATCTTGGCTGTTGTTCCTTGATGACGGTGCATTCAGTTCCAGAGCTGAACGTTAAGTCCAGATCCTACTGCTCCGATATAACCCCGGAGAATCATCGACCAAGACTATTCCCAAGTCCCAGCTTTCGCCCGAGGCGTCCGCCGCCTTGACTTCCCACAGCCCAGTGTCAACAACGGTCATGCTGGAGGCATCCAGAACCAATCGCAGTGCAGACATGTGGTTCGTGAATTCAGCGGCGACTGTCTCTTTGTCAGTCATCGGCAGTACCCGCCGGATATCATCATCATTCCCAGAATTCAGGGCAGTCTCCACGGCAGCGATAGCTGTGTCCGTCAGAACAGGTGCCGATAATGTTGGAGCTGGACTAGCTGAAGATTGCTGCGCAGTTGTAGAGGTTGTTGTAGAACTTGGAGTCAAGTCAACCTGCCCTGTTGGAGCATTTTTTGGCGTCATGACAAACCAAACAAGGGCCACAAGACAAAGTCCCACAAGCACAGCTAGCAGCGTCCACCAGCGTTTGTGTCTCGCCAGATCAACACTCACCATAGCCCTCCGCCTTCCAGAAACACCACGGGTCACGAAATACCACTAGTCGTACACGTGTCTGAGGCCAAAGTTAGCCGTAGGAAGTAAAACAGACAAGCCCCTTGACCTTCTCATGAGCCGTCCAATAGCATCCGCACACTATCGCCGGTCCAGGGCGATGTCGACGTCCTAGGGTGTCAATGATTCGCAAAGTGGTTGGCGGGCTTTACGGACGTGACGCTGAGTTGGCGCTAATCAAGCGAACGCTTGAGCGAGTAGGTAGACGAGATGCCGGTCCTGAGGGAGCGATGGTCATGCTCAGTGGCACTAGCGGGTCATGGAAATCAGTACTCGCCGACGCTGTGCTAGTTGCTGCGAAGCAATTTGGGTACGTCTGTTTTCGTCCGGCTTGCGAGCCCTTCTATGGAGGGATGAGCTACTTGCCGGTCAGGGAGCTCATTCGGCAATTGGCGGAGGGGCGGCAGTGATCGGCTGACTCGGAACGCACATAGGCCTGACGTGGGACTTTCTCCTGCCCTTCAGCTTCTGTGTTCTCGGCGTCATCTTGGCCTCACATGTCGTCCCGAAGCCTGCCGTGGAGGGACTCAACTCACTGAGCGGGACAGCGCCACGGTAGCTCCCGCCGTCGCACACCCCCGAACGGCAAGCCGCTCCAAAGTTGGTCCTGCCAAACCCTTGAAGCACGCGGGTGGCCGTGCCATGCTGTGAAAGCCCACAGGAGGAAATTATGCAGCGAATCGTGCCCAATATCTGGTGCCAAGGCAACGCCAACGACGTCGGCCACTACTATGCGTCAGTGTTCCCCAAGACGTCCATGGATGCGGTGGCGTCCTACCCGGAGGACAACCTGCCGGACTTCCAGCAGGCTCTCGCCGGGCAGCCGCTCGTGGTCGATGTGACCATCAGCGACTACCGGCTCCGGCTGATCAACGCGGGCGGGGAATTCCGGCCCACACCCGCCATTTCCTTCATCCTCAACATGGACCCGTTGATGTTCGACGGCGACGAAGCACTCACGCGTGAGAGGATCGCAACGATGTGGGATGCGCTGGCAGACGGCGGCCAGGTGCGTATGGAGCTGGCCGCGTACCCGCATAGCCAACTCTATGGCTGGGTAGAGGACAGGTACGGGGTGAACTGGCAGTTGATGCTGACCGACCCGGCCGGCGAACCGCGTCCCTTGGTGATCCCGCAGCTCCTTTTCACTGGGGCGAGCGCGCAGGCGCAACAGGCCATGGACCTGTATCAGGGACTCTTCCCGAACTCCGGCCCGGGCTTGGTGGTGCCGCAGGGCGATGACGGCGGGATCATGTTCGCCGAGTTCACCCTTGATGGCCAATGGTTCTCGGCCATGGATGGTGGAACAGCCCACGACTTCACGTTCTCACCGGGCCTGTCATTGGAGGTCGATTGCACGGATCAGAACGAGATCGACACTTTCTGGGAGGCCTTGAGCACCGTCCCGGAGGCCGAGCAGTGCGGCTGGCTCGTGGACAGCTTTGGGGTCAGCTGGCAGATTGTCCCCCAGAATATGGCTGAACTCATGCAGCACCCTGGCGCTTATCAGCGCATGCTCGCCATGAAGAAGATCGTTATCGCGGAGCTGTAGGAACCGCGGGTCCGCCGTGGCCCTATCATCTGTGCACTGCCGGGGTTAGGATGGCACAAACACCAGCTTAAAACCGAGAACCCGCGGTCATGTGCAGTTGCGCGTTGAGAAATTCACCGGAGTCACCATGCCACCAGTTACGCCGTCCGACCCTACGCCGTCGTCCGCGTTTTTCAACACCACCTCAACGGCCGGGCTTGACCCCCAAACCACCTCCGCATTTCAGCAGGCGCTCGATGACACGCGCTCAGCAGGCCAGTTTCCGGGGGTGATTGCCCGGGTCGTGTCGCCACGGGGCAGTTGGACGGGCACCTCAGGCACCCGGGGGAAAAGTGAAAGCGAACAACCCTCCGCCACGGATGCAACCAGGATCGGCAGCCTCACCAAGACCATGACGGCGACCATTCTTCTGCAACTCGCGGCGGAGAAGAAGCTGTCTCTGACCGAAACAATCGACAAATATGTACCCGGGATGCCTCATGGCAGCACCGCAACACTGCGCTGGCTCGCAGACATGAGCAGCGGCATCCCGAGCTACACCGCAGACGCCGGCTGGCAGCAGCAAGTATTCAGCAACCCGGACAAGGCATGGACGCCGCAGGAACTCGTCGACGTCGTCAAGGACAAGCCGGCCGATTTTGAGCCCCTACACGGTTGGGCGTATTCAAACACCAACTACGTATTGCTGGGCATGGTCATTGAACAGGTCACCGGGGAAAATATAGCGGACGTGTTCCAGGCACGGCTGTTCGACCCGCTCGGCATGACCCATTCGGTCTTCCCCACCACGTCCCAGATCCCCACCCCGCACCTGAGCGGAATCACCGACCAGGGCATGCCAGCCGGGCAGAGGACGGATGCCACCAACTTCAGTCCAACCATCGCCTTCACAGCCGGTGAGGTCATTTCCACGCTCGAAGACCTCACCACATGGGGTGCAGCTTTGTTCACGGGAACCGGCATTCTCGAGCCTGCCACCCAGCAGGAACGCCACGATTCGATCATCCGGGACATCCCGCCGTCGTACTCCGACACCGCCGGCTATGGAATCGGCATCGGCGACAAGGACGGATGGTGGGGCCACGACGGGGCCATCCCCGGCTACACCACGTCCCTCTTCCACAACTACACCTCCGGCACAACGGTCATAGTGGTGGTCAACAGTGATGTGACGTTCGACGGCGCGGCGGGGCCCGTCGGCCCTGCACCTGCGGTTTTCGCTGCCCTGCTTGGCGCATTGGCCGAACCCTGATCCCGTGTCCGGCGGCCCTGATGGAGAGCTGTTCCCCCGCCCGCAACGCCGCGGGCATGTGAAAGGACGGACAACCATGAATGAACAATCAGCAGCACCGTTTCGGCGAGGCGCACTGTTTGACAGCGAGTTCCACGACGAATTCGGCCAGTGGCCGGTGGCCTACATCCCGTACGGCGGACCCACCATGGGTGAGATCACCGCCGTCGCACGTGCCGTGAGTGACGGCGATGACGCTGCATTCCTGGAAGGGTGGGTCGCGGCCGGGGACGCCAAGGTTGCCCAGGCCGAGGCGGCACTTGCCGGCGGGCACCGGGTCAGCGCACGGGAGATTTTCCTGAGGGCCAGCTCAATGTACGCGACCTCGTTGCACCCCTTGTTTGGTGCGCCCCCCGGATCCTCGGCTGGTGGCGGCGTTCGGCAAGCAGATGGCCGCATTTGGGCGCGGGATGGAGCTGAGAGAGGTTCCGGTGCAGCAGGTCGGAATACCTTATGAGGGTGTCGAGTTGCCGGCTTACCTCATTCCCGCAACCGGGCACGAAAGCCAGCTTAGGCCCTTGCTGATCCTCAACAACGGCTACGACGCCACGATCACCGACATGTATTTCGCCTCCGGAGTCGCGGCCCTTGAGCGCGGCTACCACGTGCTGATGTTCGACGGTCCCGGGCAGGGTGCCATGCTGTACAAGCAGGGCCTGGCGCTACGCCCTGACTGGGAAGTGGTGATCTCGGCCGTCGTGGACTACGCCCAGACGGTGGAGATTGTTGACGTCTCCCGGATTGCGCTCAGCGGCTGGAGTCTGGGCGGCTACCTGGCGCCCCGGGCAGCCACGGCGGAACATCGGCTGGCCGCCTGCATCGCAGATCCGGGACAGCTGGACCTTGGGGATTCCGTCCGCGCCTTCGCCGGCAAGTTCGGCGCCACTGCCGAGGAAATCGCCGACCTGAACAATCTCACGGATGAAACCATTGCGGTCATGCGGAAGGCCATCCAGGCGGACCGGAAGCTGCGCTGGAGCATAGTGCAGCGCGGCTTCTGGGCGAACAATGTTTCTGACCTTCGTTCCTTCATGACCAAGACGGCGCAATTCACACTGAAGGACAGGATCGCCGGCATTCAGTGCCCCACCTTACTCACCTCAGCCGAGGGAGATCCCCTGGCTGAGGCCACGGAAGCCTTCTACGATGCGTTGGAATGCCCCAAAACCTTCATGCGGTTCACGGCAGAGGAAGGCAGCAGCGGGCATTGCGAGACGGGCAATCGGGTGCTGCTCAACCAGCGGGTCCTCGATTGGTTGGATGACACGCTCGGGGTTGCGGCAGGCTAGCTTTGCAGCGGGCTAGCTTTGCAGCGGGCTAGCTTTGCACCGGGCTAGCTGACCCGCAAGTTTGGCCCCCCTCGGTGGCGTGGCGGGATCTGCTGGCCGAACTCGCCGCGAGGCATTACGATTTCTTCTCGGGCGCGGGATAGCTGAGCTGCAAGTCCGACCCGACAACGGCTCCTTCACTGAGCTCTGCCGGTTTCGATGAGGCGTGGCCGAGGATGTGCAGCACCTTCACGTCGTGGGCGAGCAGGTGGTCGGTAATGATGCGCCGGTGACACCTCCACCAAACAGCCTCCGAACACATCAAGGCCGTGGCACGCTCTGAAGCCAACTCTTGGAGCTCGGCCAAAGCTTGGCGAAATTCTTCCGACAGGGCGTGGTCTGCATAGTTATGGAAGCTGCGGACCTGCCACCAGGCATTGACCTCGAACGGGATGACCTTACTAACGGGCCGACGCCCCGTCAGCGCCTCCTTGCGCAGCAACGTGATGCCCTGCTCGCGCAAAGACTCACTGAGAGTGTCGGCGTTGAACTGCGGATACTTGTTGGATCCCGGCAACTTCCGAACATCGAGCACCTGTTCAATTCCATGTTCCTGGAGCAGTTCCAGGAACTCCTCCAGCGACCGGTTCGAGTGTCCGATCGTGGCGATTAGAAGCGGCGCCTCACCCGTCACTTGCCAGACTTCCCTGACGTTTTTGATGCAGTTTGTTTGCCCTCGATCAGGTGGAGCGCGCCGCCCTTGTGGGCGGCAATATGGTCGGTTTTATCGCTCTTGATCTCGTACTGCGGATCCTTCTCGGACGCCCTGTGGGTATGCCCTTTGTAATCAAAATCTGCGGTGTGGACGTGGGTGATGTGGCCGGAGACCCGGCCGGCCTCGGAGTTCCATGAAACGTGGTCACCTACGGAGAATTTCCCTGACATGAGTGGCCTCCTTTTTTCCCATTCAAACACTTGGGCAAGGAGTAGTCACGGGCTCACCCCGTTTGCCGGTGTTGCGCGTCCCCGAAGTCACTGCGCGTTTCTACTGGACGGTGCCCACTGACACCCTCGGCAATAGCAGGAAGGAATCGCCCGTGACGAACATCAAAATCAGCGCAGGTGACGCGTAGCGCCGCACTTGAAGACAACGGTCTGGCAAACTCTGCAAACGGGCGGGAAAAGAAAAATGAGCCACTGTTCTAGGAGGCCATTCTTCAAACATGCGCCCGAGGTGGGACTTGAACCAGACTTTGGCCCTTGCAAAGACTGGGCACCGGCGGAAACATGCGGAATCCGGCTCAGTACGTCGCGGTCCAGGACAGCCCAAGAGGAAAAGTGTTTCCATTGTCAACACCTCAGATCGGGAGGGTCTATCAGAAGCACAACTTCACTTGGGAAAATCTCCTCAATGGGAGTTTCTGGGTTGACCCAATTTTGCGCTGTCTTCTGGCTAACTTTGTCTTGCCTGATGTCCAGCGGGAGGTTATTGAGGGCGTTGATGCCGGGCTCGGTTGATACCTGGCTCGTCGGGGAGGTCTGGCCAGACATTGCATCTACGAATCACTCCCATTTTTTACTCCCCGTAGATTATTTATGCGCTCCGCGTTGGTTCATCGATCATTGCGGATACGACGAGATAACGGTAGGGCGAACCACACACCACTGATCAAAATAGCGATTCCGGAGGTTACCAGAATCGACAGGATAGGTCCGAAAAGTAGATCGGTTACCAAGAACACCACCGAGCTGAAGGAGATACCCAGCAATATCAACGCGGTCACCATTTGCCGGGTTGCTGTTTTCAACAGCCGACCTTTGCTGTAGGGCTTACCTCGAACTTGATGATAGGCCCCTTCGCCCAGTAAGAAAACGACGGACACAGCGGTGGAGAGGAAAGCGACGAAGTAAACATCGGACTGAAGCTCGGAGAGGTCAGCGAACACCGATGTGAAAGGCAAACCAAGCAGGAACGCGAGAAGCACCGTCACACCCGGTATGACCATGCGCAACTCCGAGGTGAGCTCGTCCACCTCACGGTCGAGCGTCTCCAGATCGCGTTTCAGAGGATTGGAGTGGGGCTCGCTTGGATTTTGCTGGCGCATAGTGATCTTTTTACCATAGATGGTGTTAAGCGGGCAGGCTGCGCCATAGTTTCGCTTCATGGCTCAAGGATCTACGCGTCTCAAGCATCAGCAGAGGTTCGGTGGAACGGCGCAAGCGCCACCAATTCCAAATCTATCCGCCCAGTTCTATCCGTCCAGTCAGCGCACGACAGACGGTCCTATCAAAGGCACCATTGGACAAGCGACTATCTGTCACTTCATAAGTGACCCGTAGCCCTGTTGTGATGAATGCGTCAGAACGTCCATCACAACAGGGTTACGGGCCACCTATGTTCAAGGACACGAAGCCAGAATTCACCACGAACCACGGAGAGCCGTCCGCCAACTTGGTGGTTCTCGGTGGACCCACCCATGTGCATGGCATGACAAGGCCCGCCTCACGCGACGAAGCAACAACTTGGGCCAACGACGCATCAAGGAATCTGACGCTGGAACACTCGGCGCCAGGAACGAGGCTCGCGCGCCGTCATTTCGCCGGAGAGCTTCCTGGTGTCCAAGGACAACACCCTTGACGACGGCGAACACGCCCGAGCCCGCGCATGGGGCGTGAGCGTGGGCAACGCCATGGAAGCCTTCATCCACCACTGAGCCGCCAGGTCACACCACCCGCACACAGCTCGTCTGGCAGTAGAGTCGGCAGTAACGGCAGATGCCAAATAGTGGAATCCCCGGAATCCAACAAGGAGCCAACCCATGGGTGCACAGCCAACTTTCGTGATTGTTGGGGCCGGTCTTGCTGGCGCAAAAGCTGCGGAAGCACTGCGGACCGAAGGGTTCAACGGGCGCATCCTGCTGTTCGGGGCGGAACCTGAGCCGCCCTATGAACGGCCCGCGCTGTCCAAAAGCTTTCTGCAGGGCACCTCTGAAAGGGCAAAGATCTACGTCCATGCGAAGCAGTGGTACGCGGATCATGACATTGAACTTCACACCAGCACCACGGTCACGGCCATCGATCGCACTCAGCGGGAAATTAAGTTGGCCAACGGAAATCGCCTCGCTTACGACAAGCTGCTGTTGACCACAGGAGCCTCCCCCCGTCAGCTGCCCGACGCCGGACCTCACAGCGTGTACTACCTGCGCCGGGTCGAGGACAGCCTGCAGCTCAGATTTGCGTTCACCACGGCCAAACGCGTGGTCATCATCGGCGGCGGGTGGATCGGATTGGAGGTAGCTGCCGCGGCCCGCGCGGCCAACGTCGAGGTGGTCCTGTTGGAGCGCGGTGACGTCCCTCTGCTGCGTATTCTTGGAAGGGAAACTGCCGAGGTATTCGCCCGTCTCCACAGGGCTCATGGTGTGGACCTGCGGACAGGCACCCGCGTCCGGCGCATCATCATCAATGCCGACGGCAGGGCGACGGGCGTGCAGCTCAACGATGGCACGCAGGCGGATGCGGACCTGGTGGTCGTCGGTGTCGGGGCCCCGCCGAACACATCCCTTGCCGAGGACGCCGGCCTGCTTGTGGACAACGGCATCAAAGTTGATGAGCACTTGCGCACGTCGGACCCGGACATTTTCGCGGCCGGGGATGTCGCGAACGCTTTCCACCCGTTACTGGGCGCGCACATCCGCAGTGAACACTGGTTTAACGCGCTCAGCCAGCCAGCTGTCGCGGCCAGATCCATGATGGGTTTGGACTCCAGCTACGACGAGGTGCCGTACTTTTACAGCGACCAGTACGAGTTGGGCATGGAGTATGCCGGCCATGTGGACCCGGGCAGTTGGGACCAGGTCATCTTCCGCGGGGACAAGGACACGCTCGAGTTCGTTGTTTTCTGGCTCAAGGACCACAAGGTGCTCGCCGGCATGAACGTCAATATTTGGGATGTCACCGAGGTGATCAAGGACCTGGTCCGTTCGGGCCTGAAGGTCGACGGCGTGAAGCTCGCCGATGCCTCCATCCCCCTGGCCGAGGTCCTCGCCGACGCGAAGAATGCCGGCCCGAAGAATGCAGGACCCCGGTTAGAGAGTGAGCAGGACCCCCGTTAGACAGTGGGCAGGATGCGCCCCGATAGGCTTTCGCCACGCAGGTATCGGCGCAGGTTTGCGGTAAAGAGCTCCGTGTTGCGAGCGTTTTCCTGGCGCGTGTCTGCAGCCGCTAGGGGGCTGATGAGCACGTTGGGCATCGACCGCAGTGCACTGTTGCCCGGCAGCTGGGCAGCGGAATACGCGTGCAACAGAACTGCTGCCGGCTGCCCTTGTTCAAGCCCTCGTACGAGTGCTTGCTCATCGAGAACGCCGCCGTGCCCCACATTGACCAGGACGGCGTCGAATCTCATTTTGCGGACCGTCTGGGAACCGATCAGTCCTGCTGTTTCCCTGTTCAGTGGCAAGGCCAGCACGACGGCGTGGGCGACCGGGAGCATATCCCCCAAAAAACGTGCTGGCCGAAGCTCGTCAACATGGGGTGCGTGGTCGTTGCCCGTCCGGGTCATGGCCATGACCCTCATCCCGAATGCCTTTCCCAGACGCGCGACTTCAGCACCGACACCGCCCAGCCCCACGACGAGAAGCGTCTGGCCGGCAAGTTCCGACGGGCGCCCGGTTCCCGACCATGCGCAGGTGCCGGGCTTCGCGTCGTGGCCGTGCCTAGCGAAGGCCAGCAGGCCGAGCATGGCAAATTCGGCCAGCGCCCCGGCATGAGTCCGGCCCGGTCCCGTGATCAGCACGCGTTCCCGGACTTCTTCACCGAGCTCAGCGTGCTGCAGCCTCCCAAGCTCGTCCTGATTGGTGGCATGGACCCAGCGCAGTCCCGCAGCACCGTGCAGCAGCCCCTCCAATTGCGTAGGCGTGCCGGGCGGAATTCCGAACATGATTTCCGCGTCCGCCAGCACCCGCTGACGCGCCGCCGTGTCCAAGTGTCGGTCATGGTGGACATCAATGGTGCTGTCCACGTTCTTGATGGCACCAATCACGTGCGGGTCCACCGCGGCACCGACAACCACTGAAACCCGCGGAACCGACGATGACTGCTCATGGGTGATCATGGCTTCATCGTACTCATGGCACGAAACACACAAGTTTCCGCGTTCGCATTCGTTTCATGGTGCATTGGGCCAATGGTGTCTACAGTGGGGTCATGTCCATCAACGGTGTTGGGGCACGGCAAAAGGTACTGCGTTCATCCGTGGTGCTGCACGCAGGGATGGCCGTTTCGGGACTGATCATGATCCTTTTCCTGCTGGCCCACATGTACGGCAACTTGAAAATCTTCGAGGGCCAGCAGGCGTTCGACAGCTACTCGGCGTATTTGCGTGAAATTGGTGAGCCGTTGCTCCCCTACAGCGGGGCCCTGTGGATCATCCGCGTGGTACTGCTCCTGAGCGTAGGCGTCCATATATATGCGGCTTTTACCCTGTGGTTCCGATCGCGTGCAGCAACCCACGGCAAGGGCGCGTGGCGTTATGAGAGCACCAAGAACCGCCGCGGCGTCCAGCGCAGCTACGCCTCCTTCACGCTGCGGTGGGGCGGGATCGTCATTGGCCTGTTCGTCATCTACCACATCCTGCACCTGACTGCAGATGTCATCGCACCCGGCGGGACGTCGTCGAGCGCGTACCAGCGCATGGTCAACGGTTTCTCCATCTGGTGGGTGGTGCTCTCCTATGCCGTGGCACTGATCGCCCTTGGTTTCCATTTGCGGCACGGGGTGTGGAGCGCCTTCGCTTCCCTCGGTGCCAACACCTCTGTTGCGCGCAGGCGTGTTCTCAACGGGACTGCCACCGTGGTCGCCGCGATAATACTGGTCGGATTCTTTATTCCGCCGCTGGTGATTTGGCTGGGGTGGGTGCAGTGATGACAGAGCTGTTTACGGTTGGGGATCCCCTCCGGGACACGAAGGCGCCAAACGGTCCCCTCCAGGAACGCTGGGAGGCGCGCCGCTTCGGCGCCAAGCTGATCAACCCGGCCAATCGCCGCAAACTCTCCATCATTGTCGTCGGCACTGGATTGGCAGGCGCCTCGGCAGCGGCAACGCTCGGCGAGGCGCCTGCCAGGTCAAGAGTTTCTGCTACCAGGACAGCGCCCGGCGCGCCCACAGCATTGCAGCGCAGGGCGGCATCAATGCCGCCAAGAATTACCGCAATGACGGCGACAGCGTCCGCCGCCTCTTTTACGACACCGTCAAGGGCGGTGACTACCGTTCGCGGGAATCCAACGTCTACCGCCTGGCCGAGGTCAGCTCCGCCATCATTGACCAGTGCGTGGCCCAGGGCGTCCCTTTCGCCCGGGACTACGGCGGGCTGCTGGATACACGCTCCTTTGGTGGGGTTCAGGTTTCCCGCACGTTCTATGCGCGGGGCCAAACCGGCCAGCAGCTGCTGCTGGGCGCGTACCAGGCGTTGGAGCGCCAAGCCGCGGCCGGCACGGTGGAGGTCAACACGCGCCATGAAATGCTCGACCTGTTTGTCATCGACGGCAAGGCCCGCGGGGTTGTTGTCCGGGACATGGTGACTGGTGCTCTGGAGACACACCTGGCCGACGCCGTCGTGCTGGCCACCGGCGGCTACGGAAACGTCTATTACCTCTCCACCAACGCGATGGGTTGCAACACGACGGCGATCTGGCGCGCGCACCGCAAGGGCGCATTCTTCGCGAACCCCTGCTTCACCCAAATTCACCCAACATGCATTCCGGTCAGCGGCGACCACCAGTCGAAATTGACGCTCATGAGCGAGTCCCTGCGCAACGACGGCCGCATCTGGGTGCCGGCCACAGCTGGGGACCCCCGCAATCCGCGGGACATCCCCGAGACCGAACGCGACTACTACTTGGAGCGCGCGTATCCGTCCTTCGGCAATCTCGTCCCGCGCGATGTTGCCTCCCGGGCAGCCAAAAACCAGTGCGACGCCGGACGGGGCGTGGGGCCCGGCGGCCGGGGCGTGTACCTGGACCTCACCGACGCCATCGCCCGCCTGGGCCGGGCTTCGATCGAGGAGAAGTACGGCAATCTGCTGGAGATGTACCAGAAGATCACCGATGAGGATCCCTACCAGGTGCCCATGCGCATCTACCCGGCCGTGCATTACACCATGGGCGGGCTGTGGGTTGACTACGATCTGGAAAGTTCCATCCCCGGGCTGTTCGTCATCGGGGAGGCAAACTATTCCGACCACGGCGCGAACCGGCTCGGAGCCAGCGCCCTGATGCAAGGCCTGGCGGACGGCTACTTCATCCTGCCCAACACCATCGGGGACTACCTGGCCAAGAACCCGTCCGCCGCCGTGGATGAAGCCCATCCCGATGCCGTTGCGGCGGTGGAGGCGGTCCGGGAACGCATCAACAGGTTCCTGTCGATCAACGGCGAACGTACAGTTGATTCCTTCCACAAGGAACTCGGCACCATCCTCTGGGAATACTGCGGGATGGAACGCAACGCCGAGGGGCTGGTGCACGCCGTCGAGCTCATTCGGGCCCTTCGCAAGGAGTTCTGGAGCAACCTCAAGGTCACCGGCAGCAACGAGGAGCTGAACCAGACCCTTGAACGTGCCGGCCGCGTGGCCGACTTCTTTGGCCTGGCCGAACTGATGTGCGTTGATGCGCTGCACCGCGGGGAGTCGTGCGGCAGCCATTTCCGCACGGAGAGCCAGACCGGCGACGGCGAGGCGTTGCGTGACGACGACGCGTTCGCCTACGTCGCGGCCTGGGAGTTCGACGGCGAGAACACCCCGCCCAGGCTGCACAAGGAAAACCTTGAGTACGACTTCGTGGAGTTGACGCAGAGGAGCTACAAATGAAAATCACCCTGCGCATCTGGCGCCAGCACGACGTTGACTCCCCCGGGCGGATGGAACGTTACGAGGTCGAGGGCATCAGTGGCGACATGTCGTTTTTGGAGATGCTGGACGTCCTGAACGAAAGGCTCGCCGTCGCGGGCGAAGAGCCCGTCGCGTTCGACCACGATTGCCGGGAGGGCATCTGCGGCATGTGCTCCCTGGCCATTGACGGTATTGCCCACGGTCCCGAGGGCCTCACCACCACCTGCCAGCTGTACATGCGCCACTTCAGCGACGGTGACACCATCGACGTCGAACCGTGGCATGCCGAGTCGTTCCCGGTCGTGCGGGACCTCATCGTGGACCGCAGCGCGCTGGACCGGATCATCCTGGCCGGCGGCTACATCAGCGCGCCGACCGGTGCTGCCCCCGATGCGTCAGCCACACTCGTGCGCAAAGACGCAGCAGACCGGGCCTTCGACGCGGCCACCTGCATTGGGTGCGGTGCCTGCGTTGCCGCGTGCCCCAATGGTTCCGCCATGCTGTTCACGGGAGCCAAAGCCACCCATTTGGGCGCATTGCCCCAAGGCCAGCCCGAACGCCATGCGCGCGCCTTGGCCCTCGTCAACCAACACGACGCTGAAGGCTTTGGCGGATGCACGCAAATCGGGGAATGCACGGCCGTGTGCCCGGTCGGCATCCCGCTGGACATGATCTCGCGGCTCAATGCCGACGTGCTCTCCGCCCTCGGCGACCCGGGAACCTGAACTACTACCTGATTTTGTCCGCCGGGCGCCTTGCCGGCATCATCAGCCGCGGCGATCTGGTGGCGTTGCTCGCCACCGAGTGGGTATGCGGCGTCTGCGGCGAGCCTGCCCGCGGTGAGCGCCCGCCGTCCCGCTTTCCCAAATGTTGCGGGGACAGCACCGGATTCACACTGCAGGAGCAACCACCGTGGCCGTGAATGCCGCCAGGTGGCAGCCCACGGATGGCGGAACGACGGAACCCGGCCGCGGGGCCGGGGAAGAAGCCGGCAGCGGCGCCAAAGATTGGGAACTCCGGGTATTTCACAGCGAATGAACCCCTGAACGTCTTCTGGGCTACTACGCCGACATGGTCCTGATCCGCAAATTCGAGCTCAGCGCAGACCAGATGTACAAACGCGCCAAGATCGGCGGCTACTGCCAGCTCAACTTGGGCGAGGAAGCCACCGTCGTGTTGATGGCAGCGTTGCGGACCACCGAATATTTGTTTACCAACTATCGCGACCACGGGTATGCCCTGATGCGCGGACTGGAACCTGTCGGGTGATGGCCGAGCTGTTCGGACAGTCAACAGGGGTATCCAAGGGCCGGGGCGGTTCAGTGTGCCGATCCCTCATGGCAATCGGGGTCTGCTTGGCGATCATCGCCCACCCGTTGTCGATGGCGCTTTAGTGTACAGCTGCCATCTTCTGCGCGGTGGTGTCGTACTTCATCCATTTTCAGGATGTGAGCAGGAGGTTTACGTGGCGCAGTATGTTCCGTCACGAAGGGGCCAACGCACTGGGCGCCTCGGGAACCTAAACCTTATCCCGGCTTCCCGCCCTTAACTGAACGAACGCGGCTACGCTCGGAAGCATGGACACTTCATCTGAAGACCCAAACGTTCCCGCACCCGACATTGGAGCAGGGGGCACACAAGCGAGTTTCCGTGCCGAACTCGACAGCAAGCATTACACCGCTGTCGATGAAGACTGGGCCGGCGGTGTTCCTGCCCAATATGGTGTGGCTCCACGGGTTCGGATCGGGGACAGCAAGTGGTTCAACCTGCTTTGGCTTATCCCCATCGGATTATTGCTGCTGATCGTCGGCATTGCCGTAGCGAAGGGAATTCGTGAACTTCCCGCCGTGGCGGACTTCATGCACCGCTATCCCGGCACCTCGGAACTGCCGGAGAACGCACCGGTCGGATTCCCTGCTTGGCTGGGCTGGCAGCACTTCTTGAACCTGTTCCTGATGATTTTCATCATTCGATCCGGGGTGAGCATCCTGGCCGACCATCCCCGGCTCTACTGGACCAGGCACTCCACACCGGGCAAGGACTGGTTCCGCATCCAAAAACCGGTGCCGACCGATCCTCTCTACACCGCGAAGCAGGACTCAATCACACTGCCCAACGGTGTTGGTCTTCCAGGCCGGCGGCACTCCATCGGTCTGGCGCGCTGGTGGCACCTGGGCATCGACACGCTGTGGCTGCTCAACGGCATCATCTTCTACATCCTGATCTTCAGCACAGGCCAATGGATGAGGCTGGTGCCACTGAGTTGGGATGTCTTCCCGAACTCCCTCTCCGTTGCCATCCAATATCTATCCCTGGACTGGCCGCTGGAAACGGGCTGGGTCAACTACAACGGCCTGCAACTTCTGGCGTATTTCATCACCGTCTTCATCGCAGCCCCGGCCGCCCTGATCACCGGGCTGGGGATGTCCCCGGCACTTTCCACCCGCTTCCGCGCCATCAGCACCGTCTTCAGCATCCAAGTTGCCCGTTCACTGCACTTCCTGGTGCTCTGCTGGTTCGTCATGTTCATCGTCATCCACGTGACACTCGTGCTGACCACAGGAGCCCTGCGCAACCTCAACCACATGTACGCCTCCCAAGACACCGAATCATGGACAGGCTTCTGGATCTTCGCAGCCTCCATGGCCGTCGTGATCATCGGCTGGGTGGCAGCCACACCCTTTACCTACCGGCACCCCCGGGTTGTCCAGAAGGTTGGCTTCGCCCTGATCGGCCCAGCCCAACGCCTCTTCGAACACATAGATTCCAAACCCGGCCAGTACACCGAGAAAGATATTTCCCCGTACTTCTGGCACAACGGCAAGTACCCGGAAACGCAGGAGTACAAGGAGCTTGAAACCGGCAACTTCATCAACTACAAACTGCGCATCAACGGTCTCGTCGAAAACCCCATGGAGCTGGACCTCAAACAGTTGCGGGCACTCCCCCACCATGAACAGATCACCCAGCACTTCTGCATTCAGGGCTGGTCAGGTGTCGCAAAATGGGGCGGCATCTCCATGCAGACGATCCTCGACATCGCCAAACCCAAACCGGAAGCCAAATGGGTGATCTTCTACTCCTTCGCGGCAGGCCCGGACGGAGGAATCTACTACGACGCCCAACCCATCGAGCAGATGAGCTACAAACTGACCATGCTCGCCTACGACATGAACGACGATACTCTCTCGTTCGGCCACGGCGCACCACTGCGGCTCCGCAACGAGACCCAGCTCGGATTCAAACTCGTCAAGTGGATCAAGGGCATCGAATTCGTCGAGAACTTCGACGACGTCGGCGGCGGACTGGGCGGCTACAACAACGATCACGAATTCTTCGGCTACCGCCAATCCATCTAAGTCCATGAACGCCGCCGAGCGTTTCGACATTGAGGCAAGGGACGACGCCGACGGGTCAGACCACTCTTCGGCCGAGGCTATTGCTGAACTCACCACCCACCGTCCCCGCGCGGGCTAATTACTCACGCAAGGTCAAAGCACAGCGACAGTGGCAGCCCTGACAAGTGGCAATCAGCTGAACGCCATTGTTGGTCCCGTTATGTCCGGCAAGCCGACTCAGGCCGCGTATGCCCACAATGACCAGCTTCCTTGGTTGATATATCCATGGCCATACGCACATCGGGATCACCCTTGACAGCGCATCAGCCATCCACTGCAGACACACCGAGGGCAGGACCGTCGAACACTTCCCGACACTCCCCCCGGCAACGGTCTGGATGCAGCTCGCGCCATGAGACAGCTTGACAAATTCCTTATCCGAATGAGTGAGCAAGTCACGTACCGGTGGCGCCCTCACGGAGGAAGCGATCCAAGGCGATTCAACCCCGTGCTCGGATACCTATGGCCATCGACGAGCGGCGGCAGGCTCGCTAGCATGGAAAATACCACGGCACTTGAGCAGATACGTGCGGCACACGTACCGCCGGTATGGACCCGCGAGCAGAAACCACTGATGAGAGGGAACAGACATGAACGAACACCAGCCCACCGAACCACAACCGCGGGTTCCTGACCCATTCCCGGGAACTCCGCATCCCGATTTCCCACCGGATCCCACCGAACCGGTTGAACCGAACGAGCCCGATGGCCCAAGTGAACCTCCGGCGCCCGTGCCGGGGCCCAGCACGCCCGGCCACCCGGATCCCTTTTTCCCAACGCCTCCTCCGGTCATTTAATCACCACCACCTACCCCTGAACCGGGCCGGTTCCAGGGACAGTTGAGTGCGCTCATGTGCGCAAAACATAACAGCAGGTTCTAGAGGGTCGCGGCCCTGATCACCGGTTCTGCGTCAACGGTTGCGGAGTCCGCGCATTCCTGGGCCGATACGGACAATCAAGACTTCCTCATGGTTGCAGAGCGGAAGTCGGTTAGGCCCGCGATGCGGAACACATCAGGGCTATGGCAGGGACGCCTTGGTGTGGCCGATGTTTGCTGCGTTTGGTTTGCCCATGGCCGGTGCTGCCGTATCCATCGTGCACGGTATCCAGCAGCTCTTTTCCCCTGAATCGGCTGCGGACTCTGCCGTCGCCTGCGTGGTTTCTAGCTGTGCCGTTTCTGCTCGAGGGGACCGCCTTCGCGCGAGCGTCGCGCCAGGCCCACGCGGAAGCACGGAAACTACACCGCACCGTCCTTGGCCAGGTATTGAACAGTTCCGACCCCACCATGAGGGCGCTTGTCGCCGAAGACGGCCCAGTGCTCGCCGACATCGTGCTGGCGTTCGCCGGCGTTTTGACACACCCGCTCTCCGGGTCGGCCAGGCCTGCTGCCGGGAGCATCGCCGTGATCCTCATCCAAAAGAACAGACGCTTTCTGGTGGGCCGGCTCGTCACGGCCGAACTTCTGCAGTCCGTGGCGAGGCAGCTCATGGACGGTACGGAGAAGGCCCACATCGCCTACCTGCACCTAGAGTATGTCGGGCCACGCAGACTGTATCTGGTGGCTACCGTCGACCTTGCCGGGGGCCGCGTCGAATCGGAAGGGGCAGTCAGACCCCGCGCCATAGAGCGGCGCATTGAAAGCCACGAGAAGTTTGAGGCAGTCCTGACGGTTGCCACCGCGGATGACCCTTCTCTGGTTTTCCAGCCCCCTTTAACGAACGCTGGGTACTCTCCGTCAAGGCCGCCCGGACCCGGCCGCCTAGACCTCGGCCGGGTGCTGCTCCAAATCAGCAGCAACCTTGCGGGCAAAACGCTGCGTCACGACTTGGATGACGGCGCCCGTTACGGCCGTAACCAGGGCGAACACGAGCACTCCCGGCAACGGGTTTCGGAGGTCGTCCGCCTTCTTGGGCGGTTCTTGCCCTGTGCTTTTTCGCCACCTCACTTCCAGGGCCTTGCGGGCGGCGGCACCGGCTGCCACACTGGCGCCGAGACTCAAGAGCTTTATCAGTATTTTCATTGCAGGGTCTCCAAATCTCGCAGGAACATTAGGTATCGCCCCTCTCCATCGTGGACAACAGGGCGGGGTTCCGCAAGTGGCTGCCAGTGGTTACAGTGAGAGCAATGGGCTGCGGATGGAACGGTGGGCATGGTCCGCACGGACCGGCGCCGGGGTGGCAAAACGGCTTCCTCCGACCACCGGCCGCCAGCAGGGGCATTGCGCCCATCGTCATGACAACGGGCCCATGGTCATGGAACGATGCCTCCGAACGAGGCCACCACAGCAATATCTAAGGAGAACCTCATGAACAACGACGAAGCCGCCAACCAGGAACGCCATCAAGAACCTGCCGAGGGTGGCTACGGTTCGCCAACCCCGGAACAGGAGATGCCCGAGGGTGCCGCCACCAATCCGGGTTCTCCCTACCCCACCCTTCGCGGCCAGGAAAGCGACGAAGAAGCGCTGAACGACGACAAGAGCCTGGGCGCACCGGACCGCAGCTTCTTCGAAAATGAAGATGCCGGCAGCGACGGGGAACCGGGTGCCAGGCGGCTGGGCGGCACGGACGACCAGCTGCGCGAGGAACTCTCCCGATCGGATGCCGATGCGGCCCGGGTGGATCCTGCCGATGAGACACAGCGTGAAGCACCGTCCACGGAGGCACCTCTGGAGGAAGGAAATGCCGGTCCCACGAGCTCGGAGCGTGAGTCGTTTTCCTCTGAATCGGACGACGACGCCTCCGGAGCCCCGGTGTAGCCTCCCATGACGAGCAGTCAGTGCTGACGCGCCACAGCGGTCAGCAAGGCCAGCACCGTACTGCCGGGCTACGGGCCCAACGCAGCGACCTTCGCTAGTTCTCGCAAGGCGATGACGCGCGGAATGACGTAGGAATCCCTCGCAAGGCGGGGTTCCTGGGCCTATCCCAGGGCCTGTCACCAAGTGAAAAATGCTGTAGACACTTTCGCCATCGCCGCCCTACCCATCATGAACGTTGCTGTCTCTATCCTTGGAATCGGGCAGGAGCCGGCCCCGGAGAGCATTGAGTATGCGCTGCATGTCCAGCGCCACGGCGCCCCCGGGGGCTAGCGCCGCAACATCAGATGACTGGGTAGCAGCGACCGCCTCCGTGAGCGCGGACAAGGACTTGTCCGCGCCAGTGAATGTTTCCGGCCCGACGGTCCCCTCATCCCAAACGCGCAGTACACCTGCTGTCGCCGACAGGCATCGCTCCATGGGCTCCCGGAGTCCGTCGCTGAGCCGGAGGTTCAGCGGGCCTTCCCAGATCGCACCGGCAAGGACCTCGGTCAAATCTCGAACGTAGAACGTAACGCTTTCCAGGACAGCCAAATCGTCATAACTGTCGGCGAGGAGACGGTGGCGCGAGCGTCGGTACGCCCGGGGGTTGGCGCGCTGGCTTTCCGCCGCCTCGTTGACTGACCGGCGAACCTCAACAACAGCGTCGTCCAACACGTGCCGACGGCCCGCCCAATCTTCATGATCGGGCGGCCATTGTTCAACGAGGGCTGCAGCGGCATCGTCGAGTTGGTCGATGAGTATATCCCGGGCCCGAGCAATTCTGGCTTGGGCGACATCCAAGACCACCGGCGGGAAGATCGACACATTGACCACCAAACCCACCAGTACGCCAAGCGCCATTTGCAGGCCGTATCCTGCGGAAAATGCATCGGCGTTGTTGCCGCCGATGATCAGAACCAGCAGCGTTGCCACTGGAACGTAGTCCCTTCCGGCACCCAGACGCGGCAGTCCGGCCAGCAACACCCCGGCTCCCACCGCAAGGGAAATTGACAACACGTTGGGGGTTCCCAAGAGCAAAAACCCTACCGCAAGCGCGACGCCCAACAAGATGCCGACGAGTGTTTGCAGGCCCGTACGCACCGATCCCATGAACGTTGGATACATGCTGACCAACACCCCCAGTGGCGCGTAAATGGGGGTAGTCATCCGCCGTCCCGGGCATGAGCGGCGCCAGCAGCCACGCTATGCCCACCGCCAAGGCAGCCTTGAGGGCGAGCAAGACGCGTTGGCCAGTCACAGTGGACTTCACCCATGTCTTGCAGATTTCCACTATGCACCCGCTTTCTGATGACGCCATCGGTTGGTATCCCGCCCCAGTGGTGTCGTCCATCTGCCTTACCCCGCCGACACGCACGGCTGCGACGGTTGGAAATAATTCGCAACTGGCATGTTTCAGCGTGGTTCACGGGATCCGTGTTGCTTCTGCTACAACAAATCAAACACTTTTTGGCGATTTTGGCCATGAATGTGGTTAGGCTGTGGTCATCGGTCGTTGCAGATCGATGACCGTATTTTCCGGAAGGCAGCTCCCGGATTGTCACCGTTCAAAGTCAGCCAATCTTCTCCAAGGAGGAATCATGGGTTTCATCGGATGGATCGTTTTGGGTCTCATTGTCGGAGTCATTGTCAAGGCGGTCATGCCGGGCAGGGTGGGCGGCGGCTGGATCACCAGCCTCATCCTTGGCGTGGTCGGTGCCATAGTTGGCGGGTGGATCGGAGATCTGCTCTTTGGCGGCGGTAAAATGGAATTTTGGAATCTCGGTTCCTGGATCCTCGCACTCGTGGGCGGTTTAGTCGTTGCCGGCGTTTATGGCGCAATTACCGGTCGCAACAAGTCAGCCGCTTAGCCGGCACAGATCTAGTGCTGCCGGCATCGTTTTCGTTGTCGGCAGGACTGTTTATTCCTCTGAGCCAACCAGCCAAGTGGTACTGTGCTGTGCCGTTTTGCACGTTCCCGGGCAGGCCGTTGATCGCCTGACACCGATGTCATGTAGAGCTGGGGCAGCACACCGTGAATCCGAGGCAGCATGCTGGTGCCTCGAACTCCGTTTTACAGAAGGAGAACATCATGAAAGCCAAACTATCTTTTCTTCTCGGCGCTGCAGCCGGATACATTCTGGGTGCCCGCGCGGGTCGAAGCAGCTACGAGAGAATCAAGGCCTCCGCGAAATCGGTATGGGCCGCAGAGCCCATACAGGAAACCGTTGCTGCCGTGCAGGAGACCATCAAGGCACAGACCGGAGACGCCGTCCACAAACTCGTCCACCAAGTCATCCCCTCCGCCACGTCGAATACCGCCGGAGGGACTCCCGCGGACGGTCCCCATTCCACCGGCGCCAGCCCGCTGGACATCGCCCCGGAAGTGTCTGACGAGTTTCCTGACACTGCCCTGGACGGCGGCGAGGCTCAGCGCTGGACGAAGAAGCACAGGTCGCGGCGCGCCTAGCCGAAAACTGAAGGATGAAGCTGACCCGCTGGAACAATCTGTGCCAGCAGCGTCAATCAGAAGCCCGTACGCGGAGCCGTTGAAAGGAATTCATGATGACAAGCGATGACCAGTACACTTTTCAGAATCCCGTCACCCGCTACCCGAGCATCAGCCCACCAGTTCAGGACCAACCCGAGCCGGGTTTGGACCGGGACTTGGAGCCGCGCTCGGATCGGGGTGAGGAGTCCTACCGCGGCACCGGCCGCTTGGCCGGACGCAAGGCGCTCATCACGGGGGCGGACTCAGGCATTGGTGCCGCAGTTGCCATTGCCTTCGCTAGGGAGGGGGCAGACGTGGCGCTGTCATACCTGCCTGTTGAAGAACCCGACGCCGAGAGAATCTCGGCAATCATCCGGGACTGCGGTCAAAAAGCCGTTCCGCTGCCCGGCGATATCTCCGAAGCGCATCAGGCCCGCAAACTGGTGGCTGACGCCGTCGAACAACTGGGTGGCCTGGACATCATCGTCAACAACGCCGGGCGGCAAATCGCCGTTGAGAAACTTGAGGACCTCAGCGACGAACAGTTCGAGGCGACCTTCAAAACCAACATCTTCGCCATGTTCTGGATCACCAAGGCGGCCCTGCCCCATCTCGCCCCCGGATCGACCATCATCAACACCACATCGATTCAGGCCTACAACCCGTCCGCCACCTTGATTGACTACGCATCCACCAAGGCAGCCATCAACAACTTCTCCAAGGGACTGGCCCAACAACTGGCACCCCGCGGCATTCGCGTCAATGCGGTGGCGCCCGGACCAATCTGGACCCCGCTGCAGGTCAGCGACGGCCAGCCCAAGGACGCCCTCCCAGAGTTTGGCAAGGACACTCCCCTGGGCCGTGCCGGACAACCAACGGAGCTGGCTCCCGCCTACGTTTTCCTCGCCTCCCCCGAATCCAGCTATGTGACGGGCGAAACCCTGAATGTCAACGGCGGAACGCCCTCCCCCTAGGCCATCTGTCCCAACGTCCTGGAGCACGTCCGCACCTTGGCGCGGGCGGTTAGAGCTGACCCCTCACATTTGGACAGTCCCTCTCACTGCTTGAGCCATCTCCAGCGTCGTCGCCGCAGAGACTTCGGCGGTCTGGCATCCATGAATGACACCCAATGCCAGCAATGGCCCTTTGTCCTGATTTTCGGAAATCCGTTACCTTTACAAGCGGTTTTGTGGCCACGGTACGGACACGCCTTTCAAGCCACCCTGGGGCCGCCCGGTGCGGCAGCTCCGGGCGGTATGCCATAGTGTCAGGGAATGGCTATTTCCTTGAACTCCTCCGCCCACCATGCAACTGAAAATCGTGGACCTGAAGGCTTTGTCCAGGTTCGGGGGGCGCGGGAGAACAACCTCAAGAACATTGACGTGGATGTGCCGCGCGATGCCATAGTGGCTTTCACCGGCATCTCCGGCAGCGGCAAATCTTCCCTGGCATTTGGCACTATTTTTGCTGAGGCGCACCGCCGCTACTTCGAGTCGGTGGCGCCGTACGCGCGGCGCCTGATCCAGCAGAGCAACAACCCGCAGGTGGAGTCCATTACCGGACTCCCACCCGCAGTGGCCATGGCACAGCGACGCGGCACCCCCAGCACCAGGTCGTCTGTAGGCACCGTGACCACGTTGTCCAACTCATTGCGCATGCTCTTCTCCCGAGCCGGCAGCTACCCGGCAGGCGCGGAAATCCTCTATTCAGATTCCTTCTCCCCCAACACTGTGGCCGGAGCCTGCCCGGTGTGCCACGGACTGGGCACAGCCCACACGGTCACGGAGGAGTTGCTGGTCCCCAACCCGAAACTGACCATTCGGGAAGGTGCCGTCGCGGCGTGGCCGGGCGCCTGGCAAGGCAAAAACCTACGCGACATTCTCACTGAACTTGGTTACGACGTCGACCTTCCATGGCACAAAATTCCCCGCAAGGACCGGGACTGGATCCTTTTCACCGAGGAGCAACCCGTAGTGGAGGTTACGCCGCAGCGGGACCGCGTGGCCAAACCCTATAAGGGGCGGTATTGGAGTGCACGCAGCCATGTGCTTCACACCCTGGCTGATTCCAAGAGTGCTCCCATGCGCGAGCGAGCCTTGAATTTTATGCATTCGGGCCCCTGCGAAGTCTGCTCCGGCAGCGGGCTCACGGCTGCCGCCCTGGCAGTGACGGTGGAGGGGCGCACTATTGCGACCATGAATGAGCTTCCGCTCACCGACTTGGCCGAGGTGCTGCGCATCCTCACCACAGCGGATGCGGGGGCACCGGGCAGCCGGGAGGCGGTGGCAACCGCCATCTCACAGGAGCTGCTCCAGCGCATCAGCATTTTACTGGACTTGGGGTTGGGCTATCTGAGCTTGGGCCGCAGTACCCCCACGCTCTCCCCCGGTGAGATGCAGCGGCTGCGTATAGCCACGCAATTGCGCTCGGGTCTTTTTGGGGTCATTTACGTTCTTGATGAACCGTCTGCGGGGCTGCATCCTGCCGACGCCGAGCCGCTGCTGGCAGTGTTGGAACAGCTCAAGGCTTCCGGCAACACGGTCTTTATCGTGGAGCACAACATGGACATGGTGCGCCAGGCCGACTGGATAGTCGATGTGGGACCTGCGGCCGGGGAAAACGGTGGCCGCGTCCTTTACAGTGGTCCGATTGCCGGCCTGGCGGATGTGGAAGAGTCGGTGACCCGGCCCTTCCTCCTGAAATCAACGACGCCGGATGCCTCACCTGCCGCTGGCGTGACCCGACGGACGGCAGATGCATGGTTGGAATTCCACGGCATCACCAAAAATAATCTGCAAAACGAAGATGTCAGTATTCCGCGAGGCACCCTGACCGCCGTTACAGGGGTCTCCGGGTCCGGCAAATCCACCCTGTTGGACGTTATCCACACAGCAGCCGACACCCCGAACATGGTCCACACCAGCTCCGGGTTTGCGGCCGTGGATCGGGTGGTGCAAGTGGACCAACGCCCCATTGGCCGCACGCCACGTTCCAACCTGGCCACCTACACCGGTTTGTTCGACGCCGTCCGGCGCGCGTTCGCTGCCACGGAAGATGCTAAGGCCCGTGGCTTTGGCGCTGGCCGCTTCTCCTTCAACGTTGCGGGCGGGCGTTGTGAGGTCTGCTTGGGTGAGGGCTTCGTGGCTGTGGAGCTGTTGTTCCTGCCTGGAAGCTACGGGCCATGCCCGCAGTGCCACGGTTCCCGATTCAATGCAGAAACTCTTGAGGTCAGCTACAACGGTCGGAACATTGCCCAGGTTCTTGAACTAAGCGTTGATGCCGCTGTGCAGGCTCTGCCGGAAATCCCTGCTGTTCTTCGAAGCCTGAACACGCTGCGGGATGTGGGCTTGGGCTACCTGAGGCTGGGGCAACCGGCCACTGAGCTTTCAGGTGGAGAAGCACAGCGAATCAAACTGGCCACGGAGCTGCAACGGCTGGGACGCGGACACACCCTGTACTTGTTGGACGAACCCAGCACCGGCTTGCACCCCGCCGATGTGCAATTGCTCCTGCAACAACTCAACGGCCTGGTCGATGCCGGAAACACCGTGGTGGTGGTTGAACACGATATGGATGTGGTGGCCAAGGCGGACTGGGTTGTTGATCTGGGGCCCGCTGGCGGTGCCGCCGGAGGCCACGTCATGGCTGCCGGGACGCCCGAAGCTGTTGCTGCCGGCGACAAGGGACGTACCTCCGGGTATCTTCGCGCAGCATTGGCCATGCGCTGAACGTGAGACGGGCTGATGCCTCGTGTCCGGATGCCCGCCAAATGATTCCTGCGTGCCTCAGCTAATGTGCTCGCGAAGCGTCATGCTCGTGGATTTGAGCGTGATCGCGACGTGGCTCGGTAGTGAAACGCCCGAGCCAACCCATATCCATCTTCACGCTGACATGAGCCTGAAAGAAAAAGCCCTCGCCCGGCTCACATCCATCCCAGACCCGGACCACGGCTACAGACGCTACTAGGTACCCGACGAAGCTGGTCCCGGAACCCCCAAAACAGCGGGACACCGCACGCTGGTCGGCATAATCCGGATCACCACATCTGCGGAGGTTTTCTATGAGTCAACGCGATCTGTTGTGCCATTGAACGCCCGTCGATAGACTTGGAACGCGCCTACGCGGACGCGCTCGTAGCGATAAATGCAAGGAAATGACTGGAAACAGCGAGCCCAAAGATTCAGTGAAGCGGGCAGGCAGTGCGAACAGTCCCGAACCACCAAGTTAGAAACAGATCTTTGCACCGATGGTGACCAACCCGCATCCGGACCAGTAGACCCGGAACATGACGCGGAGACCGAAACAGAGCAACCCCCTCGCAGCTAAAAAAGAACCCTTCTTCGGCCACAGGGTGAGGCGTGGAAAAGGCAAGACTGACAGGAGAAACGATGGCTCCGGATACTGCCTTGGATCGATTCCTTGAGGGTCTCGACTATCCGATGTTCATCGTCACCGTGGCCTCGGAAACGGATTCTGGTCCGTCGTCGCGCTCAGGTTGCCTCGTCGGGTTCGCCACGCAGTGCAGCATCGATCCGCCACGACTCCTAGTGCTAATCTCCAAAAGCAACCACACCTATCTGCTGGCATCCGGCGCCAAGACCATGGGCGTGCATGTAGTGGGTTCGGACCAGCGTGGGCTCGCGGAGTTGTTTGGTGGAGAAAGCGGGGACGACATCGACAAGTTCGCGGCGTGCAATTGGTTCGCCGATTCCAGCGGGGTGCCGGTGCTCGCCGACTGTCGGCGACGAATGATCGCTGACGTGCTTGACCGGGTCGATCTCGGCGACCATGTCGGCTTCGTTCTCACTCCGACAGAAGTCCAGAGTCAGGCTGTTGCGGCCCCTTTGTATTATTCCCAGATCCGCGGTCTGCAGGCAGGACACCCTGCCTGAGGTGCGACAAGGATCTAGGGCATGAGAGATAGGGTGTATCTCCTCATGGTTGTTCCGTCTTTTGAGATGATTCTCAAGTGAAATCTACTTATGCCTTGCTCTCCGCTGCGCAGTGGGAAGAATAATCCTTAATCCGTCATGCGAAGGCTTGCTCATTCCCCGTGGTACCTCCCGGCCTGACACGTAGAGGCGCCCCAGTTTTCCAACGTGAGGCGCAAACGTCTACGACGCCCGTCGAGGCGGCTGCGCCCGGGGCGGCAACTGCGTCAGCGATCACGGGTACAGACCATGCGGCCGCTTTCAACACGGAACTGCGGGTACCCTCGCGTCCAACTGAGGCGTGTGTGAGTATCGAGATTCCCACGCATTGAAGTCAGTCCACGCGACGCATCACCTGCAGGTCGATCTCGACCTTTGCCTTCAGTGGTAACCCGGAAACTCGGCCAGCAAGGCCGGAAATGAAGAATGACCCCCTGTCTCCAGGAGGTCATTCTTCCAACATATGTGCCCGAGGTGGGACTTGAACCCACACATCTTTCGATACTGCATTTTGAGTGCAGCGCGTCTGCCATTCCGCCACTCGGGCCTTAGTAAAGGAGTCCAAATGAACACCGTTACGAAGATCACGCCCTCGATTCGGAATCGCTTCCGAACCAGTGCGCGCAACTACTCTACATGCATATAGGCTGTTTTGTGGAACCAAAGCCCGTCTAGGGCTCAAAATGTACAAAATGTGGTGTACTTCACCCCTTTAAAGGAGTTTTTTGTGTCAGAACAGCCGGATACAACCCCCACCTCGCCCGCACGCCGTGTCATTGTTGCCGAGGATGAGACCCTGATCCGCTTAGACATCATGGAAATCCTTCGTGGCGAGGGCTACGACGTGGTCGGTGAAGCAGACAATGGCGAGAAGGCCGTAGAGCTCGCCAAGGAGCTCAAGCCCGATCTGGTCCTCATGGACGTCAAGATGCCTGTCATGGATGGCATCACAGCCGCAGAGATCATCGTCAAGGCCCGCATCGCCCCCGTGGTACTCCTTACCGCCTTCAGCCAGAAGGAACTCGTTGAGCGTGCACGCGACGCCGGCGCCATGGCCTACGTGGTCAAGCCCTTCACCCCCGCCGATCTGATTCCTGCCCTGGAAATCGCACTCTCCCGCCACGAGGAGATCAAGGCTCTTGAAGAGGAAGTCACCGACCTCCAGGAACAGTTCGCCACCCGCAAGCTCGTAGAGCGCGCCAAGTCCCTGCTGACCACCAAGATGGGCCTCACCGAGCCCGAGGCCTTCCGCTGGATCCAGAAGACCTCCATGGACCGCCGCCTGAGCATGCGCGAGGTTGCCGAGACCATCATCAACCAGGTCAACTAGTCCCCTCACACGAAAACGCCACACTTTGACGTATATGCCATGGTTTGAACTATGGCATATACGTCAAAGTGTGGCATTTTTCGTTGGGAGGGCTGGAGCTGGCAGGGAATGGCCCCTCGCCACCACTTAAACCAAACGACGGCGGCACTCACCCAGCACATGAAGCGAAGGGTGAGTGCCGCCGTCGTTCGTGACGGGTGTTAAGACCTAGTCAGTGGGCCAGGGGCCGATGCGTTCCTTCTTGGAACCATCGTTGGCCTTGCCCAGATCGGCGAGGTCGCCAACCTTGTGAACCTTGACCAGGTTCGTGGAACCGGCCTGTCCGGGAGGGGAACCGGCTGCGATAACAACCAGATCGCCTTCGTCAACAAGGCCCTTCTCCAACAGAGTCTTATCAACCTGCTCGGTCATGGCGTCAGTGTGGGCAACCGTGGGAACCAGCACGGGCTCAATGCCCCATGCCAGAGCCAACTGGTTGCGAACGCTCTCCACCGGAGTGAACGCAAGAACCGGCTTGGACGGGCGCAGACGGGACAGGCGGTGAGCCGAGTCGCCGGACTGCGTGAACGTTGCAATGTACTTTGCATCGAGCTGCTTGGCGATCTGCACGGCAGCTGCCGTGATGACGCCGCCGCGGGTCTTCGGCTCGGAACCCAGCTTCGGGATGAGCTTGAGGCCATCTTCAGCTTCAGCAGCTTCGATGATCCTCGCCATGACCTTGACGGTCTCGATCGGGAACTTGCCAACGCTGGTCTCGCCGGAGAGCATGACTGCATCCGCGCCGTCGAGCACTGCATTTGCACAGTCAGATGCCTCTGCCCGGGTGGGGCGCGGGTTGTCAATCATGGATTCCAGAACCTGGGTTGCCACGATGACGGGCTTGGCCCAGCGACGTGCCATTTCAACACACTTCTTCTGCACCAGCGGGACATCTTCCAGAGGAAGCTCCACGCCCAAGTCGCCACGGGCAACCATGATGGCGTCAAACGCATCCACGATGGCTTCCAGGTTGGCAACAGCCTGCGGCTTCTCGATCTTGGCGATGACCGGCACGCGGCGGCCTTCTTCGTCCATGATCTCGTGAACGCGAGTGATATCAGCTGCATCACGCACGAAAGACAAAGCCACGAGGTCCACGCCGCACTCAAGTGCCCAGCGTAGATCGCTCTCGTCCTTTTCGCTCAAGGCGGGGACATTCACAGCAACACCGGGCAAGTTGATGCCCTTGTTGTTGGAGACCTTGCCCGGAACGGTAACTTCGGTGACAACCTTCACGGCGTCAACAGCAGTGGCCCGAACGGAGACCTTGCCATCGTCGATCAGCATGATGTCGCCAACCTTAACGTCCTCTGTGAGGGACTTCAAGGTGGTGGAGCAGATGTCCTTAGTTCCTGGGACATCTTCGGTGGTGATGGTGAAGACATCGCCCACAGCGAGGTCATAGCCCTCGCCATTGGCAAAGCGGCCCAAGCGGATCTTGGGACCCTGTAAATCAGCCATGATGGCTACGGGCTTGCCGAGTGCTTCGGAAGCCTTACGTACGTTCTCGTACGTGTTCTGGTGCACGGCGTAGTCGCCGTGGCTCATGTTCATGCGGGCTACGTTGACGCCCGCCTCCAGTACCGCAAGTGTGTTTTCATAGCTGGCGATTGCCGGCCCGAAAGTCGCAACAATTTTTGCGCGTCTCAATGTACCTACCCTTGTATGTGGTTTTTAAGCGGAAAACTTTGGTGCCCCCAGACAGCCTATCGCTTTCCCGCTAGACACCGATAGCTGAATCGCTGGGTGAGACGGGAGCAGGCAAAAACGTCTCCCCCATCAAGTGCTTATCGACGGCGGCCGCACACGCCCGGCCCTCGGCAATGGCCCAGACAATCAGCGATTGTCCACGCCCTGCATCACCGGCAACAAAGACGCCGTCACGGTCCGTCATGTAATAGCCATCACGGTTAACATTTGACCGAGCGTCCAACGTCACCGGCAGCTGGTGGACCAATTCGGCCGATTCAGGACCGGTAAAGCCCATGGCCAAAAACACCAGATCCGCAGCGATCACCCGTTCGGTACCCTCCTTGGGAACCCTGCGCCCGCCGACAAATTCAGTTTCAGCGATCTTGAGGCCGGTCAGCACACCATTCTCACCCAGGAACTCGACGGTGGAAGCCAGATATGTCCGCTCACCACCCTCCTCATGCGCGCTAGCCACTTCAAAGAGGTTGGGGAATGTGGGCCACGGCTGCTTGGCCGTCCGCTCTAACGGCGGCTGCGCCCCAATGGCCAACGTGGTCACCGACGCGGCCTGCTGGCGGTGCGCCGTTCCGAGGCAATCAGCACCAGTATCGCCGCCACCCAAAATGACCACATGCTTGCCGCGAGCATCAATCTGCTCCGCCTGCACATCACCGGCAACCGCCTTGTTGGCCTGCACCAGGTAGTCCATGGCCACATGAACACCTTTGAGCGCCCGGCCAGGGATGGGCAGTTCACGCGGAACCGTGGCACCAATGCACACCACGACGGCGTCATAGCGGCGCCGCAGCTCTTCCCACCCAAGATCCTTGCCTACCTCAATGCCGGTGCGGAAGCGAGTGCCCTCAGCCTCCATTTGCGCCACCCGGCGATCCACACTCTCCTTCTCCAACTTGAAGTCAGGGATGCCGTAACGCAGCAGTCCACCGATCCGATCCTCACGCTCATAGACCGCCACAGTGTGCCCCGTTCGGGTCAGCTGCTGTGCCGCTGCCAGCCCTGCCGGACCTGAACCGACGACGGCGACCGTCTTACCTGTGAGGCGGGCCGGGGGAAGCGGGTGGACCCAGTCCTGGTTGAAAGCCTCATCAATGATCGAAACCTCCACCTGCTTGATGGTCACAGCTGGCTGGTTGATGCCCAGCACACAGGCCGTTTCGCACGGGGCCGGGCACAGCCGTCCCGTGAACTCCGGGAAGTTGTTGGTGGAGTGCAAACGCTCAATGGCCTCTTGGCCCTTGTCGCGCCACGTGAGGTCATTCCATTCCGGGATGAGGTTTCCCAGCGGGCAGCCCTGGTGACAGAACGGCACACCACAGTCCATGCAGCGCCCCGCTTGGGACTTCAGCACACCCTTTTCCTGGGCCTCGTAGACTTCCTTCCAGTCCATGATGCGCACAGGAACGGGCCGGCGGGTCTGGGTGATGCGTTCGCGAGTGTTTAAGAAACCGTGCGGATCAGCCACCGGTGACCTCCAAAATTTTCTGCCAAACGGTTGCGCCGTCTGGATCTTCGCCCTGCTCGGCTGCTGCCAAACGGGTCTGTAACACTGCTGCGTAATCACGCGGCAGCACCTTCGTTATGCGTGCCACGGTGCCGGGGAAATCGGCCAGCAGGACTGCTGCGGTCTCGGATTCCGTCTCATCAAAGTGGTGTTGCAAGAGCGTGTGGACCAGTTCTTGATCCACACCATCGAGCGCCGAGAGGACCAGTTCACCGGAGTCCAGAGCCACCTTGTTGACTTGGCTGGGCTCCAGATCCAGCACATAGGCGGTGCCACCGGACATGCCGGCACCAAAGTTGCGGCCGGTGGAACCCAGAATCAGGGTTTGGCCACCTGTCATGTATTCACAACCATGATCGCCAATGCCTTCAACCACGGCAGTAGCTCCGGAGTTGCGGACCAAGAACCGCTCCCCCACCTTGCCGCGCAGGAACATTTCACCGCTGGTGGCTCCGTACCCAATCACGTTGCCTGCGATCACGTTCTGCGCCGCCACAAACTGGCTGTTGCGATCCGGACGGACAGTGATGCGCCCTCCGGAGAGACCCTTGCCCACATAGTCGTTGGCGTCACCGAGCAAGCGCAGCGTAATACCGGCTGGCAAGAAGGCACCCAACGATTGGCCCGCCTGCCCCGTCAGGGTCACATCAATGGTGTCCGGGCCCAGTACGTCGATGCCGAATGTTTTGGTCACCTTGTGGCCCAGGAGCGTACCCACTGAACGGTCGGTGTTGATGACCGGGACACTGATCTTGACCGGTGCCCTGTCACTGAACGCCTCGGCGGACATGGTGATCAATTGCTGATCAAAATGCTTGTCCAGCTCATGGTTCTGATCCACCAGGTGACGGACCGGCGCATCGGCGGGAACACCGGCGTCGGACAACATGGGGCTCAAGTCCAGACCCGCCGTCTTCCAATGGTTCAGCGCACCCTGAATATCAAGGACACTGGACTGGCCGATGGCTTCCTCGAGGCTGCGGAAACCGAGTTCAGCCAGCAGCTCGCGGACTTCTTCAGCAAGGAACTCGAAGAAGTTGACCACGAATTCCGGCTTGCCGGTGAACCGTTGACGAAGTTCCGGATT
This sequence comes from Specibacter sp. NPDC078709, assembly GCF_040686795.1. Taxonomy (NCBI): domain Bacteria; kingdom Bacillati; phylum Actinomycetota; class Actinomycetes; order Micrococcales; family Micrococcaceae; genus Specibacter; species Specibacter sp. NPDC078709. Next base: position 277,463 of record NZ_JBFBLU010000004.1, read on the forward strand.
CTGCGTGGCAACACCCACGGGGCAGGTGTCCAGGTGGCAAACACGCATCATGACACAGCCGGAAACCACCAGCGGGGCCGTAGCGAAACCGTATTCCTCAGCACCGAGCAACGCCGCGATGATGACGTCACGGCCAGTCTTGAGCTGGCCATCCACCTGCACCACAACCCGCTCACGCAGCCCATTCAGGCGCAGCGTCTGCTGAGTTTCTGCCAGACCCAGCTCCCACGGCATGCCGGCATGTTTAAGGGAGTTCAGCGGGCTGGCGCCTGTTCCGCCGTCGTGCCCGGAAACGAGGACGACGTCGGCCTTGGCCTTGGTCACCCCGGCCGCCACCGTGCCTATCCCCATTTCGGAGACGAGCTTGACGTGAACCCGAGCGCTGGGGTTGGCTCGCTTGCAGTCATAGATGAGCTGGGCGAGGTCCTCAATGGAGTAGATATCGTGGTGCGGGGGCGGGGAAATCAAGCCAACGCCGGGTGTGGAGTGGCGTGTTTCTGCGATCCACGGGTACACCTTTTTGGCCATGAGCTGACCACCCTCGCCGGGCTTGGCACCCTGAGCCATCTTGATCTGGATGTCCGTGGCGTTGCTCAGGTACAAGCTGGTCACGCCGAAACGGCCTGAGGCAACCTGTTTGATGGCGCTGCGGCGCTCCGGGTCCAGCAGACGCTCAACATCCTCGCCACCCTCACCGGTGTTGGACTTGGCGCCCAAGCGGTTCATGGCGATGGCCAGAGTCTGGTGCGCTTCCTGGGAGATGGAACCGTAGCTCATGGCGCCGGTGGAGAATCGCTTGACAATGCTGGCCACCGATTCCACCTCGGCCAAGGGCACCGGCGGGCGCGCTCCTTCTTTGAAGGTGAGCAAGCCACGGAAGGTCATGAGCTTGTTGGCCTGCTCATCGATGCCTTGGGTGTACTTCTTGAAGATGTCATAGCGGCGTTCCCGGGTGGCGTGCTGCAGACGGAACACCGTGTCCGGATTGAACAGGTGCGGTTCCCCGTCACGACGCCACTGGTATTCGCCGCCTCCTAGCAGCGGGCGGTGCGGGACATCGACGCCGTCCACCGGGTAGGCCAGAATGTGGCGTGCTGATACTTCCTTGGCGATGACATCTAGACCGACGCCGCCGAGCTGGCTCACGGTGCCAGTGAAATAGTCATCCACGATGTCCTGGGACAGGCCCAGAGCTTCAAAGGTTTGCGCGCCACAGTAAGAGGACACCGTGGAGATGCCCATTTTGGACATGATCTTCAAAACGCCCTTGCCCAGTCCCTTGATGAGGTTCTTCACCCCTTCCTCGGGGGTGACGCCGGTGACGTCGCCGGTGCGGATGAGTTCTTCCACTGTTTCCATGGCCAGGTATGGGTTGATGGCTGCTGCGCCGTAGCCCACCAGAACGGCTACGTGGTGAACTTCGCGGACGTCGCCTGCTTCCACAACCAAGGAGACCTTAGTGCGGTTCGCGCTGCGCAAGAGATGGTGGTGGACGGCGCTGAGCAAAAGTAGCGAAGGGATGGGGGCCCACACGGCAGAAGAGTCCCTGTCCGAGAGCACAATGTATTGCACGCCGCGGTTGATGGCTCCGGAGATCTGCTCACCGATTTCGGAGAGCCGGGCACGTAAGGCGGCCTCACCGCCGTCGACCTTGTACAGGCCACGCACCTTCATGGAGATTTTCTCGCCACCGGAGCCATCAGCGGCGATGGGCGTTTCCATGTTGGCGATCTTGGCCAGGTCATCGTTGTCGATGACGGGGAATGACAGCGCCAGTTGGGGTGCGGTGACCTTGTTGCGAGAGAGCAGGTTTCCCTGCGGGCCAATGGTGGTGTTCAACGAGGTGACAAGCTCCTCGCGGATGGCGTCCAGCGGCGGGTTGGTGACCTGGGCAAACTGTTGCACAAAGTAGTCGAACAAGAGGCGCGGCCGTTGCGAGAGGACGGCTACGGGGGTGTCGGTGCCCATGGCGCCTAGCGGCTCGGCTCCGTTCTTGGCCATGGGACCGAGCAGGATGCGCAGTTCCTCAGTGGTGTAGCCGAAGGTGCGCTGGCGGTGCAACACCGAAGAACTGGTGTGGATGACGTGCTCACGCTCGGGCAAATCGGCGAGTTGGATGGTGTTTTCCTTGGCCCAGCTCTCGTAGGGGCGGGCCGCGGCAGCCTGGGCTTTGATGGTTTCATCGCTGATGAGCTCACCCTTGGCGGTGTCCACGAGGAACATGGTGCCCGGGGCAACGCGGCCCTTCTGCACGATGGTGGCTGGGTCCAAATCCAGCACACCGACCTCCGAGGCCAGCACGACCAAGCCGTCGTCGGTGACCCAGAAGCGGGCCGGGCGCAAGCCATTGCGGTCCAAGGTGGCACCGACCAGCGTGCCATCCGTAAAGGACACGGCGGCCGGGCCATCCCACGGCTCCATCAGGAGCGAGTGGTATTCGTAAAACGCTTTGCGGGCCGGATCCATAGTGGCGTGATTTTCCCACGCTTCAGGGATCATCATCATGACGGCTTCGGTGATGGGCCGCCCCGAGAGCCACAGCAGCTCGGCCACTTCATCGAAGGAGGCGGAGTCCGAGGCGCCGGGGGTGCAGATGGGGAACAACTCTTCAGGAGTGTCCCCGAGCAGCGCGTGGGACATGGTGGATTGGCGGGCGCGCATCCAATTCCGGTTTCCCTTGACGGTGTTGATCTCACCGTTGTGGGCGATGGCCCGGAAGGGCTGGGCCAGCGGCCAAGAGGGGAAGGTGTTGGTGGAGAAACGCGAATGCACCACGGCCAGCTTGGAGGCGAAGCGCGGATCGGAGAGGTCAGGGTAGAACGGCTCCAGTTGCGCAGTGGTGACCATGCCCTTGTAGACGATGGTCTTGGAGGACAACGAGGGGAAATAGACGCCGTGTTTTTGCTGGGCGCGCTTGCGTAGCCGGTACGCTTTTCGATCGAGTTCGTTGGCTTGATCGGTAGCTAGTTGCTCAGCTGTGTTGCTTGCCGCTGACTCAGCTGCCAGTGCTACGAAGAGTTGGCTGAAGTGTGGCTGGCAAGCCTTGGCACTAGCCCCGACCAACCCGTCCACGACCGGCACCTCGCGCCAGCCCAGAACCTGCAACCCTTCACTTTCGGCAAGTGCTTCCAGACCGGCTCTGGCTGCGCTCTGGTGCTGCGGATCGGTGGGCAGGAAGGCGGTTCCTACTGCGTAGTTGCCCAGTGCCGGCAGCTCGACGCCAGCAACCGCACGGAAGAAGGCGTCAGGGATCTGCGTCAGAATTCCGGCACCATCGCCTGTCCCCTCATCGGCGCCAACAGCTCCGCGGTGCTCCAAGTTGCGCAACGCGATGAGGGCCTTCTGAACGATGTCGTGTCCAGGGGTGCCGCGCAGAGTGGCAACAACAGCCAACCCGCAGGCGTCCTTCTCGGCAGCCGGGTTGTACAGGCCTCGCTGCTCCGGCATGGCGGCAAAGCGAGTGAACGGTGAGAGCGCCTCAGAGCGGTGGGAGTCATGTGCAGAGTTCTGTGTCACGACGTGATTGTCCTTCCCATAGTGGGCGTTGGTGGGGACAACACTGGCCCTTGGGCCGCGAAAAGCGGATCTTCCCAACACGATTGATAGTGCAATTGCACAATGAACTAAGACTTCTTGGGCCCGTTGTTTTATGCAGCGGTTTTTACTATAACGCCGCCGGAAACACGAGAAAGCCCTCATCTTGTATTTTGGAATGATATGCACGATCAGTAATACTAATAAGATCCCCGCTGAGCGAGGAGGGGCTCCTTTCAGCGTCAAGGAGCTGCCCTCACGAGCTGGCAGAGCTTGCTTTTGGGCACGAAAAAGGTGGCCCCGAGTTATCGGGACCACCTTGATGTTGCTTAGTCTTGATGTTGCTTAATTCCTAGCGCCCGCTCAGAGCTACGAGTGCAAAGAAACTGCTAGACGTCCTTCGAAGGCGCGTCCTTTACGGTGGTGCCCGCGGTCTTGGCGTCACTCGTTGCTGGCTTAGCCACAGCGTCACTGGACGGTGATTTCGCAGCTGTGGTGTCGGCGTCGTTCTTGAGAGCGTTAGTCTTGACGGCTTCGGCCTTGCCTGAGACAACGGCGCCCACGGGAGCCGCTTCGAGGGCTGGCTCGCGACCAGGCAAGTAGACGGAGTCCTCCGGCTTGTCCCGGCGCAAGAGGCCAATGACGATGAACGCCACCAGGGCCGCAACGAAGACGATGATGCTGGTCCACACGTTCAGGCGTGCGGTGACGCCGAAGAAGGTGATTTGCTCGGCGGTGTCGATGCGCAGCATTTCAATCCAGACGCGGCCGGCCGTGTAGATCATGGCGTACAGCAGGAACAGGCGGCCGTTACGCAGCTTGAGCTTGCGGTCCAACAGGAGCAGGACAGCAACGCCGGCCAGGTTCCAGAGGCACTCGTACAGGAACGTGGGGTGGAAGAGGGTGTCGGGGCTGTTTCCGGCGGGAACAAATTCGGGCGCAACGCTCAGGCCCCAGGGCAGCGTGGTGGGGCCGCCGAAGAGTTCCTGGTTGAAGTAGTTGCCCCAGCGGCCAATGGCCTGGGCCAGCAAAATGCCGGGAGCTGCGGCATCAACGAACGCAGAAATCTTCACGTTGGCGCGGCGGCAACCAATCCAGGCACCCACCACACCGAGTACTACGGCGCCCCAGATTCCCAAGCCACCCAACCAGATTTGTGGGATCAGGGAGAGATCCCCGGTGCCGTCGAAGCCGGGGCCAAAGTACGCCTCCGGGGAAGAGAAGACGTGGTAGAGCCTACCGCCGATGATGCCGAAGGGGATCGCCCAGATGGCGATGTCCCAGATGGAGCCTTCGGGTCCGCCGCGGCGTTTCCACCGGCGGTCGGTCAGCCAAAGAGCTGCCACAATACCCAGCAAAATGCAGAGGGCGTAGGCGTGGATGCGCAGCGGCCCAATATCGAAACCGGACCAAGTCGGCGCAGGGATGGACGCCACGACGGCGTGACCCAGAGACTGCGGAAGGAGAGTGGAGATCACGAGGTAGCGGCTTCCGTTGCAGGGGTGGAGGGAGCGTCAAAGCCGGAGCTGAGTTCCTTGGCCAGCGCGCCCACTGCGGGCACACCACCGTCGCGCAGGGCAGCTACCAAGGCGGTTCCGACGATGACACCGTCGGCGTAGGCAGCAATCTCGCGCACGTGTTCGGCGCGCGAGACTCCCAGACCAACACAGGCATTCTCGGCGCCGGCGGCGTGGGCTGCAGCAACCACAGCTTCGGCGGCACTGGAGACCGAGGTGCGGGCACCGGTGACGCCCATGATGGAGACGGCGTAAACAAATCCGCGTGTCGCTTCGACGGTCATGGCCACACGTTCCGGGGTGGACGACGGGGCCACCAAGAAGACTCGGTCCAGGCCGTACTTATCCGAGGCTGCGAACCATTCTGAAGCTTCATCAGGGATGAGGTCAGGGGTAATGAGCCCGGCTCCCCCGGCCTCGGCCAGACGGCGGGCGAATTCGTCAACACCCAAGCGCATGACAGGGTTCCAATACGTCATGACCAGAACGGCGGCATCCGTTTCTGCGGTGACAGCTGCAACGATGTCGAAGACGTCTGCCACGCGGAAGCCGTTTTCGAGAGCCTGGGTGGTGGCAGCCTGAATGACCGAACCATCCATGACCGGATCCGAATACGCGATACCAATCTCAACGATGTCGGCACCGTTTCGGGCTACGGCGATGGCTGCGTCAATGGAGGTCTGCTTGTCCGGGAAACCGGCCGGCAGGTAGGCGATCAGCGCCTTGCGCCCGGCAGCCTTGGCCCGAGCGATGGCCGCGGCGGACTTGCTGACATGGCTCACAGCAGTGTCGTGGCTGGTAGTTATCTCACTCATTGCTGGCATCCTCTGCGTTGATATCGACGGCTGCTTCATCTTGTGCACCTGCGCCGTGCACGGCGCCCTTGGCGGTGCGGGTGGAGAGCATGGTGCCCTTGACGTTTCCATCTTCATCCAACAGACCGAACCAGTCGGCGGCCGTCTGAACGTCTTTGTCACCGCGGCCGGAGAGGTTCACGATGATGACGACATCGTCGGGCTTGGCGGCGTCAGCAGTGAGGCGCTGGCCAACCTTCAAGGCGCCAGCCAATGCGTGCGAGGACTCGATGGCCGGGATGATGCCTTCGGTCCGGCAGAGCAGTTTGAATGCGTCCATCGCTTCGGTGTCGGTGATGGCTTCGTAGCTAACCCGTCCAAGATCAGCCAGGTAGGCGTGCTCCGGTCCAACGCCCGGGTAGTCCAGACCTGCTGAGATGGAGTGCGACTCGATGGTCTGACCGTCCTCGTCCTGCATGAGGTAGGAACGGGCGCCGTGCAACACGCCCGGGCGACCCAGCGTGATGGTGGCCGCGTGGCGGCCCGTCTCAACGCCGTCGCCGGCAGCTTCAAAGCCGTAGATCTTGACATCGGAGTCATCCAGGAATCCGTGGAACAAGCCGATGGCGTTGGAGCCGCCACCGATGCAAGCACATACGGCGTCGGGCAGGCGGCCGATCTGATCGATGATCTGGCCACGTGCTTCTTCACCAATGACTTCGTGGAAGAAGCGGACCATGGCGGGGAACGGGTGCGCGCCGGAAACAGTTCCGAGGACGTAGTGGGTGTTCTCAACGTTCGCGACCCAGTCTCGCAGGGCATCGTTGATGGCGTCCTTGAGGGTCTGGGAACCGTTGGTCACCGGCACCACCGTGGCACCGAGCAACTGCATGCGAGCCACGTTGAGCGCCTGGCGGCGGCAATCTTCGGCACCCATGTAGACCACGCACTCAAGACCCAAGAGGGCTGCGGCGGTTGCGCTAGCTACACCATGCTGACCGGCACCGGTCTCAGCGATGATGCGCGTCTTGCCCATGCGCTTGGCCAACAAAGCTTGACCCAAGACGTTGTTGATCTTGTGCGAACCAGTGTGGTTGAGGTCTTCACGTTTGAGGAAGACACGGGCTCCCCCGGCGTGCTCGCTGAAGCGCTTGGCCTCAGTCAACAGCGACGGGCGGCCCGAGTAGTTCTTGTTCAGCTCAGCAATCTCGGCCAGGAAGTCTGGGTCGACTTTTGCTTTTTCAAAAGTTTCTTCGATTTCATCCAGTGCCGCGATGAGGGATTCGGGCATCCAACGGCCACCGTAGGCGCCAAAGTACGGTCCGGGGGCGTGCCGCAGCGAATGCTCCGGTGATGATCCTGCCGGCATTGAGCCCTGCAGAAATGCTGTTGCCGGATCCACCATGTCAGCGGGATCCTGTGACGAAGCTGCTGGCACGTGAGCCATCAGTTCCACCGTCCTGTTCCGTAAATAATTGTGCACTGATATCAAGTTGGTGCTGGTGGCCGGTGCGGCATGCCTCGGGCCACCAGCCATGCAAACAGGCGGGCCCGCCCTACACGGACGGGCCCGAATGCTAGCGGGTGCTGATGGCCTTGGCCCCAGCGGTTTTGAATTCGGTGATCCGCTCCCGTGGAGTGGAATCTGTTACGAGCGCCTCCCCCACCAGGATGGCGTTGGCACCGTTCTCTACGTAATGCACGACGTCGGCCACGTCACGCACGCCTGACTCGGCGACCACGATGGGCCCGTTCTCGATGTTCCCGGCAGGAATACCGCCAGATAACGCGGCGAAAACGCCGCGATCAACATCGAGAGTTTTGAGGTTGCGCACATTGATACCAATGATTTTGGCGTCAACGGCAACGGCGCGCTCAATTTCTTCGGCCGTGTGCGTTTCTACCACGGCGTTCATGCCCAGCTGGTGGGTCAGTGCCAAGTAGCTGCGCAGTTCCTCATCGCTCAAGGAAGCAACAATGAGCAGGACCAAGTCTGCGCCGTGGGCACGGGCCTCCCAGATCATGTACTCATCGCAGGTGAAGTCCTTGCGCAGCACCGGGATCTGCACGGCGGCGCGTACAGCATCTAGGTCAGCCAAGGAACCGCCGAAGCGGCGCTCCTCCGTCAAGACGCTAACGATGCTGGCACCGCCGGCTTGGTACATCGCCGCTAGAGCTGCCGGGTCGGCGATGCCGGCCAGATCGCCCTTGGAGGGACTGCGGCGTTTGACCTCGGAAATGACTTTCAGCTCCGGGCGCACGGCTAGATTGCCACCTAGGGCAGCCCAAGCGTCCAGTGCCGGAGCAACGTGCTTGACACGCTCCTGCAACTTCTCCAGGCTCACAAGCTCCTGGCGCGCACGGAGGTCTTCCCGGACACCGTCAATGATGTCCAGCAGAACACTCACTGCTAGTGGCCGTTGTTCTTCAGCTTGCTTCCACCAACACCGTAGCCGGCGGCCTTCAGGACCGGGCCCAGGATGACGCCAACAGCAATAATGCCAACGCCAATCCAGAACAGCATAGTGGCGCTCTCGCCAATCACGAAGGCGATGCAGCCAACGATCGTGCCAACGAGCATGACGGTGACGCTCGTCCAGGCTGCCGGGCTGTTGCCGTGGCCCAGCTCAATGCTGTGATCGATAGGCTCTTGCACGGTTACTGACGCAGCCGACTTGTTGCTCATGGTAAATCTCCCTATTTAACGCGGATACTAAAAATACATTCTGCCATTAGTTGCCCTTGGAATCCCAAAGCGGAACACCCCGTGGACTTGTGCCGTGACTAGGCCGTGGGGTCCTCGCCGCGACTGAGCCTGTCCCAGCTGTCAATCTCGTCAACCGGCTCGTCCGACTTTGCCGCGGAAGGACCCTTCGCAGCATCATATTTGGTGCGCACAACCCAGACCCGACCCAACCAGATCACCAACAACGACCCGATTGCCAGCAACGCAGCCGCAGCCGCAGCCAGTACGGGGAAGAGCGTGGCAGTGGCTTCTGAGGCCTGACCCTCAATCCCGGTTGCCGCACCCACTTCAGCCATGGCGGCGGTCACTGGATCTGCATAAATTCCTAGAGCCACAGCGATGACCCCCACCGCAGCGAGGAAAACCACTGTGGCTGCAATGATGCGGGCCACGCGCCCGGCAATGGTAGTGGCCAAGGCCCCAGCCAGTGCCACCAGAGCCAGCGCGGAGACAGCCACAGCCGCCTTGTTACCAGGAATGTCCAGATCTGTTGTGGCTACTTCGCCCGGGGCGATGGCCACATGGATCCAGGTTTGAGTGGTAGTGCCAAAGACGGCCAATGCCGCCACAATCATCAACAACACCAGCGTTGATTTACGCTTCCAGGCAGGCACCGTGACAGCGGTGGTGTGTGCCGTACCGGGCACGGGAAGTGAAGAACTCATAGTGTTTCCCCTGCTGCGTTTGCTGAGTTTGCTGATTTGGCTGAGTTTGCTGAATTGGTCTGCTGATCGCCGGGACGTTCGGCGAGGTCGCGTAAGGACGCTGCGGCATAGACGGCCCGCAGTGGCGCTGCTGCTTTATTGACTGTTTCCATGGCTTCGGTTTCATTCACGGAGTCCGCCACGATGCCACCGCCGGCTTGGACATACGCTTTGCCGCCGCGCAGCAAGGCGGAGCGGATAGCGATGGCCATGTCCATATCGCCAGCGAAGTCCAGGTAGCCGACAACACCACCGTAAACGCCGCGACGGATGGGTTCCAGTTCATCCAACAGGCTCAAAGCCCTCGGCTTCGGGGCACCGGACAGGGTGCCAGCCGGGAAGGTTGCGGCGAGAACATCGTAGGCGATCTTGTCCGGGCTCAAGGTGCCCACCACGGTGGAGACCAGATGCATGATGTGACTGAAACGCTCGATTTCCATGAACTGGGTGACATCCACGGTTCCAGGAACACAGACTTTGGAGAGGTCGTTGCGGGACAGATCCACCAGCATCAGGTGTTCGGAGCGTTCCTTTTCATCGGCCAGCAGATCCTTGGCCAACCACTTATCTTCTTCAGTGGTGGCACCGCGGGGCCGAGAACCGGCGATCGGGTGGGTGATGACTTCAGCACCCAAAACGCTGACGAGTGCTTCGGGGGAAGAACCCACGATGGAGTACGGTTCGCCGTTGGCATCTTCGAAGCTGAACAGGTACATGTACGGGCTGGGGTTGGTGTTGCGCAAAACCCGGTACACATCGAGGGCGCTGGCTTCGCAAACCATTTCAAAGCGGCGTGAGACCACTACTTGGAACACCTCGCCATCCACGATGGCTTCCTTGGCAAGGTCCAGAGCCTTCAGGTATTCGTTGCGATCCCATTGCTCTTCAACACTGTCGGCGAAGCTGGCGGCAGGCACCTCAACCACCGACATGGGCTGGGCAACAGGCTGACGTAGCTGGTCCACCATGGCATGGACCCGGGCTACAGCATCATGCCATGCACCGTCCACGTTTTCATCAGTGCCGTTGGCGTTGATGGCGTTAGCGATCAACAACACGGTGCCCTCATTGTTGTCGTGGACGGCCATGTCGGCAATCAAGTTCAGCGCAAGCTCCGGCAGCTTCAGATCATCCGGCGGCGGCGTGGGCAGCTTCTCCCAGTGCCGCACCGATTCCCAACCCACAAAGCCAACCAAGCCAGAAGTAAACGGCGGCAAGCCATCAAAACGCTCCGTGGCCAAAAGCTTCAGCGTCGCTTCCATGGCTGCCACAGGGTTCCCACTCAAGGGCACGCCTACGGGAGGGGTCCCCTGCCAGAACGCACCGCCGTCGTGCGTGGTCAACGTTGCGCTGGAGCGCACACCAATGAAGGAATAGCGGGACCAGACACCACCCACGGCTGCGGATTCCATCAAGAAGGTGCCGGGGGCCTCGGCGGCCAGTGCGCGGTAGAGGCCGATGGGCGTTTGCGCGTCGGCCAGGACCTTCAAATGGACGGGGATGACTCGGCGGGTGCGGGCCAGTTCACGAAATTCCGTCAGGGAGGGGCTGATGACACCTAGATCTTGCATGAAATGTTTGGCTTTCTTGACTCAGGCGGACGGCTGCAGCAATTTCTTGCTGGCGGTATGGACTAGGTGCGGTGGCTGATAGCTGACACCTGCCGGTTGTGGGCAGGAAGCGCTCAGCCACGGCTGCCGCTAGATACTAGCTGCGGTGACCGACGACGGCTTCGAGTTCACGGCCTTCAAAGCAGGTACGGGTGCCGGTATGGCAGGCTGCGCCGACTTGGTCGACGGTGATCAGGAGGGCGTCGCCGTCGCAGTCCAGGGCCACCGACTTCACGTATTGGAAGTGGCCGGAGGTATCGCCCTTGCGCCAATATTCTTGACGCGAGCGGGAGTAAAAGGTGACCCGGCCTGAGCTTAGGGTCCGGCGCAGGGCCTCGTTATCCATCCAGCCAAGCATCAACACTTCTTGGCTGTCGAATTGCTGAATGATGGCGGCAACCAGGCCAGCCCCATCATGCTTGAGTAAAGCGGCGACTGCTGCCGACAATTCTGCACCCTGCGCAGGCATGGGTGCGGCGGACGTGGACTGGGTATCTGGGCTTTGCTGCATCACAGCTAATTCTAGTGCCACAAACTCTTGACACGGGCCATTGACAGAGTCCGCGACGGCTCGGGCCAGAGCCCATGGCTAGATCGCGGCGACTACGGGTGGCCAGGAGTGACAACGGGCGGCTATCTGTGGGCTAGGGGTGAACCGGCAAACAATCCCGCTGGACCCGGTGGAGTTCACGGGAGTTCTTGGGGTACTTGCGCCTTGTCCTTGTGTCTTGGTGCCATCCGAGGCGAATACATGCTAATTTCACAAGTGATGCGATTTGTAGAACCATCCCGTGAAGTCCTTGCCGAGACCCTGCTGGCCGCCGGTCCGGGAGCACCCACGCTCTGTGAAGGATGGCTGACCCAGGACCTGGCCGCCCACCTTTACCTGCGCGAACATAATCCGCGCGTAGGCCTGGGCCTGATACTGAAGCCGTGGCGGAAGGCTTCAGAGAAGGCCGTTGCAGAGTTGGCTGCCGCGTCCGCCACTCCCGAGACCTTTGCTGCGCTCGTGGAGAAGTTCCGGGCAGGTCCGCCAAAGTTGTCACCCTTTGCCCTGAAATCGGTAGACCAGGCCGCGAACCTCACCGAATTCTTCATCCACACCGAAGATGTCCGCCGCGCCTCTGACCGCTGGGCACCACGGACCCTTGACGCCGCCTACTCCGGAGCACTCTGGGCAGAACTGCTCAAACGCGCAGCCATCATGTACCGCGGGGTGGACTTGGGAATTGTCTTGGTGAACCCGGAAGGCCCACGCCACGTGGCCAAACGCGCACCGGTTTCAGTGGCGATCATTGGCGACCCTGGCGAATTGCTCATGCATGCCAACGGCCGCACCGGCCAGGCCCTGGTCACCTTTGAGGGCCAGCCAGACGCCGTCGCACTGCTGCGCACGGCCGACGTCGGGCTCTAAGCTCCGAGCCCACCACTGACGCACGCTATCGCAGCAATGGCTGGTTTTAAGCCGTCGCTATCGCAGCAAAGGTGACTTTTTCGCGATCGCTATCGCACTGACTAATGTTCGCCGTTTACTGTCGCTCATTCATCGGTACTTCCGGCTTGGACCGCGTGGAGATGAGAGTAGCGTCCGCTGCGTGCGATGAGTTCCTCATGGGTGCCGATCTCAACAATCTGGCCATGTTCTAGGACGACGATGCGATCGGCTTGCCTGATGGTGGACAAGCGATGGGCCACGACCAGCGTGGTCCGTCCCTTCATCAACCGGCCCAGTGCTACCTTGACGAGTTGTTCCGATTCCGGGTCTAGCGCGCTGGTGGCCTCATCTAGGAGCAAGATGCGCGGGTCACGCACGAGCGCCCGCGCGATGGCCAGACGTTGGCGTTGCCCACCCGACAAACGAGCACCACGTTCTCCGACGATCGTGTGCCAGCCTTCTGGCTGCGACTGGACGAAATCCAGCACATTGGCGTCTTGCAGTGCCAAACGGATACGTTCGTCGTCGAGATGCGGGAGGCCGTAAGCAATATTCTCGCGGATGGTGCCCTCGAACAGCACAGAATCCTGCGGGACCACCGAAACGAAGCGACGCACTGTTCGCAGGTCCAGAAGCTGCATATCAACACCATCTAGCAAGATCCGCCCGCTGGTGGGGCGCACAAATCCCAACACCAAATTCAGCAGTGTCGACTTGCCGGAACCGGATGAGCCTACGAACGCGACTGTTTCCCCCGCGCGAATATCCAGATCAAGTTTGTGAACCGCGTCGACCTCGGAGTCCGTATAGCGCTGACTCACCCCATCTAATCGCATGTTCCCAACGACCTTTTCAACGGCCTGTTTGCCCTCGTTCTGCTCAATATCCGGGTCTTGAAGGACCTCGGCGATGGAGCGCACTGACTCCAGCCCGCGCGCACCGACCGGAATCAGCATGAGGAGTTGAGTCAATCCCTGTGTCAGCAAGGCGAAGTAGCTCGAGAGCATCACCACCTCACCCGCAGTGATCGGAAGAAATCCGGTGAGCGAGAATACCGCGGCCAGCATCAGGCAACCCACCCCGAGCAATTGCATGGTTACCCAGGAGATCGAGGCTACGTGCCCGTTGAGCATGTCAAGGTGCAGGCCGGCACGTCGCACACCGGCGGCACTGCTGGAAACACGGGTCACCGCCGTCTTTTCGAGACCGTGGGCCCTTGTCACGGGGATCAGTGAAGCCATCTCGCCAACTCGCGCCGCGAAGCCCTCGATCTCCATGCGGAAATTCTCATTGCGTGAACGTGATCGATTGCGCATGCCAAAGCGGATACCGATGGCGATAGGTACCGTGAGTGCGTAGACAGGTAGGAATTGGGGCACGGCAATGGCCGTCATCGTGATGGCGCCGCCCATGACCATGACCGCCGACAGTAGCGGGTGGGTCACCTGCTGGAGCATCAACTCAACATTTTCGACATCGCGCACCACCTTGGTCTGCACAATCGACGAGTTCACCCGGGTGTGATAACCGATCGACAAACTCTGCAGCCGGGCAGCCAAATCGTTTCGAAGCACAGAACCGGTGTCGCGCACCACCGTCATGAAATTCCGAGTGTAAATAATGTGGTTGGGGTAATTCTGGATCAGCAGTACCGCAGCCAGAAGACTCCACCACAGCACCGATTCAACCGGTCCGCCAACCGTGACAATGTCAATAATCGCCGCCGTGATGACCGGCAAAAACCACAACGGGATTTCCTTCAGCGCAAAGGCAAACACAGCAACGCCCATCCGCTTTGGTCGACGCAGCAGGAGCCGGAGGACAGATCGAATCGGACGGGCTCCGTCAACGACAGAGATCGGCTGGGAAAGCGCTTTCATTGGCATAGGGATAACTGTAGCAAGAGCCTGCCACGTTGCCGCTGTGCACGCACTTTAGGCACGAAACTATGGAGACATAGCCGTCACCCATCCGCAGAAAACTCACCAAAGCACTAAGGGGCTCACGTCGTTTACGACATGAGCCCCTTAGTAGCTGGCGGTGTTAGAGAACTGCGTACTAGCGGACCTCGTACCCGGCGTCGCGGATGGCCTTCTTGACGTCGGCGATAGCGCTGTCGGGTCCGAAGTGGAACACTGAGGCAGCCAGCACGGCGTTGGCACCGGCCGCAACGGCCGGCGGGAAGTGCTCGGGCTTGCCTGCACCACCGGAAGCGATGATGGGGATGTGCACGGCGGCGCGGACCAAACGGATCAGCTCCAAATCGAAGCCGTCCTTGGTGCCATCGGCGTCGATCGAGTTCAGCAGGATCTCCCCCACACCCCGATCGGCAGCCTCCTTGGCCCACTCAATCGCATCCATGCCGGTGCCCTTGCGCCCACCATGGGTGGTCACTTCAAAGCCCGACGGCGTAATCCCACCCTGGGTGCGGCGCGCGTCAACGCTCAGCACCAGAACCTGTGAACCGAAGCGGTGAGTGATCTCATCAATAACGGCCGGACGGGCAATGGCTGCCGTGTTGATGGAGGCCTTGTCCGCACCGTAGCGCAGGAGCTTATCGACGTCGGACACCTCGCGGACACCGCCACCCACCGTCAAGGGGATGAAGATCTGCTCGGCGGCGCGAGAGACCACATCAAAGGTGGTCTCCCTATTGCCGGAGGAGGCGGTGACGTCAAGGAACGTCAGCTCATCTGCCCCAGCGCGGTCGTACCGCTGTGCGAGCTCAACGGGATCTCCGGCGTCGCGCAGGTTCTGGAACTTAACGCCCTTGACCACGCGGCCGGCGTCGACGTCCAGGCAAGGAATGACTCGGATGGCAACACTCATGGCATGTACCTTCTTTGAATGAAGTTGTGGGACGGCTCTGGGATTGGGTTAGATCCGGCAGGCGTGGATGTTGCTGACCAGGATGGCGCGGGCGCCAAGGTCGTAGAGTTCGTCCATGATGCGGTTGGTGTCCTTGGCCAGAACCATGGAGCGCACGGCCACCCAGTCGGTGTCGCGCAAGGGCGATACGGTGGGTGATTCCAGGCCGGGAGTCAGTGCCGTGGCGCGGTCTAGGACCGTCTTGGGGGCATCGTAGTCAAGGAGCACATACTGGCGCGCAACCAGAACGCTGTGCAGGCGACGGATCAAAACTTCTAGGCCGGGAGGCGGGGTTACGCCGCGGCGGCCAATGAGCAGCGCCTCGGAGTTCAGGATGGGCTCGCCAAAGATTTCCATGCCAGCGGCCCGGAGGGTGCTGCCGGTTTCTACGACATCAGCAATGGCATCAGCCACGCCCAAGCGAACCGAGGATTCCACGGCGCCATCGAGGCGGACCACCGAGGCGTTGATGCCTAGTTCTGCCAGGTATTCACGCAGCAAGCCATCGTAACTGGTGGCCAGGCGCTTGCCCTCAAGTTCGGCGGCGCTGGAGAAGTGGCCCACGGGACCGGCAAAGCGGAAGGTGGAGCGGGCGAACCCTAAGGGCAGCAGTTCCTCGGCATCAACCTGTGCGTCCATGAGCAGGTCGCGGCCGGTGATGCCAACATCCAGGGTGCCTGCGCCAACGTAAACGGCAATATCGCGGGGACGGAGGAAGAAGAATTCAACATTGTTCTCGGGGTCAACCATGACCAGTTCGCGGGAATCGCGGCGCTGACGGTAGCCAGCCTCCGCCAACATCGCTGAAGCAGCTTCGGACAGGGCACCCTTGTTGGGGACGGCAACACGCAGCATGGAGATCAATTCTTTCAGGTAGGTAAAAGCGAAAAGGTTGTTGGCACTGATTTCAAGTGCTTCATTCAGGGGTCAGTTCAAGCAGCCACGGGATGTGGCTAGAGATGCTTGTAAACGTCCTGAAGGGTCAACCCTTTAGCGATCATCATGACCTGCAGGTGGTAGAACAGCTGGGAAATCTCCTCGGCGCAGGCTTCTTCCGATTCATACTCGGCAGCCATCCACACCTCGGCGGCTTCCTCAACCACTTTCTTGCCGATACCGTGGACGCCGGAATCAAGTTCGGCGACGGTACGGGAGCCAGCGGGCCGGGCTGCGGCTTTCGCACTGAGCTCATCAAAAAGAGATTCGAAGGTCTTCACGCAGTCCACCTTACTGGGTTTGGCTCATGATCGCGGATTCTGAGACGCCCAGCGTCCAGCATGCGGACAACCTGAAGGCGGTTGCGTCCGTCAACGAGCGGCTGCGGGCGCCTCTTTCATCGCTTATGCGCAAAACTCCCGCTAGGTCCAGCGCATAAACGCTTCGGCGAAGAACCCAGACCCAGTCCAGCGCATAATGGCACGGAGCTGGCCAGCCATGGCAGCCACTCTCACTCATGCGCCGAACTTTTGGCAGGTTCGGCGCATAAACGTTTCTGCGGATTGCCGCACTGAAGCTGCGTACCGTTATGTGACAACGGTGCGTAGCTCCAAGAGTGGCGCACCGTTCGAACGTAACCGGACGCAGCTTCAAAGTGCGCGCGAGTACCTAGTTAAACTCCCAAACCGGCCAGCGTCAGCGCGGTGGCCAGGGCAGCCGTGACGGCTTCGTGGCCCTTGTCCTCCACTGAACCCGGCAACCCTGCACGGGCAAGACCCTGTTCCTCGGTATCGCAGGTCAATACGCCGAAGCCCACCGGCACGCCCGTGCGAACACTGACGTCGGTGAGGCCCATGGTCGCGGCCTGGCACACGTAGTCGAAGTGCGGCGTGCCACCACGGATCACCACGCCCAAGGCCACCACCGCGTCAAACTTCGGCGCCAGCCGCGCCGCCGCAACGGGCAGTTCGAAGGCACCGGGAACCCGCACCACCACAGGGTTGTCAATGCCGGCGTCGGCTGCACCACGCAGGGCACCTGCCAACAAGCCGTCCATGATTTCCGTGTGCCAGCTGGCGGCAACGATGGCTAGCTGCAGCCCCGCCGCCCGTGATTTTTCTGCCGGGTCAAATCCAATAACAGGTGCTCCATGGCCGCTCATACTGTGTGTCCTTCCGTTGTATCACTGACGTTGTGGGTAGCTGCTGTGCCATTCTGCTCGAAGGCGTCATCGAGCGTTAGTGCGTGGTGCATGCGGTCGCGCTTGGTCACCAAGTAGCGGAGGTTTTCGCTGCGGGCGGGGATTATTGCCGGCACCATGGCCACTACCTCGATGCCCCGGCTGGCAAGATCAGCTTCCTTCAGCGGGTTGTTGCTCAGCAGCGCAATGCGGGTGAGCCCTAGCGCCGTCAAGATGCCCGCCGCAGCTGAGTAGTCGCGTGCGTCAACGGGCAGACCCAGCTGTTCGTTGGCTTCCACCGTATCGGCGCCGGATTCTTGCAGACTGTACGCGCGGATCTTGTTTGCGAGCCCGATCCCCCGCCCCTCATGTCCGCGCAGGTACACCAGGGTGCCGCCGCGCCGATGAATTTCTTCTAAAGCGTGGTCCAGCTGTTCTCCGCAATCGCAGCGATAGGAACCAAAGACGTCGCCCGTGAGACATTCCGAGTGCAGCCGCACCAGAGGTACGACGGCGTCTGCCGGACCCGTGTTGTTTGCCTCACCTGACACTGGCTCACCTGAAGCTGGCTCACCTGGCGTCAGGCCACCGACCGAGGCCTCACCTGAATTTAATTCGCACGGGGCACTGAGACTCAGGTGCTCGGCACCCGTGCCCGCATCAATCCAAGCCTGAACGGAGAACGTGCCAAAGCGGGTGGGCAGGGCCACCACTGGCCCACCGGTGACGATGCATTCCTCAGACATGATCGCCCTCGGATGTGTTGAGAGCGGCACTGTTGAGAGCTGCGGTGTTCAGCGCGCCCGCCCCGAGGGCCCCGGCGTCCTGCTCGGCCAAATAGGCCACGAGGTCTGCAATGGAAATCAGCACCAGAGAGTGGTCATATGCAAATTCTCGCAACCCTTCCAAACGAACCATTTCGCCAAGGTCATCCACCACTTCGGCGATAACGCCCACGGGCTCGCACCCTGCTAGTTTGCACAGTTCCACAGCAGCTTCGGTATGCCCGGGACGTTGACGCACTCCCCCAGCTACGGAGCGCAGCGGGAAAATATGCCCAGGACGTGTGATGGATGCGGCCGTTGACGACGGGTCAGCCAAGACGCGCGCAGTCAGTGACCTGTCGGTGGCACTGATACCAGTCGACATGCCCAACGCTGCATCGCAGCTGACGGTGTAAGCAGTGCCTTTGGCGTCCTGATTGACCGCCACCATGGGCGGCAGCGCTAGGCGATCGGCATGGCTGTCGTCCATGGGAATGCAGATGACTCCGGAGGTGTAGCGAATGGTCCAGCCCATGAGGGCCGGGGTGCTGTGCTGGGCGGCGAAAATAATGTCGCCTTCGTTCTCGCGGTCCTCGTCATCAACCACCACCACTGCTTCACCGCGGGCCATCGCAGCAATGGCTAGCGGGATCGGATCCAAGATGGTGCTCATGACGAGCCGTCTGTCACGGTTGGCGCCTGGGTCGGCGTCGGCGCCGGAGAAACGCTCTGGAATTCCAGTAACCGAGCCGTGTACTTGGCCAGCACGTCAACTTCCAGGTTGACAGCGCCACCAGGCACTTTCTCGCCCAAACCGGTATTAGCCAAGGTGACCGGAATCAGCCCCACTTCAAACCACTGTTCGGACTCGGCGGCCGGGCTCACAGCCGTCACAGTCAAAGAAACTCCATCAATAGCAATGGAGCCCTTTTCGGCGACATAACGGGAAAGCTCGGTCGGAATTGAGAAACGCAGACGCTCCCAGTTGCCGAGGTTTTCGCGCTCCAGCAATGCACCGGTGCCATCCACATGGCCCTGGACCACATGGCCGTCCAGCCGTCCGCCAGCAGGCACGCAGCGTTCGAGGTTGACCACATCCCCGCTAACAAGGGAACCGGTTGTGGTGCGTGTGAGCGTTTCGCCCATGACATCCATCTCGATGGTGTCCCCCACCAGCCGGGTGGCGGTCAGGCACACTCCATTGACGGCGAGGGAGCCGCCCAGTTCCAGACCGTCCAGCTGCGCGCCGGCTTCGAGAACCAGTACGGCGCTGCCGGATTCAGGAGCGCCCTGCAAGGCGAGGACTGTGCCTCGGCCAGCAATAATTCCAGTAAACATCTCAGCTTCCTTGCTCGCTGGCGGGCACCTTGGCCGGCATCAGCGTCAATTTCAAGTCCGGACCCAGGAGTTCCACGGGGCCGGTTGTGGTGGCATCCCATTCCCAGCGCTGCGCCTGCTCCAGCGTGCCGACACCCAGATCGGTGAGGGCAGGAATGCCTGAACCCAGGAGGGTTGGTGCCAGATAAACGACCAGTTCATCCACCAGCCCTTGGGCAAGGAACGCGGCGTTGATGAGCGCGCCTCCCTCAATCATGAGGTGGCCCACCCCGCGTCCGTGGAGTTCACGCACGACGGCGGCCGGATCGTGAGTGTGCAGGGCCAGAAAGTCATCATCACCCAGGCGGTCCGGGCTGCTTGGGGTGCCAGAGGCGCCCCTCACCGCGGCGTCGGCCGGGATTTCACGCATACCCATGACCACTCGCAGCGGCTGTTGTGCCGCGTCCGAACCATCAGCTGCGCGTGCCGTGAGGCGCGGGTTATCTGCCATGACGGTTCCGGTGCCCACCACAATGGCGTCAACCCGGGCCCGCAATTCGTGCGAGTCCTGGCGTGATGCCTGCGAGGTGATCCACTGGCTCGTGCCATCAACGGCGGCGATCCGGCCGTCAACTGTCTGGGCCAACCGAGCCGTAATGAACGGTCGGTTTTCGCGGACAGCCACGAACCAGCGGCGATTGAGGTCTTCCGCTTCGGCGGCCATGAGGCCCATGCGCACGTTGATGCCTTCGTTACGGAGGATCTGCGCCCCTCCGGCGGCCGGTATGTGTGGGTCCGCAACGGCGTAAACAACGTTGCCAATCCCGGCATCCAAAATGGCTTGAGTGCAGGGGCCCGTGCGGCCCACATGGCTGCACGGCTCAAGGGTCACAATGAGTGTGGCAGCAGAGAGGTCGCGCTTGACTCCGGTGCCCAACAAACGGTTAATGACATCCGCTTCGGCGTGGGGCGATCCAGCACCCTTGTGATAGCCAATGGCCAGGAATGTTCCGTCGGAGTCAATGATGACAGCACCCACCAACGGGTTTGAGCTGCGCACACCCTGACGGGCTGCAGAGAGAGCAGTTTCCATGCCCAACGTCTCGGCTGAGGTGAAGTACTCGGGCTCGTTCTTGAAGGAATCATCGTCGATGGTGTCAAAGATCATTTTTTGGCCTCTCTGTTGCTCACAGTGTTGCTCGCTGTGTTGCTCACGGTTATGTCAGGGAACGTTGCGTCAACTGACACCTGCCGGGCTTGGGCATCTGCGTTGCGCCGCACCCCCCACCATACGAAGAAACCGGCCAAAGTAAATGCACCATAGAAGACATACATGAAGGCCGAGGCGTAATATCCGGCGCTGAACAGCAGCGGCACACCCACCAAGTCCACCGCGACCCAAATCAGCCAGAACTCGACCCAGCCTTTGGCCATGCCGTAGGTAGCGAGGAGGGAGCCCATGAAGATCCAGGCGTCGGCCCAGACCGGTTCGTAGGATCCCAGCGCAGTGAAGATAGGTGTGAGAATGGCAGTTCCGCCCACCATGGCAGCCACCAAGAGCCACCGTACCCGGGCCCCAGCCCAGCGGGGCTCAACGGCTTCGCCTACGTGAGTGCCGGCGTCTTTCTTCTGGTGGCGGGTCTGATTCCAGCGCTGCCAGCCGTAAATGGAGACGGCGATGAACATGATTTGGCGTCCGGCCTGGCCCAGCAGGTTCACGTGGTCGGGCGATCCGAAGACCGAGCCCATGAAGACGGTGAAGAGCAGCAGGTTGCCGATGATGCCCACCGGCCAGGCCCAGATTTTACGGCGCATACCGCCGAGGGCGCTGGCGAGCCCAAAAAGATTGCCTATGACTTCGCGCCAGAGGAGGAATCCGCCGTCGGCGAATTCTAGTTTGGCGTCAAAGAGCCATCGCAGAAAGTCCATCGTTACCTTGCCCTTTCGAGACCGCGATGGCTCCGGGGGTAACGTACAGAAAAGGCGCAGGGTGCAGGAATAGTGGCGGATTTTTGGCTTACTTCCACCACACCCCTGACCTGACGGTCAAGACTGTATCGTGCTTCTCCCATCCAGACTTTAACTGTCGGTTCCGGAATTTCACCAGATCAACCGTGCGCTGCGTGGCTGTTTCCAGCTGGCTGCGCGCGGGTCGCGGACTATAACCGCCGGTTCGGAATTACACCGACCCCGGAGCACGTGATACTGCATTTGCGCACCCGCGGTTGCGGGCGACTTTTTTCTTATTATGACACCTTTTATGGTGCCAAGCTTCATGTTGTTACAAGTTGGGACGATCCGGGTTTATTCCGGCACGCCCGAACATGTTTTAGCAGAGGGTTAGCCGAAGGCCAGTTGGCCCTTGGCGCGCAGGGATTCAATGGCTTCGGCAGGTGATGCCTTGCCGTAGACGGCGGAGCCGGCCACGAATACGTTGGCGCCGGCTTCGGCCGCACGGGTGATGGTTTCCTCGGTGATGCCGCCGTCAACCTGGATGGCGACGTTGACGCCACTGCCCTCAATGGCCGCACGGGCGCGCCGAATCTTGGGCAGCGTCACGTCCAAAAATGCCTGTCCACCAAAGCCCGGCTCCACCGTCATGATCAGCAACATGTCCAGCTCTTCGAGCATGTCCAGATAAGGTTCGACGGCGGTTGCCGGGCGCAGCGCCATGCCCGCCTTCGCGCCCCTGGCACGCAGTTCCCGAGCCAGTTTGATGGGGGCGTCGGAGGCTTCCACGTGGAAGGTCACCGAGGCTAGACCCGCGTCTGCATAAAGCGGCGCCCAGCGGTCCACGTCGGCGATCATCAGGTGCGCGTCCAAGGGAATGGGGCTGACCTGCTGAATGCGTTCCACAACGGGCAACCCGATGGTCAGGTTAGGCACAAAACGGTTATCCATGACGTCCACGTGGACGGCGTCGGCGTTGGAAATCCGGGCAAGTTCGGCTTGCAGATTCACAAAGTCGGCGGAGAGGATGCTGGGGTTGATGCAGCAGGCAAGGGGTGCGCTCACGAAAGTTACCTCATCTATTGTGCGGGGATTGTTGGGCTGGCGGTTCAGTTCTTAGGCCGAGTTCTTGCGGATCAATTCTTGCGGATCAGAGCCAAGAACATGGCATCGCTCTGGTGGATATGCGGCCACAGCTGGGCCATCATCCGGTGTCCGGGAACGGAGGCTGTGGTGTTGCCGGCGCCCACGGAACCGCTGATGCTGGCCGCATCAAGGGCGGCACCGGCATCGATCAGCTCCAGTTCAGGACGCTTGCGCATGGCGTCTTCAACCACGGCGATGGTTTCGGCAATATGCGGCGAACAGGTCACATAGGCCACCACTCCCCCGGGTTTGACGGCGTCAAGTGCCGAGGTGAGCAGCTCACGCTGCAGCGGGCCCAGCTCGGTGACGTCGGAGAGCTTGCGGCGCCAGCGTGATTCGGGACGGCGGCGCAAGGCACCCAGACCTGTGCAGGGCGCATCGACCAGGATGCGATCGAACGCGCCGGGGTGCTCCTTACCAATGTCGCGGCCGTCTCCGGTCCGTACCGTCCAGGCGTCCTGCGGAACAGGGGCCAATGCCTGCGAAACAAGTTTGGCGCGGTGAGGAGCCGGCTCGTTAGCCAGCAACCAAGCATTCTTTTGTGCGGCCAAGGCAGCCAGCAGGGCTGCTTTACCACCCGGTCCGGCGCACAGATCAAGCCAGCGCTCCTCGCCGTCGTTCTTCTCAGCGGAGATCTCTACGCCAGCCAAGGCACGGGCCACCAGCTGCGAGCCGGCGTCCTGAACGCGGACGGAGCCGTCGCGGACACTGTCAAGGCGACCCAAATCGCCACCGGATGAGAGCGCGGAATCGGCCACGAGCTCGCCCGGGGTGAAGCCAGCTTCGAAGGCTTCAGAGAGATCGCCCAAACCGGGCAGGGCCACAAGGTTGACCACGGGGGCGGCGTTGTCGGCTTCCAGCAGGGCTGTGATTTCGGAGACGTCGCGACCGTGAGCCACCAGCGCCTGGCGCATCGCACGGACGATCCACTCGGGGTGAGCGTGCTCAATGGAGGCGATCTTGACGTCGTCGCTCAGGCCCTCGGTGAGCTGTTCAATCCATTCCGGGAGTTCCTTGGCTGCAACCTTACGCAGCACGGCATTGACCAGACCGGACGGCCCGGCCCCAATCACGGCACGGGCCAGACCAACGGTCTGATCCAGGGCGGCGTGGGTGGGCACGCGCATGGCCATGAGCTGGTGGGCGCCAATGCGCAGCGCGTCCAGAATGGCGGGGTCCAGTTCGCTGAGAGGACGGTCAACGCAGGTGGCCAAAATGGCGTCGTAGGTGCCTTGGGCACGTAGCGCGCCGTAGGTCAGCTCGGTGGCGAAACCGGCGTCGCGGCGATCCAATCCGTGCTTGCGGATACGGGCCGGCAACACCAGGTTGGCGTACGCGTCATCGGCCGAGACAGCGCGGAGCACCTCGAAGGCCACCAACCGCGCGGGGTCGGCCACGCGGGTGCGCTGGCCCGGCGCGGTCTCGGTCCGGTTGCGGCCGGTGCTACGGTTGCGTTCGCGCCCGGAATCATCACGACGCCGGACGCCGCCGCCTTGGCTGTTGCCCTGGTGGCTGCTCTGGTGGCTGGAACGCCCGCCTTGCTCGCTGGTCATTCAAACACCACATCTTCCTTGTTGCCTAGGCCGCGGGCCCAGTCTGTTGCCTTCATAAGTTTTTTACCTGCAGGTTGCACGTCCACGAGCTCCACGGCGTGCGATCCGGTGCCCACCACAACGATTTTCCCACTGATGAGTAGTTGCCCGGGTACCAAATCTGTTACGTCCGGACGCATCAGCACAGGTCCCAGTTTGAAACGCTGTCCAGCCAACATGGTCCACGCGCCGGGTTCGCTGGTGACTCCCCGGATACGGCGGTTGATGGCCAGTGCTGGTTCGCCCCAGGCCACGTGGCCGTCTTCAAGTGTGAGCTTGGGAGCCAGCGAGATCTCGCCTTGCTGGGGAATCCCGGTCAGGGCTCCGGCGCCGATGCCGTCAATGGTCTGTGCCAACAGGATTGCTCCACTGTGTGAGAGCCGTTCAAGTAGGGCGGCGCTGGTGTCGGTGGGCCGAATCGTCTCTGTCATGGTGCCGTAGACCGGGCCGGTGTCGAGTCCCTTTTCGAGCAGGAACGTCGAGGCGCCGGTGATCTCGTCGCCGTTAATGACGGCGTGCTGCACGGGTGCCGCACCGCGCCAGGCTGGCAACAGTGAGAAGTGCAGGTTGATCCAGCCGTGCGTGGGCAGGGTCAGTGCGGAGGCTGGGATCAGGGCACCGTAGGCAACAATGGCGGCCACCTCGGGGGCCGCGGCGGCGATGGCCGCGGCAGCTTCGGCGTCGATCTTGTCTGCCTTGATGACGGGCAGGCCCAGCTCTTGGGCGCGGGCAGCAACGGGCGACGGCGTCATGACCCTTTTGCGGCCCAGCGGCGCGTCGGGACGAGTCAGCACGGCGACGATCTCATGGCCTGCCTCGCGCAGGACTTCCAGGGACGGTAACGCTACGGCGGGGGTTCCGGCAAAGAGGACCCTCATTGGGCGGCTCCTGCGCCGGTGCCAGCACCAGCACTAGCGCCCGCGCCTGCACCGAATGAGCCACCAAAGGCGGAGCCCACAGTCTTGGCGCGCTTGGCTACGGTTTCATTTGTAACATCGTGATAGTTCGCCGTGCGAATGGCCCGGAGCGCGTCCTTGCGGTCCTCACCTTCGAGTCGATCAACATACAGCTTGCCGTTGAGGTGATCTGTTTCGTGCTGGAAGCACTTGGCCAAGGTGCCTGTGGCTTCCATGTCCAGTGGCTTGTCGTGCTGATCAACCCCGGTGATACGCACCCAGCGCTGGCGAGACACGGTGTAGCCAAGTCCGGGCACGGAGAGGCATCCCTCTGGCTCGCCGGGGGCCATATCGTCGCTGGCCACCAACACCGGGTTGATGATGTGCCCTTCGGCACCGTCCACGGAGTAAGTAAAGATGCGCTTGTTGACACCGATCTGGGGTGCGGCCAGCCCGGCTCCACGGACATCGTGCATGGTTTCGGTCATGTCGGAAATCAACTTGGCCAGCTCGGGGCCAAAGTCGCTCACTTCCTCGGCAACGGTTCGCAGGATAGGGTCGCCAATGATGCGAATGCTCAGGATGGCCATGGGAGGGCACCTCACTTTGGAATTGATGCAGGCCGAATCAGGCCTGTGGAACTGCTTTGGGACAAGTCTAGTTGGCGGTTACTGCCCGGGAGGCGCAATATCGAGCAATGGAGTACCCGCTTCTGCCGCTTCCAATGAGGTTTGCCACACTCGCCGCAATGAGGCGAACTTGAACCAGTGCGCTTTCAGGACCTGAGGGTTGGCCTGCAAGGTGCGAACTTCCGTTTCGCCAATGGCTACGCCCAGCAGGATGGGATCTTGACCGTATTTCCAGGCCTCCCAGGTGCCGGCTGCCTCGTCAATGATCGACTCTTCGGCCTTCATCCCGGCCACGAGCTGCATGACCACCTTCGCATCCAGGCTCTTGACCTGACCGTTGCGGTCGGTGCCCTTGGTCTTGTAATCGATGATGCACAAACGTCCACCAATGGTCGCCACTAGGTCCAAGGTTCCGGCATAGCCCAGAGTCTCATTCCACACGGTGATTTCCGGGCGCAGCGGCTGGACGTTATATTCGCTCCACCAGTTGTCAAAGCGGAGCGCAAAGTTCT
Organism: Specibacter sp. NPDC078709; assembly: GCF_040686795.1. Classification (NCBI taxonomy): domain Bacteria; kingdom Bacillati; phylum Actinomycetota; class Actinomycetes; order Micrococcales; family Micrococcaceae; genus Specibacter; species Specibacter sp. NPDC078709. Next base: position 303,593 of record NZ_JBFBLU010000004.1, read on the forward strand.
CTTCGCCGTGTTCGGCCAGCGATTCCTTGGCTTCGGCCAGCTGGTGTGGCATATCCAAGGCGCGCAAAGCCACCTGTTCGCAGTAGTTATGAACCCTGTCTCCACGGGCCGCAGCGGCATCGCGAAACTGTTCGGCGGCGTTGGAGCTGTCGCGTACTACAGTGCGCAACTGACCGGGATTACCCACGGCTGAACTTAGATCGGGGTGTTTCACCACGGCCGTGGCCGCCATGTATCCGATCCATCCATCCAAAGACGTGGATTGTTGCCCAATCACTGTGGTGATGGAGGGGACCTTGGGCGGGTCTTGCAGGGAACGGGCGTACATGCGCCCTAATTCTGTGCTGTGGGCCAAAGCTGGAGCTGTCATGCTTCTACTATTCCACTTCCGTCCGACACTGTGCCGCAGGTGATCCGCAGCCTGTGGACAAGTCAGGACCGGCAGCTATGGCCGGCGCTTCGTTGGACAATAAAAAAACTGCCGAACCCCTGGGGATTCGGCAGTCTTTAGATGGAGCGGTTGACGAGATTCGAACTCGCGACATCCACCTTGGCAAGGTGGTGCTCTACCAGCTGAGCTACAACCGCATTACTACTTCTCAGATTGCTCTGAAGGAATGAACTACATTCATCCGTGGGCGATACTGGGATCGAACCAGTGACCTCTTCCGTGTCAGGGAAGCGCGCTACCGCTGCGCCAATCGCCCAATGATTTCATGTGAATGAAAGCCGTGGTCTTGCATGGAGTTGCCCTGCATGGAACTGCCGGAACCCAAAGATTCCGGCAGTCTCACAACATTTTCCGAGCGGTTGACGAGATTCGAACTCGCGACATCCACCTTGGCAAGGTGGTGCTCTACCAGCTGAGCTACAACCGCATTACTACTTCTCAGATTGCTCTGAAGGAATGAACTACATTCATCCGTGGGCGATACTGGGATCGAACCAGTGACCTCTTCCGTGTCAGGGAAGCGCGCTACCGCTGCGCCAATCGCCCAAATGCATCTCGCTGAACTATACAGCAAAATACTTTTGGATCAGCCAAATGGAGGTGGGAACGGGATTCGAACCCGTGTGCACGGATTTGCAGTCCGTTGCCTCGCCTCTCGGCCACCCCACCATGCGAACTGAAATGGTGTCATGCGAGCGGTTGACGAGATTCGAACTCGCGACATCCACCTTGGCAAGGTGGTGCTCTACCAGCTGAGCTACAACCGCATAAGCGACATTTTCTTCTCTCGGCGTTTCCGCTTCGGTAGTCCGTGTTGCTGCGGTGAAAACATTACATGAGCAGAATCCGAAACACCAAATCGAACATCCTCGCGAACCCTCGAGAGCAGACCCAACCGCCATGCTTCGTTGAGTTGGTGCGGATCTGAGGTTTCCCATTCGAATTACAAAGGTGTCATTTAGACCCACTTTGGGCCCATTTGGGGGCGCCGCGGAGAAAATTTATCGTGAGGCCATCGTCACATCTTGTTCCATCAGGCAAGCGCTGAGAGGCCCCGCCTGGCTCGGCTCACGTTCCTGTCATGTTCCTGCAGGAGCGATTATGAGTAGGGGAAAGTTTGGGCTATTGTTTTCAACGCACCAAGGATCACGCATAGCCCTTCAGGGATGTGCACGTGAATTGGGCGATTGGCGCAGTGGTAGCGCGTTCCGTTCACACCGGAGAGGTCGCTGGTTCGAACCCAGTATCGCCCACATAAAAGAAAGCCCTTCTGCTCAGCACACACGCTGAGGAGAAGGGCTTTTTCGTGCCAGAAATGGGGGATCCCCGGGTTAGCGGGTTAGCGGCCAAAATGTGTGTACAGCCCGGGCGCGTCAGTGGGTTCTGCTTCGAAACAGCAGATGATGCGCTGAACCTGGTCGAAACTGCAGATAACGCGACAAATTCGCGGTTTTCATCGCATTATCTGCGTTTTCAAATCCAGCCCGTAACCACATAGCGGCCGTCCCGTCCAGCGCAGCCACCATTGCCTGACCGGTGGCCTAGCCCGTCGAGACCCCCGAGCACTAACTCCAAACCTAGAGCTCCGAATCTTTGTCAGTGCCTGCCGGTAGCGTGCCCTGCATGGTGAGTGAAGACATGGTGAGTGTAGAAGTGACGATGAGCAGCGGTGGCCCGATTTCTTTTGTCAGGGGCGGCAGGATGTGGCATGTGGGCGTGCAGCCCGTGCGCTGGTTCGAACGGGTGGATTGGTGGCACACTGCCCGGCGCTTACCTCGCCTCATGGACGTGGAAGTGTGGCAGGTGCAGGCAAGGATCGGCCACAACCCAAAGACTCCCCTGGTCACCTTTGAACTAGTGCTTGGTCAAGACCGGGCCACGTGGAGCGTCCGCTCAATGGCTACGATCGCCGCGTAGTGATGAATACACAGGGATGACACATAGGCGTGAAATCAGCCCTTCAGCCTTCGGCACAATTGAAAGAAATGTCGTTGACAACGTGAGGACAGCCACTAGGCTAGAAAAAGTTGGGGCGCCAATAGCCCCAGGAACGAAGGGAGGTGCCTTTTGTCTATTTTTGACGATATCAAGGGCAAGGCCGAAGGACTGATCAACGGTAACGAAGATGCTATCAAGGGTGGCATCGAGAAGGCCGGGGACTTTGTTGACGGGAAGACCGGCGACAAGTTCAAGGATCAGGTGGACGGAGTCCAGAAAGCAGCGTCAGACTTTGTAGATGGCGCAGGCAAGTAGCCTGACCCCTTCGCCCTGTTGAATGGCGTCAAAGAAGGCCCCGGTACTGTCGAGAGACGGCACCGGGGCCTTTCGCATTCCCCGAACTAAGACGAAACTAAGATAAAACTAAGACAAGAAGCTAAAGCAAACCGTCGTCAGCCAACGGGCTGACGGTCTCCAATTTCTTGTGCCTCACGGGCCAAAGCTGTCAGGCGCGAGACGGCACGGAAGTACTTCTTCTGGTATCCACCGGTCATCATTTCAGGGGTGAACAACTGATCCAGTGGGACACCGCTGGCCAGGATCGGCACGTCCTTGTCGTATAGTCGGTCAGCCAGCACCACAAAGCGCAAAGCCACCGATTGTTCGGTGATGGTGTGCACATTGCGCCACACCACGGCGTCGATATCGGAGAGCATCTGCCGGTAGCGGGACGGGTGGACGCCAGCCAAGTGGTCAACCAGAACACTAAAGTCGTCAACAGCAACGGTGCGCCCAGGAAAGTCCTGACGCATGCGCGAGTCTAGATCGCTATTGGCTACCGGTTCGGGGGGTGTGGGCAGGCCACGGTGGCGGAAGTCCTCACCATCAATATGCAGGATCTCAAACTGGTCGGCCAACACCTGGATCTCTCGCTTGAAATCGACGGCGGCAAAGCGCCCATCGCCCAAGGATCCGGGCAGTGTGTTAGAGGTGGCCGCGAGCCGCACTCCGGCGTCGGCCAATTCGCGCATGAGGCGCGACATCAGCACTGTATCGCCCGGATCATCGAGTTCAAACTCGTCAATGCACACCAACTTGTACGTGCTCAATGCCTCGACCGTCTTGCGGAATGACAACGCTCCCACCAAGTTGGTGTACTCCACAAAGGTGCCGATGGCTTTGGGGCCCTCAACCTCATGCCACAGCGATGACAACAGGTGGGTCTTGCCCACGCCGAAGCCGCCATCAAGATAAATCCCGGCACGTCCGCCGGCACCATTGGACTTGGCCTTAGCTTTGCCTCCGAAGAATTTCCGCAGACCACCCGCAGCCGGCTTCTTCGCCGTATCGTTGGCAAAACCCTTCAGCAGAGTCACTGCCTCCGCTTGCGAGGGTTGGGAGGGATCCGGGCGGTAGCTATCGAAAGAAACCTCACCAAAGCGCGGTGATGGGACAAAACCCGCTAGCAGTTCATCCACCGAAACCGCCGGGCGGCGCGTGGAAAGTTGCTCAACCTGTACCAAGAAAGATTTCCGATCATCAAGAAATTTGCGCAGACCACAGCATGGGGTCCACAACTCACGTTTCTAAGAATACCCACGCCATATTGCGTAGCGTTAACGAAAGGAAGCTTTAGGGCTCCCCCATGGTTACGCTCAATGAGAGGTTCAGCTGCTGCCCCGACCATGCGGCACCAGCTATGAACCACCTAGTTTAGAAGGGGCATCATGCCAGTAGCAGTAGAAACAAATGAGAAGTTCGCATCGTACGCCCACCCGGAGCGCCTGGTTTCCACCGAGTGGCTGGCCGCCGCGCTGGCCGACGGCGCCGCAACGGACGGGCGCATTGTGGTGGTTGAATCCGATGAGGACGTATTGCTGTACGAGACCGGCCACATCCCGGGTTCTGTCAAGATTGACTGGCACACAGACCTGAACGACGACGTCACCCGCGACTACATTGACGGCGCGGCTTTTGCACTGCTCGCCCAGGCCAAGGGCATCTCCCGCGATTCCACAGTCATTGTGTACGGCGACAAGTCCAACTGGTGGGCCGCCTACGCGCTCTGGGTCTTCACCCTGTTCGGTCACGAAGACGTTCGCCTGCTTGACGGCGGCCGTGACAAGTGGATTGCCGAAGGCCGCGAGCTGACCACCGACGCCACCGAGGTAACACCCTCCCCCGAGTACCCGGTCGTGGAGCGCAACGACGCCCCCATCCGCGCCTACAAGGAAGATGTCCTGGCGCACTTGGGCAAGCCGCTCATCGATGTCCGTTCCACCGAGGAATACACTGGCGAACGCACCCACATGCCCGCCTACCCCCAGGAAGGCACGCTGCGTGGCGGTCACATCCCCACCGCCGCATCCATCCCGTGGGCCCGCGCCGCTGCCGAAGACGGAACGTACCGCTCACGTGAAGAACTCGAGGCGCTGTACCTCGGCGAAGCCGGTTTGGTTCCGGGCGACGACGTGGTTGCTTACTGCCGCATCGGCGAGCGTTCCAGCCACACCTGGTTCGCCCTGAAATACTTGCTGGGCTTCGAGACCGTCCGCAACTACGACGGTTCCTGGACCGAGTGGGGCAACGCCGTTCGCGTCCCCATCGCCGTGGGCACCGAGCGCGGCGAACTCCCCGTCTCGGCAAACTAACCACCACGTTTTACACCCAACAGAAAAGAAACGTACGCTTTAGTCGATGACTACTTCACAAGCACTGCCAGCTGCATTGGCCGAGATCGTCAAGGATTTTCAGGAACTGGGAGAACGGGACCGGCTGACGCTATTACTGGACTTCTCCAAGTCGCTGCCGCCTTTGCCGGACCGGCTCAAGGATCACCCCGAGCTCTTGGAGCAGGTGGTGGAATGCCAGTCACCACTGTTTTTGACGGTGGAATCGGAAAAGACGGACGACGGCGAGGTGGTGCGTCTGTTCTTCCAGGCACCTCCCGAGGCACCCACCACGCGCGGCTTTGCTTCCGTATTGTTTGAGGGTTTGGACGGGTTGACCGCAGCAGAAATCCTCGCCGTACCGGATGACATGCCCGAACAGTTGGGTCTGACCCGCGCTATTTCGCCTCTTCGCATGCGCGGCATGTCCGCCATGCTGGGTCGCGTCAAGCGCAAGATCAACGGTGGGCTGCGACCGGCCGCCTAGGCTGGCCGGCATTCGCTCGCTGTAGCAAAGCCCCGGTTCTCTGACCTCGACTACGTCGGGGAGCCGGGGCTTTGTGCTGCCATAATTGATGCCATGGCCAAGAAGAACACTGCCTCGAAAAATGGTGCAGCAGGTACCGGCACTCCGGCAACCGTCGCACTCACCCAATCCGGGATCAGTTTTACCGCACACCCCTACGACCACGATCCTGCCAACACCAACTACGGCATGGAAGCGGCAACGGTTTTGGGGATCGAGCCAGCCCGGGTGTTCAAAACCCTGATGACGGATGTGGCCGGAACTCTGGCAGTTGCTATTGTGCCCGTGGATGGAACCCTAGATCTGAAGGCCATGGCTCAGACTTTGGGCCATAAGAAGGCCACTATGGCGGATCCCGCCACTGCCCAACGCCGCACCGGCTATGTATTGGGTGGCATCTCGCCCATTGGCCAGCGCCAACACTCCCCCACCATACTGGACGAATCGGCGCTGAACCACGAGACCATCCTGGTCTCCGGTGGCCGCCGCGGCTTCGATATCGAGCTGGCCCCGAGGGATCTGATCACCATTACCAAGGCCACAACAGCAAAAATCGGCAGCCCAACTCGGCAAGCCTAGTGCCGTGGCAGGCTGTGTCGCCCCAATCGGGGCGATAACCAGGTTTCCACCACGTTCTCCCACCGCTCCCGGTCCACATTCCATTCTTTAGTGTGCCGGGCCTTGGAGAACGGCTCGAACGTCACCATTTCGGGGTTCCGCCTGGCCAATTCTGCGGTGGGTTCATAGGGGACAAAGTCGTCGTCGATGCTGTGCAGAATCAACGACGGCGTCCGCAACTCCACTGCTCGCGTCACCCAGTCCATGCTCTTGAGGTTTACCGGTGCAGCCAACCCAGTGATACGCCGCCCCAGTGGATGAGTCAGCATAACCTCGGCGTACTGGCCGATGAAGTTCGGGATGCGGTTCAGCTGCGCTTGGTGAGCCAGCACATTCACCCAATTGATGACCGGGGCGTCCAGCACCATGGCTAGGACGTGTTTCCGGTTCCGGGCCAGATCAGCTGTTTGCAAACTGATGGCCCCGCCCATGGAATAGCCAAAAAGCACTACGTCCTTGGCGCCGTGGGCGATGGCATAGTCGATGGCCACTTCTACATCGGCCCATTCGGTGACCCCCAGCCCATAGCGGCCGTCGGGCGCGGCGGGGGCATCGCCGTCGTTCCTGTAGGAAATCAGCAAGGCGTTCATGCCGAGGCGGTGCGCGGTGGGAACAGCACGCAGACCTTCGTTGCGGGTGGCGCCACGCCCGTGCACCATGATGGCCCAGGTAGCTCCGGCGGAGGGCGCGGGCAGCAGCCACGCTGGGGCCGGGCCGTCGGGCAGATTCAGCGTCACATCCTCGAACGCCAAGCCCATCTCATCCGGGTGAGCATGCAAATTACCGGACCACCAGCCTGCCGTTGCCGTGCGCAAATCACCGCCGTGGACGGATAGAACCTCGCGGGTGACGCTGCCTTCGCGCGGCACATAGGAGAGGATGCGGCCAATGACGGCGTGGGCGCGGCTGTTGTTGAAGTACAGCCCGTAACTGCCCTCGATGATGGTGTCCGGGGTGGCTTCGAGCACGATTTGCAGCTCTGGACCGTCGGAGATCACGGCCAGTACGGCGACGTCGTCCATCCGTTGTTTCTCCGGCGTGACGATGCGCCGGGCGAAGTAGACGGCCAGAGCGGAGGTTGCCGTCACCACCGCTACCGCTCCGGTGCCTGCCGCGGCGGCCCCGAGGGCACCCCACTTGAGCCATGGACTGGACTGCTGCGAAGAGGAAGCCATGCCACCATTGTGCCCACTGCCCGGCGGCCCGTCGAGCGGCACACCGGGAGGTTCGTAACTTTCTTCGCACAACTTGGGCCGTGGTCATTGTTTATGGTGCATGGGCGCCTAAGCTGGTGCCATGAGCGAGCAGATCATCATTTTGACCGAAGAAGCCCTGACGTCCACTGACGTGGCTAACATCACTAACCTCTACGGGCCAGGGGATGACGTGGAGTTGGTGCTGCTGGTGCCGGCGGACACGCATCGTAATCTCTTCGTGGACGTCGTTGACCAGTTGACCATGCTTGATGTGCCCGGCGCCCTGCGCGAATTCCGTGAAAAACCGGATGCCGCCACAGTGAAGGCCGAGGCTACGGAAATTCTCGCCGCCTCCCTGGCGGTGCTGTCAGCAGGGGACGCCAAGGCTTCCGGCACGGTTGCCGAGGGCGACGCCGTTGCCTCCTTGGTCGCCAAGGTCACCGAGTCCGGTGCCCGGCAGGCGGTGGTGGTCACCCGCCCCCACGCCGTTGCAGACACCTTCCGCCAGGACTGGGCGCACCAGGCGCAACGCAAGTTGGGGCTGCCGGTTTTGCATTTGTATTCCGATTCGGGATTTATTGGCGACTCCTGAACGTTGGCATGAGTATGAACAGCTTTGAGAATTCCACCAACCCCGCCACCCCTGCGCCCACTGCCCCTGCCGTTGTGAAGAGCGATGCCCAGTGGCGTGAAGAACTCTCCCCCGCCGAGTATCAGGTGCTGCGCCAAGCAGGCACCGAACGTCCTTTCACTGGTGAATACTGGGACTCCATGCAGGAGGGGGTGTACGAGTGTCGTGCTTGTGGGGCCGAACTCTTCACCTCGAAGGAGAAGTTCTCTTCACATTGCGGCTGGCCGTCCTTCTTCGCCCCGCTGGCAGAAGGCTCCGTGAGGTACCTGCATGACAACACCTTGGGGATGGAACGCATTGAAGTGCGCTGCACCGCCTGCGATTCGCATCTGGGTCACCTCTTTAAGGGTGAAGGCTATGACACCCCCACCGATGAGCGCTTCTGCATTAACTCCATCTCAATGACCCTGCGCGAAGGCTGAGAAGCAGGCCCGCGGGGAGGTTGACTCGAAGGCTCACGGGAACTGTCGCCACAAGGTCCCTTAAAGCCATCGAGACCAAGAGTCTCTTATGCTTAGGCACTTTTTACATTAGCTTTGCTATTCCATTGCTAGGCTCGGAATTAATCTAGCCGGGACTCCTCCGGCATCCGAGTAGCCAGGGGAAACTGCCATGAGCATCACGATCGAAACCAGCGGCGGCATCAGCACTTTCGACTACGCCGCCTTGGCCCAGGGCCCTGCATGGCTTGCCCTGAAACAGGCCGCCACCGCATTGCAGGACTTGCAGGCCAAGGACGGCTCCGTCCCCGAGGCTGGAGATCATGCCGCCGCCACGAAACTGATCGCGACCATCACAGCTTCGATGGAGACCTTGGCCCCGCATTTCCCCCACGACGCCCGCTACCTTGAGCTGGCCGTGGCTGACTTCAACAAGTGGGTGACAGCTGGCCTGGGCGTACCGGACTTCCTGGATTCGCTGCTGGCTTTCAACCCTCAAGAACACCGTGTTGACGGACTGGGGCACTTGGTGGTGTTCCCCATGTACACCCAAAACGGTTCAACGTCACGCTTCGTTGAGGCCGTTCTGGTGGAAACGCTCTGGCCTGAATTCATTGGCGAGCTGGAAGCCGGGAACTACTCCAACAAGCTCTTCGTGCCGCTGCGTTTCCTCGACTTCACCCCCGGCTACAACAGCAACTCCGCCGTACTGTTCCCGGAAAGCGTCTCCGTGCGGGAAACTCCCACTTTCACGTGGGGGGCCATTTTCCAGGACCGCGAAGCCGCCCGCTTCCGTCGCGTGGTCCGGGAGGCAGCTGCGGTGACCAGGCTGGAATTGCCGGCAGACGCGCTCGAACTCCTGGAGAACCAGTCCCTGACACAGGAAACGTTCATCATGTGGGACCTCATCCATGACCGAACCCACATGCGCGGGGACCTGCCGTTTGACCCATTCATGATCAAACAGCGCATGCCGTACTTCCTGTATTCGCTGGAGGAACTGCGCTGTGATCTCACGGCGTACCGCGAATCGGTGGCTGTGGAGGCTGATGAGAGTGCCTCTCCCGAGGCGCGCAAGCACGCGAAACTGGTCCAGTACGCCGTCATTTTTGACCGTATTTTCCGCTTCGCCATCACCGGCACGCGCGTTCGCAACTACGACGGTCTCGGTGGACAGTTGCTGTTCGCGTGGCTGCACCAGCACCATGTGCTGCACTGGACCGACACCAAGCTGACCATTGATTGGGCCGAAGTACCGGCCGTGGTCATTGCGCTGGGACACGAGATTGAGGAGCTGTATTGGCGCTCGATCGACCGTCCCAAGTTGGCGCATTGGCTGGCCGCCTATGAGCTGGTCTCGGCCACGGTGACCCCGAACCCTGCGTCCACCTGGGCGAAGGGCCCTGACGCCCTGCCGCTGAGCGCCCCGCTGCGCGAGATCACAGATCGGGTCATGGATGACGAATTCCCGCTCTCCATGTTCTACGAAGCGCTGAACAAGAAGATGCGTACCGTCATCGAATCCACCGCGGGCATCACCGGCACCAGCGCCGCGTAGGTGGGTAGTGTTGGAGGCATGACTAGTCCTTTGGTAGTAATCGCCGGCGGCAGCAGTGCCGCCGGCGTTGCCGTGGCCCAAGCCCTGCTTGGCGCTGGTATGCGTGTGTTGACAGTAGGGTCCGACGCCGGACGGATCCAGGCGGCGGCTAGCCTCACCGCCGGTGCCGTCCCCCTGGCGTGTAATCTTGGTGATCCCGAGGACGTGGCCGATCTGGCCGAGGATATCCACGAAGGGTTCGGGCCCGTGGATGGCCTGATCCATTTGGTGGGCGGCTGGCGCGGAGGTGCGGGGATCACGTCTCAGAGCGATGCCGATTGGGATTTCCTCCACACAACAGTGCTGACCACGCTGCGCACCACGAGCCGTGCGTTTTACGACGACCTCGCGGCTTCGCCCGTGGGCCGGCTGGCCATCGTTTCCTCCACCACTGTCACGGCTCCGGGCGCTGGGGACGCCAACTATGCCTCGATCAAGGCGGCCGCGGAAACGTGGGTGCGGTCCGTGGCGGCTGGCTTCGCGGCCGTTTCCCCCGCAGATAGCGAAGCCGGGACAGCGGACGGCGACGGAGCTTCCGAAGGTGGGGCGGCCGGCGTCGTACTTGTGGTGAAGGCGCTACTCGATGATGGCATGCGCGCCCGCTCCCCCGAACGCCGTTTCCCCGGATTCACTGACGTGGCCGTTTTGGGGCAGGCTGTGGCGGAGCTGTTCAGCACGCCCGCGGCCGAGCTCAACGGCGCACGCATTATTCTTGACAGCAACTCATAACCTGAAAGGCATCGTGAACATCGACGCACAACTCCATGACCCCTCTGTGAGCAGTTTCGCCTCAGATAACTACTCCGGCATCCACCCGGAGGTACTCGCCGCCCTGGCCGCAGCCAATGGCGGACACCAGACGGCGTACGGCGAGGACGTGTACACGGCCCGGCTGCGCGAGGAGATGAGCACGCTTTTCGGCAAAGAGGTGGACGTTTTCCCCGTGTTCAACGGCACGGGCGCCAATGTGGTGGGGCTGCAATCGTTACTGCCGCGTTGGGGTGCTGTGGTGTGCGCGGCCACGGCCCACATCCACAACGATGAAAATGGGGCGCCGGAGCGTGTGGGCGGCATGAAGCTGCTGCCCGTTGCTACTGCTGACGGCAAACTCACCCCGGAACTGATCGACAAGGAAGCGTGGGGTTTCGGCGACGAGCACCGTGCGCAGCCGCTGGCCGTTTCCATCACGCAGACCACCGAACTGGGCACCTGCTACACGCCGGAGGAAGTGCGCGCCATCTGCGATCATGCCCATTCCTTGGGTATGAAAGTGCACATGGATGGCGCCCGGTTGGCCAATGCGGCCGCTTACTTGGGTGTTCCTGTACGCGAATTCACCTCCGATGCTGGCGTGGATGTCCTCTCGTTTGGTGGGACCAAGAACGGCATCATGTTTGGCGAGGTTGTTGTGGCGCTGAACCCGAGCGCCGCCGACGGCCTCATTTACCTGCGCAAGATGAACATGCAGTTGGCGTCTAAGATGCGCTTCATCTCGGCTCAGGTGCTGGCGCTGCTGCGCGATGATCTCTGGCTGCGTTCGGCTTCTCATGCCAACGCCATGGCGGCTAAGCTGCGCGCCGCCGTGGAGGATCTGCCCGGCGTGCAGTGCACCCAGGCCACCCAATCGAACGGTATTTTCGCGATTCTGCCCGAGGGTGTGGCTGACCGGCTGCGCCAGAACTTCAAGTTCTACGACTGGGATGCCGCGGCACGGGAAGTTCGCTGGATGTGCTCCTTCGACACCACCGAAGCAGATATCGATGCCTTCGCAGCGGCGGTGCGCAGGGAGCTTCAGGCCTAGCTGCACTCCTGCGTACCGCTTGACGGCGCTCCGGTTTTTGGGGCGCCTTGAGGCAATTTGGGGCGCCTTTGGGGCAATTTTGGGTGCGTGTTTTTTGGGCGCCGGACCGGGCTAGCGATGTCCGATCCGGCGCCTGCGCTGCATCCCATCAGGGGCGGCTCCGTACCTGATTCGGCGCGCCTGTCGCGCTTTGTCCCGCTCACGTCATAACCTGCACATGTGAGCCACGATCTCCAACTGCCTGCCGACTTCCAAGAAGCCTTGGTTGGTTTGCGTGCTGCCCCGCATCGCAGCGAGCTCACGCTAGCTGAAGTACCCGCTCCCTCCCGGCTGGCGCCCTACGGAGTTGCTCTCGGAGCAGAGGTTTTGCTGGAAGGCGAAGAACTCGCCACCGGCCGCTTCATCCTCCTGCATGACCCCAACGGCTCCGATCTTTGGGGCGGGACGTTCAGGATCGTCACTTACATTCGGGCGCAACTCGAAGCCGATATTGGCAACGACTCCCTCCTGGGCAATGTTGCTTGGGCGTGGCTGGTTGAGTCTCTGGATGAGCATGGCGCACGGCACAGCAACGCTGGTGGCACCGCCACACGGATCCTCTCGGAATCGTATGGCTCGCTGGCATCTCGGCCCGACGCCATCGATATTGAGTTGCGTGCCTCGTGGACTCCCGAGGGCCGCGATATGAGGTCTCATCTGGATGCTTGGGTGGACATTGTCTGTACCTTTGCAGGTTTGCCGCCCGTGCCCGACGGCGTGACCTTACTCCCACAGCGGCGGCCTCGACCCAACGGCTGAGCTGTTCACTGTTCGTCAGCCCGGACCCCAGAAGGCAATTTAAGGGCCTTTCCTTCGCCATTCGGTAGACTAAGAGCATCATGACCAATGCAGAAACAAGCACACACAGCCGCGCCAGGGCCAAAATGTCGACAACACATCAAGGCCGCAGTACTACAACCGTAGGGCGCGAGGGTACTTCTGCCTCCGGTTCGGCGGGCCGTGCCAGCACCGATCTGGCCCCCGCACCGCTGACTTCAGTGCTGATCGATGGCGTCCAGATGGAACTGGGCGAACTGCCCGAGCTAGTCGATCTAGACATGCCCCGTGACGGGATTCCCGCCGTCGTTGATTCTGATCCGGCGCTGAGGCGCTGCGCCGCAGCACTCGCCGGAGGGCATGGCCCGGCGGCCGTTGACACCGAACGCGCCTCAGGTTTCCGCTACGGCCAACGCGCCATGCTGGTACAGATCCGCCGCGAAGGTGCCGGTACATGGTTGATTGACCCCGAAGCTTTTGATGATCTGAAGATCATTGATGAGGCGCTGCGCGGCGTCGAATGGATTCTCCATGCTGCCAGCCAAGACCTGCCCTGCCTCGCAGGCGTGGGCATGTGGCCGGAAAAACTTTTTGACACAGAGCTCGCTGCCCGTCTTGCTGGGCTGCCACGTGTGGGACTGGGTGCGGTGGTGGAAACGCTGTTGGGCTTCCATTTGGCCAAGGAACACTCCGCCGCCGACTGGTCCACCCGCCCCTTGCCTGAGCCCTGGCTGCGCTACGCCGCACTGGACGTTGAAGTTCTCGTGGATCTTGAAGAGGAACTCCTTGCTTTGTTGGAGCAGGACGGCAAGCTTGACTATGCAGCCCAGGAATTCCAGCACCTCATTGACGCTGGCGTTCCCGCACCCCGGGTTGATCCGTGGCGCCGCACTTCCGGATCCCACACCATCCGTAACCGCGTCCAACTGGGTGCTGTTCGGGAGCTGTGGCAGACCCGTGAGAAGCTCGCCGAGCACCGCGATATTGCACCGAGCCGCTTGATCCCGGATTCGGCCATCATCGCCGCCGCGAAAGGCATGCCCTCCACGGTACCTGCCCTGTTGGCGCTGGCCGGTTTCCACGGCCGCTCAGCCAAACGTGACGCCCCCAAATGGTTGCACGCAATCCAGAGCGCCAAGAACAGTAGCGATCTGCCGCCCCTGCAGGTCTCCACCAACACTCCCCCGCCGCCGCGAGTCTGGGCCGAGCGTGATCCAGTGGCAGCCGCACGTTTCGCCACGGCCCGCACCAAGATGGCCGAACTCGCCGAGGAATTAAGCATCCCGTCAGAGAACATTCTGACCCCGGATCATCTGCGCCGCGTGTGCTGGCGTCCGCCGTCGAAAATCACGGTGGAGGCCATTTCGGCAGCGCTTGCAGAGTTGGGCGCCCGCGCTTGGCAGATCGAGAAGACCGCACCTCTCTTAGTGGATGCCATGCTCAACCCCGAGCCGCTAGCGCCGAGGGAACCCAAAGAAGCTAAGAACGATCACGCCTAGCGTCAGTTAGCTCACGCGCTCTTCCTTGCACCCGAGCGGTGAGTAGGGAGCAATGTTTTTTATCTAAACATTGCTCACTACTCACCGCTCGAGCTGGTTAAGGGCTGCACTCCGGCCCGATCCACCTCGTTTTGACCTCTAAGTTACCCGCTAGTAACATGAGTTGCGACACACCTTCCCCCGGCTAAGCTGGGCTGGAGAGAACATCCAATGTTTGCAACCAAGGAGTTAGACGTGAGCCAAAATCGGCAGATCAGGGACGTGGTCTTTGTTGACGGCGTCCGCACCCCCTTTGGCCGCGCCGGGGAGAAGGGCATCTATGCCAACACCCGCGCCGATGACCTGGTGGTGAAGTGCATTCGCGAGCTCATGCGCCGCAACCCTTCCCTGCCCGCCGAGCGCATTGACGACGTTGCCATTGCCGCCACCACACAGACCGGCGATCAGGGTCTGACCATTGGGCGCACCGCGGCACTGCTGGCCGGACTGCCGCAGTCGGTGCCCGGATTTGCCATCGACAGGATGTGCGCTGGCGCCATGACCGCGGTGACGACGACGGCGTCGGGCATTGGCTTTGGCGCTTATGACGTTGTCATTGCCGGCGGCGTGGAGCACATGGGCCACCACCCCATGGGCGCCGGAGCCGATCCGAACCCGCGCTTCCTGTCCGAACGCATTGTGGATCCGGCCGCCCTGAACATGGGCAACACGGCTGAGAACCTGCACGATCGCTTCCCGGCCATCACCAAAGACCGCACCGACGCCTACGCCGTGGCCAGCCAGAACAAGCTCGCCGCCGCCTACGCCAAGGATCAGATCCAGCCCGATCTGGTTCCCGTGGCAACCATGAAGCCCGGCGCCGGCTGGACCGTCAACACCGTGGATGAACCGCCCCGCCCCGGCACCACCCTTGAAGATCTTGCCGTGCTGCGCACTCCATTCCGCGCCCATGGCCGCGTCAGCGCCGGTAACGCGGCTGGATTGAACGACGGCGCGACGGCTTCACTTTTGGCTTCTGCCGAAGCTGCCGCCGAGCTGGGTTTGCCCGTCAAGATGCGCCTTGTCACCTACGCTTTCGCCGGCGTGGCCCCCGAGGTCATGGGCATTGGCCCCGTTCCGGCCACCGAAAAGGCACTGCGCCTGGCCGGGCTCACCATCGAGGACATCGGCCTGTTCGAAATCAATGAAGCCTTCGCCGTTCAGGTGCTGTCCTTCCTTGACCACTTTGGCATTGCCGACGACGATCCTCGCGTAAACCGCTATGGTGGCGCCATCGCCGTGGGCCACCCACTGGCCTCCTCCGGCGTGCGCCTCATGAACCAGTTGGCCCGCCAGTTCGAAGAGGACCACTCCGTGCAGTACGGCATCACCACCATGTGCATCGGCCTGGGCATGGGCGCCACCGTGATCTGGGAGAACCCGCACTTCACCGGCGCAAGCACTGACGGTTCAGCCACCGCAGGCATCACCTCCGCAACCACCGAAGGGAGCGCAGCATGAGCGCCCAGGACTTCACCAAACTCGCAGACATGTTCCCCGATGAGGTTGTGACGCACTCCTACGTGCAGGACATCGCCCTTCCCGGCGTGGACGGCGCACCGAGCGCTGGCACCTTTGCCCTGATCACGTTGGACAACGGCCTGGATCATCGCCGTCCCACCACGCTGGGCCCCAACACCCTTGTGGAATTGGGCACCACGCTGGAGGCACAGCGTGAGCGCGCCGCTCGGGGTGAAATTCTCGGCGTGGGCGTCACCGGTAAGCCGTTCTTCCTGGTGGCCGGCGCAGACCTCTCAGCCGTCAAGAGCCTGAAGGATCCCGACGCTGCACTCTGGATGGCACAGTTGGGCCACGACGTCTACTCCACGCTGAATGATCTGGGCGTTCCCAGCTTTGTGTTCATCAACGGCGTTGCCCTGGGTGGTGGCCTTGAGATCGCTCTCAACGCCAACTACCGCACCGTCTCCACAGGTGCTGGCGCCTTGGCTCTGCCCGAGGCATTCCTCGGCTTGGTCCCCGGCTGGGGTGGCGTGTACCTGCTCCCCCGCTTGATCGGCCCGGGCAACGCCGTACAGGTCATGATTGAAAACGCTCTCAGCAATAACCGCACGCTGAGCGGCCCGGCCGCGTACAAGCTCGGCATTGCCGACGCCCTGTTTGAGCCCGCTGATTTTGTGGAACAGTCGCTGAATTGGGCAGCCCGCGTGCTTGCTGGTGCCGAAAGCCCCAGCCGCCCCAACGCGGTGAGCGAACCGCTGAGCGAGGAAAACAGCGCGGCTTGGGATGCCGCCGTCGTGCGTGCCAAGAAGTTTGTGGAGGCCAAGACCTCCAACGCAGCCCCGGCCCCGGCGAAGGTGATCGAGTTGCTGGAGAAGGGCAAGCATTTCACGAAGGCGGAATCGTTTGCGGCTGAGGATGCGGCGCTGGCGGAGCTCATGGGCACGCCGCAGTTCCGCGATACGGTGTACGCGTTCTTGGATTTGGTGCAGAAGCGGGCCAAGCGTCCGGCTGGTGCTCCGGATCCGAAACTTGCCCGGCCTGTGACGAAGGTGGGCGTGGTGGGCGCCGGGCTGATGGCTGGGCAGTTTGCGCTGCTGTTTGCCCGTCAACTCAAGGTGCCGGTGGTGATGACCGACATCGACGCCGCCCGCGTGGACAAGGGCGTGGCGTACGTGCACGGCGAGGTGGAGAAGCTGCTGGCCAAGGGTCGGATCAGCCAGGATGCGGCGAACCGGACCAAGGCGCTGGTGACCGGTTCGGTGTCCAAGGACGTGTTTGCCGATGCCGACTTCGTGATCGAGGCAGTGTTCGAGGAACTGTCTGTGAAGAAGGCCGTGTTTGCTGAGGTGGAGGCGATCGTCTCCCCCGAGTGCATCTTGGCCACGAACACCTCATCGCTGTCGGTCACGGCCATGGCCGAGGACTTGAAACATCCGGAGCGCCTGGTGGGCTTCCACTTCTTCAACCCTGTGGCCGTCATGCCGTTGCTGGAGATTGTGCGCGCGCCCAAGACCGACGACGCCGTCCTGGCCACCGCGTTTGCCACCGCAAAGGCGTTGCGCAAGACCGCTGTGCTGGTCAAGGATGCGGCAGCGTTTGTGGTGAACCGTGTGCTGTTGCGCCTCATGGCCGAGGTCTCCAAGGCCTTCGATGAGGGCACCGACGCGCACACCGCCGATACCGCGTTGCGCCCCATGGGCATGCCGATGACGCCGTTCACGCTGCTGGCGATGGTGGGTATCCCGGTGGCGCAGCATGTCACGGAGTCGCTGCATACTGCGTTTGGCGATCGCTTCCACGTCTCGGCGAACCAGCAGGCACTGATCGACGCCGGCAAGAAGGGGCTGTGGGAGACTGCTGAGGACGGTTCCGTCTCCATCCCGGCCGACACCGTGGCGCTGCTTCGCTTTGGCAGCACGCCGTCCACGGGTGAGGAGCTGTTGCGCAAGACTCAGGACGCACTGGCCGAAGAGATCGGACTGATGCTGGCCGAGGGTGTGGTGGCAGGGCCCGAGGACATCGACCTGTGCATGATCCTTGGTGCCGGCTGGCCCATGCACTTGGGCGGTATCACCCCGTACCTGGATCGCGTGGGCGCCTCCGAGCGGGTCAACGGGAAGTTGTTCCACCCAGCTTCCTAGTCCTCCCGCGTACGACGGCGGGCCCGCACCTTTTCTGCGAAGGTGCGGGCCCGCCCGTCGTATTGGGTGTGTTGTTCGGCTAGTCCACTTTCGGGCCTAGCGGTTCTTGTTAGTGTGGATCAACCTGCTCCATCGCTTGAGCCTCAGACTCTCTTGGTCGTGGGTTCAATTCCCGCCCACGGAACAAAAATACCTCTGGCCTGCGGTTTCATTCCGCAGGTCAGAGTTGCCTAAGGCAAAAATCTGGCGGAAATCCCCTTTTGTTCTCTCGATTCGTCAAGATTCTCCATCGTTTTCGCGGCTCATCCCAATCGGGGGTGTAGGAGTTGGGGTCTGAAGCCGCCGGTCTCGAGCAGGCTTCGGGCGATGTAGTTGGTCAGGTTGCGGAACCCGAGTGCGGAGCCGCGCAGGTGTTCGAGCCGTCCGTTGAGCCTCGGTCGGCCCGTTGCTGGTGCCGGGTCGTTCGAAGTAGGCGAGCACGTCAGCGGCTCGCTTCTTCAGGGTCCGGCCCAGGGTGGTGAGCTCGGTGAGCACCTTGGGGACGCCGGCGCTGAGGTCGGTGATCAGCTTCTCCATGAGCTCGCGGCCACGTTGCCGGTCCTCGTGGCGATAGGCGGCGATCATGCGCTGGTAGACACCCCAGGTCGCCTCGACCTCGACGTGAGCGTCATCAACGAACAGCGCGCGTAGCCTGTCGCTCTGCTTGTCGGTGAGCAGGTCCGCGCCGGTGTGCAGCGTGCGCCGCGACTTGTAGAGCGGGTCGTCCCTGAACCCACGGTGCCCGTGGATCGCGAGTTGGACCCGGCGCCGGCACCTGTCGAGGGCGTCACCGGCCAGGCGCACGACGTGGAAGGGATCCATCACCGTGACCGCGTCCGGGATCTCCTCTGCAGCGGCGGTCTTGAACCCGGTGAAGCCGTCCATCGCGACCACCTCGACCGCGTCACGGAAGGCGTCGTCGCGGTCGGCGAGCCAGGTCTTGAACGCCGCCTTCGACCGGCCCTCGACCATGTCCAGCAGCCTTGCTGGGCCGGCGCCATCGCGGACCGGGGTGAGGTCGATGATCACGGTGACGTACTTGTCGCCACGCCTGGTGTGGCACCAGACGTGCTCATCGACGCCAATGACCTTCACGCCCTCAAACCGCGTGGGGTCGTTGATCAGCAGCCGCTTGCCTTCAGCCAGGACCGCGTTGTTGGCGGTGTCCCACGCGACCCCGAGTCCCTCGGCGACACGGGCGACGGTGAGGTGTGCGACCACGATCCCTTCCAGCGCCCACCGCAGCCCGGTGCGCGAGAGCTTCGCGCGTGGCTCCGCCGCGGCGCTGGTGTCTTGGCGCCACACGTGTCCGCAGTCGGCACAGCGGTAGCGGCGCACTACAACTTCCAGCACGGTCGGTCGCCAGCCCAGCGGCTCGTGGGCCAACCGCCGGATCACGGTGTCACGAGCAGCGCCTTCGCTGCCGCACCGTCGGCACCACTGATCTGGTTCCACCACGCGGCACGCGAGGACCGCACGATCCGGTTCAAGTCGTTGTCCGGTCACGCTCAGACCGAGGCCGTCGAGTCGAGCGAAGGCGGTCAGGTCAGGGCGGCCGAAGCCGGCCGGCGGGGTAGCGTCGGACACGTCGAGGTCTTTCGGATGGATGGCGTAGGAACCTCCATCGTCGGGAGACCTCGACGTCTATCTGCGGACCGACGCGCCCGGCCGACCTACACCGTCATCTGAGAAGACCCCTGAAACGTCTTCGACGACGGGACCGGCGAGGAGGAGGGCGCGGTGAGCTAAAGGAATGGAGCTTACCCGGCTTCGACGCCGCCGCAAGCTCCGGTGAAACGGTCGGTACTGGTCGGTCGTCGTCGGTCACCACCGGATGGCGGCGTCCCCCACGCTCGGCGTTTGCGCAGGTCAGCGGCTCGTTCGCCCAGTGGGCGCATCAAGCGATAGACGCAAAGCCGACGTGATTCGGTCGTCGGTTCGATTCCGACAGGCGGCTCCGGCGAACAGCCCCTGACCTGCGGAAACGCAGGGCAGGGGCTGTTCGGTTCTGGTGGTCGCGCGATGCGCTGGCCTCACGGCTCTGCCCGACACCGACGTCGCTCTCCTCTGCGACGGACCCCTCGCAGGCTGAGCGCTCGCGGCCGGCATCCTGTCCGTGTGCCGATAGGCCTCGCACCGCTCGGCAACGCAGCGTGGCGTTGCGTCGCGACCTGGCGACGGCTCGGCGGGGCGCGATGGTCTCGTGCGTTGGCGGACTACGGGAGCTTGGACGCGAGGACGTCGGCCGCCAGGATCTCGGGTGCTGCGCCGAGGAGGTGCTGGTTGGCCATCAGGGCTGCGACGATGGCGCCGTTGGCGTGGGCGTCGCGAGCGGCCTCGTCGGGGAATGCATCGAAGATCCAGAAGGTGTCGGCGTGGGTCCTGACCGCGAACCAGACAATCGTTCCTACTTCTTCGTTGGCGAGCGCGACAGCGCCGGCGAGCAGATCGGCGAGCGCGTCGTGCTGTCCATCGGCCGCGACGATCTTGGCGACGAAGGCATACGGAAGTGATGCGGGTGTTGACATGAGGGGTTCTCCTAGGTGTCGAGGTTTCTTGGTGAAGCGAGTTCAGTATATGACGAGCAAGGGCATGTGAGAAGTGGCGTATACGGCAGTATTGCTATTGTTTACGTCATGCGTATCGGACTGATCGCGATCGACGGCTGCTTCGGTTCGGCTATCGCGTCGATCATCGACATCGTGCGGGTGGCCGACGGAGCCCGCGGCGATGTCGACCCGCGGATCGACCCGATCGAACTCGCCATCCTCGGACCGAAACGGCGAGTGACCACGACGGCATCGATGACCCTGTCGGTGGACCACCCGCTGTCGGAGTCCGGAGAGTTCGACGTGGTCGTCGTCCCTGCGCTTGGAACCCTTACGGCCGCCGCTACCAACGACACCCTCCAGAGCCGAGATGCTCGTTCGGTCATCGCCTCGCTCGGGCGCCTCGACGAGGCGACCACCCGGATCGCCGCGGCGTGCACCGGCGTGTTCGCCGTCGCCGAGACCGGACGGATGCATCATCGGCGGGCGACGACCAGCTGGTTCCTGGGGCCGGAGTTCCTGAAGCGCTATCCGACCGTCGCCCTCGATCTCGACACCATGGTCGTGGTCGACGGGAACCTCGTCACCGCCGGCGCCGCCTTCGCCCACATCGACCTCGCGCTCTCACTCGTGCGATCGATCAGCCCCGACCTGGCCCAACATGTCGCCAAGCTCCTCATCATCGACGAGCGTCCGTCGCAGGCGGCCTTCGTCGCCTACGAACATCTCCGGCACGAGGACCCGATCGTCGTCGAGTTCGAACGCTTCGTGCGCGCCCGCCTGGACGAACCGTTCAACGTCGCCTTCGTCGCGCAGTCGCTCGGCACCAGCCGGCGCACCCTCGAACGACGAGTCCGTGCGGCGCTCAACCTCACTCCGCTCGGCTTCGTCCAACGGCTTCGCATCGAACGAGCTCGGCACCTCTCAGCAACCACGGACCTCACCTCCGCCGAGATCGCGCTACGGGTCGGCTACGCGAACGCCGAGACTCTGCGCTCCCTCCTGCGCAGGGAGCGACGCCGTTCCTGACCTATCGCCATGCCTTAGAACCACCTCTCAGCACGTCGCGTCGACGCTCCTGCGTCGCCCCTGGACGCCCCACTCGACACGCCCGCAGCACAGACCATGCGACGTGCCCCGGCTTCCCGGACGGTCGGGGTTGGGTGGCTATGATGTCGCTGCGTTCTCGTCGAGAGGATCAGCAGACCCGATCAGGGTCGATTGGGATGAGACGCGAAGGCGGTCAGGTCAGGGCGGCCGAAGCCGGCCGGCGGGGTAGCGTCGGTCACGTCGAGGTCTTTCGGATGGATGGCGTAGGAACCTCCATCGTCGGGAGACCTCGACGTCTATCTGCGGACCGACGCGCCCGGCCGACCTACACCCTCATCTGGGAAGAGCCGTTTTCGCTCCCCTTTTTTCTGCTGGCCGAACTCCCCTATTTAACGCCACAGCTCAGAAATTGACGGTCGCTTCCCAGGTAGTGGCGTAGTTTCCTGGGTTCCGAGCGTCCGATCGTCTACATGGGGAGCCACCGTGGGATGGTCAGTGAGAACCGATCAAAGCTACTCACAAAGGACACAAACCACGGTGACTCAAGACCAGTCTGCCTTGCTCGAACTCTTGACTCAACTGAATTACGATCACTCATAACACGGCGGCTGCGAGGAGGCCGCCGCTCAGCGTGTGGTGGGCTTCCCGTCCGCGGCCCAGGCGACACCCAAGGCGAACAAGGTTGACACGCCGTACTGCTCCATCGCCGCCGCAATGCGACGCCGCCCCGTTCGCGGGTTGATCCCGAGTCGCCGAGATGCCGCGTCGAGAGTGAGGCCCTGCTTCATCAGCGCAAGCAGCGGCGCCCACGGCTGCTGCAGCCCACCGATCGGCTCGCCGCGACGCCAGAGCTCGCGGAACAGGCTTCGGCCAAGCTCGGCCAGGGCCGCGCTCCGGACTCCGACCACACTGGACGGCCATCCCTCGCCCCATTCGATCGGCAATGCGAGCACCTCGCCGTCGATCCAGAACCAGCTTGGAAGATCGTCGAGCAGGCGGAACTCCACCCCGACGGCCTCGTAGCGCTCGGCAATCGCCACGAGCCGGGCGTCCCCTGCCATCGAACGTGGGAGCAGCGCCCGCACCGACCGCTTGCCGGCGAACATCTCCGCAAAACGGCCGGCGCGAGCGGGATCGGTCTGCAGATAGCGTCCGAGATCGGGCAGCACCGACCAGGCGGTGTCGCTCCCCTCCCGCGCGATGTCGTACCAGAGGTCTTCTGCCGCCCGCGGCCCATGCCGCACGAAAACGGGTACGAGATCACCGGATGCCTCGCCCGCAGCCCAGTGACGCAGCAGGGCTGGCAGGTCTGCGACGAGCGCCTCGATTCGCGAGGCGGCCTCGTCCGCCGCCTGCCGCATCTCACGCACTTCGCGTTTGACGACGTCGGCCGTCCACATCGCCGGCATCGCATACGCGATCGTGCCATCACGAACCGAGATCGCACCTGCCCGCGCAAGACGCTCGACGGCGTCGGCAACCTCACCCTCGTCCGTGTGCACTGTGGTGGCGAGCTCCGCCACCGTCACAGGGCGGCTGCTGTAGATCAGTTCGAGCAGTTTGCTATCTTCCATGTCCACCTCCGGAGCGCCCGTAGACACCATTATGGCGCAGGTGACCGGTTCCGGACGTCCTCAAGGGGTCAAGTCCGGAAGCGGCAGTTGTTTTGTCCGCTTCCGTCCATGCACACTTGTCTCTAGGGGGGACCGGGATCCATGGCTTCACATGCGCGTCTGGGAAGCCATGGGTCCGCTCAGAGGTAGTCAACCGGAGGCAGCGGCATGAACAGCATGAGCAGCACAAACAAGGGCGTCGGACGCATTGTCGCCTTCTCTACGGTGGCAGCACTCGCTCTGGCAATGACGGCGTGCACCGCGGGTACAGCGGGTACGGCCGGGAAAAAGCCGTCCTCGAGCGGGCCCGCCGTCACACTCGGCCAATTCCCCGACCAGGACGTCATCGAGCTCTACACGGATCGTGACACGGCAGTGGCCGCAGCCGTCCATGCGCTTCCCAAGTACATCAAAAACGCGCTCAAGCAGACTGGAGTACCCGGAGCGGGCGTCGCCGTCGTCTCGAACGGGAAGGTCGTGTTCGAAAAGGGATACGGTGTGCGGGACCTGACCACGAAGAAGCCCGTCGACGTCAACACGGTGTTTCAGATCGCGTCGTTGTCCAAGCCCCTCTCGTCGAGCATTGTGGCCAAAGCAATCACCGAAGACACCGACCTGTCCTGGGAAGATCCGGTGGTCAAATACCTCCCCGACTTCGCGCTGAAAGATCCGTATGTGACCGAGCATGGAAAGATCGCCGACTTCTTCTCGCACCGCACCGGCATTCCAACCGGTGCCGGCGATGACCTCGAGGACATCGGCTTCGATGTCGATTACATCATGTCCCACATGAACCAGATTCCCCTAGCGTCGTTCCGCGACACGTACCAATACTCCAACTTCGGACTGACGGTGGGCGGCGAGGCGGTCGCGGCGTCGCGCGGGCAAACCTGGGCGCAGACCGCGCACGATCTGCTGTACGAGCCGCTCGGCATGACTTCCACGACCACCGTCCACGACCAATACCTTGCCTCAGATGATCGCGCAGCCATGCACGCGCGCACCGGAGATGGAAAGTACGAGCAGCTGTTCGACCGTGACGCCGATGCCGAGGCGCCTGCCGGAGGCGTCGCATCCACAGCCGGCGACATTGCGAAGTGGATGAACATGGTGCTGGCCAACGGCGAGGTCGACGGCGCTGAATTCATCGACCCGCTCGTACTCGCAAAGACCTATTCCGCGCACTCGATCACCGGCGGCGACGCCCAGAACCTGACAGCGCGCACCTCGCACTACGGCTTCGGCACGAACGTCGGCGCCACCGTGGCAGGCCGCGTCAACATCAGCCACTCCGGCGCCTTCGGATGGGGTTCCGCCACCAACGCCACGATGATCCCCGATCTGAACCTCGGCATCGTCGTGCTCACGAACGGAGCGCCGTCGGGAGTTCCGGAGGCGATCGCTTCAGAGTTCGTCGACCTCGTACAGTTCGGCGCGGAGACGCGCCCCTGGCTGGACCTGATGGCCGGCTTCTTTGAGAACTTCGACGACCCGGCGGGCGACCTCGTCGACCAGGAGCCGCCCGAAGATGCCGCGGCAGCGGGTCCGGCCGGCGACTACGTCGGCACCTACACGAGCCCCTACTTCGGCAACTTCGTGGTGACCGAGAAGAACGGCACCCTCACCGGCGCGCTCGGCCCCCAGGGCGGCTACACGTTCACGATCGATCCGTGGAACGGCGACACGCTGTCGTTCGTGCCGACCGGTGAGAATGCGCTCCCCGGTTCACTCTCCTCTGCGGTCTTCGTACGCGAGGGCGAGCAGATTACGGGGGTCACCCTGACGTACTTCAACAAGTTCCCGGGCGAGGGGCAGGAACCGAACGGGCTCGGCGTCTTCACCCGGGCCGACTGATACTCGATCCGCCGGTAGTTGCGTTGGATGCGCGACGGTTTAAGCGGAGAATGCCCTTCTCCTCGGGAAAATAGTACTTGTCTAAGGAACTATTTTCCCGAGGAGAAGGGCATCTCGTAGAGGCACCTTGTCTCTTGGCCGCCACAACGTGTCAGCCATTCTCGCTGAACCGAATCTCGTGTCGGCCGCGGGTCTGCGTCAGCCGGCGGAAACTGGTGTGTAGTCAATAGTTGGAGGGGTTGAGTACTGCTGTCCGCGGCAGGTGATCGATTCGACGTCGATACTCATTCCACGAGCTTACCTACCGTCGAAACTTCCTGAATGAGCCCGCGAATCTCGTCGGAGATTGCTGGGATTTCCTCACGAACGACCCCCGTAGAAGGGGACCAAACGAGGTTGACCGCAAGCTCCGGATCAATGGCCGGGTAGTCGCTGCGGTTGTGGCAACCACGAGATTCACGCCGTTCGAGGGCAGTCTCCAGGGTGGCCCGTGCGGCCAACGCAGAACCCATCAGATCAAAAGCATGAGCCAAATCCTGGTAGCCCGCAATATCAGGGTGGATCCCCACATGCTCCATTCGTTCCTCGATGTCCGCCAGCCTTGCCAGCCCCGCCTTCAGTCCGTCCTCGTCGCGGACCACGCCTGCGTGTTCGGTCATCATGTCGCGGATTGCCCGCTGCAGCGCACGCACATTCTCCTCCCCATCAGCAGCCAACAGCCCGTCGATTTCTCCGCGGGCCTGCGCCAGGGCCTCGGCGGATCGAGGCTGGTGATCCAAGGATGCTGAGTATGCAGCAGCTGCCTGACCAACGATCCGTCCGAAGACCATCAATTCGATCAGCGAGTTGCCGCCCAAACGGTTAGCGCCGTGCAGTCCGCTCGATGCCTCGCCGATTGCATACAATCCGGCCACATCGGTGCTGTGATCCTCAGGCTTCACCCATACCCCTCCCATCGAATAGTGGGCTGTTGGTGCGATCTCGATCGGTTCACGAGTTATGTCGAGCATCTGCACTTCCATCATTGTCTGATAGACCCTCGGCAGGCGCTCCATGATTGTCTGCCGAGGCAAGTGGGATACGTCCAACCACACGCCACCTTTCTCTGTTCCGCGCCCCTCCTTGATTTCCGTGTAAGCAGCCAACGCCACCCGATCGCGGCTGGAGAGTTCCTTGCGCACTGGGTCATAGCGTTCCATGAACCGTTCGCCCAGTGCGTTGCGCAGCACTCCGCCCTCGCCGCGAGCCGCTTCGGAAATCAGTGTTCCGGCCGCACCTTCTGGTTCGATGATCCCCGAGGGATGGAACTGCACCAGTTCAGGATCCCGCAATCGAGCTCCGGCGTCGACGGCCAGCCGGAATGAATCACCCGTGTTTTCGTCGCGGCGCGAGGAGGTGCGACGCCAGATCCTGTTGTGGCCGCCAGCGGCCAGGATTACCGCGTCAGCATGAATCACGTAGCGGATGCCCGAGTTAATATCGAATCCATAGGCACCGAAGACCTGGTTGTCCTTTACCAGCAATCGAGTGACATAGAAGGAATCCATGATGGGAATATCGAGTTGCTCGCTGCGTCGTACCAGCGTGCGCTGGATTTCCAAGCCCGTATAGTCGCCGGCAAACGCGGTCCGACGGAATTTATGGGCACCAAAGAACCGCTGAGAGATGCGACCATCGTCTTCCCTGGCGAAGCCCATGCCATAGCGCTCTAGATCCTCTATTCCACGTGCTGCACCGCGCGCCACGATTTCCACGGTTTTTGGGTTGGCCAGGTAGTAGCTTTCTTTGATGGTGTCGGCAGCGTGCTGCTGCCAGGAGTCTTCTTCATCCATGGTGCCGAGGGCTGCGTTGATGCCGCCCGCCGCCAGGGAAGTGTGCGCGTCATTGCGGGGGCGCTTACCCACCGCCAGCACGTCGACTCCCAATTCTGCAAGCTCGATCGCCGCACGTAACCCGGACCCACCCGTACCGATAATGAGGACTGAAGTGGAGATCTTCTTTTCTTTAACTGTGTCAGTTGCCATGGTTTCAACGCTAGAAACAGCCCGACGATTAGTCCAATGAATTATTCGAGTCATATCGATGCATATATGCTATCGACATGAACTTGGAACAGTTGCAAAGTTTTATCGAAGTTGCCAGGACCGGCCATTTCACGCGAGCTGCCGCCCAACTTCACCTGGCACAGCCCTCCCTGAGCCGCCAGATTTCCACTCTTGAACAGGACCTCGGATCCGAACTCTTTCATCGTGCCCGGGGCAACATCACACTCACCGCCGCCGGCGAAGCGCTCCTTCCATTGGCCCAGCGGATGCTCGCGGACGCCGAAACCGTAAGACAGGAGATGCAGGAGCTTGCCGGGTTGCACAAAGGGCGGGTCCGGCTGGGGGCTCCTCCATCTCTATGCATCAGCATGGTGCCCGAAGTCCTGGGATCCTTCCACCGAAACCACCCGGGTATCGAGCTTCATCTCAGCGAAGCCGGTTCCCGGGATCTCTTGACTCAACTTGCCGGCGGCACCCTCGATCTAGCGCTTGTAGTGACCTCCCAAGACGGTACAGCTATGACAAGCAGCCTCGAGAGCATTCCACTGCTGCGGGAGGACTTGGTGGTGATCACAGCCACCAACGATGCCTACTTTGCGGACAAGAACACGATCACGCTCGCCGAGTTGGCGGACGTTCCGCAAATCGTTTTTGACCAAAGCTACGACCTACGCAGGACCACCATGGATGCCTACCGGTCTCATGAACTGAACCCAAATGTGGTTCTCGAAGGCGCCGAAATGGACGCAGTGTTGCGACTTGTTGAACTCGGACTGGGAGCAGCCGTCGTACCAGCCATGGTCCGCTTAGACCGGCCGAGTCTCCGGTCCGTTCCATTGACCGCACCTAGTCTTACGCGCACCCTCAGCCTGGCTCATCGGAAAGACGTCAGTCTTACCCGCGCCGCGAAAGCCATGCAGGAACTCATCATGAGCACAGCAACAGAGTTTGCTTCACGCGGCGCCGGCATTAAGAGGCTGAATCAGCTGAAACGGCCCTCGATCACACCGGACAGATGAGAGGATCGCTACATGAGCAACCCCCGGCTACGTAATCGCCGGCTGGTCGAGAGCTTCAAGACGAACCTCATCCGGCTCGAACCGCCGCACCGGCTGCCCGGCATCGATCTGGCCCGCGGGTTCGCCATCTTCGGCATGTTCGCGGCGCACCTCGCCGTCATCGCGCCGTTGGAATGGGGCCGGGGTGAGACGTGGTCGGGCATAGTCTCTGGCCGTTCATCTATCCTCTTTGCCACCCTCGCCGGTGTCTCCTTGGCGCTCGTCACGGCTGCCGCGACTTCCCGGAAGAACAATGACGATGCACCAACCCGCCGGTGGGGAACACGGACGGAGCTCGCGCTTCGGGCAATACTCATCTGGGTCCTCGGCATAACCCTCGACGGACTCGAGGTTCCAATATTCGTCATCCTGCCCGCCTACGCCATCCTCTTCCTGATTGGCATACCGCTGCTGCGTCTGCCTGCGAGCACCCTGTTCATGCTCGCCATGTTGCTGGCCCTGACCATGCCCTTTGTCGTCATGACGATCGACTACAACGTGGCAAACATCTCCGACCAACAGGAAATCGAGGATGTCCTGCGGATGCTGGGCTGGAACTACCCATTTCTTCTGTGGACGGCCTTCATCGCCGCGGGGATGGGGGCCGGTCGAGTGCTAAGCGCAGGTCCCCATCGTGCCTGGATCCTCCTCGTTGTTGGAGCGGGGTTCGCATTTGTCGGCTACGGAATTATCGGCCCCATTGGCAATCGGGTGATTGCATCAGACAGCTTCGTCAACGAAGATGCCTGGTCGGATGCATGGATTCAGTCGGTGATGCAAGACGGACCCCATTCCTCCGGCGTCGGAGAGGCTCTCGGTTCGGGCGGCTTCGCACTTGCAGTGATCGGAGTGTGCACGCTGATCGGCGCGACTCCAATGCGTTGGCTGCTCTGGCCCATCCGCGCCGCCGGATCGATGCCCCTGACAGCTTATGTTTCGCACATCATCGTCTGGGCGGTGTGGATTTCGGTCGAGAGCGGGCACGACCCGAATCTCGACCCTTGGACCGACTTCCGAGAACTTGCCCCCTTCTGGCCTATGACCATCGGAGTGCTCATCGGTTGCTCATCGTGGGCAGCGCTGGTCGGCAAAGGACCGATGGAGGCGCTGCTCGGTGCACTGACGTCCGGCCGGCAACTCCGACGCACCAGAACACATCCGCCACGGCCGCCTGACTCGGGTCCGGGAACGTCTTCCAGGTAGGGGAACGTGGCTCGACACTCTGCGAAGCACACGAAAAGCGGTCCGGTCTTGGCACAGGTCCCGATCCTTTCATGTGTTGACACCTAGACCGAGCAGCGAGCTCAGCGTTCTTGCGGGATGCCGGAGCGTGACGTTGATCGAGTATCGAAGTGGTCTAATCTGGTTGCCCTCCCCTGAGTCGCAGCTGCGCTTTCACACCATCAGGAGGCAGCTGCCAACGATCAAAGACAGGACCACGTCATGCTGTTGCTGGCGTGGGCCGGTATCGCATGGCGACGGCTCCCGACCGGAACTCGTGGCGATCTACGAGCTCGAGTTGGATTCGTTCACGGAGCCCTGCGAGCAACGTCGGCCCGTGTCCGGCAAGGACTGGCTGTACGAGGAACTCATACTCGTCAATCAGTCCCAGGTCTGCCAATGCCAGCGGAAGCGTCACGCCACCCACCCACAGCCCCTCGCCGGGCTCTTGCTTGAGTCGCTGAACCTCTCGCGCCAAGTCGCCTCGCACCAGCTCGGCATTCCAATCGACACCGCCCAGCGTGCTCGAAACAACGTATTTCTTCGCCCGGTCGATGGTCTCGGCGAACGGGATCTGCCACTCATCCATCCAGCCAGGCCATGTACCCGTTGCCGGCTGCCGCCACGCCGACTCCATCGTCTCGTAGGTCACCCGGCCGAAGAGTAGGGCATCGGCGCGCTCCATCTCTGCGGTCCAGTAGCGCATCGACTCGTCGTCGGGCGCGAGTCCTGCCTCGTGATGGCAGCAACCGTCGAGCGTGACGTTGATCGAGTATCGAAGTGGTCTCATCTCGTTGCTCTCCCCTGATGCTCACCTGCGTTTTCTCCGGATCATCCTCAGACTACTGTCGGCGCCAAGCTGACGCCATGGTTATATCGCAGCTGAACTTCCGGCAAACTAGTGGGACTGCAACCACGTTAATGGTCGCAACTCACACTGCGCATCATCCCTCTCCTTGCTCACAGTTCACTTTTCGAGGGGTGCGCATCAGCTGTGGCTTCGATGAAGGTACGCGTGGTGAAACAGGTTCAAATGGGGATTTGCCCGTGTTTAGGCAGGCTCGCGGTGTTCTCGGCTTCCTAAAATGAGTCAGACTCCGCTGTCGGTCCAGTGCTTCTGACGCATTTCATCGGACGACGGCGGGCGCCCTCGCCAGCGTTGTGGTGAGGGCGCCCGGGCTGAAAACAACCGGCTAAGACCCCGATCGGGAAGGCAGGCTCAACAGTGGGGCATTGTGAACGAGTACGTCAGGTGCTGCCGTTCAGGTTGCCAGCGCTCTTCGTGGCCCACCGCCCTGTCGTTACTGGGCGGGGATCGGGAAGAATACCCGCGGATCCTGCAAGAGCGCAGGGTTGTCGAAGTCCGCGCGGTCAAGGATCTGCTCAACTTCGAAGTTGCGCCCAAAGCGGCCGTCATCGAGCGTGATCGGCCGGCCTTGGAGCTTGCCCAGCGCAAACCTGGCACCATCCTCAAAGGGGATCAGCACCGTGGTGTTGCCGGGCAGGGTCCTGAATGCCTCATCCTGTAGCTTGCGATTTCGAGTGGGCTTTTTCGTCTTCTGCACGGGTGCCTTGCGGGCACCCTTGGCCACAGCTTTACGCGACTTTTCGTCGACCTGGGTGACGTCGCCGCCGTCGTTCTTCTCGTTTTGAGGCTTGGCCTTGCCCCATGCCGGCATCCCGACTTTGTCGATCTTTTCCGGGTCAACGTCGCCTACCGGGGCGCGCAGAACCCACACGAAGTCCTCACGAGGATCCTCGGGAAGGATTTCTCTCCGGGGCTCGGGCCAGAGCAATTCCAAATCCGTGGGGGTGTCGGCAAAAACCGCATCATAGAAGCGCGGGTCCTTCTGAATCAGCCTGGAACGGTGACTTGC
The DNA here is from genome assembly GCF_040686795.1 of Specibacter sp. NPDC078709. Lineage (NCBI taxonomy): Bacteria > Bacillati > Actinomycetota > Actinomycetes > Micrococcales > Micrococcaceae > Specibacter > Specibacter sp. NPDC078709. The sequence goes on from NZ_JBFBLU010000004.1 coordinate 334,722, forward strand.
ATGAAAATCAGGGTCACCCAGCCACGACGGCATGGAGATCTTGTCCGCATAGTCGGGGTGGGCGGCCTGCGGGGCGAACTCCTTGATGCTCTCCCGGGTGTTGTCCGGGTGGCCGCGGGCGATCCATTCGTCGGCGATGGCCAGGGCGTACATGGTGAGAGCCGGAACATGCCCCATCCACATGCGGACGGCGGGGTGCTCCTGCCGGCCGTATCCAGGAATCACCAGCGTACGGAGAATTTGCAGCGCTTCAACACGCTGTTTTCCTAGCCTTGTCGTGTCCAGAGCGGCGGCACTCTGCTGAAAGTCGGGGTATGGGAGGAAAGTCTGCATGCATTCAGTCTGACGGCCCGGGCGCCGTCTGCCAATTGCAAGGCCCCTTCAGCGGCGGAGATTTCCCCCACAGTCAAGCGCAGCAAACCCAAGCCCGGCCGCTCCAGCTGTGCGTCCCGGCCGCGGAAGGCAGCTATTCCGGCGAGTCCCCGCCCTCTCAGTGGCTGGGCATGCCGTAGTGGTTTGCGATCAGTTCCACTGTGCGTGCCTGGGCGCGGCGCACATGTCCCCCAACCACCAACATCAGCTCATCAGCTCTTATCTGCCGGTGGAGTTCCTCCAAACCCTCTGCGACTTGGGCGGCAGTTCCATGATTGGAAGTTGAGAAGCTGGATGCTGTAGCCCACTTCGTCGACGGCACGAAACGCGAACTCGTCAAAAACACCACTTTGCAGACGCAATGCGCGCAACAACTCTCGGCAGCACTTCCGCGCCAGCCCTGACCTGGCGCACGCTGTCACAACAGCTGTGTCCGCCGCCTTGGATAGCCACACCAGCCTGAGCCTTCAGGCTCCTGGCAGCAAGGAAAAAATGAAGGTGCTATTGGAGATGCTCAGCTCACCGATATACGAGGAACTGCAAAGTCAGGCCTCAACGAGTTGGCTACTGACTTCCTAGTACTTACGTGTTGGAAATGCGCCTCTTCGCGTTCCTGACCAGCTGGGCGCTGGGATTGGCCAGTACCGCCAAAACAGCACATTATTCACACTGCTCGAGCCAATTCAGCGATCCGCGTCCAAGGCAGATGCTGGCGAAGAACTCCCGGGCGTTTTCGAGGGTTAGCTTCAGCCCGGGCCGCATCCGCAGCGGTCTGAACCACCTTTAAATCTTCGCCTAGGGCCTCGGCCATCCATACGAAAGCTGCCGGGCAAAGCAGCCGGTTGTATGTGGTGCGCGCACTGGCGTTCGGGACCTTTCGAGTGAACGGTCCGCTTCCTTGACTGTTCTGGCCCTGAAACCAGGTCACCATATGCTCCTGCTGACTCGACCACCAGGCACGCTGAAGTTGTGGACAGTCACGCTCATAGGAGTCCGAGACTGGCAGGTGCGGTTCAAGTGACAGCAGCACGCGAGCAAACTCGTCTACATGGAAATCTTCTTCTGAGTGGTTAATGGTCATCCTCTTTACCTGCATCCACTTACCTGCATCGAGCAACGTTCACAGACCCGGTAGCGTAAAGCCTGTATCTGGGCTCCAGTCAACCTCGGATTCGTCGAGATTCACATTCCACGTAGCGTCGGGAACCACGCTGCGCACTGAAGTCAAAGCATCCAGCATGTACTCCAGAGAAGGGAACATGTCTTCAAAATCAGCGGGCAGCTTCGTGGACCCCTCAATTTCCGTTCGTGTCTCACCATCAGAGCTGTAGAAGTCCAAGGGCTCTAATTCGAAGGGATTGGCCGCATTCGCTTTTGCCATCACTTTTTGCATCGCCGATATCTCGTCGACGGTAAAAGGGTTCGACCGTGTAACAGATAGAAGCGCTCACCTAGGCGATTGACGACGAGGCTGACCGGGCAACACCCGCCGTCAATGACCACGAATGGTAAGTTACGCGGCTACCGTTGACAGGTGTTTAAACCTAGGAAACTTCAAGAAGATATCAGTATGCGGCTCATGCGCGTCAGCGATGCCGCAGAGCTTGCCGCTGCCTACTCACGCAACCGTGACCACCTTGCCTATTGGGATCCGGCACGCTCGGCGGAGTTCTACACCGAGGAATGGCAGGCCGCAGATATCGCCAGCCGCCTTGTCGCGCATGACGCTGGGGTAGATCATCTCTTTGGCCTGTTTGCTGGCGATGAAATCGTTGGCCGATTCAACTTGGCCGGTATTGTGCGTGGCCCCTTCCAGAGCAGCAGTCTGGGCTATTGGGTGGACAGTCGCTACACAGGCCGAGGGTTGGCATCATCCGCCGTCCAAGCGATCATCGACACTGCGCGTGAGGATCTGGGCCTACACCGCATCGAAGCGAGTACCCTCCTGGACAACATTGGCTCACAGCGAGTGCTGCTGAAAGCAGGATTCCAGCAGATTGGCATGGCCCCGCAGTATCTGAAGATTGCTGGCACATGGCAAGACCACAACCTCTACCAAATTCTCCTGCACGACTGAGACCCCAGCTGAGGCCATGCACTGTGGACCCGTTCCTCGTTTCGCTTTCTTTCAGCTTCAACTGAAAGAATGAAGACATGACTGTTGAGCCTTCCCTGACCCGCCGATCCACCCTACGCGTAACCACAGCCGCCACTGGCGCTGCCTGCGCACTCGCCTTGGTGGGCTGCTCGCCGTCGGCCAGTGACATCCGCAGCAAGGGCAAAACCCCGGCCGAAATTCCCACTGGCGGCACCGCCCACCAGGTCGGCAAGCTGAGCGAACTCCCCGTCGGAGGTACCGCTGCAGCCACGGCCGGGGACGTTGAAGTCATGCTGTTCCGCCCCGACGAAACCACCGTCATGGCCTACACGGACATCTGCACCCACGCTGGCTGCAAGGTGGCCCCACACGGCGAAGACTTCAAATGCCCCTGCCACAGCACCATCTTCAAGGGAAGCGATGGCACAGTGGTGTCCGGCCCCGCCAAGGAAGCCCTGCCCCGTTACGCCGCCGCCATCGACGGCGAATGGATCACCGTTTCCGTCTAAGACCCGGCAAAGCAACACGTTCGAAACAGGGACGCGAGAAGTTTGCTGCTGCGTACTGTTAACTGCCAATGGTGCGCCACTTTGAAAGAGGCGCACCATTGGCAGTTAAGGGGCCGCAGCAGTAGCGGCTTGAGCTCCCCAGCTCCGAGAAGAGGCTAGAACAAGGCCACCTTCGGCGTCCGCGGGAAGATCTGATCCAACTCGGCCAAGTCCTCGGCCGACGGCTTCCAGCTGGCGGCCGCAGCATTCTGGCGCACCTGCTCTGGCTTGGTGGCCCCGGCAATGACACTAGCTACGGCAGGCTGGGCTGCCAGCCACGAGAACGCCACCTGAACCTCAGTCAGCTCACGGGCCGCAGCGAACGCGCTAAAGGCCCCGAACTGGTCCTGGTCAGCCTCGCTCACTAGGTGCTGACGCGTGTGTGAGAGTCGGCTCCCGGCAGGTACGGCACCACCCTTGTACTTGCCCGTCAGCAGCCCATTGGCCAGCGGGAAGTACGGCATGACACCCAGCCCGTAGGCCTCGGCGGCAGGCGTCACCTCCAGCTCAGCGCGACGGTCCAGCAGATTGTAGTGATTCTGGCTGGCCACAAACCGTTCGGTGCCTAGCGCGCGTGCTGTGTGTTCGGCGTCGGCCATCTGCCAGCCAGCCAAATTTGAATGGCCAATGTAGCGGACCTTGCCGGATTGCACGAGGCCATCCAGCGCCGAAAGCGTCTCAGCCATGGGCGTGTGCGCATCGGGGGTGTGGTAGTAAAAGAGGTCCAGATAGTCGGTGTTGAGCCGCCGCAAGGAGGCCTCGACCGACTGCATAATGTACTTCCGCGAGCCGCGACGTCCCCAATCCACGCCGTTGGCGCCCTGGGCATCCATGCCAAACTTGGTGGCCACCACAACCTCGTCCCGGTGCGCACCGAGCGCCTTACCCAGGATCGTTTCGCTGAGCCCAGGCGTCATGCCATAGACATCGGCCACATCGAAGTGCGTGATGCCCGCATCCAAGGCTGCATGCACGACGGCGTCACTGCCCTCTTGCGTTTGTGTCACCGTGCCGCTGCGGCCCAGATTGTTGCAGCCAAGCCCCACGGCAGAAACCGTTAGTCCCGAGCGGCCCACCTGGCGGTATTCAATGTTGTTGTCATTGTTCTGCGTCATAGTTCAACCTTAGTCAATCTCAGACACTTCTCTCCCCCGGCAGGCACTCCCAGTAGGCTCCCCCACCGGACGCTAGCGCAGCAATGGTGCTGTTTTGCCGAACCCTCTCGCATTCAGTGCGATAGCGTTTAAAAAAGGTGGCTATCCATTTAGTGGACCCTGTTCTGCACGTCATAGTCTGGACAGGCATTTCGACGTTGCGTATGGACTTGAGAGCTTGGACGGCCGGAAACGCGTGGGTGCCCGCCCGGATCGGCACCACCATCGCAAAAGGGACGGCGCTTGCGGGAAAAGACGGCATTAGACGGCCGTCTTTTCCCGCAAGCGCCGTCCGATGTGGAGCTACCCCACTATTTAGGTGCCCACATGATGAGGCGGGCCACAGCTCATCACCCCGGGTCCACTAAATGGATAGCCAACTTAAAAAAACAGCCATTGCTGCCCTAGCGTCTGGGGTGGGGCGGCGTCTGGGGTGGGGCTAGAGGCTGAAGGCTGTGCCGCCGGTTGCGCTGTGCTTGGCACGGAGCGCTGAGGGATCATCGATGGGGCCGGTGGCGACGGTCAGCTTGGTGAAGTCCAGCTTTTCGTCCCGGATGCAGACCTTGATGTTGGCCACGGCGCGGGCTGCATCGGGGGCCACAATGTAGATATTCAGCTTGCCGAGACCGTGCGGGGCCGGCACGAACTCGTACTTTTCCAGGATGCCGCTGCCGCGCCAGGCCAGGTGTGCGGTGAGGCTGTCCTTGGCCCGGCTTGCCAGGTGCTTGTCGCGGTCGGAGACGCGTGAGCTCTTCAACGCGAACTGGGCAACGACCAACGACTGCTGGCTGCGCTCAAGCACAGCGAAGCCATCCTCGAGGCACTGAGCTGTGAACGCTGCCAGCATGGCCTCGGCTTCTTCGAGGGTGGCTACCGGGGCATCCTTGGAGGTGCTGATGTGGCCCACCGTGCCGTGGTTGACTACGAAGAACACGCCCTCATTCTCGCCAGCATCGCCCTCGCCGTCCGTCTCCCCGGCTCCCCCAGCGTCAACCCACGCTTCACGGAAAATCAGCTGACCGGCGTCGTCCGTCTTATACATGCGCACAATGTTCGGGTCCAGGCCCGCCAAGATGGTTTCTGTGTGCTGTTCTGAACTGTGCTGTTCGGTACTGTTGTGCTCGCTCATGCTGTTTGCAGCGTCCTTCCAAGGGTGAACCAGGCCGCGTCGCGGCCGTCGAATGGGGCGTGACCGGCGGCCACGGCTTCGCTGAGCGCCTGGCAGGCGGCCTCGATGCGGTCGCAGATCTCCTGCGGGTAAGAGAATTTCACGGCGTGTTGGGCAAACTCGTCCCGGTCGTCAACGAACAAGCCGCGGTCCTTGGTGCGGACAACGTCCAGATCCATGTCAATCATGTGGAACTCCACCACGTGCGGGCGGATGCGGTGCCACTGCAGGTCCAGGGCCAGATCGATGTACAGCTCCACCCCGTGTGGATGGGCTGCGTCAAAGAACGTTGCCACCCAATCGCCGGTGTGCGGGATCAAGAAGATGGCATCCGATTCGGTGTACAGGGCCGCACCGGGCCGCGAAATGAACTCATGCGTGCCCTGGAAGACCCAATGACCGTGCTGATCCGTGCCGAGGTGACGCCCGGGAACAACCCAGTGGGCACCGCCGTCGTACTTGCGATTGCGGGCCACCACCAGATCGCCGGGCTGCGGCAGATCCACCTCACCCTGCTGCTCAACCGCTGCCTCCTGCGCAGCTGTCACAGGATCGGCATCTGCCCTGTGCGCGGGGCGGGCTGGCCGGGTAGGGGCCGGGCGAAGGGAACCTTGGTGCCAAGGACCTGTTCGACGACGTCCTGGGCCACCCGCTGTGCCGTCAGCCCCACACGTTCGAGCACCTCTCCACGCGTACCGTGAGCGAGGAATTCCACGGGGAGGCCAACCTCATTCAACGCCGTATCGATGCCGGCAGCACGCAGTTCCTGACGGATCCGGGAGCCGACACCACCGGCACGCACACCGTCTTCGACGACGATGACGATGCGGTGCTGTGAGGCCAGCTGGACGATTGAACGCGGCACGGGCAGGACCCAGCGCGGATCCACCACTGTGGAGCTGATGCCTTGGGCACCGATGCGGTTGGCGACATCCAGCGAGAGTTCGCTCATGGCGCCGACGCTGACAATCAGCACATCGGTCTGCGGGTCCGCACCGGCACCAGGCATGTCGTGCGCAGAGCGGGCCAGGACGTCAACGCCGTCGTACAAACGCTCGAGAGCCACAATCTCCGGGCCCACCTGGCCCTTGGAGTAGCGCACAACGCTAGGCGCATCAGCGATGGCGACAGCTTCGCGGAGTTCCTCGCGCAGACGTTCGGCATCGCGCGGGGCGGCCAAGTGCAGGCCGGGGACGATCTGCAACATGGACAAATCCCACATGCCGTGGTGGCTGGGACCATCCGGGCCGGTCACGCCGGCCCGATCCAGGACGATGGTGACGCCGGCCTGGTGCAGGGCAACATCCATGAGCAGCTGATCGAAGGCACGGTTGAGGAACGTGGCGTAAATAGCCACGACCGGATGCAGGCCACCGAAGGCCATACCGGCCGCCATGGTCACTGCGTGCTGTTCGGCGATGCCTACGTCGATGACGCGTTCGGGGTACTTTGCGGCAAACCCAGCCAGACCCATGGGGAGCAACATGGCGCCGGTAATGGCCACAATGTCGTCGCGTTCCTGCGCGATCTTGGTGATTTCCTCACCAAAAACACTTGTCCAAGACTTGCCGCTGGCCGCTGTTACAGCACGACCCGTTTCGGGGTTGATGACTCCCACGGCGTGGAACTGATCGTCTTCGTCGGCGCGGGCAGGTGCGTAGCCGCGGCCCTTTTCCGTGAACGCGTGCACAATGACTGGTCCGCAGTAGTTTTTGGCCAGCTGCAGGGCAGCCTCCATGGCCTTTTCGTCGTGGCCGTCAACCGGACCGACATACTTCATGCCGAGGTCGTCAAAAAGTCCCTGGGGTGCCCACCAGTCTTTGACGCCCTTCTTCGCGGCGTGCAAACTCTTGTAGACGAAGCGACCGGCAGCGTTGCCGTCTTGGAGTCGCTTCTTGCCCCAGTACATGGAAGCTTCGTACTTCTTATGGGTGCGCACGTGGTCAATGGCAGGGCGCAGCGACGCCAGATAGTCTGCAACGCCACCCACTGTTGGGGCGTAGGACCGGCCGTTGTCGTTCACGACAATGACCACTTTGCGGTCTTTGTCGGCGGCGATGTTGTTGATGGCTTCCCAGGTCATGCCGCCGGTCAGGGCGCCGTCGCCAATGACGGCCACAACGTAGCGATCGTTCTCGCCACGGAGCTGATGAGCGCGGGCAATGCCGTCGGCCCAGGACAGAGACGAGGATGCGTGTGAGCTTTGCACGATGTCGTGCTCGGATTCTGCACGTTCCGGATATCCGGAGAGGCCACCCTGCTGGCGCAAAGTGGAGAAATTCTGGCGACCCGTCACCAATTTGTGCACATAGGACTGGTGCCCGGTATCGAAAACGATACTGTCCCGCGGAGAGTCAAAGATTCTGTGGATAGCCAGCGTCAGTTCAACAACGCCCAAGTTGGGGCCCAGATGGCCACCTGTCTGGGACACATTTGCGATGAGGAAGTCCCTGATTTCTTGGGCCAGCTCCTCCATTTGGCGTTCACTGAGCCGGCTCAGATCACGCGGGTGCGTGATGGATTCTAAAAGTCCCATGGGTACCTCCTGGTGCACGGTCAACGTCTAACAATATCGTGTCTACGGCAATAACCTAGTCCACGCCTAACAAAAAATGCCGCCGTTTCCGCTTTCGCTATGGTCAAACCATGGCGTAAAGCGGAAACGGCGGCATTTCTCACTAGCAACAAGCTATACAGTGATCAACCCCACTGGACTGAGCCCTGCAGAGCAAGTGGCAGGAACCAGTTAGGCCGCTGCGGAGATCTGGCGCAGTACGTACTGCAGGATGCCACCGTTACGGTAGTAGTCTGCTTCACCGGGGGTGTCGATGCGCAGAACGGCATCGAAGCTCACGGTGGTGCCGTCTTCTGCAACTGCTGTGACCTTGAGCGTCTTGGGCGTGGTGCCGTTGTTCAGCTCGGTGACGCCTTCGACGGAGAACGTCTCGGTGCCGGTGAGACCCAGTGATTCGGCATTGGCGCCGGCCGGGTACTGCAGGGGCAAGACGCCCATGCCGATGAGGTTGGAGCGGTGGATGCGCTCGTAGCTCTCGGCGACAACTGCCTTCACACCCAGCAATGCGGTGCCCTTGGCAGCCCAGTCGCGTGATGAGCCGGAGCCGTATTCCTTACCTGCCAAGATGACCAGCGGGGTGCCGGCAGCCTGGTAGTTGACGGAGGCATCGTAGACGTATGCCTGCGGGCCGCCAGCCTGGGTGAAGTCGCGGGTGAAGCCACCTTCAACGTTGTCCAGGATCTGGTTGCGGATACGGATGTTCGCGAACGTTCCGCGAATCATGACCTCGTGGTTTCCACGGCGTGAACCGTAGGAGTTGAAGTCCTTGCGCTCCACACCGTTAGCCAGCAAGTACTGGCCTGCCGGGGTTTCGGACTTGAAGGAACCGGCAGGGCTGATGTGGTCGGTGGTGACCGAATCGCCGAGCTTGAGCAAGACGCGTGCACCGGCAATGTCCTCAACCGGATCAGCTTCTGCCTTCATCCCATCGAAGTACGGGGGCTTACGAACGTAGGTGGACTTGGGATCCCACTCGAAGACGTTGCCTTCGGGAGTTTCCAGAGCCTTCCAGCGATCGTCGCCATCGAAGATGGTGGCGTAGGAGTTGGTGAACATCTCGCGGTCGATCGAGGCGTCCATAACTTCCTGGACCTCAACCGGGTTCGGCCAAATGTCTGCAAGGAAGACGTCGTTGCCGTCGGCATCCTGGCCCAGCGCATCGGTGTCGAAGTCGAAGTCCATGGAACCAGCCAGGGCGTAAGCGATGACCAGCGGCGGTGAGGCCAGGTAGTTCATCTTCACGTCCGGGTTGATGCGGCCTTCGAAGTTACGGTTACCGGAGAGCACTGCTGTCACGGACAGGTCGTTTTCAGCAATGGCTGCTGAAACTTCGCTGTCCAAGGGGCCGGAGTTACCGATGCAGGTAGCGCAGCCGTAACCAACCGTGTAGAAGCCCAGCTTTTCCAGGAACGGAACAAGCCCTGACTTCTCGTAGTAGTCGGTGACAACCTTGGAGCCCGGAGCCACGGAGGTCTTGACCCACGGCTTGGACAACAGACCCTTGTTGACGGCGTTGCGAGCCAAAACGGCTGCAGCGAGCATCACGGAAGGGTTGGAGGTGTTGGTGCACGAGGTGATCGAGGCAATCGAGACTGCACCGTGATCGAGCTCGAACTCAACGCCTGATTCGTTCTTGACGTGAATCGGAGCGCTCTGGCGGCCGTTGGCACCTGCTGCTGCAGAAACGAGCACGCGCTCGGTATCGTGCTGGTGCGTGTCCGGGTGAGTGAACGACGGGGCGTCTGAGGCCGGGAAGGATTCTTCCAGGGACTCATCCACCGTGTTGCCATCAGCGTTTGCATCAGCGGCAACGTAGTTGTTCAAGTCAGAGCGGAACTGTGCCTTGGAGTTGGTCAGTTCAATGCGGTCCTGCGGGCGCTTCGGGCCTGAGATGGAGGGAACCACCGTGGACAGGTCCAGCTCGAGGTACTCGGAGAACTGGATCTCGACCGTTGGATCGTGCCAGAGGCCCTGTTCCTTGGCGTAAGCCTCAACCAGTGCCAGCTGCTCTTCGGAACGGCCAGTCAAACGCAGGTAGTCAACGGTGACTTCATCGATCGGGAACATGGCAGCCGTTGAGCCGAACTCCGGGCTCATGTTACCGATGGTTGCGCGGTTAGCCAACGGCACGGCCGCAACGCCTTCGCCGTAGAACTCCACGAATTTACCAACGACGCCGTGCTTACGCAGCTGCTCGGTGATGGTCAAAACCACGTCGGTGGCGGTTGCCCCGGCCGGGATTTCACCGGTCAGCTTGAAGCCCACAACGCGCGGGATCAACATGGAGACGGGCTGGCCCAGCATGGCTGCTTCGGCTTCGATGCCGCCAACGCCCCAACCCAACACGCCCAGGCCGTTGACCATGGTGGTGTGTGAGTCGGTGCCGACCAGGGTGTCCGGGTAGGCGCGCAGAACGCCGTCGACCTCGCGGGTCATGACGGTGCGGGCCAAGTACTCGATGTTGACCTGGTGGACAATGCCCATGCCCGGGGGAACTACCTTGAAGTCTTCAAAGGCGGTCTGGCCCCAACGCAGGAACTGGTAACGCTCACCGTTGCGCTGGTATTCAATCTCCATGTTGCGCTCAACGGCATCTGAATTGCCGAAGACGTCAATCTGCACGGAGTGGTCAATGACCATTTCGGCAGGCGCCAACGGGTTGACCCTGGTGGGGTCTCCGCCGAGTTCCTTGACGGCTTCACGCATGGTGGCCAGGTCAACGATGCAGGGGACTCCTGTGAAGTCCTGCATGATGACGCGGGCCGGGGTGAACTGGATTTCGGTGTCGGGCTCCGCATTCGGATCCCAACTTGCCAACGCACGTACGTGGTCGGCTGTGATGTTCGCACCATCTTCGGTGCGCAAAAGGTTCTCAAGCAATACCTTGAGGCTGAACGGAAGGCTCTTGGCGCCTTCTACCGAGTTCAGTCGGAAAATCTCGTATTCGGTCCCGGCTACATTAAGTACGCCTTTGGAACCGAAGCTGTCCACATTAGTCATCGATGGACTCCTCTCGCCACTGCTTTTATCTTCGTCACGCACGGGACAGGATGCCAGTTAGGCACGCCTTACTCACGTTCGGAAACCGCTCCGCGCTTCTTGAGAAAGCGGTAGAGCAGTTCGATCGCGACGCATCCTGCTGCTGTTACCGCAATCGTAGCCGCTAACAGCCCACCGCTGGGGATATCAAGGGCAAAGAAGGTGCGGGCGAACGGCACTGCCATGACCAATACGAGCCCCACCACCATGGCAGTCACCAACAGTGCCCGCCACTTATCGAAGGGCCGAGCCAAGGCACCCAGCACCCACAATGCCACCAGCAACACCGTCATGGTGACAGCCGTCTGCGCCTCACGAATCAAGTGTTCCCCGCTCAAAGACGGGTTCGGGAAGGTCAACGCATATGAGTACACGGCCATGATGCAGGCGGCCACAATGGTTCCAGAGGGGATCGCGAACATCAGCGTTCGGCGTAAGAATCCTGGTTGGTAGCGGCGCGCATTGGGCAGCAGTGCTAGGAAAAAGGCCGGAATGCCAATGGTCATGGAGCTCACAATGGAGAGTTGCCGTGGCAGGAACGGATAGCGCCACATCAGGATGCCAATGACCACGGAAATGATGATGGCGTACGTGGTTTTGGTGAGGAACAAGTTTGCCACGCGCTCCACATTGGCGATAACGCGCCGCCCCTCGGCCACCACCGACGGCAGGTGGCTGAACTGGCCATCGAGCAGCACCAGCCGGGACACGGCCTTCGTCGCTGCGGCTCCGCTGCCCATCGCGATACCAATGTCTGCGTGTTTGAGCGCCAGTGCGTCATTGACGCCGTCGCCGGTCATCGCCACCACGTGGTCACGGCTCTGCAAGGCCTGCACAATGGACTTTTTCTGCTCCGGCGTGACCCGGCCAAGAACGTTTTCGCGCTCCAGCACGTCTGCCATGGCCTCGAGGTCATCTGGCAGGTCGCGCGCGTCATATCCGTCGCCGTCGAAGCTGAAACCGACATCGCGGGCCACGGCGGCCACGGTTCGAGGGTTGTCGCCGGAGATGATTTTCAGTTCCACTCCCTGCTGGCGGAAGTATTCCAACGTAGCGCCGGCATCCGGGCGGACCCGCTCACGGAACACCAGCAGGGCTACCGGGTTCAGGCCGGCCAAGCTGAATTCTGCCTCCGACGCCGGATCGCCCACCATCGCGGTCTGTGCCGCGGTCGCCGTTGCGGGCACCTCGCGGTGGGCGAGGATCACGGCTCGCAATCCCTTCCCTGACGCGTCGTAGGAGGCCGCCAACGCCTCGGGGTGGTTGCCCTCGGCGAGGACTACTTCTGGGGCGCCCAGCACCCAGTCGCCGGCCGCGGGCCCCGCCCCAAAAGTGACGGCACTGTATTTGCGGGCACTGCTGAAGTGCACCTCGGAATGCGGCAGCTGTTCCGGGGGCGAGGTGTAGGAGCTGACCAGGGCAGCAGCCGTGGCATTGGCATTGGGATGAGCGCCCTGCCAGGCAAGGACCAATTCCCATCCCGGAACGGGCGAAAACAGTGTGGTGTCCGCCAACTCCATGCGGCCTTCGGTCAGGGTTCCGGTCTTGTCCAAGCAGACCATGTCCACCCGGGCCAGTCCTTCAACGGCTGGCAGCTCTTGGACCAGAACCTGTTTGCGGGCCAAGGTCACTGCGGCCATGCCAAAGGAAATGCTGGTCAAGAGCACCAGCCCTTCCGGGATCATGGCGACAATGCTGGCCACGGCACTGACCACAGCGATGCGCCAGTCCCCCGTGGCAATGGCCGCCCGCCAGCCTCCATGTGCGCTCATCTGCCCGTTGATGACCAGCAGAATAATGGGGATCAACGCCCAGGCAATGTACAAGATGATGCGGTTGATGGAGTTGCGAATCTCGGAATTGACCAGCGAGAAACGCCGCGCCTCGGCGGTCAGCGCGGACGCGTACGACTCCGCCCCCACCGCATGAACCCGCGCACTGCCGTAGCCAGCGACCACGGCAGAACCCGAAAGTGCCGCATCCCCCAAGGACTTCGTGACCGGATCGGACTCCCCCGTCAGCAGTGACTCATCAATTTCCAGTGCCTCGGACGCCAAAATAGTGGCGTCGGCCGGCACCTGATCCCCCGTGCGCAACAACAGCACATCGTCATGAACCACCTCGGCCACGGCAAGCTCGGCCTCGGCCCCATCCCGCAACACCCGGGCCCGCGGAGCATGCAGCACCGCGAGCTTGTCCAAGGTGCGTTTGGCCCGGTATTCCTGCACCACGCCAATGGCCGCATTGGCCACCACAATGAACCCAAACAGCGCATCGCGTGGGTCACCCACCACCAACACCAGCACCAAGCAACTGCCCAGCACCGTGTTGAACAAGGTGAAAACGTTGGCCCGCACAATGGCCCAAATACTGCGGCTGCTCTCGTGAGCCACCACATTCGTCAGTTCCGCAACACGGCGTTCTTGCACCTGTGCGGCCGTGAGCCCACTTGCGGCCAGCCGTGTAGCGTCCACCGGCGCCAGGGCACCACGTGCCGCAGCCATGGCCGCCCGGCGATGCGCCTCCCGCCGCTCCGCGAGAAGGGTGCCCTTGGGCTTATTGCGAGTCAGATCGCGCCGAGGCGGCCGTACCTTGAGTGCCGTTTGGTTCAAGACAGTTCCTAGTCCGTTCCTAGTCCGTTTCTAGTCCGTTCTTAGTTCTAGCGGGGTGCCGTTGCGCTTGCAGCTGCGGGCACTAAAAGGGCCACCGTTTCCACATGGTGCGTGTGCGGGTACAGATCGAAGGCGCGCAGCTTCTCAATCTGCCAACCGGCGTTGGCGAAGTACTTCACATCGCGGGCGAACGCGGCCGGATCGCAAGAAACATAGGCGATCGCCTTAGGCGCGGTGGCTACCAAGGCCCGGACAACAGCCTTACCGGCGCCTGCGCGCGGCGGATCAAGCACGACGGCGTCAAAACGGCGCCGCTGTCCGGCCTCGGTGTGCGATGCTCGCGATTGGGTACCGAGGATCTTCTCCACCCGGCCCTGCAGGATCTCCACCTGTTCACTCGCGTGCAGGTTCTTGCGTGCATCGCGGCTGGTGCCCGGGGATCCTTCCACCGAAAGGACACTGCCGTCGGAGCCCACAGCATCAGCCAGCGGGGCAGTGAACAAGCCAGCGCCTGCGTAGAGGTCAGCCACGTCGGCGCCGTCGTTGAGGTAACCGCCCTGCAGCAAGTAACCCAGTGCTGCATCTGTCAAGACCTTGGGGGCTTTGCGGTGAATCTGCCAGAAGCCGTCACCGGTGACCCGGAACTCGTGATCGTCGGTGGTTTCCTTGACCCAGCCGCGGCCACTGACCACTTCAATGGCGCTGTTTTCCGGGTTCCAGCGGGCTACCGAGGGAGGTGTCGGCAGTGCTGCCAAGGAGCGGGCAATGCGCTTGACGGCACTGCCGGCCGCCTTATCGCTGAGTCCGTGAACCGGTGCCAGCAGCACCAGCACGCCGGAGCCGTTGGCGGGGGCGGCCACCTCAACGCGGTCAATGCCAGTAAAGTCCAGTTCCCACAGGCGCAGCTCATTGATGGCTGGAAGCGCCAGCGGCATTTCCGCGATGGGAAGAATGGTGTGCGAGCGGTGGGCGTGCATGCCCAATTTGCCGGACGGGGTGACTGCGAAACCAACGCGTGTGCGCCAGCCCAGGCCTGCCTGCTGATCAGCGGTGCCCTGGGCATCAACATCCTCAACGCCAACGCTGAACAAGGCGTCCACGGAGTCGCTGGAAAGGCCTCCTAAGCGTTCGAGCTGTTCACGCACCACTGCGGTCTTCAGCTCCAGCTGACCCTTACGGGAAATGTGACCGAACTCGGCGCCGCCGATCGGCGCACCGTGGCGGGCTCCGGCGCGCAAGGCGTCCGCTTCGGGCCAAAAGTGGGGCACACGTTCGGGCGAGGCTTCCACCACGTTGGTGACGTCTGCGCGCCAAAACTTGGCGTCGTCGTCGTGCTCGGTCAGGGAAATCTCCACGGTCTCGCCGGGGATGGCGTGGCGCACAAAAATGACGCGGCCCTCATGCCGGGCAACGCAATGGCCGCCGTGGGCCACGGGACCTACTGTGACGGTGAGGCGGGTGGTACTGGTGGGCTCGCTCATAAGCTCTATTCCTGATATTTCTTTGCGTCGGTGGAGGACTTCAGCTGCCACGGCACGCTGGCAACCACTACTCCTGGTTCAAAATGCAACCGCGTCTTAATCCGCAGGGCCGTCTGGTTGTGAACCAGCTGCTCCCACCATTTGCCCACCACGTATTCCGGGATGTACACCACGATCAAATCACGCGGGGAATCCTTGCGCATGGTCTTGATGTGGTTGATCAGCGGCGTCAACGTTTCCCGATAGGGACTCGCCAACACAGTCAACGGTACCGGGATGGACAGCCGCTCCCAATCCGCGATGGTCTGTTCGGTCTCGGCAGGATCCAAATCTACGGTGATGGCTTCCAGTGTGGAGGGCCTTGATGCGCGGGCAAAGGCGATGGCTCGCATGACAGGTTTGCGCACGTGCGAGACCAAGATCACCGCGTGAATCCGCGCCGGCAGCGCCTTGATCGCCGAATCCGTCTCTACGGCGAGCTCTTTGGCCACGTTGTCGTAGTGCGAACGGATGCTCCACATGATCACGAACAGTACGGCCATCGCCAAGAGCGCAATCCAGGCGCCCTGTTCAAATTTCGTCACCAAGACAATCAGCAGCACCGTCAGCGTCATGCAGAAGCCGATCGTGTTGATGACCCGGGAACGCTTCATGCGGAACCGGATGGATTTGTCTCTGACCTTGAGCAGCTCACGGCCCCAATGCCGCACCATGCCCAGCTGGCTGGCGGTGAAGGAGATGAATACGCCCACAATGTAGAGCTGGATGAGCCGGGTGACATCTGCGTTGAAAGCCACAATCAGCACGATGGCGCCCACCGCCAGCAACAGCACGCCGTTGCTGAAAGCGAGCCTGTCGCCACGGGTACGCAGCTGGCGCGGCAGGTAACCGTCCTTGGCCAGAATCGAGGCCAGCACCGGGAAACCGTTGAAGGCGGTGTTGGAGGCGAACACCAAGATGGCGCCCGTGGCCGCCACAATGATGAAGAACGGAATGGAACCGGCGCCAAAAATGGTGGAAGCGATCTGGCTGATGGAGGGATTCTGCACGTAACCAACGGGCGGGGCCACGCCATTGACCAGGAATTCCGTGTGCGGATCAGCCACAATGTGCACGCCAATGGCGTTGGCCAGGAACAAAATGCTGGCCATCATGCCCGCGGCAATCGCGCCCAACAGCAATAAGGTGGTGGCCGCATTTTTACTCTTGGGCTTGCGGAAGCTGGGCACCCCGTTGCTGATGGCTTCCACACCTGTCAGTGCGGCGGCGCCCGAGGAGAAGGCGCGCAGCAACAAGAACGCGCCCGCGAGCCCCACCAGGCCCTGGTTGAAGGCGGCCTCGGGCACAATCTCAAAATCGGCCGACGGCGCCCGGCCCAGCGTTCCCGTGGCGGCCTGGAAGATCCCGGCGGCGGTCATAGCGAAAATGCAGAACATGAAAATGTAGGTGGGGACGGCAAATACCGTGCCCGCTTCCCGCACGCCGCGCAGGTTCACAAGGGCCAGAATAATGACACCGACGACGGCGATCACGGCTTGGGCGTCGTGCCAACCGGGTATAGCTGTGGCTAGGTAATGTGCGGCCGAGGACATGGACACTGCCACCGTCAGGACGTAGTCCACCATGAGCGCCGAGGCCACTGTGAGACCTGCGCGTTTGCCCAAGTTCACCGTGGCAATCTCATAATCACCGCCACCGGAGGGGTACGCGTGCACGTTTTGACGGTAGGAAGCAACCACCGTCAAAAGCACCACCATGACAGCTAGTCCCACCCAGGGCGAGAGCGACACCGCCGCGACACCGGCCAGTGCCAGCGTGAGCAGAATTTCATCGGGCGCATACGCCACAGAAGACAGCGCGTCGGAGGCAAAAACGGGCAGCGCAATGCGCTTGGGCAGCAGCGTATGAGACAGCTTGTCGTTGCGGAACGGACGCCCCACAAGGACCCGCTTGAACGCGTTGAAGAAATTCAGCACGCGGGTAACGCTAGCACCAGAACAGCGCACCCGCCCGGCGCCCGCCCGTCAGCTTGCGTGCATGACACACTGGTGAGGCGGTGACAAGAGCGGGTCGAGGTGGTCCCGACTTGACCGCGGGGCCACGCGGGGCGTGAAATTGGTACCCGCAGGGCTTGGAAAACGCTGTTGAGAAACACTCGAAAGCTGTACACATTTGCGGCACCGGCCTTCCGGCCCGGGTCCGCCACGACAGGGAGCGTCAATGGCACATTTCGTGATCATGGGTTGCGGCCGGGTGGGCGCAACCTTGGCCCATGCTTTGGAGGATTCCGGCCATTCGGTGGCCATCATCGACCAGGACGAACGGGCTTTCCGCCGCTTGCGCACAGGCTTCAGAGGCCGGAAGATCACCGGGGTCGGCTTTGACCAGGACACCCTGAAGGAGGCGGACATTGAAAGCGCCTACGCCTTTGCCGCTGTCTCCAGCGGTGACAACTCCAATATCCTCGCCACCCGCGTAGCCCGGGAAACCTTCCATGTGGAACACGTTGTAGCCCGCATCTACGATCCCGGCCGGGCAGAGATCTACCAGCGTCTCGGCATCCCCACAGTGGCTGCTGTGCGCTGGAGCGCGGACCAGGTGTTGCGCCGAATTTTGCCTGAGACCGCCATCAAGGGTGATTTCCGTGAACCATCCGGGCGCTTGTTCTTGTGTGAACTGGCACCGCACCCGGACTGGATTGGTCGGCACATCGCAGAGATGGAACAAGCTGCCGATGTCCGTGTGGCTTATCTGACCCGCTTCGGTGAAGGCATCCTGCCAAGAGCAGATACCAGCTACCAACAAGGAGACACCGTCCACGCCATGGTGGCCAGCGCCCGTTCAGCCGATGTGACCCGTATTTTGGCAGCAGCCCCCGTGAAGGAGATTTAGCATGTTGGTGGTAATTGTCGGGGCCGGCAGCGTTGGTTGCTCCATTGCCAAAGAACTGCTCTCCAACGGTCACGAGGTGCTCTTGATCGATCCCAAGCCTGAGGTTATCGGAAAGAGCGGTTTGCGCGGTGCCCGCTGGCTGGTGGGTGACGCCTGTGAAATCAGCACCCTGCGCGAGGCCAAGCTGGAAGAAGCGGACGTAGTCGTTTCAGCCACGGGAGACGACAAGGTCAACCTGGTGGTCTCGCTGCTGGCGAAGTCCGAATTCGGCGTGGGTCGCACGGTAGGCCGGGTCAACAACCCCAAGAACGATTGGATGTTTGATGACTCTTGGGGAGTTGACGTTGCCGTGAATACTCCCCGACTCATGACAGCACTCGTGGAGGAAGCCGTGGAGATTGGCGACCTGGTGCGGTTGCTGACCCTGCAGGCGGGTGTGGCCTCACTCGTAGAATTCACAGTTCCTGGTGATTCCCACGTGATTGGCTCCACCGTGGGGGCAATTCTGTGGCCGCAGGATGCCACTCTCGTGGCGATTCTGCGCGACGAAGCACCCATCACACCGAGCCCGGACGATGTGGTTGAGGCAGGGGATGAACTGTTCTTCATCACCACCATCGCTGCAGAAAATGAGCTGCGGAGTCTGCTTCGGAGCTAGGGATCAGCTTTTGGGCTCCGCTGTGTCAGTTTCGGCCGTCACCTCGGCCACCGGGCGGCTGATGAGCCAGGCGATCCAGAGCCCAAAGGCGTACAGGGGTACACCCATGATCAGGCGCATGGCGCCGAGTGCGTCCACGGCTCCGGCGAAGTACAGCGGCAGCTGCACCGCCAGCCGGGCAGCCATGACACCCACCAAAATCCAGGTGGCAACACGGTAGGCGCGCAGCCGCTCTGGCATCTCCCGCCACCGCACGCCCTCATTGCGCGCGTAGCCAAACAGCAAACCCAGAATCGGCCAGCGCACGGCGATAGAGACCACCATGGCGGCAATGTAGGCAGCATTCGTATAGAAACCCACGGTGTAGAAGTTCTCGGCCTTGCCGGTCTTCATTGCTAAAAACGCTGAAAGTGCGACGCCGGCAATTCCAGCCAGCGCCTGCGTCAGGGGTGTGCGCTGGATGAGTCGGGCAACGAGGAAGACCGCGGCCATGGCCACCGAGCCCACCAGGGCAATGCTCAGGTCCCGGGTCAGGGTGAATGCGACCAGAAAAACCAGTCCTGGCAACACGCTTTCGGCAATACCCCTCATGCCACCGGCGGCAGCCAAAAGGTCAATGTGCCCGTTTTCCTTGCGGGCCAGCGGGTTCTTGGCAGCCATGTCCTGGGCCATCTCGGCAAAGCTGCCGGTGGGCTTTTGCTCTGGTATTTGTCCTTCGGGACTCTGCTGGCTCAACTAGCTCTCCTGGATTCCGATGATCTCGTAGCGAGGGTTGTACATGGTGGGCAGCCCCTCGTGCAAAGAGACCATTCCTTCAACACGCAGCCCGACTCCGGCACCGATTCCGGGCACTCGGCGCCGGCCCAGCCACACCAGTCGCAGCCGGTGGTTCTGAAGTTTCTGATCCGTCCGCAGCGGATCTACCCGAGAAGCATCACGGTCATTGAGCATGATGTCACTCAGGATGGCCGTGTAGGTGGGTGCCGCGGTGGCGGGCAGGATCGTAATCGCATCGATCACGCCTACGCACACTGCCCGGCCGCGCGGGGGCAACTCGACGATGGGAGTTGCCTCCGGCCAGTCACCTTGCTCAACAGGAGACAACGTTAGCCAATCGCTGTGATTTCCGGGCCGCGCTCCAGCGGGGAACCACCCTGGGCGGCACCCATGTCCGGGCCCGAAGCGCCTTGTGCAGCGGCCACAGCATCCTTGGGCAGTCGCAGCAGGAGCAGATCGCGGGGAGGCAGCGGCACTTCGCCGCGGACTACCACCACGCCACGGAACAAGTCTTCCAAGACCAAGGCAGCTTCGCTGTCGACGGCCGCGGACCCTCCGAGGACACCGCGGAGGAACCAGCGGGGACCGTCAACACCGATGAAACGGGCCACCCTGAAGCCCTTGGAGCCGTCGTCGCTCTGGGCTGGAACCTTTGCCAGCACTTCCTTGCCGAAGGTGCCGTCAAGGATCTCGATTTCTCCACCCTGTGAGCCAACGGAGAGACCGATCTGCTCGCGAATGTCGCGCCAAAGCGGCTCCGAGCGCGATGCGGCAAAGGCCTGCAGCTGCAAGCTGGAACCGTTCAGATCGAGGGTGACAGCAATGACGCGCTGGGTGTTTTCTTCAACTTCCAAGCGCAGGGACAGGCCCTCCCGCGGTGTCACCATCAACGCGCCGAGGTCCACATAACCATCGGTGCTCTCAATCTCGCTGACATCCAGTGGCCCGTGAACGGCCCGATCGTAAGCGGTATCCGCCGGATCCGGTGGCAGATTCAGCATGGCTGCGGCGCTCTCAACTGACTCTGTAGCTGCGTCAGTGGCATCTGCTGCGCCACGTGTGCTCGAGGCGGTTGCTGCGGACTCGTCTGAGCTGTTGTTCTTTTTCTTACCGAACCCAAAAGCCATGGGAATTAAGACTCCTTGTAAAAGTGTGGAAACGCAGGATCAACGATTAGTTGCTCGCCGGTGCATTGCTCGACGGGGAAAAGCCTCCGGTGGAACCAAATCCACCGGTGCCGCGCACAGAATCGGGCAGTTCGTCCACGGCGATGAACGCGGCGGTTTCCACACGCTGGATCACCATTTGTGCAATTCTATCGCCCCGGGACAGGGAGATGGAATGGTGCGCGTCGGTGTTCAACAAGGTTACGGAAATCTCGCCACGATACCCGGCATCGACCGTTCCGGGACTGTTGACAATGGTCAGGCCATGCTTGGTGGCCAGACCGGAACGCGGGTGGATCAACGCTACAAAACCAAAGGGCAGGGCAATGCTGACGCCTGTGGGCACCAGCGCACGCTCGCCCGGAGCCAGGACCAGGTCAATGCGGCTGCGCAGATCGGCTCCGGCATCACCGGGGTGGGCGTAGCTGGGAGGTTCGATCCCGGCGTCGAGCATGTGCAATTGCACCTGGACAACAGGAGTGTGGGGATCGAGGGCGGGGTTCGCGGGAAAAGTCTCATTGGTCACAACAGGACACTCTATCCCGAAGCGCTGGGCACTGCCTGCGTCCGCGCAGTGAGTGTCAAGATCAATCCCAAGGTGAATGAGCCAAGATGAATTACGCGAGGAAAGATGAAAAGCTGGTGCCATGTCATCCACATCCCCCCACAGCGCCACCTCCCCTTCCCCGGCTGCACCCACTTATACCGAGAAACTCTGGCCAAACTTATGGGGCTGGGTGATTGTGCTGGGACTTTCGGCTGCAGGAATCCTGATCTTCATTCCTATCAGCATCGAGGCCGGGTTCGTGGCCTTCGGTGTTTTGCTGGTGGTTCAGATCGTGGTCTTGGTCACTTCCACGCCGACGATTGCCGTCACCGAAGACACACTCCAAGTGGGGCGTGCGCAGATTGAGCGGAAATTTGTTGGCGACGTCAGCATCCATTTTGGCGACGACGCCACCGCTCAGCGCGGCATCAAACTCAACGGTTTGGCCTACCTGTGCATCCGCGGCTGGATCAAGCCCGTAGTGAAAATTGAAATCCTAGACCCGGAGGACCGGACCCCTTACTGGCTTACGTCCTCACGCAACCCCGAGCACTTGGCTGCGGCACTCCGGGGCAAGGGAGCCTAAGAAAACGGGCGTAGGAAAACTAGCCTTCGCAGTCTCGGCAGTACTTCATACCCTGCTTTTCTTTGGCCAGTTGAGAGCGGTGCCGCACCAAAAAACAGCCACTGCAGGTGAATTCGTCGGCCTGTTCGGCAATGATTTCCAAGGCCTGCTCTTCAGGGGCTAGCTCAGCACCGGGCAGTTCGTAGCTATCTGCCAGTTCACTCTCGGCGGGGTCGATCACGGCAACCGCAGCTACCGGTCCGCGGCTTGTGCGAGGAGCTCTGTGGTGCTGGCGAGTGCTGGTGTTCATAGGTGTTCTCTTTCCTGTTCCCCGCCGGATGCAGATCCGACTTAATACAGCCAACACCTTAAAGCCTGCTGGCGCTTCTGGTGGCCCTGCGGCACTGGAAGTTCGCAGCTGGCTTAAGTTTTTACCGCGGCTCAGGCGCCGGTGGGCGCCGAGCATGGAGCGGAAAGAGTAGAAGCGGACGGAAACGGACAAAAAACAGAGCAGAACGGCGCAGAATGAGTCACATTTTTCAGCCATCTCACGCCACGCCTAGAGCGGTAGTAGGAATTGGCAGGTATCGGTGGCAAAGTTTTGAAGTGAACTAATGAGACTTTTTTGGAGGACGGCATGGCTGATTTACGGCTAGTGGGTGTCCACGACGACGGCGAACATCTGCTGCTCAGTGGTCCCGACGGGGACAATTACCTGCTCCCCCTTGATGAGGCGCTACGCACAGCTGTGGGCAGGACCAGTCAACGCGCCCCCCGATTGAACCAGCCCGGTGCCCGTATGACGCCGCGCGAAATCCAATCCTTGATCCGTGCAGGCTCCAGCGCCACCGATGTTGCCGATCAATCCGGACTGTCTCTGGAGCAGGTGCGCCGTTACGAGGGCCCGGTCTTGGCCGAGCGCGAGTACATAGCCAGCCAAGCTCGCAAAGTTCATGTTGCCTCCTCGGCCCTGCCGTCTGCGAACACTAAGCCTCCCTTGGATGAGGAACCCACCACGTTGGAGGAGATGGTCCGCTTCCGTCTTTCCGCTTTCGGCATCGACAGGGCTTCCCTGCGCTGGGATGCCTGGCGTGACCATGCCGGCGCGTGGACTATCAGCGCAGATTTTGAACCTGGTACCGAATGGGCCGCTAGCAGTATCGGCGAACCGGCACCGGCCTTGTGGCGCTTCCATGCTGGGCGCAAGTCGTTGCAGAACGCGAACCGCTGGGCGCAGCAGCTCAGTGAACTCGAACCGCTCGATAGTCCTGTGCCCGAACGCCGCCTCAGTGCCGTAGCTGACAAGCCCTTCGACGTCGAAGCAGACGGCGCTGGCACTGTGCAAGCGTTGGACTTCGATCACGGTGGCTCTGGCGGCTACTCCCCCACTGAAACTGCCGTCACGCAATCAGCTGAGTCCGCAGACACCGATGAGTCCGCAGACGCGACAGCGCCCGACGCCGGGTACCCCGGTCATGGCCTTCTTGACATGCTGCGCTCTCGCCGAGGCGTCCGACTGGGCCTCGATGAAGACGGCGACGACGAACTCGCCGCCATGCTCGGCACGCACGTTCCGGGCGCTCATCCGCGAGACGAAAACGTCTATGGCCAGGACGCCGAGCGTAGCAACGCCAGCGACCCCGAACCCTCGTCAGCATCGGCTTCAGAATCAGGATCGAAGCCAGAATCGGCACGGGAGCGGCTCAGGAAGTTGCCGTTCCTCCAGCTAGCACCACGTCTAGCTGACGACGCCCTGGACAGCGTGGCCGAGGTCAGCACAGAAACCCGTGAAGTGGTCCTCTCCGGTGAACCGACTGGCCGCCTGCAGCAAGTCCAAAATGTGGAAACACCCGAGGAATCGCACGCTGCAGCAACGCAGTCCGCATCAGCGCAGCCAACAGACACCGAGCACCACGGACCCAGCGACAGTGAAGTAGCTGCCCGGCTGGAACGTAAGGCCTCAGCCAAACCCAAACGTTCCAGTGTGCCTAGCTGGGATGAGATCGTGTTCGGCACCAAGGGCGACTAGCCACCGCGACTCGGCACCAACTTCAACCAGCCTCTTCTCGGTGCGGCCCGCACAGTTTCTGTTCGGGCCGCACCGAAAGCAGGTTCAGTGCGCACAGTCTCAGCGGCGCTTGCCCTTGGCCTTCTTCGCCGACACAGGAATGCGTAGCAGCGGGACTTCCCGTTCGGCCTTGGTGATGGATCCATGCTGACCCACCACGTCCATGGCCTGTAGCCGGACGCGGCGCAGATCGTAAAAGGCCACAGATTCCCGGGCCAGGATCAGGATATCGCCAATACGGGCGCGCACGCTGTCGTTAACAGTCCCAAAGTACCCAGCAGCGATAGCTTGTTCCCGGGTCAGGACCCACGCTTTGCGTTGGAAGTGCTCCAGCCAAGCTGCCATAAGCTGGTCACGAGCCTCCGAGCTTGCTCCGGGTTCAAGGTAGAGATGAACCATGCGTGGCTCCCCCGCGGTGTGCCGGACTCCGGCCACCAGCTCAGGAATCACCGAGTAGTCGATGCGGTCAGCACGCGGAATATCCACCATGCCATGATCGGCCGTCATCAAAATCAGGGTGTCCGCAGGTGCCGTGGCCGCCAAACGCTTCATCCCGGCGTCGAGCTCTTCCAGCTGCCGTTCCCACTGGGGCGAATCCGCACCATAAGCGTGCCCCGCCTTGTCCAGCTCGCTCCAATAGAGGTACACCAACGCGCTGGGCGTTTCCGCCAGCGCTGCAACCGCCTGCTCCACCCGCGCGTGGGTGGAGGTGGCACCACTGAAACGGCTCCCGCGCAGGGCCGCGCGCGTCATGGCGGAGTCAGCGAATTTGGGCAAACTCACCGTGGTGGCAGGGATCTCGGCCGGTAACTTTTCAAAGACTGTGGGGACCGGCTGCCAACGCTGCGGATCGACGCCAGCGTCCCAGTTGCCCAACAAGTTGACCACTTTGTCCTGGCGCGGGTCCAAAACGTCGTACCCCACCATGCCGTGCTCACCCGGAACCGCGCCGGTGCCCAACGCTGACAAGGAGGTGGCCGTGGTGCTGGGAAAAGCGGCGTGCAGGGTGCGCGGGTGCTCGCCGCCAGAGTCAGCTGCCATCACCCCGCGCAGGAATGGTGCGTGCGAGGCGCGCTGCTTGAGCAGCGACTTTCCCAGCCCGTCCACCAACACGACACAAATCCTTTTGGCCGCTGGCAACTTCAAGACGTTGTTGTAGTCCTTGGCACCGAGCACGGCGGCGGCACTGCTGAGCACCTCAGCAATGCTGGCCTTGCCGTAAGCCGGCGCCCCCGGAAGAGGTGCTTGGCCGGTGAGCATTGCGTCACTGGTGGCGGTGGCGCCGAGGGTGGTCAGGGTCTCAGGGATGGACATGGTTTCGGGGGCGCCCACGGCGTTATCGGCGGTAATGTAAACGGCCCAATCGTGCGCCAAAAGCGGGGAACCGGCTGGCCCCGGCATCGGGGTGGCCTGGGGTGACGGTTCCGGTGTTGACGGCGCGCAGGGCACGGGCGAAGGCCTTCGCATCTGCCACGGCTTGCAAGCCCTCAGCCTCGGCACTGATGCGCAAGGCGATGTCTTCTTGGGCGATGGTGCCGGAGTAGCCGTGGTCGGCGTCGCAGTTGGGATCCCCGCACGACGCCGGACCCATCTCCACCCGCTGTCCACCAGACCACGCGATCGACAAGGTCAGCTCACGGGCAGGGTCGGAGGGCTTGTAGTCCTGGGGCTGGGCGTAAATGTAGCTCAACACCACGGAATTGATTTGGCTCACGGGCACCGATTCAGTGGACACCTGGGCCACCATCTGTTCCCCGGACTCATCGAGTTGGTGATCGTCAACATGGGTGATGACCAGCATTTCGCTGGTCAGCACCAAAACCGTGATGTGCCGGTGCACCTCGTTCCGGTCGAAGTGTGTTTCCAGGTGGACCAGGTGGGACAGCGGCTCCTGGCTGTCCAAGGCGTCATTGACTACGTCAGCAACCAGCCGGGGATAAAAACCAGACCGCTGGAGCGCGGCATCCAAATCGCGGCCCTTGAGATTCGCCGGCGCACCGGCTCCGAAGCTGTTCATGGTGTCCATTTTCGCACTTTGCCGCCAGCGAAAGCGAACTGGCGGCTCAAACGCTGCAAGGACAAACATCCGGGGTTCACGAATCGCGCTTTAGGACCTCATGGCTCTGCGGGCGCTATCCGTTCGTTGAGCGGGGTTTCCAATCCGCACATCCACAGCCAGCACCGTCACGGTGGTGGGCCCAACGAGGATCGGTTTGAATTCAATGAGCGCTACTTCGGGGTGTTCATCCTTGAGCATCGCTACACGGGCAACCAGATCTTCCAAGGCCGCCACATTTCCGGCCGGCAGCCCCTCGTAGCCGAACAGTTTCACGGCGGCACGGGGCGAACGGATCAACTCAGCGGTGTCCGCCGCCGACAATGGCGGCACCCTGTGTGACCAGTCATCCAGGAGATTGACAGCATCCCCGGAGAGGCCAAAGGAGACCACCGGGCCCAGCAGCGGATCCTCAATGGCTCGCAGGGTGCACGACTGGCCCACCTCGGCCATGCTCTGCACCTCCAGGTCCTTCTTCCCATAAGGTTCCAGATATTTGCGCATCTGGACAATGTTGCGACGGAGCGAGTCCGCGTTTTCAATGTTAATCCGCACCCCGCCCAGGTCCAGTCGATGCCGCAGGCTCGAATCCAGCGTTTTGATGGCCACCGGCCAGCCCAGCCGTTCCGCCTGGGCCACGGCCTCGTCGTCGCTGCCGAACGGCACCGATTCCAACACTTTGATGCCATAGTGACCCAAGAGCTCTCGGGAGTCCTCGCTGCTCAGCGTCACCAGTTCATCACCAGAAACACCTTCCAGCCACGTGTCCAAGAGGTCTTCCACAGCCTGTGAATTGACCCCAACGGGGGGCTCAAAGACCGACGATTCCAGTGTCAGCCACTGCGCGTGCCGGACAACAGCGGCCAACGCTGCAATGGCACCGCCGGGACTGGAGAAGGCCGGCAACGACCCCGCCATTTGCCGGTTGACGTGGATCGAGGGTTCGAAAATGCCGGTGAACACGGCAATGACAGGTTTACCTGACTCTTGTGAACACTCCTGCAACGTCTTCGCGATGGTATCGACGGTCAGCCCCACCACTGGCAGCAACGTCACAATGGCCGAGTCCGCACCGTCTTGCGCCAGCGCACTGAGCACCGTCCGTTTGAGCAACGGCAGGGCCCGCGACTGGCCCATGTTCAACACCAGAGACGTCTCCAGCACCGCCACGTTGAGCCCCTGTCCTTCAGCAGCGTCGGCCACCACGGCACCCAGAGCACCGGAGTTGGCCAAGATCGCCAGGCCGGGGCCCTTGGGCAGCGGCTGACCCACCACAATCTGCGCCACATCAGAGAGTTCCTCAATGGTGTTGACACGCACCACTCCGGACTGGCGAAGCATGGCGTCCAGAGCACCTGCCGGAGCCTGGGTCGTGCGGACCACATGCCCCGGTGGCAACCGCAGCCCCATCGAATCCGACTTCGCCACAATCACCGGTTTAGTACGGGCCAAGCGGCGGGAGATACGGGAGAACTTACGTGGGTTTCCAATGGATTCCAGGTACAGCGCGCAGGCCTGGGTGTGGGGATCATCTTCCCAAAACTGCATCATGTCATTGCCTGAAACGTCTGCCCTGTTTCCGGCCGAGAGCACCGTGGACATGCCAACACTGCGTCGGCTCATGGAGGCAAACAAGGAAACGCCCAGAGCAGCGGACTGGCTGAAGATGCCCAGCCCGCCCTGGGCAGGCAGGGCCGGGGCCATGGAGGCATTCAGTGACACAGCAGGGTCGGTGTTAGCGAGCCCCAACGACGCCGGACCCACCAGACGCATACCGTTGGCCCGGGCTTGGCGCACCAAGGCGCGTTGACGCACAAGGCCGTGTTCGCCGTCGTCGGCAAATCCTGCCGTGGCAATCACGAGGCCCTTCACGCCTGCTTGGCCACACTGGTCAACCACGCTGGGAACCTGGTCATAGGGCACGGCGATGATGGCCAGATCCACGGGTCCTGGGACCTCGAGAATGCTGGTGTAAGGCATCATTCCGGAAACCTCCAGGGCATCCTGATTGACCGCGTGGACGGCGCCGGTGAAGTTTCCTTCCACCACGTGTTCCAAGAGTTGCTGGCCAATGCTCCCCCACTCGCGGCTGGCACCGATGACGGCCACGGACTTCGGTGCCACCAGCCCGGCAACGCTGAGCGCCTCGGCACGGTGCTCACGGGATTCCATGACGGCCCGGGATTTTTCTGTGGGGTCAATAGCGAACTGTAAGGAGACCACGCCGTCGTCAAAGTGCCGGCGCACCTCATAACCGGCGTCGGAAAACACCTGCATCATCTTGCGGTTCTCCGGCAGGACCTCGGCCGAAAACTTATCGATCCCGTTCTCGCGTGCCGCTGCCGCCAAGTGTTCCAATAAGATGGATCCCAGACCGCGGCTCTGGTGGGCGTCAGAAACGTTGAAGGCTACCTCGGCTTCGGTAGGGTCATCCAAGCGGTCATAGCGACCAATGCCAATGATTCCCGTGCCGCGGGTGATGACGAATGCCACGCGGTCCCGGTAATCCAGTTCGGTAAAGCGGCGCAACTCTTTGGGCGTCAGCTTTGACTTGTAGGTGAAGAAGCGCATATAGATGGAGTTTTGCGATTGGGCCATGTGAAAGGCTTGGACGGCATCGGCGTCGTCCGCTCGCATAGGGCGTAAGTGGGCTGTGCCACCATCACGCAGGACAACATCGGCTTCCCAATAGGCCGGATATTCGGGCGCTAGCTCTGGCTTCACCATAGAATCACTGTACCGACATGATGCGTCTTTTGCCGTGCATGCCACCCGCAACACCCATGTAGAAAAGGAATCACCGCCATCATGGCCAAGCGCCAACCTCCTGCAGCAGATGACTTCGTTGAAAACATTGTTGATATTGATGTTTCCAATGAGATGGAAAGTTCCTTCCTGGAATACGCCTACTCTGTGATTTACTCCCGCGCGCTCCCCGATGCCCGCGACGGTCTCAAACCCGTGCAACGCCGAATTTTGTACATGATGAGCGAGATGGGCCTGCGCCCCGATCGGGGTCATGTCAAGAGTGCTCGCGTGGTGGGCGAGGTCATGGGCAAGCTGCACCCGCACGGAGACACGGCCATTTACGACACCATGGTGCGCATGGCTCAGGACTTTTCCTTGCGCCTGCCGCTCATTGACGGCCACGGCAACTTTGGCTCGCTCGACGACGGTCCCGCCGCCCCCCGCTACACCGAGGCCCGCCTCGCCGCACCCGCGTTGGCCCTCACTGGCAACCTGGATGAAAATGTTGTGGACTTTGTACCCAACTATGACAACACCATCGTGCAACCCTCCGTGTTGCCGGCCGCCTACCCGAACCTTCTGGTCAACGGTGCCAGCGGCATCGCGGTGGGCATGGCCACCAACATGGCCCCACATAACCTCGGTGAAGTGATTGCCGCTGCCCAACATCTGATCGCCAATCCTGATGCGACGCTCGAGGACGTCATGGCGTATGTGCCGGGCCCCGATCTACCTTCCGGCGGACGCATTGTGGGGTTGCAGGGCATCCGCGATGCCTACGCCACCGGCCGTGGCTCCTTCAAAACGCGAGCCAAGATCGCCGTCGAACAACTCACCGCGCGCAGGGTAGGACTCGTGGTCACCGAGCTGCCCTACCTGGTGGGTCCGGAAAAAGTGAAGGAAAAAGTCAAGGACGCCGTCAACAACAAGAAGTTGGTTGGCGTCGCAGACTTTATTGACCTCTCCGACCGCAATCACGGGCTGCGCCTGGTCATTGAGATCAAGAACGGTTTCAACCCCGCCGCCGTCATGGAACAGCTCTACCGGTACACGCCGCTGGAGGAGTCCTTCGGCATCAACAACGTCTGCCTCGTGGACGGCCAGCCACAGACACTGGGCCTGCTGCCGCTGCTGCAGGTCTTCGTCAACCACCGCATTGACGTGGTCCGCCGCCGCACAGCCTTCCGGCTCGGCAAAAAGCAGGACCGCTTGCACATTGTCGAGGGCATGCTCATTGCCATCGTGGACATTGACGAGGTCATCCAGATCATCCGCACCTCGGATGAGGTGGCTGCCGCCCGCGAACGGCTCATGGCCATCTACGACCTCTCCGAAATCCAGGCCAACTACATTCTGGACCTGCAGTTGCGCCGCCTGACCCGCTTCTCCATGGTGGAGCTGGAGACCGAACGTGATGAGCTGCGCCGTGAAATTGCGGCCCTCGAAGCCATCTTGGCCTCCCAAGAACTGCTGCACCAGCTCGTGTCCGATGAGCTTGGCGAGGTCGCAGCCACGCACGGCACCCCGCGCCGCACAGTCCTGCTGGAGTCAGAGGCCATGGCCCCGTCCGTGGCCAAGGCTCTGGCCGCTGGCCCCGGCGGGAAAGCCGGCAAGGCGGCGCCGTTGGCGCTGGAAATTGCCGATGACCCCTGCTGGGTGCTGCTCAGCGCGACAGGCCAAATTGCCAGGACCTCCTCCGCTGATCCGCTGGTGGAATCCGGCGGCCGCAGCAAGCACGACGTCTTCACCTCGGTGCTGAAAACCACTGCCCGGGCAGAGATTGGCGCGCTGACGTCCTTGGGCCGCATGTTGCGCTTGCAAGTGGTAGACATGCCCGTACTGCCACCTACAGCAGCCCTGCCCAACCTGGCCGGTGGCGTGCCCGCCAAGGACTTCATCACCCTGACCAAGGGCGAAACTCTCGTGGGCTTTGTACCGCTGAACACCACCTTTGCGGTAGGCACGGCCGCTGGCGTGGTCAAACGGGTCACTCCCGAATACCCCCTGAACCGCGACGACTGGGAGTACATCACGCTCAAACCCAAGGATGTTGTGGTGGGTGCCGGGGTAGCCACGGACGACGACGATCTAGTGTTCATCACACACGGTGCCCAGCTGCTTCGCTACAGTGCCGCCAACGTTCGTCCGCAGGGCCGCACGGCCGGCGGCATGGCGGGCATCAAGCTCGGGGCCGGCGATGTGGTGCTGTCCTTCGGCGTGGTCTCCCCCCATGATGCTGACGCCGTGGTGGTGACGGTGTCCGGTGGACAAGACGCGCTGCCTGGAACGCCGTCGGGCTCGGCAAAGGTTACCGCCTTCTCCGAATACCCCGCGAAGGGACGGGCCACCGGTGGCGTCCGGGCGCACAGATTCCTCAAGCGTGAAGACCGGCTGTTCTTGGCGTGGGCTGGCCACGGCCCTGCCAAGGCCTCCTCCAGCTCAGGTGTGGCCAGGGCTCTTCCCGTGGAGCACGGGCACCGCGATGGATCAGGTGTTGCCCTGACAGCCGGCATTGACTTGGTGGGTCCCAGCTTGTCCGGTTCCGCCGGTAGTGGCCCTGCGGCGGTCGGGCCTAGTGCTGTTAGCCCTGCAGGTGCTGGTTCAGCGCCGGATAAGCCTGCCGCTGTAACGCCGACCGGGGTCAAGACTCCTCCGCCGGCGCCCACTCGTGATCCCGCGCCCATCCACGACTCCACCCAGGAGGCGTTTGAGCTGCCGCTGGACTAATGAGTTCGCTGCTATTCCCCGTTGCGGCCCGGTGACGGATCTTCGCGTCATATGAACATCCTCGGGCCTGCACCAAGATGAGATCGGCCTAGACTGGCCCCATGGACATCATTGCCGATCACAAAGACTGGACCTGGGTACTCGAGCGGAGCTGTCCGGACTGTGGCTTTACGGCGTCGCGTGCCACTCCGGCGACTGCAGCCACCATGCTGCCGGCGGTGTTGCCCCGTTGGCAGTCGGCGCTGCGGCGAGCCAATGTGGAGGAACGCCCTGAACCCGGCGTCTGGTCGGTGCTGGAATACAGCGCTCATATCAGGGACGTTTTTGAGGTCTTTACGGCCCGGCTAGAACTCATGCTCAGCGAGGACAACCCCACGTTCCCCAATTGGGATCAGGACCAGGCTGCCCTAGACGGAAATTACTCGGCGCTGGATCCGGACGTCGTGGCACAGGACCTGGTCCAGAATGGGCTCGACGCCGCAGCCGCGTTCGGTGCCGTAGCCGAAGAGGACTGGGAGCGACGTGGCCTTCGCGGCAACGGTGCGGCCTTCACCGTTGTGACATTGACAGGCTATTTCCTGCACGATGTCATCCACCACCTCCACGACATCAACGCCTAAGTTTTTCGAAGACGGGGAGGCTGCGATGCATCTTGACAACACAGACAGTACTCCCCCGCCGCCGAACCTGACGGATCCTGCGTCTTTGCAACGGACCTACCGTTATCTTCGGATGGGAATAGGCGGAACCGTCTTGCTCATTTTTGTGTCCGTCGCCGTAGCCATGACGCAGGTGGGTGTACTGTCCTCCGTCAGTGCCTACTTTTACACGCCGGCCCGCACAGTGTTCGTCGGCGCCTTGATCGCGGCGTCGCTGGGGCTGCTGGCCATTTCAGGAACGGGGGTTGAGCGGGCGCTGCTGGATGTGGCAGGTCTGCTGGCTCCCTTGGTCGCCTTAGTGCCAACCCCCTTGGTCCCCGGATCTGTGCCCGGTATCACCATAGAGTGCGGCTCCGCCGACAGCTGTGTGCCGTCCGCCAACCATCTTGATGTGTTCAATGGAATCACCACCTACCTGCTGGTGAGCGTGGTGATTATCGTTGCCGCCTTCTTCATTTTCAAGGGACGCAACCTCGAGTTTTTGGCCGTCCGTAGTTCCTTGTTGGGGGCCAGCGGCCTCTTGCTCGTCGTGGCTCTGAGCTGGGCCTTCGCCCGGGACGTCTTCATACAGTACGCCCACGTCAGCGCTGCGATCTTGTTTTTTCTAGCGATCGGCTCGGTCGCCGTGGCTAAGGCCTTTGAACAGCACCACGGCGCCCGCCCGACCCGGCTGTACCAGCGCTTGTATTGGATCATTGCCATAGGCTTTCTGTTCGATGCCGCGGTGGCCGTAGCCGTGATCTACGGAGGCTGGCTCGAATCCTTCGCCGTGCCGCCGGTGCTCATCTGTGAGTTGCTGGCGCTGGCCTTGTTCCTGCTGTACTGGATACTTCAGTCATTCCCACGGTGGGACTCCAAGCACCCGCAACTGGTGTTCCCGGGTTCGCTAGCCGCCGGGAACGCTTAGGCGCTAATAGAGGGGGCGTCGTGGAGCACCTTGTCCCACACCATGGAGCGCCGCACCGGCAGATAGCCCATGCGTTCATACAGGCCCAATGCCCCGGAGGGGTTCTCGGTGTCGACGTCCAGGCCCGCACAGCCCAGCCCGGCGGCCGCAAATCGTCGCATGGCATCGGCCAGCATTGCCGGGGCGAGTCCGCGTCCGCGCCAGGCCCTGCGCACACCCAGCAGTTCGGTGTATCCCTCCCCGGCGCCGAACTCTACCGCGGCAGCTGGGTCCACGGTTGCCAACTGGTATGCGGCGACCTCACCGGTGGCATCATCCACAGCGGCCGTCGACAGATCCAGGCGCATAAGCTCATGCCGCATTTGCACTGCCCACCGTTCCGGTGACCGCGGCTCGGATCCCCAATGGTCGGCAAAAGCCTCGTTGTGGGCGCAGCGCACGGCATCGCTGAGTTCGGCAGTCAGGGCCACAATCGTGATCCCCGCCGGCATAGGCACCGCAGGAATCCGCTCCAGGCTTCGCTGCATCGCAGCGTAATACCGCACCACCGAATAGCCGGCCACGGACAAGAGAGCCCGCGCTCCAGCGTTGTTTTCCTCCACATGGAGGCGCACCTTCGCCACTCGGGCCCCGTCGGCGGCGAAACGTGCCGCAGCCTGCCTCTCCTGCCAGAGCAACACGGCCGCACCCACGCCACGACGACGCCACAGCGGATCCACCCCGCCCCAGATGTCGGACTTGTCCCCGTCCGGGCTCTTCGCCACCGCACCATAGACACGCAGCACGCCGTCGGCATCAACTCCTCCCAACGTATTGCTCACAGCGGGGTTCAGGGAATCGGTAACCACTGCCTCCAGTTCCGAACGCTGGGCATGCCAGGGGGCCTCCTCAAATGCCGCGATCCGCTTCACCAGCGCCAGCCACGAGTCAACGTCCTCGGGAACCAGCGGACGGAACTCCAGACCCGCAACGTGCGGGAAGGGATGAGCAGCGCCAAAAAGGGAAGGAGTCATCCCCCAAGCCTAAAGCCGGGCCCCCGCCGTTTCCAACGCAGCGTCCGACAGCCGAAGGTGAGTGTCCGCGCGCTCGGCCAGTTCGCCGTCGTGCGTCACCAAAACCACCGAGGCATCGGCAAGAGACTGCCGCAGATCCTCGATCAGCCCCACAGCTTCGTCCTGCCCCAGGTGGGCTGTTGGCTCATCCAGAAGTACGACGTCGGCCCCCGCCACCAGCGTGCGTGCCACCGACACTCGGGTCCGCTGTCCACCGGAGAGGTGGTGACCGCCGGGTCCCACCCGCGTATCCAGACCCAACGGCAGGCCGTCGAGCCACGAGCCCAGACCCACAGTGGTTAGGGCCTCGAGCAGCTCGGCTTCTGTGGGAGGGGTTTCGGCGGGGCGGGCCAGGGCCAGGTTGGAGCGCAGGGTGGAGTTGAACAGGTAGGCGTCCTGCGGGCACCACGCAATCCGGCCCAGCGTCGTCGTGGTGGCCTCTTCGCCATTGAGTTGGTAGCTGCCTGCCTCGGGCTTGAGGAAACCGAGGAGGACGGCCAGCAGTGTTGACTTTCCAGCCCCTGAAGGGCCACTGACGCTCCACCACTGCCCGCGCTGGGTGCCTCCGCTGATCCCGGTAAACACGGGATGGGAGACGCCGGGGTAGCGGGCTGAGATGTTGGAGACGGCGAGGCGGTCCACTGCCGGGCCAGCCGCTTCTGTGGTTGCCTGCTGCACCGTGGTGGGGGCGTCGAGCAGGGGCAAGGTCTTGTTCATCAGCGTGCCCAGGGCCGGCAGGGCGCTGACCGCGTCAATGTACTGTCCCAGAGGTTCAGCCAGGGCCAGCATGAGCAGTGCGACCACGGCGGCTGCGCGGGGATCCACCCCGGCCCCGATTGCTGTTGTGGCGGCCAGCAGTGCGGCCAGAGTGGTCAGCAGGCTCACGGCACCCTGGCCGAAGCCGTCAGCCCAGGCGAGCCGGCGCAGCGGCTTGGCCACGGCAGCGTCGGCTCTGGTGAACGTGGCGGCCTGAACCTTACCCACGCCGTTGGCAGCTAGCTGGTCTGCTGCGGCGAAGAGCGTGGTGGCGCGCTCCGCCAGCCAGATCCTGTGCACGGCGGCTGCGGCCGAGGCACGGCGTTGGGCGGCCAGCACCAGAAGGGGCAGCAAGACCAACGCCAGCAGGCCCAGCAGCACGACGATGCCGGTGGCTTCGGGCACCAGCAAGAATACGGTGAGCAGGACGGCACCGTAGGAGATCAGGGCGGCAGGAATGGGCACTACCACCCTGGGCACGGCGTCGCGTAGCTCATCCACGTCGGCTACCAGCGTGCCCAGCGCACCACCGGATCGGGTCAGCTTCCCCCAGTGCAGCACTGAGGAACCCAGAGAATCCCACAACTTCAGGCGCAATTCGGCAGCCCAGCGGAATACGGCGTCGTGCGTCAGCAGACGCTCGGAGTACCGCAGCACGGAGCGGCCAATACCGAAGGCCCGCACCCCAACAATCAAGGTCATCAGATACAGAATGGGCGGTTGCGCGGCAGCCCAGACAATGAGCCAGCCGGAAAACCCGGACAGCGCCGCAGCACTGAGTGTGGCCAGGGCTGAGACCAGCACCCCTGCGGCAAAGCGCGGCGAAAGCAGTGGCAGGGCCCGCAGGTGGCGCCACTTGAAGCCGGCGGCCGGCTCAGCTTCCCCGTGGACAGGTGCTGCCTGTGCAAGGACGGCCGGCTCAGCTGATGCGGCTGTCAGTGCCGGCATTGCCGTGGCAGGGGCGGCGGTTCCCCGTGCTTCTCCGGCAGGGGCAGGGGCACCGGCACTCAAAGCGTGCGCGAGCAGCGGGTCGTGGGTTGCCACAACCACGGCGACCCTCCCCTGCAACTGGCCGATTTCCGTCCTGACGGCCTGTGCCGAGACGGGATCCAGGTGGGCTGTGGGCTCATCCAACAGGGCAAGCTCCACCGCCGGGTCAACGGCAATGCGGGCCAAGACTCGGGCCACGGCCACCCGGCGCAGTTCGCCCGGGCTGCAGTCCACCACGGCACGTCCGGCCAGATGAGCTGCGTTGACGCGGCCCAAAACGGCGGCAACCAGCCCTGGCTCCACCTCAAGCTCTTCGGGACCGGCGGCATAGAGGGCCACCTCGGCAGCAACGCTCTCTTCTGTGAAGACGGGGTGCTGTGAGGCATAAACCACCGCGTCCGGTTTGCGGACCACCAGCTCCCCGAACGTTTCGGCGCCGAATTCCCCGGCAGGCAGAATGCCAGCAAGTGCGGCGAGAATGGTGGACTTTCCGGTGCCACTGGGGGTGGCCAGCACCAGTGCCGCGCCGGGAGCTAGCGCGGCAGTGAATCCGTCAACAGCCGGTTCACTTCGGCCCGGGTAGCGGACGCTGAAGTCACTGGCCACAACCACGGCACTGGCCGAGGTACCCCCAGCGGAAGGTGTGGTTGACTGCGAGGGGGCTCCGGCGTCGAGAATTTCATTGACACGACGCAGTGCCTCCACGCCGTCCTCGCTGCCGTGGTGGGCGGCACCCAGGTCACGCAGCGGGCGGAAGCACTCGGGGGCCAGCATGAGCGCTAGCAGCCCGGCTTCCAAGCCCATGCTCCCGTTGACCAAACGCACGCCGATGAAGACGGCCACGACGGCCACGGAGATGGTGCTGATCAGTTCCAGGGCCATGGAGGATATGAATGCGGTGCGCAGGGTTGCCATGGTGGTTTTGCGGTAGGCCTCACAGACGTCGGCCAAGGCCTTGCGCTGGGCGCTGGCGCGGCGCAGACCCACCAGGACGGGCAGTCCGCGGGCCAGTTCGAGCAAGTGGTTGGAGAGGCGGTCAAGTCCGCTGGCTGCTGCTTCCACCCGCTCCTGGGTGTGGAAGCCAATCAGGATCATGAACACCGGCACCAGCGGCACCGTGAGCACCACGATCAGGGCGCTGACCCAGTCGGAGATGAGGATTTGAAGACCGACCATCAGCGGCAATACGGCGCAGCTGACCAGGGCCGGCAGGTAGGTGGCGAAGTAGTTGTCCAGACCGTCCAGCCCGCGGCTGGCCAGCATGCCTTCGGCACCTACGGCACCTCCCTGGCCGCCATTGCGCGGGTCCAGACGGTGGGCGACGAGTTTGCTCCGCAGTTCCTCTTTTGCACCCAGTGCCGCACGCCGGGCCAGAATGGACTGTCCCCACACGGCCGCTGCGAGCAGGATGGCGCCCGCACTCCCCTGCACCAGCAGCTTGGTGCTGTCCAGGGCGCCACCGCCAGCCCACTGGCTCAGCGCATGGGCCAGAGCGCCAAGGGCCAACACCAATCCAACTGCCTTGGCGGCAGCTAGTCCGGCCAAACCGGCCAAGGCCACCCTGGTGGAACGGCTAGCGGGGAGTACGGGTCGCATGCTCATATTAGGACTTGCCGCCTGTTGTTGATTCTTCCAGTTCACCCTCGCGCACGGCACCGGCTGGAGCCAGTCCCACAGCGGGGGCAAAGTCGATCGGTTCGGGCAGGTGAGCTACGGAGATGCGCTTGCGGAAGATCCAGTAGGTCCAGGCCTGGTATGCCAGCACCAGCGGGATGCCCACGGCAGCCACAATGGACATCAAGCCCAGTGTGTAGCTTGATGAGGACGCGTTCTCCACGGTCAGGTTCCACAGCGGGTTCAGCGTGGAGGGCAGCACCACAGGGTAGACGGCGCTGAAAATGGCGGAGGCGCCGGCAAGCAGGAAGCCGCCCATGGCCAGGAAGCTGAAGCCTTCGCGACCTGCCCTGTTCGCGAACCAGGAAACTATTGCGGCAGCAACGGCCACGGCGATCAGCAACCAGCTGAACCATTTGCCGTTTTCCAACGCCACGGCAATGGCCCACACGGCCATGGGTGCCAGTCCCACAGGCATCCACCGGCCCACGAGGCGGCGGGCGCGGTGGCGGATATCGCCGTCGGTCTTCAGAGCCACGAAGGCTGCAGCCTGAATAATGGCAAAACCGACCACGGCGAGTCCACCAATCACGGCGTACCACGTGAACCAGGCGAAGGGTCCACCCACGCGGTCGCCGTTCTCATTCAGCGGCAAGCCGGTAGTGGTCAGGGCCAGCATGGCGCCGATGCCGAACGCAGCAACGAAGGAGCCGATGGCGATGGCCCAGTCCCAGACCCTGCGCCAGAGGTCGTTGTGAATCTTGCCGCGGTATTCAAAGGCTACGGCCCGGAAGATCAGGGCCAGCAGCACAAACACGAGCGGGATGTACAGGGCGGAGAACAAGGAGGCATACCAGAACGGGAACGCGGCAAAGGTGGCCGCGCCGGCCGTGATGAGCCAGACCTCGTTCCCGTCCCAGACCGGACCTACCGTGTTCAGCAGCACGCGGCGTTCCTTTTCACCCCGGGCGAAGGTCTTCATCAGCATGCCGACGCCTAGGTCGAAGCCTTCGAGGAAGAGGTAGCCGATCCACAGCACGGCAATCAATATGAACCACAGAGTGGGCAAAAAATCCATCATTAATCCTTCGGCTTCAGCAGCAGGTCAGGGGTGCAGGCAAGTCAGGGGTGTAGGCAAGTCAGGGGTGCAGATGCCGCGCGAATCAGTAAGCAAACGCAAGCACATCGTCATCAGCGTCCCCTCCCGGGTCAGTGCCGCCGTCGCCGTCGTCCTTCTTTTTCGTCTGGTCAAGCTCCGGCATGGCCGAGACCACTCCGCCACGGATGTACTTGGTCAGCAGCATGACCTCCACCACCAGCAGGACCGCGTAGACGCTGGTCAGCGCCACGAGGGAGAAGACCATCTCCCCGGCCGAGACCCCGGGAGAGACTCCGGCCGCCGTGAACAGGAAGACCTGGTCAACCCCTGACATGGAGGGGTTGGGGGCTACCACGAAGGGCTGGCGGCCCATCTCGGTGAAGATCCAGCCAGCGGCGTTGGCGCCGAACGGGGCCAGGATGCCGATCAGGGCCAGGCGCATGAGGCCCTTGGAGCGCGGCACGGTGCCCTTACGCGTGATCCACAGGGCAACGGCTGCGGCCGCGGCGGCGAGCCCGCCGAAGCCGATCATCATGCGGAAGCCCCAGTAAGTGACGGGCATGATCGGGACATAGTTGATTTCGGTGCCGGCGCGGTCGCCGTACATGGGGTCATCCGGAAGGTACTTGCCGTACTTCTCCTGGTACTCGGGAATGAGGGTGTTCACGCCCTTGATCTCGGTGTCGAAATCGTTGTGGGCCAGGAAGGAGAGCAGGCCGGGGACTTCCATGACGGCGACGACGTCGGAGCAGTCGCGGCTTCCCAGATCGCCGAGGGACAGGATGGAGAAGCCGGTGCCGTCATGGCAGGCAGCCTCGGCGGCGGCCATCTTCATGGGCTGCTGCTCAAACATGAGCTTCCCGGACAAGTCTCCGGACACGGCGGATCCGGCAAAGGCGATCATCGCCACCACGGCCCCGATCCGCAGCGACTTGATCCAGACGGAGTGGTCCTTCCTATCGCGCCCGGGAATGGTGGCGGACTCGCCCACCACGACACGGCCCTTGGCATCCACGGTGTCGATGCCGTCCTTGCGGCGGCGCCACAACTGGTACCAGGCGATGCCCAGCAGGAATCCGCCGGCCACAGCCAGCGCGCCGGTGATGGTGTGGAAGAACGCCACGAGGGCGGTGTTGTTGGTGAAGACCGCCCACGCGTCAACCATGACCGGGTGCCCGTCAAGCATTTCAACACCCACGGGATGCTGCATCCACGAGTTGGCAACGAGGATGAAGTAGGCCGAGAAAATGGAGCCGCACACCGCTATCCACAGGCATGCAAGGTGGATCTTGGCGGGGAGTTTCTTCCAGCCGAAGATCCACAGGCCCAGGAACGTGGACTCCACGAAGAACGCCAGGAGGGATTCCATGGCCAGCGGCGCGCCGAAGACATCGCCCACAAAGCGGCTATATTCACTCCACGCCATCCCAAATTGGAACTCCTGGACAATGCCCGTCGCCACGCCCATGATGAAGTTGATCAGGAACAGCTTGCCCCAGAACTTCGTCATGCGCAGGTACGCTACGTTGCCCGTTTTGTGCCATCGCGTCTGCAGTATGGCCACCAGCGTGCCCAGCCCGATAGTGAGCGGGACCATCAGGAAGTGGTACACCGTCACTATTCCGAACTGCCACCTGGCAATGTCCAGAGCTTCCACAATTTTCCCCTCATCGATCAAAAATATTCAGGCCTTGCAGCATTTTCTACGTTCCGTAGAACTCTAAGTTCTACCCCGCGTAGAACATTGTTGTCAAAAGCTGTATATTTAGTGTTGTGCGCTTGATTGGCGTACTCTCAATACTTTTGATGATTGTTTTGATGCTGGTAGTTAAGTAGAGGATTTTGATGGCAACGCTTGGAGATTTGGAAAGAGCCGTCATGGACCTGCTCTGGGAGCACCAAGAGGCCATTACGGCCAATATGCTGCGCGATTTGCTCTCACAACGCACCTCAGAAGACAACGTGGAATCGCGGCCGCTGGCCGTCACCACAGTGCTCACAGTGCTTTCCCGCTTGGAGAAAAAGGGCCTCGTGGAGCGCGAACGCGCCTCACGCCCGCACCGCTACCGCGCCGTCACTAGCCGCGAAGAGCACACTGCTGAACTCATGCTCGAGGTCTTGGGCTCAGCCCCCGACCGCGAAGCAGTTCTTGCCCGCTTCATCGGCACCGTCAGCGCCGGCGAAGCGCAGACACTGCGCAACCTCTTAGGACGTTCCT
This sequence comes from Specibacter sp. NPDC078709, assembly GCF_040686795.1. Taxonomy (NCBI): domain Bacteria; kingdom Bacillati; phylum Actinomycetota; class Actinomycetes; order Micrococcales; family Micrococcaceae; genus Specibacter; species Specibacter sp. NPDC078709. The sequence goes on from NZ_JBFBLU010000004.1 coordinate 375,268, forward strand.
AACATCGGCGCCCTCCGGCTGCGTTACAGCGGCCGGACACGGTAGGTTGTAGATCATGTTTTGGACCTCTTGGCTCCTGGCCGCCTTGGCCGTGATCTTGGCATGGCCGGTGCCCGTGCTGCTGTCCCGCGCCGCGTGGCCGGCCCGGGCACCGTTTGCTGCGATGGTGCTGTGGCAATCGATAGCCCTCGCCGGTGGTCTTTCCATGATCGGGGCCATGCTCTGCTACGGTCTGGTGACGCTGGGCGAAAGTCTGGCCAGTGGCCTGCACGGACTACTCCGGATCTTTCTGGGCCAGGAATCCCTGGACACGTTGGGCGTATTGCACGCCTTCGCGCTCAGCGCTGCGGCCCTGCTCTCGGCGCATTTGGTATTCACCCTGTGGCTGACATACTTTCGCATTCAGCGCCAGCGCCGCCGCCACCGAGATCTTTTGCACCTGCTCAGCTCGCCGTCCGCCGACCGCCCGCACACCCTGGTCATCAATCATCAGGCTCCCGTTGCGTATTGCCTGCCGGGCGGTTCGCGCTCGGTCACGGTCCTCTCAGAGGGGCTCTTGGAGCTGTTGTCCCCCGATGAGCTGCGTGCGGTCCTGCTCCACGAACAAACCCATTTGGCTCAACGCCACCACCTGCTGCTGTGGGCTTTTGCCGCCTGGCGATCCGCCTTGCCGTGGTTGCCCACCTCAAAACTTGCCCAGCAGTCGGTCTCCTCATTGATAGAAATAATGGCCGACGACGTCGCCTTACGTTCCGTTGACAAGCCCACCTTGGTCACCGCCATCGCCTTGGTTGCCAGCGGCTCAGCCCAAGTCCCCGCGGATACTTTGATGGCGGACAACGCAGCCCTCATTGACACGCCCAGCACCACTTCGGCGCGGCTCAGCAGACTCCTGACACCCGCTACGGCATTGGCGGCCAGCCGTCAGATCCTGGTGATTGCCGCCGCACTGCTGCTGCTGGCCATCCCCACAGCGCTGCTGCTGGTCCCCGGCCTTCTGAACTAGGCGTCGATGCGGTCCTGATCCAGTTGTTCGCTGCCGGCCACAATGAATTCCTTGCGCGGGGCTACCTCGGATCCCATGAGTAATTCAAAGGTGTGTTCTGCACGATCCGCGTCGGCACTGGTGACCCGACGCAACATGCGGTGGCGGGGATCCATGGTGGTTTCGGCCAGCTGGTCTGCATCCATCTCGCCCAGACCTTTGTAGCGCTGAATGGGCTTCTTATAGCTCTTGCCAGCCTTCTCCAACTTTGCCAGCAGGGCATGCAGTTCTTGCTCGGAGTAGGTGTACACCATCTCGTTAGGCTTAGAGCCCGAATGGATGATCTCCACCCGGTGCAGTGGCGGGACAGCGGCAAAGACACGTCCGGCGTCGATCATGGGGCGCATGTAACGGAAGAACAACGTCAACAGCAAGGTACGAATATGGGCGCCGTCCACATCGGCATCCGTCATGAGAATGACCTTGCCATAGCGTGCCGACTCTAAGTCAAAACTACGTCCGGATCCAGCCCCCACCACCTGAATCAGGGCGGCACATTCGGCGTTGGCCAGCATGTCCCCCACGGAAGCCTTCTGCACATTGAGGATCTTCCCTCGAATCGGCAACAGGGCCTGAAAATCAGAAGATCGAGCCATCTTGGCAGTTCCGAGCGCACTGTCACCTTCGACGATGAACAGTTCGCTCTTCTGGACATCGGTGCTGCGGCAATCCGCCAGCTTATTAGGCAGGGAGGAAGTCTCCAGCGCGTTCTTACGGCGCTGCGTTTCCTTGTGGACACGGGCTGAAATGCGGGATTTCATCTCTGAAACCACTTTTTCCAACAACTGGGCGGCCTGCACCTTTTCCGCGCGGGCCGTTGATTCCAGCTTCTCCTTGAGTGTCTTTTCCACAACCCTGGCCACGATGGCTTTGACCGCAGGCGTGCCCAAGATTTCCTTGGTCTGTCCCTCAAACTGCGGCTCGGCCAGCCGAACGGTCAGAACGGCTGTCAAGCCCGACATGACGTCGTCCTTTTCGACCTTGTCATTGCCGGCCTTGAGCTTGCGGGCGTTGGACTCAATGACCTTGCGGAACGTTTTCAGGAGCGCCTGCTCAAAACCTTCTTGATGCCTGCCACCCTTGGGAGTAGCGATGATATTGACGAAACTGCGCATGGTGGTGTCGTAGCCAACACCCCAGCGCAGGGCGATGTCCACCTCGCAGTCACGTTCCACAGCCGTACTGACAAGCCGCCCTTCAGCGCTCAGTACGGGCACAGTTTCGGTGAAAGTGCCGTGTCCTTGGAGTCGCCAAATATCTGTCACCGACCCGCCCACGGAAAGGAAGTCCACAAACTCGGAGATACCGCCGTCGTGGTGGAAAATCTCCTCGTGTGTGGCAAACTCCCCCGGCGTCCCGGCGAGGCGGCGTTCGTCAACCACCTTGATCTTCAAACCTGGAACCAGGAAGGAAGTTTGCCGGGCACGGGCAACGAGCTCGTCATAGGAGAATTTGGCATCTGCCGTAAAGATTTGCCTGTCGGCCCAGTACCTGATCCGGGTGCCGGTCACACCGCGTTTGGTGCTGCCGACGACGTCAAGACTGGAGGCCTCAGTGAACGGCTCAAAGGCCACATCGGGGCTCAGGCTCCGGCCAGTATCTTTGAAGTGGCCGGGCTCGCCACGGCGGAAACTCATTTGATAGGTTTTGCCGCCACGATCCACTTGAGCGTCCATCCGAGACGACAAGGCGTTGACCACGCTGGCGCCCACACCATGGAGACCACCCGACGCCGCATAGGAAGTGCCGCCAAACTTGCCGCCAGCATGAAGCTTGGTCAAAACAACTTCCAAACCGGTCAGCCCGGTCTTTGGCTCCACATCCACAGGGATGCCGCGGCCGTCGTCGTGCACTTCAACGGAGGTGTCCTTGTGCAAGATAACGGTAATATTCTGGCCATATCCAGCCAGGGCCTCATCAACGGAGTTGTCGATGATTTCCCACAGACAGTGCATCAGGCCGCGGGAGTCGGTGGATCCGATGTACATGCCCGGGCGCTTACGTACAGCCTCCAGCCCTTCCAGAACAGAGAGATGGCGTGCACTGTAATCAGAACTCTGGCGTGCCACTGTGGACATACTCCTTCGAGGTTTGGTTGGCGTATCAATATCTAAGGTTAACGGCTGGTGCTGCGTTGTTGTTACAGGCTTGCCGCGCCAGCACTGATCCGGCAGGATACGCGGTTAGCGAAAGTACCCCGCGTCGATGGAAGCAACTCGCACTAATGGTGGTTGTATAAAGTACAGGAACTTATGAAGGAGGCCATCATGACCACCACGACCATCAGCAGCCCCGAGCTGACAACCCTCGACCGTTGCGACCGTTGCGGCGCACAAGCATATGTGCGGGTAGTTTTGGAATCCTCCGGCGGTGAACTGCTCTTCTGCGGCCACCACGCCCGGGCAGTGGAAGCCACGTTGAAGCCCTTGGCGGCAACCTGGCACGACGAGACCAGCCGCCTGCACGAAAAGGCACCCGTTTCAGTCGACTAACACCACTTTGAGTGGCAAGTGCGTTGACAGAGGGGCCCTGGATCACCAGGGCCCCTCTTTTGTACCCTTTTAGGGTTAGCGGCCAAGTTTGGGGTTAGCGTTGGGGTTAGCGGCCAAAATGTGTGTACAGCCCGAGCGTGTCAGTTGCTTCTTCCGATCACCATCTTCGAGTCGACATATCTGGCCCCGAAAATGCGATTAAGCGGGCCATATCTGGCGACTCGAGTGCGCGGGTTAGCGCCCCGTTTGTCTGCGAAGCGTTCGCTCACGACGACTGTCCATCTGACGACTGCCCAGCTGCTGTACTTCCAGCCCTTTGGGGGCTTGAAACGTACCTTATATTGGGACCCGCCGATCCCGGAAGCTGTGTTCCAGCAACAAACAGGCCCGCCCTCAAATAGCGAAATATCCCGTTTTTGAGACACTTTTTCGCGGCTTTAAGTGCGGGCCAGTTCGGTACTTCGGTTCTTCAGCGCACCGGATGTTAGTCCAGGTAGTCGCGCAACACCTGTGAACGTGACGGGTGACGCAGCTTAGACATCGTCTTTGATTCGATCTGACGGATACGCTCACGCGTAACACCGTAGACCTTGCCGATTTCGTCTAAAGTCTTCGGCTGGCCATCGGTCAGGCCGAAGCGCATGGCAACCACGCCTGCTTCACGCTCGGACAAGGTGTCCAGCACGGAGTGCAGCTGCTCCTGCAACAAGGTGAAGGACACTGCGTCGGCCGGAACAACAGCTTCGGAGTCTTCGATCAAGTCGCCGAACTCGGAGTCTCCGTCTTCACCCAACGGGGTGTGCAAGGAGATGGGCTCGCGGCCGTACTTCTGAACCTCAACAACCTTTTCCGGGGTCATGTCCAATTCCTTGGCCAATTCCTCGGGTGTGGGTTCGCGACCCAAGTCCTGGAGCATCTGGCGCTGCACGCGGGCCAGCTTGTTGATGACCTCCACCATGTGCACCGGGATACGAATGGTGCGGGCCTGGTCAGCCATGGCACGGGTGATGGCCTGACGGATCCACCAAGTGGCGTAGGTGGAGAACTTAAAGCCCTTGGTGTAGTCGAACTTCTCGACAGCACGGATCAGGCCCAGGTTTCCTTCTTGGATGAGGTCCAAGAACAGCATGCCGCGACCGGTGTAACGCTTGGCCAGTGAGACCACCAGGCGAAGGTTGGCTTCCAGCAGGTGATTCTTGGCGATCATGCCATCATGGACGATCCGGTCCATGTCGCGCTTGAGCTGCGGGGCCATCTCGTCAGCTCCGGCCTTCAACTTTTCAGTCGCAAACAGGCCAGCTTCAATGCGCAGGGCGAGGTCAACTTCCTGTTCAGCGTTGAGCAGCGCGACCTTGCCGATTTGCTTCAGGTAGTCCTTGACGGGGTCGGCGGTGGCGCCGGCTGACATGACCTGCTGAACAGGGGCATCGTCATCATCAGAGTCTGAATAGACGAATCCGGTGCCGGTAGCTACGGGGCGCTCAGACTTTGTCTCGTCTTGCTCGTCATCCTCAACCACTTCGTCAGTGGCAGAGTCATCTTCAACCTTGGCCTTGCCGCGTCGGGCAGGGGCGGCTGACTTCTTCGGGGCAGCGGCGGGGACAGCCTCGCCGGAAGCTTCGGCAGCGGCAGCCTTTTTGGCGGCAATGGTGGCAGCCCGCTTCTGTGCTGGCGTCAGGGGCACGGTTGCTGACGAGGACGGATCCTCAGTCTCGTTGGATGTGGAGACTTTGCTTTTAGCAGTAGCAGACACAGAAAACCTTTCTTACGGCGGTCTGTGGAGTTACCTTCGGGCAACACCACTATGACCCTGTCAAGTCCGTGTTGCTTCTCGCATCACTTTTACTTGGAGGGTCAGAGGGTATAACTCCCCAGACCACGGCATTGTTCCCGCCGCCCGAATGAACTTCCATTCGGCCTGAATCCAAAAAAGGTGAAAACTTAAACACGGACCCCACCGGGTCTTGCATCTAGTCTCTCACGATTTGCCCGCACCTTCTTGCCTACGCCACGCCCTAGAGACAGCGACAGCCTGCAATTAACATCACAGCCTGACTACGCGGCCTCATCAAGGCCGAACTCTTCACCCTTCTTATCTTCTTGCTTGCCTTCGTTCTTCTCTTCCCTGGTGACTTCTTCATTGTCGCGATTGTCGCGATGCCATGCGGTCACGGGATCCTTGGCGCATTCAGCAACGTGACCACCGGAGAGCAACTGGTCCAGGAGTGCGGCCAGACGATACCCGGGCTGGTATTCCATGCAAGCTAGGAAATACTGTCCGGCCCAACTGCCGCGCCCCTTGCACCATTGAATCCAGCCCAAGATGCACAGCACTGGTGCCTTGTCCGCTGTTTGGGTGGCCTGTGCAAGAAACTGCAGGAACGGTTCAGCCCCATCAAGTCTTTCCCAGTCCAGCAAGCAGGGTTCATCACCCTCTACCCTGGGGGCAGTGCCGCCCACCAGGATGTTGCCGAAGTCGTAGGCTGCTCCAGCCATGAGTTCCTCGGTAACCCACCCCATCTGGACTGGCCTTCCAGCGGCTTGGTTGCCACCGTACCAGTTGACTGGAACCACCAGCTCAGCCGTATCTGGTCCAGTGATGCCCAGTCCCTCCGCTCCGGCAAGGGCATACTCGGCGGAAGTTGCCAGGAGCACCATGACGGCATCCCGGACGCTTCGGTCCGCGAGGCTGGCCAGCAAGAAAGCGCACATGCAAGCGTCTGGTGGTTTGGGCCAGAGTTCAAGGCTGAACTGCCATGCCTGCAAGGTTGCGGTCAATTGCTCCGCACCACAGCCATTCATGGTTAGCGGCTCCTTGACCTTGTCACCGAGACCGGCAACCTTGGCTACGAATTCTGGATCGCGCACGGTAGTGAGTTGTGCCACTTGCTCCTTGGGGGCCTCCCCCACCATGCTGCCGCGGAAAATGAACTCGGCATTGACAAAACTTTCCTTGATGGCGGCGTTGCTCTTCCCGGGCCAGGGACAGCATGTGGCGTCAGTGCATTCAAGCGATCGCCAATGATCGGTGCCCACAAACCAAGCGTCCCGCACTGGGAGCCCCTGCGCCGCAAACTCCTGACACAGGTTCCTGTAGAGCTTGGCATGAGGAAATTTCTTGGGTTCGAGCCAGTCGCAGCGGCCAAAAATGGCGATGAGGCAGCCGTCCGATTCCGTGTCGCAGGCCAACTGCGTTGCCGCAATGGTGGCAAAGTGGACCGTCTCCCTGCTGGTGGCATCATCGGGGGGAAGGTCCAACCGCATGGTGGCCCGAAGCTTTTTACCCTTCATGGCGATGCATACAATACTGGTCTCTGGCCAGTACCCCACCATATGGGGAATGAATGCCAGGAGGTCCTCACCGGCACTAACTTTGATCTTCTCTGGTTCTGTATTCATGTCCCAAGAGTGCTGCCCTCTCGCCCCGGAATCTAGAGCAATTTCCGTAAAAGGCGATATCTGTGGATAACGGGGGCCTGCATCCGCATGAAGAGGGTCAAAAACTTTCCTAGAGCCGGGCGGTCGTAGTCAGGGCAGCTCAGGGCCCAAGGGCCAGCAGAGCGCAGTCACAGCTGAAATTTATTGCCTTCGCTTAAGCTTTTCAGCGCGCAGCTCATCCCGGTATTGCTGCTGACGCCGGCGTCTGTCCGAGAGGACATCGCGCAGCGGCAGAATCCCTTCACCCCGGGCGGCCATAGAGCCGCGAATAATACGCCGGGTCCTGATAACGGCGACAATCCCGATACCCAGAACCAGGAACTGGAAGCTGAACGCCACACGGAAGGCATCCAGTGAATACAGGCCCTCGGAAGAAAAGCCCGTTCCGTTCAGCAGGTCAAGCACCAGCCCAACCATGTACATGGTCACCAACGCGGCAAAGAATCCGCCCACGTTCACGATGCCGGTGGCTGTTCCTACCCGGTGGGAGGGGTTGAAGGTCCGCGCGAAATCAAAGCCGATCATCGAGGCAGGCCCGCCCAAGGCTAGGACTAAGACCAGCAGCGCCAACAACCAGAGCGGAGATGGCCCTGCCTGAACCAATACCGCTGCCCACGCCGCGACTATGGCAAAGGAAACGGCGAGCACCATGGTGGATCGTCGCAGCGGATGTTTGCCCACCCAGCTGCCAAGGAAAGGTCCACAGACGATTCCCACCACCACAAACATGCTCAACAAGAGACTCGCAGTAGAGCTATCTAAACCTTGACCGGAGACCAGAAAGGGGTAGCCCCACGTCAGCACAAAGACAGTTCCGGAGAATTGTGTGGCGAAGTGGCTCCACATGCCCAGCCGGGTTCCTGGTTGCCTCCACGCAGTAGCAAGGTCGGCGGCAGTTTCTTTCATGCCATGCCGCACCACGGGTGAGACTGAACCGGCGGGCGCATTTCGCAATAGCGCGGCGGACAAGACACAAGCCAGCACACCCAGCGCCGCAAGCCCCAAAAATCCTTGGCTCCAACCCTGATGGTGCAGCACCCACGCAAACGGGGCAATGCTGATGAGCTGGCCGATCTGGCCTAACTGCCCCGTCAACTGGGTCAGGACCGGAACCCTACGCGAAGGAAACCAGAGAGGGATGAGCCGGATCACGGCAATAAACGTCATGGCGTCGCCTGCGCCGACAAAAACGCGGCCCACCACACCGGCAGGGATGGAGGAAGCGGCCGCCAGTTGCAGCTGCCCCACGGCCATCAACCCGGCACCGGCGGCGATCATGAAGCGTGGACCGAATCGGTCTACGAGCATGCCCACAGGGATTTGCAGCGCCGCGTAAACAACAAGCTGGATGACGGTGAAAGCCGACAAAGCCGCCGCAGTGGCGCCAAAACGGTCGGTAGCTACCAGACCGGCAACACCAAAAGAGGTTCTCTGGGTGATAGCAATCAGATAGGCGAAGACACCGATACCCCAAACCAGCCATGCACGCTTACTATCCACCTGTTTAGCTTATGCCACCTTCAGGCTCGTTCTGGTTCTGGGCGCCGCTGTCACGGCTGGCCAGGTAAGCCTCAACGGCGGCACCGAGCTCATCGGCGTCGGGCAATTCATCGTTATCCCCTGCCAAGAGGGAGCGTCGAGCAACGCCGTCGGTGTGTTCGTCGTAGCGCTGCTCTAGGTTCGTCACGACCGAGGCCACCTCACTGGAGGCCGCCACCTGTTCAGTAATTTGACGTTCCACAGCCCGTCCGGCCTCACGCAGGCGTTCGCTGGGCAGCATCAGCGAGGCTGCTGCGCCCAGGTATTCCAGACCGGCGACGGCGGCGGGCGGGTACTCGGCGTCGGACAGGTAATGCGGGACGTGGATGGCGTAACCCACCACGTTGCGCCCTGCCGCAGCGAGCTTGACCTCAAGCACGTGACCAATCGCGGCCGGAATCTCCATGGTGGCCTTCCACGCCGAAATGCCCTCGATCAGATCCGGACGGTTGCCGTGTACCGTAGCCCCAATCGGGCGGGTGTGCGGCACCGGCATGGGCACCGAATGCACCCAAGCCACCAGATTCACATCGAAGCGTTCCACCAAACCCAAAACGGCATCACTGAACCGCTCCCACTGCAGATCGGGCTCGCTGCCGTTCAAGTACAAGAACGGTGTTCCCAGAGCATCGACCATGCGGTGCAACACTAGCGAGGGAGCCTGGTAGTCGCTGAGCCGGTCTTCGGTGAATGTCACCCGGGGCCGACGTGAACGGTAGTCAACAAGTTGGTCAATATCGAAAATGGCCACGGGCTCGTGGGCCAGATGATCATGCAATTCGCCGGCGATCTGAGTCACCACGTGGCCTGCGTCGGAGAATCCTGTGAAGGCCATGACCAGGTTGACGCCGCTGAGGTCTTCGGCGGCCAGCAACTCCTCATTCAGGGCGTAGAGGGACTCAGGGGCGTGAAACGGGGCGTACTCGAAATTTTTCATGGACTTCCTCAGCAGCTTATGACTCTAAACAGCACAACACCGCAGGCCCCCCGAAACATTCCGCGAACATCTTATGTGGCGCGTAATGCTGCGGACTCTTTGCAGTTCCGTGACGCTAGGACTTTACCTTGAGCGCCTCAACGGACCGAACCCTGCGGTAACGGATGGTGCGCAAGGTGAACCGAAAAAGCAGCCACTTCACTGGCGGTTGACACCAACCGGAAGGCAATCGATTTGCGTTGGGGCTACGATCGAAAGCAGCGACATAGTTCATCAACACCCCACAGTGAGGACAGTAATTCCGTGAGTGCAAAAGAAACCATCAGCTTCCGCGTCATCAACACCGACCTGGCGAAAGCCACCTCCGACGCTCTGGTGATAGCCGTGGCCAAGAGCGCCGACGGCCCCGTCATCCTCGACACGCCACTATCTCCGGCAACCCTCACCTCCTTGAAAGCCTCACTTTCCGCCCTCGGCGTGACAGGTGCAGCCGATCAAATTGTGCGCCTGCCTGGCCTTCCAGACACCGGCGCCAAGATCCTGGTCCTGGCCGGAGTAGGAACGGTCAAGGGCGCCACGGTCAGCGAAGAAGCCCTGCGCCGACTAGCTGGAGCCACTACCCGCCAGCTGGCCGGGACTAATCACGTTGTCTTCGCAGTACCTACGACGGCGGTCACTCACGTTGCCGCTTTGGCCGAGGGTGCCGCTCTGGGCGCCTACCAGTACGCCAGCATGCACACCAACACGGCAGCTAAGCAGGCCCCCGTGTCCAAGGTCACCATCTATTCAACACTGGCTAAAGATCCTGAACTGGCCGCAGCTTTGGAGCGGGCCTCTGTTGTAGCCAAGGCTGTCAACGCGACCCGCACTCTGGTCAATGAGCCGCCGAGTAAGTTGTTTCCGGCGACCTTTGCTGACGCGGCACGCGAACTGTCTAAGGGCTTGCCCGTCAAGGTCACCGTCTTCGATGAGAAGAAACTGCTCAAGGACGGCTGGGGCGGCATCATGGGTGTGGGCCAAGGCTCCTCTCGCCCTCCGCGCATGGTCAAGGTTGAGTACAAGTCCGAGCGTGCCGTAGCCAGCCTTGCCCTGGTGGGCAAGGGCATCACTTTCGATAGCGGTGGAATTTCGATCAAGCCCGGCGCCGGCATGGTCACCATGAAGTGTGACATGGCCGGGGCCGCCGCCGTACTCAACACGGTTTTGGCAGTCGCCGCGCTGGGGCTGCCGGTCAACGTCACCGGTTGGCTCTGTATTGCCGAAAACATGCCTTCCGGCACGGCAATCCGGCCCTCCGATGTCCTCACAATCCTTGGCGGCAAGACTGTGGAAGTGCTCAACACCGATGCCGAAGGTCGTTTGGTCATGGCCGATGGCCTCGTCGCCGCCTCCGCCGAATTCCCGGATGTGATCATCGATGTCGCTACCCTGACCGGCGCCCAAGTGGTGGCCCTGGGCCACCGCACCGCAGGTGTCATGGGCGATGAAGGCGTCAGCGCCGCACTGAAGGCTGCCGCTGATCGGGCCGGCGAACTGGTGTGGCCCATGCCGTTGCCGGAAGAACTGCGTCCTTCATTGGACTCGCCGGTGGCCGACATGGCGAACATTGGCGAACGGATGGGCGGCATGATGACCGCTGCCGTCTTCCTGCAGGAGTTCATCGGCAAGGGTAAGGATGGGGAAACCATCCCCTGGGCTCACCTCGACATCGCTGGCCCTGCCTTCAACGAAGGCGCACCGTACGGTTACACCCCCAAGCAGGGAACCGGAATGGCTGTCCGGACCTTGGTGAGCTACGTGGAAGACGTCGTGGCTCGCAGCGCCTAAGTTTTTTTCAGTCACCCCATCCTGCACCACCTCCACCGTCACAGCGGAAGTGAGTATGACCACATTCGCCATAGTGTGACAGCTGTGACGGTGCAGGGTGGGACAACTGACGTAAGGTAAATCCTGAAAGTATTTGTCTTTGACTTCGAAGAAGTCTGGGACGTTCCCAAAGAACTCTCAGACTTCTTTCAATAAATGATGAGATGACGCGACAAAGTGTGCGCGTCACCCGAACGCGAGGGAGCGTCTAAGTGGCCGAACAGGCAGCTGGGCAAGAATTCGATATTTTGGTTCTCGGCGGTGGCAGCGGCGGTTACGCAACTGCTCTGCGCGCAGTCCAATTGGGCATGACCGTTGGTCTTGTGGAGAAGGGCAAGTTGGGTGGCACCTGCCTGCACAACGGCTGTATCCCCACCAAGGCGCTGCTGCACGCAGCTGAGGTCGCTGATCACGCACGTGAAGGCGCCTCCATTGGTGTCAACAGCCAGCTCAACAGCATTGACCTGGTGGGCGTGAACAAGTACAAGGACGGCATCATTGCCGGCAAGTACAAGGGATTGCAGGGTCTCATCAAGGGCAAGGGCGTCACGGTCATCGAAGGTGAAGGCCGCCTGACCGCAGCTAACACCATCACCGTGAACGGCGTGAACTACACCGGCAAGAACATTGTTCTGGCCACTGGTTCATACTCCCGCAGCCTGCCCGGCTTGGAAATTGGTGGCAAGGTCATCACCTCAGACGAGGCACTGAGCATGACTGAACTGCCCAAGAGCGCAATCGTGCTCGGTGGCGGCGTCATCGGCGTCGAATTTGCTTCCGTTTGGAAGTCCTTCGGCGTAGAGGTCACCATCATCGAAGGCATGGCCTCACTGGTTCCCAACGAAGATGCCGCCATCATCAAGGTGCTTGAGCGCACCTTCCGTAAGCGTGGCATCAAGTTCAACACCGGTACCTTCTTCCAGGGCGTTGAGCAGAACAACGACGGCGTCAAGGCCACCTTGGTTGATGGCAAGACGTTCGAAGCTGATCTCATGCTCGTTGCTGTTGGCCGTGGCCCGTCCACCGCCGGCATGGGCTTTGAAGAAGCTGGCGTCACGATCGACCGCGGCTTCGTCATCACCAATGAGCGCCTCCACACCGGCGTTGGCAATATCTACGCAGTAGGCGACATTGTCCCCGGCGTTCAGTTGGCTCACCGCGGCTTCCAGCAGGGCATCTTTGTTGCTGAGGAAATTGCTGGCTTGAACCCGGTCATCGTCGAAGACATCAACATCCCCAAGGTCACCTTCTGTGACCCGGAGATTGCTTCCGTTGGTTTGAACGAGAAGCAGGCCAAGGAAAAGTTCGGCGACAGCAATGTCGAGACCACCGAGTACAACCTCGCTGGAAACGGCAAGAGCGCCATCCTGGGCACCGGCGGCATCATCAAGTTCGTCCGCGAAAAGGATGGCCCCGTGGTGGGTGTTCACATGATCGGCAGCCACATTGGCGAGCAGATTGGTGAAGCACAGCTCATCGTGAACTGGGAAGCCTACCCCGAGGACATCGCGGGTCTGATTCATGCACACCCCACGCAGAACGAAGCTTTGGGAGAAGCGGCAATGGCTTTGGCCGGACGCCCGCTCCACGGCTAGCAACAAAAAATGGTGCACCCGGCGTTCGCGCCGGGTGCACTAAGCTACAAATACGACCTATTTCTAAGAATTTCAGGGCCCTGCAGCATCGTGCAGGCCCAGACAAATGCAGCGCATTAGAAGGAGAACGGGGACGAAATGTCTGAATCCGTGAACTTGCCCGCCTTGGGTGAAAGCGTCACCGAAGGAACCGTCACACGATGGCTCAAGCAGGTTGGGGAACGCGTCGAAGTAGACGAGCCCTTGCTGGAAGTATCCACCGACAAGGTTGACACCGAGATCCCGTCGCCCTTCGCTGGCATTCTGGAAGAGATCCTCGTTCCCGAGGACGAGACCGCTGAAGTTGGCGCCACTTTGGCCCGCATCGGCACCGGCGAAGCAGGCAGCGCGCAAGCGCCTGCAGCTGCTGAGGCTCCGGCCGAGCCGGCTGCTGCACCCGCCGCTCCTGCCGCTCCTGCCGAAGCACCCGCAGCCGCACCGGCCGAATCAGCTGCTCCTGCTGGCGATGCCCACGAACTGGTTCTGCCGGCGCTGGGCGAGTCCGTCACCGAAGGTACCGTCACCCGCTGGCTCAAGGCCGTTGGTGACACCATCGAGGTCGACGAGCCGCTACTGGAGGTTTCCACCGACAAGGTTGACACCGAGATCCCCTCCCCCGTGGCTGGTGTCTTGCTGGAGATCCGCGTCCCTGAAGACGAGACCGCTGAAGTCGGTGGCGTGCTGGCACTGATCGGCGCCGCTGGCGCAGCCGCTCCGGCCGCTGCTCCGGCTCCGGCTCCTGTTGCCGAAGCTGCAGCTCCCGTTGCTGCTCCTGCCCCGGTCGCCACCCCCGCTCCGGCTGCACCCGCTGCCGCACCGGCCGCTCCGGCCCCCGTTGCTGCCCCTGCAGCTCCGGCCGCCGCACCTGCTGCTGCTCCGGCCGCTGCTGCGTCGGGATCAGAGTCCAACTACGTGACCCCCTTGGTTCGCAAGTTGGCCAAGCAGCACAACATTGACATCGCCACCGTCACCGGTTCCGGTGTTGGTGGACGCATCCGCAAGGAAGATGTTGTCGCCGCCGCAGAAGCCGCCAAGGCTGCTGCGGCCCCGGCCCCGAGCGCATCCGCCGCCCCCGCTGCCAAGGCTGCCGCCGCCGTCGTACCGTCTTCATTGCGCGGCACCACTGTCAAGGCACCTCGCATCCGCCAGGTCATCGCCCGCCGCATGCGCGAATCGCTGGAAGCTTCCACGCAGCTCACGCAGGTGCACGAGATCGACATGACGCGCATCGTCAAGCTGCGCGCCAAGTCGAAGGACAACTTCGCCGCCACGAACGGCACCAAGCTGACCTACCTGCCCTTCATTGCCAAGGCAGTCACCGAAGCGCTCAAGGTGCACCCCTCGGTCAACGGTGAGTACAACGAGGAAACTCAGCAGATCACCTACCACAACGCCGAGCACCTCGCGATTGCTGTGGACACCGACAAGGGCCTGCTGGTTCCTGTCATCTCCAACGCAGGCGATCTGAACCTTGCTGGCCTGGCCGGCAAGATCGCCGATGTTGCCGCACGCACCCGCAGCGGCAAGATCGGTCCGGATGAGCTCTCCGGTGGCACGTTCTCCATCACGAACATCGGTTCCGTTGGCGCCCTGTTCGACACCCCGATCATCAACCAGCCCAACGTTGCCATCCTGGGCACCGGCGCGATCGTCAAGCGCGCAGTGGTTGTTGCTGACGCAGACGGCGACGACAGCATCGCCATCCGTCACATGATGTACCTGTGCCTGACGTACGATCACCGCCTGGTGGACGGCGCGGACGCTGGCCGCTTCCTGCAGACCTTGAAGGCCCGCCTGGAAGAGGGCGCGTTTGAGGCTGACCTGGGCCTGTAACACGTCCCTTGCATGAATATTCGACGGCGGCCGTCGGCTTGGATTTTTCAAGTCGCCGGCCGCCGTTCTCATGTCAGACCGCCTTGCCCACTTGTTACGTGCGCCACATTAGGCACTCCTTGATAGACACTGTGTCAGTAAATTGTTTAAGCTGAAGCTATGGACTTCTTACACTTATTTCTCGTGTTTTTGCATATTCTGGGTGCCGCTGCGATCGTTGGCGGCTGGCTCGCCGCCTTCAAGACGCCGACCGTGACCCAGTGGCAGTGGATTGGTGCGCTGACCCAGCTCATCACAGGCCTGTTGCTCGTAGGCTTGGCTGAAATGGGCGATGGCGACGTCAACCACATCAAGATTGGCGTCAAGGTGGTCATCGCCTTGGTTATTGCCGTAGCTGCTTTCATTGGCCGCCGCAAGGTCAAGAACAACCAGGATGTCTCCAAGGGTCTGGCCCACGCAGTGGGTGGCATGGCGTTCATCAACATCGCTGTCGCTGTTTTCTGGGTCTAATCTTCACGCTTAAGTACGGCGCCTTTCGCCGTGAGCACAGTTTCTTCACTGTTCTCACTGTGAAAGGCGCCGTGCGGCATTTAAAGCAATAGGGTGGAGGTGGATGTTCAGATGAATCCATCTGAACCCGTGGATTTGAATACACCTCAAGGAGTTAACATGGCAGCAACTCGTAACGCCCATGCAGGCTGGGTCGGCGACCTTCCCACAGGCAAGGGTCAAGTCACCTTGGACAGTTCAGAACTGGGCACCTTTGACATCACATGGAGGGCTCGCACCGAAGCCTCCGAGGGCAAGACCAGCCCAGAAGAACTCATCGCCGCAGCACACTCATCGTGCTTCGCCATGGCTTTCTCGCACGAGCTGGCTGGCGCAGGCTTCGCCGCTGACTATGTCAACACCAGCGCCGCCGTCACGTTCGTCCCCGGCACCGGCATCACCGGCAGCCACCTGACGCTCGCAACGAAAATCCCGGGCATCACCCAGGAACAGTTCGACACCATTGCCAACGGCGCCAAGGCAGGCTGCCCCGTGTCAGCCGCACTGGCCGGCGTCGAGATCACCCTCGAGGCAACGCTGGAGGCATAAGCACCTCCCGGAACCACAGAACCTGAAGAGTAAAGGCATGGGCGGTAACTGCTATGGCGGTTGCCGCCCATACTTATGCCCGGCAAGTCTTCAGCGATGACGTCCTGCCGCATCTGAAGCCTGCCGCACCTTACCCGTGCTGTACTTTATTGCCACTAGGCGTCACCGTTCATTGACCACCTCGGCAGGCAAGGGTGCGGCCTCGAGAACTTGCTGGATCTGCCAGCGGGAATCCACTCTGATGAGGAGAATGGTCAGCTCTTGGCGTTGCTCCGAAGGATAATTATGCACCAACAAACCATCAGCATCCTGTTCTGCAAAGGAACTTGTGAGGATAGTTGCCTGCAGGGTTGCTGTGCCGTTCCCGTCCACATCACCGCCAGCTAATGGAGACGCACTCGCGCTCCTGTGGACCTGCTCTACCGCAAACTCCAATCCCGTAAATCCATGTCCGTTGGCCGACAAGGCAGTCACAATAGCCGTATCTGCCGCCAACGCCGGCGAACCCTTCCCATTGATGTGGTCCAGCAGGCCCTGATCTACGTGGGACAGCGCAAAAGATCTGGCCCAGGCCAACGACCGAAAGGCTACCTCCGGTTCTGGCGCGAGCAGTCCCTGCTGGATTTCAGAGGGAAGCGCCCCAGCCCAGGGCAGTGACGCTCCATTGCTTTCTAGGGCTGGAAGCTCTCGTGCGGGAGCCGCCGATGACACTCCCTGGTGAAGCACTTCCGCTCCGTCTGCGATTGGAGCAAGCCGCCCTCCGTTCATCACCACGACCCCCACTACGGCCGCTGCCAGTCCCAGCAGCGCTAACACCCACGTCACTGCCCGTCCCCACGCTCTTCCCCGCGCTCGGTCCCGGCTTTGTCCCCGCGCTCGGTCCCGTTCCCCGCCCCGGACACTGCCGGAGACGCGTGACGTTCCGGGCCCGCGTCTCGGTGCGGCCCTCCGACCAGCCGCGGTAGCTTGGGTGCCAGCTGGGATCCCCAACCGGGGTGGCGCCTCGGCGTTCCCCCATAGTGAATCGAGGCTCTTGATCTTCCTGCGACGAGAAAACCAGTGAGCACTCTTCATTGGCTCCCCATCGGCAAGACCGGCACCGCGTCGCCCCAGAACTCTAAGCCTCCTGCCATGCAGCGCCCGGCTAGGTGCTTTTCTTTTAACGTTCACAGCGCGCCGGGTGGGTAATTCAGGGAGCACACTGGGGTGCACGGCATGCGCTAACATCACAGATTCCGCTTTGGCACTTCGATACACCGCCTGGGCAAAAGCCGCGGCCGTGGGACGTTGCACGGGGTCTTCCTGCAACCCCGCTTCCAGGGCAGCCACCAGCTCGCCCGGAACAGTGGGAACCAGACTGGACAGTGGCGGACGATCCCTGGTTGGCGGAGGGGTCCGGCCGGTCAAAGCAAACCAGCCCACGGCGGAGAGCGCATACACGTCGGAGGCTTCATTCCGCTGCCCATCGGAGGGACAAAAATACCCGGGTGTCCCAGCTGGCTGCTCCGCCGCTTGACCCAACACCCGGCTAAAGCCAAAGTCCGCCAGGAAGGGCTTTCCGCTCGCGCTGAGCAAAACGTTACCGCTAGAAACATCGCCATGGATAGCTCCACGTCCATGCAAAAACGCCAATACCTGACCCATCGGCGTCAGGATGGTCACCACCTCCCCTACAGACAGCGGGCCGCGTGCCCGCACAATTTGGCTCAAGGAACCACCTGCCGCGAACTCCATGATCAAAACCAGTGAGCCGTTACTATCAGCCACGAGCCGGTGCATCGGAATGAGGTGTTCGTGTTTGAACTGTGCCAGTAGCCGCCATTCTTGCGTGATTTGGCTCTCATTGTGACGACCGGATTCGCTGGTGTGAGCTCCTCGTACGAGGGCCGCTTCAGTGGACAGGAACTTTGCCGCCACTGGGGCGGAACCATCATGCGCGGACATGAGCCACACCTGACCCTGCGATCCACCGCCCAAACAGCGCACGGGGTCATAACCAGATATGCGGGGAGGCCGTTCCGGAATCTGTGGCTTGACGGGTTTGGCGATGGAGTCCATACATAAGTAGTAGTCCTCTTTCGAATTTCCTGCTCGAAGTTATCCACAGGGCTGCGCGTCATGAAGAATTCTGATTTAGGCGAATTTGCATCGTCCTCTAAAGTGACCACTATGAGTGTTGAGTTCACCGAAATTGGATTAGCCCCAAATTTTATTGACTACGCCAGTGCCTGGGATCTGCAGCGTAGCGTCCATGACGGCGTCGTTGCAGGCAACGTGCCAAACACGGCGCTGCTCTTGGAACATGCGCCGGTGTACACAGCCGGGAAACGGACCGAGGAGCATGAACGTCCCTTCGACGGCACCCCTGTGATCAATGTTGATCGCGGTGGCAAGCTCACCTGGCACGGCCCAGGCCAGCTCGTGATGTACCCGATCGTTCGCTTGGCCGATGCCCACAGCATCCGCGCTTATGTCCACGCCCTCGAGGACATCATCATCGAGGTTTTAGCTCATTTCACGATCGATGGCGTACGCGTCGAGGGACGCGCTGGTATCTGGCTTCTAGCAGATAACAAAGGCCCCACACGGAAAATTGCTGCGATCGGCATCCGCGTCCATGACGGAGTCACGATGCATGGCATTGCCATCAATGCCAACAACAGCCTTGAACCGTACAACCAGATCATCGCCTGCGGAATTCAGGACGCCGGCACCACCACAATGGCGGCCGAGACTGGCGAGGACATCACGCCCCGGGACCTGCTTTCCCATGTGCAACTGGCCACTGAAAAATTCTTAGCACCACTTATCACCGAATTTGCGCCCCATGAGGCCACAACCGCCGATGCCGTTGACACGGCGCGGCCAGAAGGAGCATTGCCGTGACGTTGGCACCTGAGGGACGGAAGTTGTTGCGGATTGAGCAGCGTAATGCTGCGGTTCCGGTTGAGCGTAAGCCGGAGTGGATGAAGACGAAGGTCGAGATGGGCCCGGAGTTCAT